>NZ_MOMB01000019.1 GCF_002752165.1 Erwinia sp. OLFS4
GCGACAACATCAAAATGAATGTTGAGCTGATCCACCCGATTGCCATGGACGACGGTCTGCGTTTCGCGATTCGCGAAGGTGGCCGTACCGTTGGCGCCGGCGTTGTGGCAAAAGTTATCGCTTAATTACCTGATGCTTAACGAGCCAAATCGTTAATCATCCAAAAAGAGCGCTCCGGCGCTCTTTTTTTTATCCTTCAACGGGTGATAAATAAAAAGAGAATGATAATTTTTTATTGTTTGTAATAATAACCGTTCGCATTTAATATACTGTGCATCAGGCGACCGGGAGCTGTAATGAAATGTATGTTTGTTTATGCAATGCTGTCAGTGATAAGGTGATTCGTGATGCGGTGCGCCGTTATCAGCCGGCGTCTATTCAGCATTTACGTCAGCTGGTGCCTGTTGGTAAACAATGTGGAAAATGCATACGTGCCGCGCGGGAAATAATGGATCAGGAATTACTGAACATACCACCCTACAAAGAGATTGCCTGACCCGGCCAGCTTTCACCTCCTAAACCTGCCTCTTGTCCGGATGTAATATTTGGACAGAAAAAATGCCCGTACTTTTTATCATGTCTTTTTGACTTCCTGCTAACCGCATCTACGCTCTAATTAAACTGGAAGCGGAGGAAGTACCATGAAGGGCGATAACAAAATCATAACTCATCTTAATAAATTACTGGGTAACGAGCTGGTGGCAATAAATCAGTATTTTTTGCATGCGCGCATGTTTAAAAACTGGGGCCTGATGCGGCTTAACGACGTGGAATATCATGAATCTATTGATGAAATGAAGCATGCGGATAAATATATTGAACGCATTTTGTTTCTTGAAGGGATACCAAATTTACAGGATTTAGGCCGGTTAAGAATCGGTGAGGATGTAGAGGAGATGCTGAAATCGGATCTCCAGCTTGAACTGGAAGGGGCGAAAGATTTGCGTGAAGCTATTGCTTACGCGGATAAAGTCCATGACTACGTCAGTCGCGATATGATGATTGAGATTCTGGAAGATGAAGAGCATCACATCGACTGGCTGGAAACCGAACTGGATCTGATGAAAAAAATGGGCATCCAGAATTATCTGCAGGCACAAATTAAAGATCAGGAGTAGGGCGGCAACCTGGCCGCAGCAGCTCTCTGGCTGGCACCTCTATGACGGAAAACGGCAGACGGCAATCCCCGCCTGCCGTTTTTATAGACGGATTCTTTAGCCGCAAGTGGTTGCTTTCCGCACAAATCTACGTATAATGCGCGGGCTTGCTAATATTGCAGGCGCGATTCTGGCTGAATCGCTGGTGAAACGCAATTTGCGAACACCTACAATACGCCCGATATGGGTGTTATAGCTGAACGATTACACTCCCCCATCAATCGTAATGGGTGCGAGGAGTAATTTTTTTCGTTTATAAATAGTTGGAGCTCTGGTCTCATGCAGAACCAAAGAATCCGTATTCGTCTTAAAGCGTTTGATCATCGTCTGATCGATCAATCAACCGCGGAAATCGTTGAGACTGCCAAGCGCACTGGTGCGCAGGTTCGTGGTCCTATCCCGCTGCCGACCCGCAAAGAGCGCTTTACCGTTCTGATTTCTCCGCACGTTAACAAAGACGCGCGCGACCAGTACGAAATCCGCACTCATAAGCGTTTAGTGGACATCGTTGAGCCAACTGAGAAAACCGTTGATGCTCTGATGCGTCTGGATCTGGCTGCCGGTGTAGACGTGCAGATCAGCCTGGGTTAATCAGGTCATCGAGCGATTGAGAGGTTGATACAATGATTGGTTTAGTCGGTAAAAAAGTGGGTATGACCCGTATCTTCACTGAAGATGGCGTTTCTATCCCTGTCACCGTAATCGAAATTGAAGCAAACCGCGTGGCGCAGGTTAAAGGCCTGGAAAACGACGGTTACACTGCGATCCAGGTTACCACTGGCACTAAGAAAGCCAGCCGTGTAACAAAACCGGAAGCAGGTCATTTTGCTAAAGCTGGCGTTGAAGCTGGCCGTGGCACCTGGGAATTCCGCACCGCTGAAGGTGACGATTTCTCTGTTGGCCAGAGCATCAGTGTTGAAATTTTCGCTGACGTTAAAAAAGTTGACGTAACCGGTACCTCTAAAGGTAAAGGTTTCGCCGGTACCGTTAAGCGCTGGAACTTCCGTACCCAGGACGCGACTCACGGTAACTCCCTGTCTCACCGCGTACCGGGTTCTATTGGTCAGAACCAGACTCCGGGCAAAGTGTTCAAGGGTAAGAAAATGGCAGGTCAGCTGGGTAATGAACGTGTAACCGTTCAGAGCCTGGAAGTAGTTCGTGTTGACGCTGAGCGCAACCTGCTGCTGGTGAAAGGTGCTGTTCCGGGAGCAACCGGCGGTGACCTGATTGTTAAACCGGCTGTGAAGGCGTAAGGGGATAGCAATGGAATTAGTATTGAAAGACGCGCAAAGCGCGCTGACTGTTTCCGAAACTACCTTCGGTCGTGATTTCAACGAAGCGCTGGTACACCAGGTTGTAGTTGCATACGCTGCGGGTGCTCGTCAGGGTACGCGTGCTCAGAAGACGCGTGCTGAAGTTACCGGTTCCGGTAAAAAACCGTGGCGTCAGAAAGGCACCGGTCGTGCGCGTTCAGGTTCTATCAAGAGCCCGATCTGGCGTTCCGGCGGCGTGACTTTTGCAGCGAAGCCTCAGGACCACAGTCAAAAAGTTAACAAAAAGATGTACCGCGGCGCGCTGAAAAGCATTCTGTCCGAGCTGGTACGTCAGGACCGCCTGATTGTTGTCGAGAAGTTTTCTGTTGAAGCGCCTAAAACCAAGTTGCTGGCACAGAAACTGAAAGATATGGCGCTGGAAGACGTGCTAATCATCACCGGTGAACTGGACGAAAACCTGTTCCTGGCAGCGCGTAACCTCTATAAGGTTGACGTGCGTGATGCCACAGCCATCGATCCGGTTAGCCTGATTGCCTTCGACAAAGTCGTGATGACTGCTGATGCAGTTAAGCAAGTTGAGGAGATGCTGGCATGATCCGTGAAGAACGTCTGCTGAAAGTACTGCGCGCGCCGCATGTATCTGAAAAAGCGTCTACTGCGATGGAAAAAACTAACACCATCGTGCTCAAAGTTGCAAAAGACGCGACCAAGGCAGAAATCAAAGCTGCCGTACAACAGCTGTTCGAAGTTGAAGTTAAAGACGTAAACACCCTGATTATGAAGGGTAAAGTTAAGCGTCATGGACAGCGTATTGGTCGTCGTAGCGACTGGAAAAAAGCTTACGTCACCCTGAAAGAAGGCCAGAATCTGGACTTCGTCGGCGGCGCAGAGTAAGTCGGAGGAGAGAAACAATGGCAATTGTTAAATGTAAACCGACATCTCCGGGTCGTCGCCACGTTGTTAAAGTGGTGAACCCAGAGCTGCATAAGGGTAAACCTTTTGCCCCGCTGCTGGAAAAAAACAGCAAAAGCGGCGGTCGTAACAACAACGGTCGTATCACTACCCGTCATATCGGTGGTGGTCACAAGCAGGCTTACCGTCTCGTTGATTTCAAACGTAACAAAGATGGTATCCCGGCGGTTGTTGAACGTCTGGAATACGATCCGAACCGTTCTGCGAATATCGCACTGGTTCTGTACAAAGACGGCGAGCGTCGTTACATTCTGGCCCCTAAAGGCCTGAAAGCTGGCGACCAGATCCAATCTGGTGTTGATGCGGCAATCAAAGCAGGTAACACCCTGCCGATGCGCAACATCCCGGTGGGTTCTACCGTACATAACGTGGAAATGAAACCCGGTAAAGGCGGCCAGCTGGCTCGCTCTGCGGGCACTTATGTGCAGATCGTTGCACGTGAAGGTTCTTACGTTACCCTGCGCCTGCGCTCTGGTGAAATGCGTAAAGTTGAAGCTGACTGCCGCGCAACACTGGGTGAAGTGGGCAACGCTGAGCATATGCTGCGCGTTCTGGGTAAAGCAGGTGCTTCCCGTTGGCGTGGTATTCGTCCTACCGTTCGCGGTACAGCGATGAACCCGGTAGATCACCCGCATGGTGGTGGTGAAGGTCGTAACTTTGGTAAGCACCCGGTAACCCCGTGGGGCGTTCAGACCAAAGGTAAAAAGACCCGCAGCAACAAGCGTACTGATAAATTCATCGTACGTCGCCGTAGCAAATAATTATAGAGGATAAGCCATGCCACGTTCTCTCAAGAAAGGTCCTTTTATTGACCTGCACTTGCTGAAGAAGGTAGAGAAAGCGGTGGAAAGCGGTGACAAGAAGCCCCTGCGCACCTGGTCCCGTCGTTCAACGATCTTTCCAAACATGATCGGTTTGACCATCGCTGTCCATAATGGTCGTCAGCACGTTCCGGTTTTCGTTTCCGATGAAATGGTCGGTCACAAACTGGGTGAATTTGCACCGACTCGTACTTATCGCGGTCACGCGGCTGATAAAAAAGCCAAGAAGAAATAAGCCAGGAGGAAGAGATGGAAACTATCGCTAAACATCGCCATGCTCGTTCTTCTGCGCAGAAGGTTCGCCTCGTTGCGGATCTCGTTCGCGGTAAGAAAGTGTCGCAGGCTCTCGACATTCTGACGTACACCAACAAGAAAGCGGCTGTACTGGTCAAGAAGGTACTGGAATCTGCCATTGCTAACGCCGAGCACAACGATGGCGCTGACATTGACGATCTGAAAGTGACGAAAATCTTCGTTGACGAAGGTCCGAGTATGAAACGCATCATGCCACGTGCTAAAGGTCGTGCAGATCGCATTCTGAAGCGCACCAGCCACATTACTGTGGTTGTGTCCGATCGCTAAGACTCTGGAGACTAGCAATGGGTCAGAAAGTACATCCTAATGGTATTCGACTGGGTATTGTTAAACCCTGGAACTCTACCTGGTTCGCCAATACCAAAGAATTCGCTGACAACCTGGACAGCGATTTTAAAGTTCGTCAGTATCTGAATAAAGAACTGGCAAAAGCGTCTGTATCGCGCATCGTTATCGAGCGTCCGGCAAAAAGCATTCGTGTAACCATTCACACTGCTCGCCCTGGTATCGTTATCGGTAAGAAAGGCGAAGACGTTGAAAAACTGCGCAAGGGCGTGGCGGATATCGCTGGTGTTCCTGCACAGATCAATATCGCCGAAGTCCGTAAACCGGAACTGGACGCAAAACTGGTTGCTGACAGCATCACTTCACAGCTGGAGCGTCGCGTGATGTTCCGTCGCGCTATGAAACGTGCTGTACAGAACGCAATGCGTCTGGGCGCTAAAGGGATTAAAGTTGAAGTTAGCGGCCGTCTGGGCGGCGCGGAAATCGCTCGTACCGAATGGTACCGCGAAGGTCGTGTACCGCTGCATACGCTGCGTGCTGACATTGACTACAACACCTCGGAAGCGCACACCACTTACGGTGTAATCGGCGTTAAGGTATGGATCTTCAAAGGTGAGATCCTGGGTGGTATGGCTGCTGTTGAACAACCTGAACAGGCTGCTCAACCGAAAAAGCAGCAGCGTAAAGGCCGTAAGTAAGGAGAGTCGCTGATGTTACAACCAAAGCGTACAAAATTCCGTAAAGTGCACAAAGGCCGTAACCGCGGTCTGGCTGCCGGTACGGATGTTAGCTTCGGTACTTTCGGTCTGAAAGCTGTTGGCCGTGGTCGTCTGACTGCCCGTCAGATCGAAGCAGCACGTCGTGCTATGACCCGTGCAGTTAAGCGTCAAGGTAAAATCTGGATCCGTGTATTCCCGGACAAACCGATTACCGAGAAGCCGCTGGAAGTGCGTATGGGTAAAGGTAAGGGTAACGTTGAATATTGGGTTGCCCTGATTCAGCCTGGTAAAGTCCTGTATGAAATGGACGGTGTGCCGGAAGAGCTGGCCCGTGAAGCATTCAAGCTGGCAGCAGCAAAACTGCCTATCAAAACCACCTTTGTAACTAAGACGGTGATGTAATGAAAGCAACTGAGCTGCGTGAAAAAAGCGTTGAAGAGCTGAACACTGAGCTGCTTAACCTGCTGCGTGAGCAGTTTAACCTGCGCATGCAGGCATCATCTGGCCAGCTTCAGCAGAGCCATCTGCTGAAACAAGTTCGCCGTGATGTTGCACGCGTTAAGACTTTACTGACTGAGAAGGCGGGTGCGTAATGTCCGATAAAATCCGTACTCTGCAAGGTCGTGTTGTTAGTGACAAAATGCAGAAATCTGCTGTTGTTGCTATCGAACGTTTCGTGAAGCATCCGATTTACGGTAAGTTCATTAAACGTACGACCAAGCTGCACATCCATGATGAAAACAATGAATGTGGAACCGGCGACGTGGTGGAAATCCGCGAATGCCGTCCGCTTTCAAAGACGAAATCATGGACGCTGGTGCGTGTTGTTGAGAAAGCGGTTCTGTAACGGAATCCACTTCTCGAAAAAAGCGATAAACGGCCTGTAAGGGCCGTTTATTTTTTCTACCCATCTGTGAGATGCGGTGTTATAATGCTGCGCCCTCAATTATGGGGATTTCAAACGATCCGATTCTGGGTCTCGAAGTAGTAGTTGACATTAGCGGAGCACTAAAATGATCCAAGAACAGACTATGCTGGACGTGGCCGACAACTCCGGTGCACGTAGCGTAATGTGTATCAAGGTTCTGGGTGGCTCGCACCGTCGCTACGCAGGCGTCGGCGATATCATTAAAGTTACTATCAAGGAAGCAATTCCTCGCGGTAAAGTTAAGAAAGGTGATGTCCTGAAGGCGGTAGTGGTGCGCACCAGGAAGGGTGTTCGTCGCCCGGACGGTTCTGTCATTCGCTTCGATGGTAACGCATGCGTTATTCTGAACAATAACAGCGAGCAGCCTATCGGAACGCGTATTTTTGGGCCGGTAACTCGTGAACTGCGTAACGAAAAGTTCATGAAAATTATCTCTCTGGCACCAGAAGTACTCTAAGGAGCGAACAATGGCAGCGAAAATCCGTCGTAACGACGAAGTTATCGTGCTGACCGGCAAAGATAAAGGTAAGCGCGGTAAAGTTAAGAATGTCCTGTCTTCTGGTAAGGTCATTGTTGAAGGTATCAACCTGGTTAAGAAACACCAGAAGCCGGTTCCGGCTCTGAATCAACCGGGTGGCATCGTTGAAAAAGAAGCTGCAATTCAGGTTTCTAACGTTGCGCTCTTCAATACGGCAACCGGCAAGGCTGACCGTGTAGGCTTTAGATTCGAAGACGGTAAAAAAGTCCGTTTCTTCAAGTCTAACAGCGAAACTATCAAGTAATTTGGAGTAGTACGATGGCGAAACTGCATGATTACTACAAAGACGAAGTAGTAAATAAACTCATGAAAGAGTTTGGCTACGCTTCTGTCATGCAAGTCCCTCGGGTCGAGAAGATCACCCTGAACATGGGTGTTGGTGAAGCGATCGCTGACAAGAAACTGCTGGACAATGCAGCAGCTGACCTGGCAGCAATCTCCGGTCAAAAACCACTGGTCACCAAAGCTCGCAAATCTGTTGCAGGCTTCAAAATCCGTCAGGGCTATCCGATCGGCTGTAAAGTAACTCTGCGTGGCGAACGCATGTGGGAGTTCTTTGAGCGTCTGATCTCTATCGCTGTTCCGCGTATTCGTGACTTTCGTGGTCTTTCTGCGAAGTCTTTCGATGGCCGTGGAAACTACAGCATGGGCGTACGTGAGCAGATCATCTTCCCAGAAATCGACTATGACAAGGTCGATCGCGTTCGTGGTTTGGATATTACCATTACCACTACTGCGAAATCTGACGATGAAGGCCGTGCTCTGTTGGCTGCCTTTGACTTCCCGTTCCGCAAGTAAGGGTTACTAAATGGCTAAGCAATCCATGAAAGCACGCGAAGTCAAGCGTGTGAAATTAGCAGACAAATTCTTCGCAAAACGCGCTGAACTGAAAGCTATCATTTCTGATGTGAACGCTTCTGATGAAGATCGTTGGAATGCTGTTCTGAAGCTGCAGACTCTGCCGCGTGATTCCAGCCCGTCTCGTCAGCGTAACCGCTGCCGTCAAACTGGTCGTCCGCATGCTTTCCTGCGGAAGTTCGGGTTGAGCCGTATTAAGGTCCGTGAAGCCGCCATGCGCGGTGAAATTCCGGGTCTTAAAAAGGCTAGCTGGTAATTGTCACCAATTGAATCACGGGAGTAAAGACAGATGAGCATGCAAGATCCGATCGCGGATATGCTGACCCGTATCCGTAACGGTCAGGCCGCGAACAAAGTTGCGGTCACCATGCCTTCCTCCAGGCTGAAAGTGGCAATTGCCAACGTGCTGAAGGAAGAAGGTTATATTGAAGATTTTAAAATCGAAGGCGACATCAAGCCGGAACTGGAAGTTACGCTAAAGTATTTCCAGGGCAAGGCGGTCGTAGAAAGCATTCAGCGAGTCAGCCGTCCGGGCCTGCGCATCTATAAGAAAAAAGATGAGCTGCCAAAAGTTATGGCTGGTCTGGGTATTGCTGTAATTTCTACCTCCAAAGGTGTTATGACCGATCGTGCAGCCCGCCATGCTGGTCTTGGCGGCGAAATTATCTGCTACGTAGCTTAATCGGAGGAAAAAATGTCTCGTGTTGCTAAAGCACCGGTCGTTGTTCCTGCCGGCGTAGAGGTAAAACTCAACGGTCAGGTTATTTCGATCAAAGGTAAAAACGGCGAGCTGACTCGTACTATCAATGATGCCGTAGAAGTTAAGCATGCTGACAACGCACTGACCTTTGGTCCGCGCGCAGGTTATGCAGATGGTTGGGCACAGGCGGGAACCGCACGTGCTCTGCTTAACGGTATGGTAATCGGTGTTACCGAAGGCTTCACTAAGAAGCTGCAGCTGGTTGGTGTAGGTTATCGTGCAGCGATCAAAGGAAGTGCAGTAAACCTGTCTCTGGGTTTATCACATCCTGTTGAGCATCAGCTGCCCGCAGGGATCACTGCAGAGTGTCCGAGTCAGACTGAAATCGTGCTGAAAGGTGCGGATAAACAGCTGATCGGCCAGGTTGCTGCTGACCTGCGTGCCTACCGTCGTCCTGAGCCTTATAAAGGCAAGGGTGTTCGTTACGCCGACGAAGTCGTGCGTACCAAAGAGGCTAAGAAGAAGTAAGGTAACACTATGGATAAGAAATCTGCTCGTATCCGTCGTGCGACCCGCGCACGTCGCAAGCTCAAAGAGCTTGGTGCAACTCGCCTGGTAGTACATCGTACTCCGCGTCATATTTACGCCCAGGTAATTGCACCGAACGGTTCTGAAGTTCTGGTTGCTGCTTCTACTGTAGAAAAAGCTATCGCTGAACAACTGAAGAGCACCGGCAACAAAGACGCCGCGATTGCTGTGGGTAAAGCAATTGCTGAGCGTGCAATCGAAAAAGGCATTAAAGGTGTTTCTTTCGACCGTTCCGGTTTCCAATATCATGGTCGCGTCCAGGCACTGGCAGATGCTGCCCGTGAAGCTGGCCTTCAGTTCTAAGGTAGAGGTCAAAGATGGCACACATCGAGAAACAAGCTGGGGAACTGCAGGAAAAGCTGATCGCGGTAAACCGTGTATCTAAAACTGTAAAAGGTGGTCGTATCTTCTCCTTCACCGCATTAACGGTGGTTGGCGATGGTAATGGTCGCATCGGTTTTGGTTACGGCAAAGCGCGTGAAGTGCCGGCAGCCATCCAGAAAGCGATGGAAAAAGCTCGTCGCAATATGATTAATGTCGCGCTGACTGGCGGTACTCTGCAGCACCCGGTTAAAGGTGTTCACACAGGGTCTCGCGTATTCATGCAGCCAGCTTCCGAAGGTACCGGTATCATCGCCGGTGGTGCAATGCGCGCCGTTATGGAAGTTGCAGGAGTTCATAACGTTCTGGCTAAAGCCTATGGTTCCACTAACCCGATCAACGTGGTTCGTGCAACTATCGATGGCCTGGCCAATATGAAATCTCCTGAAATGGTCGCTGCCAAGCGTGGTAAATCCGTTGAAGAAATTCTGGGGTAATGACCATGGCAAAGACTATTAAAATCACTCAAACCCGCAGCGCGATCGGACGTCTGCCTAAGCATAAAGCAACACTGCTTGGCCTGGGTCTGCGTCGCATCGGCCACACTGTAGAGCGCGAGGATACTCCTGCTATTCGCGGCATGGTCAACGCGGTTTACTACATGGTTAAAGTGGAGGAGTAACAGATGCGTTTAAATACTCTGTCTCCAGCCGAAGGCTCTAAGCACGCGCCTAAGCGTGTGGGTCGCGGTATTGGTTCTGGCCTCGGTAAAACCGGCGGTCGTGGTCACAAAGGTCAGAAATCTCGTTCTGGCGGTGGCGTGCGTCGTGGGTTTGAAGGTGGTCAGATGCCATTGTATCGTCGTCTGCCGAAATTCGGTTTTACTTCTCGTAAAGCAGCAGTGACCGCAGAAGTGCGCCTGTCTGACCTGGCGAAAGTAGATGGCGATATCGTTGACCTGAACACGCTGAAAGCAGCAAACGTAATCGGTATTCAGATTGAGTTCGCGAAAGTGATCCTGTCTGGTGAAGTTAAAGCACCGGTAACCGTTCGTGGCTTGCGTGTGACTAAAGGCGCTCGTGCTGCAATCGAAGCTGCTGGCGGTAAAATCGAGGAATAAGTAGCAGATGGCTAAGCAACCGGGATTAGATTTTCAAAGTGCCAAAGGTGGGTTAGGCGAACTGAAACGCAGACTGCTGTTTGTAATCGGGGCGCTGATTGTATTCCGCATTGGCTCTTTTATTCCGATCCCTGGTATCGATGCCACTGTCCTTGCCAAACTGCTTGAACAACAGCGGGGCACCATCATTGAAATGTTTAACATGTTCTCTGGTGGTGCACTCAGCCGTGCTTCAATCTTCGCGCTGGGTATTATGCCGTATATTTCGGCCTCTATTATTATCCAGCTGCTAACGGTGGTTCACCCGGCGTTAGCGGAGATTAAGAAAGAAGGGGAGGCTGGCCGTCGTAAGATTAGTCAGTATACCCGCTACGGCACGCTGGTACTGGCGGTATTTCAGTCGATCGGTATTGCTACCGGTTTGCCGAATATGCCGGGAATGCAGGGCCTGGTGATTCATCCGGGCTTTGCATTCTACTTTACTGCTGTTGTCAGCCTGGTCACCGGAACCATGTTCCTGATGTGGCTGGGTGAACAGATTACTGAGCGTGGTATCGGAAACGGTATCTCAATCATTATCTTCGCTGGTATTGTTGCGGGTTTGCCGCCGGCCATTGGCCATACCATCGAGCAAGCACGGCAAGGCGACCTGCACTTCCTTCTCCTGGTATTGGTTGCAGCGCTCGTATTTGCAGTGACTTACTTCGTTATTTTCGTTGAGCGTGGCCAGCGCCGTATCGTCGTGAACTATGCGAAACGTCAACAAGGACGTCGGGTCTATGCAGCACAGAGCACACATTTGCCACTGAAAGTGAATATGGCAGGGGTTATCCCGGCAATTTTCGCTTCCAGTATTATTCTGTTCCCTGCCACTATCGCGTCCTGGTTCGGAAGTGGTGCTGGTTGGAGCTGGTTGTCAGATATTTCATTATATTTACAACCGGGACAGCCGCTTTATGTGTTACTCTATGCGACTGCAATCATTTTCTTCTGTTTCTTCTACACGGCGTTGGTGTTTAACCCGCGTGAAACAGCGGATAACCTGAAGAAGTCCGGTGCATTCGTACCAGGAATTCGTCCGGGAGAGCAAACGGCGAAGTATATTGATAAAGTGATGACGCGTCTGACGTTGGTCGGTGCGCTTTACATTACCTTTATCTGCCTGATCCCGGAGTTCATGCGTGATGCGATGAAAGTTCCGTTCTACTTCGGCGGTACATCACTGCTGATCGTAGTCGTGGTCATCATGGACTTTATGGCTCAAGTGCAAACTCTGATGATGTCCAGTCAATATGAGTCTGCTTTGAAGAAGGCAAACCTGAAAGGCTATAGCGGCTAATCAGGGGCCTGAGAAGTTACGGAGAGTAAAAATGAAAGTTCGTGCTTCCGTCAAGAAATTATGCCGTAACTGCAAAATCATTCGTCGCGACGGTGTCGTCCGTGTGATCTGCAGTGCAGAGCCCAAGCACAAACAGCGCCAGGGTTGATTTAATTGCATATTTTTCTTGCAAAGTGGGGTTGAGCTGGCTAGATTAGCCAGCCAATCTTTTTTATGTCTATGCGTTTCCATTTGAGTATCCTGAAAACGGGCTTTTCAGCATGGAGCGCATATTTACCTAATAGGAGTGCATAGTGGCCCGTATAGCAGGCATTAACATTCCTGATCATAAACATACCGTTATCGCATTAACTTCGATCTACGGTGTTGGTAAAACCCGTTCTAAAGCCATTTGTGCTGCAACGGGAATTGCTGAAGATGTTAAGATCAGTGAGCTATCTGAAGAGCAGATTGAACAGCTGCGTGACGCAGTTGGCAAATTCGTCGTCGAAGGCGATCTGCGCCGTGAAATCACCCTGAGCATCAAGCGTCTTATGGACCTTGGTTGCTATCGTGGTTTGCGTCATCGTCGTGGTCTGCCGGTACGCGGTCAGCGCACCAAGACCAACGCCCGTACCCGTAAGGGTCCGCGCAAACCGATCAAGAAATAATCGGGGTGATTGAATAATGGCAAAGGCACCAGTTCGTGCACGTAAACGTGTAAGAAAGCAAGTCTCTGACGGCGTGGCTCATGTCCATGCTTCTTTTAACAACACCATCGTTACTATTACCGATCGTCAGGGTAACGCTCTGGGTTGGGCAACAGCCGGTGGTTCCGGTTTCCGTGGTTCTCGTAAATCTACGCCGTTCGCTGCACAGGTTGCCGCTGAGCGCTGCGCAGAAGCCGTGAAAGATTACGGTATCAAGAATCTGGAAGTTATGGTTAAGGGTCCGGGTCCGGGCCGCGAATCAACCATTCGCGCTCTGAACGCCGCTGGTTTCCGCATCACGAATATTACTGATGTGACTCCGATCCCTCACAACGGTTGTCGTCCGCCGAAAAAACGTCGCGTTTAACGTACGTTTTTAGGATAGTTGGAGAAAGAAAATGGCAAGATATTTGGGTCCTAAGCTCAAGCTGAGCCGTCGCGAGGGTACAGACCTGTTCCTGAAGTCTGGCGTTCGCGCGATTGATTCCAAGTGTAAGATTGAACAGGCTCCTGGCCAGCACGGTGCGCGTAAACCGCGTCTGTCTGACTATGGCGTCCAGTTACGTGAAAAGCAGAAAGTACGTCGTATGTACGGCATTCTTGAGCGTCAGTTCCGTAACTATTACAAAGAAGCAGCACGTCTGAAAGGCAACACCGGTGAAAACCTGTTGGCTCTGCTGGAAGGTCGTCTGGATAACGTAGTTTATCGTATGGGCTTCGGCGCCACGCGTGCGGAAGCACGTCAGCTGGTCAGCCATAAGTCTGTGATGGTAAACGGCCGCGTTGTTAACATCGCTTCTTATCAGGTATCTCCGAATGACGTTGTTAGCATCCGCGAGAAAGCCAAAAAGCAGTCTCGCGTGAAAGCCGCTCTGGAGCTGGCTGAACAGCGTGAAAAGCCAACCTGGCTGGAAGTTGATGCAACTAAGATGGAAGGTGTGTTCAAACGTATTCCTGAACGTACCGATCTGTCTGCGGACATTAACGAACACCTGATCGTCGAGCTTTACTCCAAGTAAAGCTTAGTACCAAAGAGAGGACACAATGCAGGGTTCTGTGACAGAGTTTCTAAAACCGCGCCTGGTAGATATCGAGCAAGTCAGTTCGACGCACGCCAAGGTGACCCTTGAACCTTTAGAGCGTGGTTTTGGCCACACTCTGGGTAACGCACTGCGCCGTATTCTGCTTTCATCAATGCCGGGTTGCGCGGTGACCGAGGTTGAGATTGATGGTGTACTGCACGAGTACAGCACCAAAGAAGGCGTCCAAGAAGATATTCTGGAAATCCTGCTCAATCTGAAAGGGCTGGCGGTGAAAGTTCAGGGTAAAGATGAAGTTATTTTAACCCTGAATAAATCTGGCATTGGCCCTGTGACTGCAGCCGACATTACCCATGATGGTGATGTCGAAATCGTCAAACCGCAGCATGTGATCTGCCACCTGACCGATGATAACGCAGCTATTAGCATGCGAATCAAAGTGCAGCGTGGTCGTGGTTATGTGCCGGCTTCTGCCCGAATTCATTCGGAAGAAGATGAGCGCCCAATCGGTCGTCTGTTGGTCGACGCCTGCTACAGCCCTGTAGAGCGTATTGCCTACAATGTTGAAGCTGCGCGTGTAGAACAGCGTACCGACCTGGACAAGCTGGTCATCGAAATGGAAACCAACGGCACTCTGGATCCTGAAGAAGCGATCCGCCGTGCGGCTACCATCCTGGCAGAACAACTGGAAGCTTTCGTTGATTTACGTGATGTACGTCAGCCGGAAGTCAAAGAAGAGAAACCAGAATTCGATCCGATTCTGCTGCGCCCTGTTGACGATCTGGAATTGACTGTCCGCTCTGCTAACTGCCTCAAGGCAGAAGCTATCCACTACATCGGTGATCTGGTACAGCGTACCGAGGTTGAGCTGCTTAAAACGCCTAACCTTGGTAAAAAATCTCTCACTGAGATTAAAGACGTGCTGGCCTCACGTGGTTTGTCTCTCGGCATGCGCCTTGAGAACTGGCCACCGGCAAGCATTGCTGATGAATAACCGGATCGCAGGTTAAGGTTCCACTGAGAAGGATAAGGTCATGCGCCATCGTAAGAGTGGTCGTCAACTGAACCGCAACAGCAGCCATCGCCAGGCTATGTTCCGTAACATGGCAGGTTCTCTGGTTCGTCATGAGATCATCAAGACGACACTGCCTAAAGCGAAAGAGCTGCGTCGCGTAGTTGAACCGCTGATTACTCTTGCCAAGACCGACAGCGTTGCTAATCGTCGTCTGGCATTCGCCCGTACTCGTGATAACGAGATCGTGGCAAAACTGTTTAATGAGCTGGGCCCGCGTTTCGCGAGCCGTGCCGGTGGTTACACTCGTATTCTGAAGTGTGGTTTCCGCGCTGGTGACAATGCGCCGATGGCTTACATCGAGCTGGTTGATCGTCCAGAAGCTCAGGCTGAAGCGGCTGCAGAGTAATCTGTACTGTAACGGCGTAAAAAAAACCGGGCCTTGCCCGGTTTTTTTCTGTCTGCTATTTTTTCCTGCTAAGGCAGTACGTCTCCTGATCAATGTGCAAGGGGATTTTTGACATGTGGTTTATCGACCGTCTGGCTGAACAACACATTATCGATGCGCAGCGCAAAGGTGAATTTGATGATTTACCCGGCGCTGGGCGCCCCCTTGAACTGGATGATGACAGTCAGGTGCCGGAAACGCTGCGCGTAGCGTATCGTATTCTGAAAAATGCCGGTTTTCTGCCGCCCGAACTGCAGATGCAAAAAGAGGCCGTTGAACTCAGTACGCTGTTACGTACGCTGGACCCAGCGGATCAGGCTTATGCCGGATCGTTACGCCGTTTGCGCCTGCTGGAACTAAAATTACAGCAGGCTGGGTTGAATACCGATTTCCTGCGTGGTGACTATGGCCAGCCGTTACGTCATCGTTTTGATAGCAAGGAGAACTAATGTACCGTATAGGCCAACTGGCTAAGCAGGCCGATGTCACACCTGACACGGTTCGCTTTTATGAAAAACAGGGCATGATGGATCACGAAGTACGCACTGAAGGCGGTTTTCGACTGTACAGCGATAACGACTTGCAGCGGCTGAAGTTTATTCGCTATGCGCGTCAGCTGGGTTTTACGCTTGAGGCGATAAAAGAACTTCTTTCAATCCGTGTGGACCCTGAGCACCATACCTGCCGTGAATCAAAAGATATTGTGCAGACACGCCTGGCGGAAGTGCAAAATATGATTGGCGAACTGCAAAAAATGCAGGACTCTTTGCAGCATCTGCACGCATTATGTTGTGGTACCGCACATAGCAGCGTCTCCTGTTCAATTCTTGAAGCTCTGGAGCGTGGTGCCCGGCACAACGTTGTCTCATCACAGTAAATTTTTGCGTCAGTCATACCGGCTGCACGCCCGTTATCCGGAGAAGTTTATGGCTGAATATCAGCATAAGAAAGGTAAGGTCAGTGATAATGCACTGCATGCGCTATTACATGATCCTTTGTTTCGTCAGCGCGTTGAAGTGAATCAGAAAGGTAAAGGTAGCTACCGGCGCAAAGATAAACATGCACGGAAAGGTTTTTCTGAGGGCAGCGGTAAAGACCGCTTTACCACTGCCCTCAGGTCAGCCGTCCTTGCCGGTCTTGCGCGACATAATCCGTTGTTGTAACCCTGCGGGCTGACGGTTTCATTGCTTAAAAAAACCGCCTTGCGGCGGTTTTATCAGATTTTGCTGTTTTGTTGCTTAAGCAGGTCGCGAATTTCGCTGAGTAATACTTCTTCTGCACTCGGCGCAGGAGCCGGTTTTTCCACTTCTTTTTTCTGATAGAGTTTATTCATCAACTTGATCGCAATAAAGATAGCGAAAGCGATGATGGCAAAATCAAAAATGGTTTGCAGAAAAATGCCATACTCCATTACCACGGCAGGCGTTGCACCCTGAGCCGGGCGTAATACCAGGCTGAACTGTTTAAAGTCCACCCCGCCGATTAGCAAGCCTAACGGCGGCATAATGATATTTGCCACCAGCGATGAAACAATTTTACCGAAAGCGGCACCAATAATAACACCGACCGCCAGATCGACAACGTTGCCACGCATCGCGAAATCGCGAAACTCTTTGAAAAAGCTCATTGTTATCTCCCGTTCTATTCCAGCTTTAAAGTCTAACAAACCGCTGAACTTTTTCCACACGATTGTTAATAAAGTGAGTAATACCTGTAAGTTAATGGTTGTTACAGGAAAAAAGGACTGGGCTGGAACAACCGCTCGACATCGGGAACAAATTTCTTATCGGTCAGAAACATAATGACGTGATCGCCTTGCTCAATACGCAGATTATCGTTAGCAATAATTACTTCATTACCCCGGACCACCGCGCCAATAATAGTACCCGGCGGAAGTTTAATTTCATCAATTAACCGGCCAACTACCCGGGAGGTAGATTCATCACCGTGAGCTATTGCTTCAATGGCTTCTGCAACGCCGCGACGTAATGACGAGACGCCGACAATATCTGCCTTACGCACATGGCTGAGCAGTGCTGAAATGGTTGCCTGTTGCGGCGAAATAGCAATATCAATAACGCTGCCCTGTACTAAATCCACATAAGCGCGCCGCTGGATAAGTACCATGACTTTTTTCGCACCCATGCGTTTTGCCAGCATTGCCGACATAATATTGGCTTCGTCATCATTGGTGATAGCAATAAACAGATCTACCTGATCAATATGCTCTTCAACCAGTAATTCCTGGTCAGACGCGTCACCATAAAATACCACGGTGTTCTGCAACTGCTCTGCAAGGTCGGCAGCGCGCTGTTGGTCGCGCTCAATCAGCTTAACGCTGTATTGTTTCTCTAGTTTTTGCGCCAGACCAAAACCAATATTGCCACCACCGACAATCATAATCCGCTTATAAGGTTTTTCCAGTCGCTGGTATTCACTCATTACCGCACGAATATGCTGGCTTGCGGCGATAAAAAATACCTCGTCACCGGCCTCAACAATGGTTGAACCCTGTGGCCGGATTGGCCGGTCGTGACGGAAAATCGCGGCGACCCGGGTATCGATATGTGGCATATGGTCGCGCATGACAGAAAGCGCATTACCGACCAGCGGCCCGCCGTAGTAGGCTTTTACCACTGCCAGACTCACTTTCCCTTCGGCAAAATTTACCACCTGCAACGCGCCGGGATATTCAATAAGGCGGTAAATATTATCGATCACTAACTGTTCAGGTGAAATAAGATGATCGATTGGGATCGCTTCAGGAATAAATAATTTATCGGCGTCACGAATGTATTCCGGCGCACGAATGCGGGCAATCCGATTGGGGGTGTTAAAAAGGGAATAAGCGATTTGACAGGCTATCATGTTGGTTTCATCTGAGCTGGTGACGGCAACCAGCATATCGGCATCACTCGCGCCTGCTTCGCGTAATGTTCTCGGATGCGATCCCGGGCCAACGACAACGCGTAAGTCAAATTTATCCTGTAATTGGCGCAACCGCAGGGGATTGGAGTCCACGACGGTAATGTCGTTATTTTCACCCACAAGGTTTTCTGCCAGTGTGCCGCCAACCTGGCCTGCACCTAAGATAATTATTTTCATAGCCCTTTAGCCTGCCAGATATGCTGAATTAACGTTTTACCAATTTAGCGTAGAAGAAACCATCGCCGCCATCGGCGGTGGGGAATACCTGTAATCCTGGCTGCTGTGGGCTACCGGTTTCCGTCAGCTGCGCATCATGATGGCGGGAAAGAAAGCCCGCAATTTGCTGCTGATTCTCTTCCGGTAGCACCGAGCAGGTGGCATAGAGTAGCGTACCGTCTGGCTTAAGATGCGGCCAGATGGCGTCCAGGATCGCTGATTGCAGCATGGCCAGCTCATTAATATCCTGCTCGCGACGTAACCATTTGATATCCGGATGGCGACGTATTACTCCGGTGGCAGAGCAGGGCGCATCGACCAGAATACGATCAAATTGTGTTGTGCCACACCAGCTGGATGGTGTACGGCCATCACCCTGAATAACTTGCGCCTGCATACCCAGCCGCGTCAGGTTTTCCGTTATTTTTGTCAGTCGCTGGGCATCTATATCCACCGCCGTGACGCTGGCCGTCTCTGCCGCTTCCAGTATATGGGTGGTTTTGCCGCCGGGCGCCGCACAAAGGTCGAGAATGGTTTCTCCCTGCTGCGGTTCAAGCAGGCGGATACATCCCTGTGCAGAAACATCCTGCACGCTAACCCAGCCTTGTGCAAAGCCGGGCAGTGTGCTGACTGCACAAGGCGTTTCCAGGCGAAGCGCATCAGGTTCACTGGCATGGGGAAACGCATCCTTTCCTTCTGCCTGCAACAATGCCAGCCAGCCATCGCGCGAATGATAGCGGCGGTTAACCCGTAGCCACATTGGTGGGCGTTGGTTATTGGCTTCAACGATTTGCTGCCAGTTATCCGGCCAGGCATGTTGCAGCCGCTGCAGCAACCAGGCGGGATGGAGGTAATTTACGCTGGCGTCATCAAGTGCTGCCGTGAGCGCTTGATGACGGCGCTGAAACTGGCGCAGTACGCCATTAATTAACCCTTTCATCTGCGGTTTTTTCAGTGCCACAGCGCCTTCAACCGTTTCGGCAAGCGCCGCATGAGGCGGAATGCGCATCGCCAGTAACTGATACAGACCTACCATGATCAGGAAATGAAGAGAACGCAGTTTTCCTTTCAACGGGCGATCCATCAGCTGGTCTGCCAGGGCTTCCAGACGCGGTAATGTGCGCAGAACGCCAAAGCAGATTTCCTGTAACAGTGCGCTGTCTTTTTCATTCAGTGCCGTCTGTAATACGGGCAGAATTGTGCTGAGGGATTCGCCCTTATCCACCACGCGTTCCAGCGCTCCGGCAGCCAGACTGCGCACATTGTTTTTAATTTTCATAGCAGGTCTTAAGTTAAAAACCCGGCAATGGCCGGGTTTGTTGATCAGGCCAGTGTGTGGCCAGGCAGAAACCATTCGCGGCGAGAGTTTAACAGGTCTTGCGCCGGCATTGCTTTTTTCCCTGGGGGTTGTAGCACTTCCAGATTAAGTACGCCCTCGGCAGTGGCAACCTGAATACCCTTTTTATCTGCTTGCAGAATCTGCCCCGGCTGACTTTGCGCAACGGCGGGCAACACGCTGGCCTGCCAGACTTTGACGGATACCTCATCGGTTAAAAGATAACTCACCGGCCAGGGGTTAAATGCGCGAATACACCTTTCCAGCTGGGGTGCTGACAGTGACCAGTTGAGCCGGGCTTCTTCTTTTGTCAGCTTTTCAGCGTAATTTGCCTGACTGCCGTTTTGTTTTTCCGCCACGCTGCTTCCTGTTGCCAGCTGGTTAATGGTGGTCAGCAACGCCTGTGGCCCCAGCATGGCAAGTTTGTCATATAAACTGGCGCTGGTGTCATCGGCTTCAATGGGACAGCTCAGCTTAAACAGCATTTCGCCAGTATCCAGACCGGCATCCATTTGCATAATGGTAATGCCGGTTTCCGCATCTCCGGCCCAGAGCGCACGTTGTATTGGCGCCGCGCCACGCCAGCGAGGTAGCAGCGAACCGTGTACGTTAATGCAGCCTAAGCGTGGCATTGTCAGCACGGTTTGCGGCAGAATCAGGCCGTACGCAACGACAACCATCAGATCGGCCTGCAAAGCGGCGATTAATTGTTGATTGGCTTCCTGACGCAACGATTTAGGTTGAAAAACCGGAACACCGGCACTTTCGGCCAGTTTTTTTACCGGGCTGGCCATTAGCTGCTTGCCCCGTCCTGCCGGGCGATCCGGTTGGGTAAAAACGCCAACAACGTTATGCGCTGAAGCCAACAGGGCGGACAGATGGCGCGCCGCAAAGTCAGGGGTGCCGGCGAAAATGATATTTAATGATTCAGACACGTTTGGTGATTACCCGATGGTCAGTGATTAAGCGCGCGTATTCTGGCGCTGGGCTTTTTCCAGCTTCTGCCTTACACGCTGACGTTTCAGCGGCGAGAGATAGTCAATGAAAAGCTTGCCCATCAGATGATCCATTTCATGCTGAATGCAAATTGCCAGTAAACCATCGGCTGCCAGTTCGTAGTGATTGCCTTCACGATCAAGCGCGCGCACTTTAACTTTTTCTGCTCGTGGCACCAGTGCGCGGTAGCCTGGGATGGAAAGACAGCCTTCTTCGATGCCCGTTTCACCACTTTTTTCCAGCAGTTCCGGATTGATCAAAACCAGGCGATCGTTTCGATCTTCTGAAACGTCAATAACAATAATGCGTTGATGAATATCTACCTGGGTAGCCGCCAGGCCGATACCTTCTTCATTGTACATAGTTTCAAACATATCATCGACGATACGCTGAATGGTGGCATCAACTGTTTTTACCGGTTTGGCAACGGTGCGTAGCCGGTCATCCGGATAGTGTAAAACCTGCAAAACGGACATAATTTTCCAGAGCTGTGTTCTAAGAGAGAAAATACGTTCTTTTTATTGTAGACATTTCGTGGCCTGATTGACAGCATTGCGACGGGAACGGGAGCACCCGAGTATCAGGGATAAGATAATGTTAACCACTGCCATCTGGCTCAGGCTGCAACATGTTACTGGTCTGACGCCGCCACAGCGCCTGGCTATTGTTAAACATCTTAGTCAGTGTCGCATCCTGCAACAGGCTGATTTGCAGGAAGCGGGTCTTAGCCGTCTGCAGCAGCGTCTTTTCTGGCTGACTGAAGAGCGTGAAATCACGGAGACGCTTCACTGGTTGTCCCAGCCGGATCACCATTTAATCACCTGGGGAGCGACGGATTATCCTCCCTTGCTGGCCCAGATTGCTAACCCGCCGGCAATGCTCTATGTACAGGGGGCTGTCGCGGCATTGCAGGCTCCTCAGCTTGCGGTAGTCGGAAGCCGGCAAGCATCAGTATATGGCCAGCAATGGGGAACACTCTTTTGCCAGGCACTGGCGCTGAGCGGATTGACCCTGACCAGCGGGCTGGCGTTAGGTATCGATGGTATTGCTCATCGCAGCGCGATAGAGGTGGGGGGAAAAACCATTGCGGTGCTGGGAAGTGGGCTGCTACGCTGCTATCCGCGACGACATCTTGCTCTGGCAAATGACATTATTAGTCAGGGAGGGGCGTTAGTTTCTGAAAGCCCGTTGCATGCACCCCCGCTCAGCTGGCATTTTCCGCGACGTAATCGGATTATCAGCGGTTTGAGCCTCGGTGTTTTGGTGGTGGAGGCGTCTTTGCGTAGCGGCTCTTTAATTACGGCACATCATGCCCTTGAGCAGAACCGGGAGGTTTTTGCGCTGCCGGGTGCGTTAGGAAACCCGGCCAGTGAAGGCACTCATGCATTAATTCAACAAGGAGCATTACTGGTTGCTCACCCCAATAATATTCTTGAACAGCTCAATAGTAATTTGAACTGGTTGCCAGATATTCCAGAAAACAGATTATTTTCATCAGATGATGCCACTGTGCCATTGCCATTTGTTGATGTGTTGGCTAACGTAGGAGATGAGGTTACACCTGTTGACGTCGTCGCTGAACGTGCCGGCCAACCTGTGCCAGCCATCGTAGCTAAGCTGCTTGAGTTGGAGTTAGCAGGATGGATCGCAGCTGTACCCGGCGGCTATGTCCGATTGAGGAGGGCAAGCCATGTTCGACGTACTAATGTACTTATTTGAAACATATATCCACAACGAAGCAGAAATGCGAGTGGATCAGGATAAGTTGACTGATGATTTGACCGACGCAGGTTTTCATCGTGAAGATATCTATAATGCGTTGAACTGGTTGGAAAAACTGGCAGACTATCAGGACGGCCTCGCCGCACCGATTCAGCTGGCAACTGACCCGCTGTCAATGCGCATATACACCGAGGAAGAGAGTCAGCGCCTTGATGCCGATTGCCGCGGTTTTATTCTGTTCCTGGAGCAGATTCAGGTACTGAATATGGACACGCGCGAAATGGTTATTGAACGTGTTATGGCGCTCGATACTCTTGAATTCGATCTGGAAGACCTTAAATGGGTTGTGCTGATGGTATTGTTTAACATCCCCGGATGCGAAAACGCGTATCAACAGATGGAAGAGCTTCTTTTCGACGCCAATGAAGGAATGATGCACTGAGATAAGCTCGCTCGTGCAATGAATTATGAGTAAAACAGCGCTGTTCGGCGCGCCCAAAAATGAACTCTGCCCCCGGTGTGGGGCAGAGCTGGTTATCCGTTCCGGAAAGCACGGTGCTTTTCTGGGATGTTCTCACTATCCTCAGTGTGACTATATCCGGCCATTAAAACCGCAGGCGGATGGGCATATCGTTAAGGTACTTGAAGGGCAGCAGTGTCCGTTATGCCATGCTGCGCTTGCCTTACGCCAGGGGCGCTACGGTATGTTTATCGCGTGTAGTGAGTATCCGCAATGCGGGCATACTGAAACTATTGACCGGCCCGATGAGACTTCAATTTGCTGCCCGCAATGTCAGCAGGGTAAATTAGTACAGCGCCGCTCGCGTTATGGCAAAACCTTTCATGCCTGCGATCGTTATCCTGATTGCCAGTTTGCCGTGAATTTTACCCCGAAAGAAGGTCAGTGCACCTGCTGTCATTTTCCGCTGTTAATTGAGAAGAAAAATTCCCGTGGTGCCAGATTGTTTTGTGCCAGCAAAACCTGTGGCAAGCCCGTTGATTCAGGAAAAACCAGTGAATCTAAAGAATAATGACAATTTTATCCGCTGTCTTGATGTGTTGTATAACGAAGGTGTTATCGCCTATCCAACGGAAGCCGTGTTTGGTTTGGGCTGCAATCCAGACAGTGAACTGGCGGTAATGAAACTGCTGGCATTGAAACAGCGCCTGCCAGAAAAAGGACTAATCCTGATTGCAGACACTTTTGCTCAGCTGGAACGCTATGTCGCTGTTCAGGCGTTATCTGCTGTGCAGAAAGAACGCATGTTCGCCAGCTGGCCTGGCCCTGTTACCTGGATCTTACCTGCATGCGCTGATACACCGCGCTGGCTAACCGGGCGCTTTGACTCTCTGGCGGTACGCGTGACGGCTCATCCGTTAGTTAAAACGTTATGCCGTGAATTTGGCAAACCGCTGGTTTCAACCAGTGCGAATCTCAGCGGTCAGGCTCCCTGTCGCAGTGTGCAAGAAGTTCAGGCTCAATTTGGTGCTGACTTCCCGGTGCTGGCTGGACAAACCGGCGGGCGTGCTAATCCTTCTGAAATTCGTGATGTGTTAACCGGCAAGCAAATCAGACAAGGATAAGGCCAGAATGCCAGAACAATCTTATGTGGTTTTTGGTAACCCGATTAAACATAGCTTGTCACCACGTATCCATCAGTTGTTTGCCAGTCAGACCGGGATTGCCCATACCTACGGCCGTATGCTGGTGGCTCACGATCGATTCGCTGATGCCGTTGAGACTTTTTTTACTACCGGCGGACAGGGGGCGAATGTCACCATGCCTTTTAAACTGGAAGCCTGTCAGCTGGCAAATTGTCTGACTGAACGCGCCTCCCTCGCTGGGGCGGTGAATACGCTCAAGCGTGAACCAAATGGATCGTTACTGGGAGATAACACCGATGGTATCGGACTGCTGACCGATCTCCAGCGTCTGGATATGATCCAACCAGGAAATAACGTCCTACTGCTCGGTGCCGGCGGTGCTGCCCGGGGGGTTATTCTGCCGTTACTTCAGCATGGTGTGCGTATTGTTATTACTAACCGGACGCAGGTGCGTGCCGAACAGCTTGTCCGGCTGTTTCAGCAGTATGGTGATATAACGCAGTGTGATGGATCTGCACTGGCCAATCGACAGTTTGATCTGATTATTAACGCTACATCCAGCAGCGTGCACGGAGATATTCCGGCGATCCCCGCTTCTGTTATTCAGCGTCAGACACGCTGTTACGATATGTTTTATAGTCAGAACCCGACGCCATTTCTTAACTGGTGTCAGCAGCAAAACGCACAATATCTTGTTGATGGATTAGGAATGCTGGTTGGACAGGCTGCCCATTCATTTTATCTCTGGCATGGCGCCATGCCGGATATCACGCCGGTCATAGCCAGTCTGAAATCTGAATTATCATTATGAACCAGGCGATACAGTTTCCGGAAAGAGAATGGTGGAACGGCGAGCAGCAGGCCGTTTGTTTTATTGCTCTGGTAAACGGTTTACAGCTAACCTGTGCCATTTCCGCCGGATCTTTGACTGTCCGTTACGGCCAGCATATCTCCCCGCTAGCGATTTTTCAGCAACATCGCTGGGACCTTGAGGATGAAGCTGGCGATGCCATACGCAATGGGGTTGAAGATGATCAGGGCTGGGTATGGCTCTTCTGATGAAGATAGTCATCTTTCCATTTAACGTAATTATCAGCTGAGTATCGCAATCCCTCTATTTCCGCTTCGCTTAAGGGGCGGAATTGACGTACCGGACTACCAAGATAAAGAAAACCACTCACCAGACGTTTTCCCGGTGGTACCAGACTACCGGCGCCAATCATCACCTCCTCTTCAATTACTGCGCCATCCAGTATGATTGACCCCATTCCGATTAACACCCGATCCTTAATGGTGCAGCCGTGCAACATGACTTTGTGCCCGACGGTGACTTCGGCACCAATGATTAAAGGATTGCCTGCCGGATTGGCCGCAGACTGATGGGTGACATGTAATACGCTGCCGTCCTGAATATTGGTTCGGGTACCAATAGTGATGTAATTAACATCTCCACGGATAGCCACTAGTGGCCAGATACTGACGTCGTCTGCGATGGTGACATCACCAATAATCACGCTACTTGCGTCGATCATCACGCGTTGGCCTGTCGATGGTGTCTTGCCATGAAATGTGCGTAAAACAACAGACATAGAACCCTCTCTCTTTTTGCGATGATTAGAGCCTGGCCCATAATGCACCTCAGGATCAACTGTTATACCACCAGGCCCGGTATTTTTATTTCCTGCGGAAATACAGGTTAGTGAACGAAACTTCAGCGAGCGATAAAAAAGATCAGAAAAAGGGCTTGTGCAATTAATCGTGCGCCCTATAATGCGCCTCCACTGACAGGGCACGGCGGCAACGCGTGCAGGTCAGGCCCGGCACTAACGGGGAGCAGAGAAAAATTCAGAAAAATGAATTGACTCTGCAGGAGGAAAGCGTAATATACGCCACCTCGCGACAGCAGGCGTAATGCCGGTCGCAGCGCTCTTTAACAATTTATCAGACAATCTGTGTGGGCACTCGCAGGATTGATATGGCAAAACTATTTGCAGTATCAAGTCTTGAAGAGTGAACGCGTAAATTCATTACGTAACCGTCGGGTTTAAATACCGGACGGAGAGTTTAATTCTTTGAGCATCAGACACTTTTAAATTGAAGAGTTTGATCATGGCTCAGA
>NZ_MOMB01000072.1 GCF_002752165.1 Erwinia sp. OLFS4
TAAGCGTAAGTGAGTTGAAACACGCGGTGGCAGTCACGGCAGCGAAATCTGTCATAGCCTTTAGGGTTCTGACCATGGCGGTAAACCTGAACAGACTGACAACGGGGACAATGAACGTTAACGCTGGCCATAAGAGAACCTCAAAAGCCCGCATTATACATCAGATTCAACCAATTAGAGGCATCACCAAATTTCTTTTGTATTTTGTATAAGGATATAATATATGGTTTACGCGCTTTATTTATAAAGTAATAAGCACGCTGGTTGTGTGAGTTTCAGTGATGATTCGCAGGCAAAGGCCATTGAACAGGGGGGCCCTGCGAATTTTTATCTTTTTGGATGCCTGTCTTACCTGTCTGCTCAGGGCGTTGTAGCCGGACCAGAAAGCAACGGGTTTAATTCCCGCCGCCATATTCGCGGGTGATTTCTTTTGCCGCCCGGATAACCAGCGCGCCAAGCTCGGTGATACGATCATCAGTAATCCGTGAAATCGGCCCGGAGATGGATATTGCCGCGTAAGGTTCGCGATGCTCGTCATAAATACATGCTGCGACACAGCGCAGGCCAAGGGCGTGTTCTTCATCATCTAAGGCAAAACCGCTGCGGCGGGCCAGCGCCAGATCTGCTTTCAGGTTTTGTGGTGAAGTCAGCGTATGCGGCGTGTAGTGGTGCAGGCCACGCTGATGAAGCAGGGTGGCTACTTTCTCTTCACTCAGATTGGCTAAAAAGGCTTTGCCTGCGCCGGATGCGTGCATTGGCAGCTTGCCCCCAATTGGCGCTGACATTCGCATCAGCTGGGTACACTGAACCTGGTCAATGATCACGGCCTGGTGGTCACTGTAATCCAGCACTGCCAGATTGACCGTTTCACCGGAGTCCTCCATCAGCTTACGCAGCATCGGATGTACCATTGCCAGTAAATTGCGGCTCTGCAGAAAACTGCTGCCGATGACAAAGGCATGGGCGCCAATGGTCCACAGCCCGAGGTCACCCACCTGACGAACAAATCCCATCTGCTGCATAGTCATTAGTAGGCGATGGGTGGTTGAATTGGGCAGGCCTGCCTGCTGTGCCAGTTCCGTCAGGGCTATGCTGCTCTGTGCTTCAGCAATAAATTCCAGTAGCATCAGGCCGCGGGTCAGGGATTGGACCTGTCCTGTTTGTTGCTGTGCCTGTGGCGCCGAGCGCGGTTTTTTGCCGCGTTTGGCGGGCATAGATGAGGCCATAGTGCATCTCCGTATTTTCATCAGATGGAAATCATTTTCGTTTAGTCGACAGGAATTGCAATCAATGGTTAACTGGTCCGATGAGAGGCCGGCAGATATTGTTTCCCTGCCCCTGAGCCGTAAACGCGGCTGGCAATAAGCGAAAATACTGGCATTCGCCTATTGGCTTTTTCATACAGCAAGCTGTCTATCATAGAAGTAAGTACTAACATCGAAATATCGTACCTCTATATGACTGGCGGCCATCTTGTTGCATTTGCATGCTGGCCGGGCAATATCCACCGTGGGTGGATGATAGCTTGTGTCGTGACCATCACGCTTGCGCGATAGCAGATAAGGTCCGGGCGCATGTATGGGAGCGGATTACGGGGAACCGGACGGGTAATCATCGCCCGTCTGGTCTGGCTTATCATGTACCGGCACTTAAGAAAGTGAGTAATTACTTTCATTTTGTGGCAGAGATACAGCCTTTTTATTATTGTATTGCTGATGTTATCAGGCCAGGACCGGCAATGTCTTTTTCGCCGTCATTTTCAGCACGCTGAAAAAGACGGCGGCGGGTAACTTGCCCATGATCATTACCCTTTCATGATGAGTAAAGAGGGCGGTGTTGCTCCCTTTACTGACTGGCATCCTGTCCGCTCAGGAATCGGGATTGGCACTGACCGACAAAAGCCGGATATAGGCTGTTATTCTCAGTTACTTCAACGCGATCTATGTAAGTATGTGCTTACATCCTTTTTTACGGCTAACGAAAAGTGCCGGCAAGCTGATTGATATTGTGGCTAAAACAGCGTTGCCCTGGCGCTTAGTATGATGTCAGCACAACCGGATACTGTGGCTATTTTTTCGTTGTGGCTTTCCCAGACCAGTAGCCTGCCAGCAGCGATCCGGAAAGATTATGCCATACAGAGAACAGTGCGCCGGGCAGCGCCGCCAGCGGTGAGAAATATATTTTTCCCAGCGTAGCGGCCAGTCCTGAATTTTGCATACCGACTTCCAGCGCCAGTGTCCGGCAGGTTGACTCATCAAAACCAAACAGTTTGCCCCCCCAGTAGCCGCCCAGCAGGCCGATGGCGTTGTGCAGGATCACTGCGGCAATGACCACCAGTCCGACTGAGCCAATAAATTTCTGGCTGCCAGCAACTACCGCACTGATGATCAACAGGATACATATCATTGAAAATGCCGGCAGATAAGGCTCTACCCGTTTTACAACTGATTTGAGGCTGTGATGAATAATCAGCCCCAGTCCGATGGGGACGACCACAATTTGAATAATGCTGATTAGCATGCCGGCCACATCAACCTGGATATGGGTATCAACATACAGGCGCGTTAGCAGGGGTGTGGCAATGACACCAACCAGCGCTGATACCGATGAGATGGTAACCGATAACGCAACATCGCCTTTTGCCAGATAGATCATGACGTTTGAGGCAGTTCCGCTTGCCACACTGCCGACCAGAATCATCCCGGCAGCCAGATCGGCCGGCATAGCAAAGAGTTTAGTCAGTGCCCATGCTGCCAGCGGCATCACCAGATAATGCAGAAACGTGCCCGCAATAACCGGCGCCGGGCGCACCATTACCCGTTTAAAATCATCCAGGCTTAGGGTGACGCCCATCGCAAACATAATCAGCATCAGTAGCCAGGTGACGGAGGTGCCGATTGGCATGAATGTAGCGGGTGAATAGTATGCGGCAGCAGAGAGTAAGACTGCCCATAGCGGAAACAGCCTGGTGATGTTGGCGAGCATAGCCTGTCCTGTTTTCAGTTTTTGTATAGTGGTTTTTATCGGCGCGCTATCGGAACGGGAAAACGCGCGAGCAAGATGATAGCACCATTTGGTTTTCTCACCGGTCTGCGCAGGCCGGCAGTGATAACTATCACATTTATGCTCCGATAACGGGAGCCACAATGTGTAGTCCGGCGCAAAACCCGGTGAAAGCGATTAACATTTTCTGCCCGCTGCCTCTGCTGACTGCGGGCAGAAAACAGTCTCGCTATTCGAAAAGGTTACGGTGCAAGGCTTGTACAACTTGTTCCGCATCGTTGCCAGGCACCAGAAAGCAGAGGTTATAACTGCTGGCACCGTAGCAGATCAGGCGCAGATTAAAAGGTTCCAGTACGCCGAATACCTCTTTACCTACACCGCGAGCCTGCGACAGGTTATTACCAACCAGCGCGATCAGTGCCAGATTCTCTTCGACTTCGACCCGACAGAGCGAAGACAGCTCGGTCAATAATGCCTGGGTTAACAGACTGTCTTCGGTGGAAGTGGACCCGGTGGTATCCAGCGTCAGGGCAACGCTGACTTCCGAGGTGGTAATTAAATCGACCGAGATATGGTGTCGGGCAAGAATACTGAAAACCTCGGCAAGAAAACCACGCGCCTGCAGCATATTCAGACTGTGCAATGTCAGCAACGTCTGCTTCCGCCGTAACGCCAGAGCACGAAACAGCGGAGGATTCTCGGTTTTGACACAGACCCGGGTGCCGCCATCCTGCGGTGCTTTGCTGGAGCCGACAAACACCGGAATGCCGTTGCGAACGGCAGGTAACAGCGTCGCCGGATGCAGCACTTTGGCACCAAAGGTAGCCATTTCTGCCGCTTCCTCAAAGGTGATTTCATCAATGCGCTTAGCGCCGGGGACAATACGCGGATCCGTGGTGTAAATACCGGGAACGTCAGTCCAGATATCGATGCGCCCGGCATGTAGCGCTTCTCCCAGCAGTGCGGCAGTGTAGTCGCTGCCGCCGCGTCCAAGGGTGGTGGTGCGCCCTTTAGCTTCACTGCCAATAAACCCCTGAGTGACGACCAGCGCCTCATTCAGACGGGGTTTTAGCTGAGCGGCGGCAAGTTCCGCCAGAGCCTGGGTGTCGGGTTCAGCACGGCCAAAATGGTCATCGGTACGCATAACCTTACGGATGTCAAACCACTGGGCATTAACGCCACGCTGGCGCAGAATCTCGACAAATAGCAGCGTGGACATCAGTTCTCCATGACTGACCAGTTCGTCGGTCAGCGCATTGGAGGTTGCTAAAGCCGCTGCTTCAGACAGCATACTGATATTTTCCAGCATGCGATCAATTTCATCACGGATAACCAGCGGTTGTGCCAGCCGGTCAATAATCGCGTGATGAATACGGCGAACTTCATCCAGCATAAAAATACGCTGTGCCTGCTCTGGTCCTTTGGCTAACGACACCAGCAAATTAGTGACGCCGGCCGCAGCAGAGAGCACCACCAGACGGGAAGAGGGTTCGGACAGTACCACATCGGCACTGCGGTTCATGGCGTCAAAATCGGCCACGCTGGTGCCACCAAATTTGGCGACGGTTAAAGACTGGGACATAAACAAACTACCTCGTGTCAGATAAGCCTTGGCACAAGGAAAGAGCAGAAACGGGGCAGACAGTAGAACGGAGGGCTACGCGTCTCCCAGAAGCGCCCCACCTTGTGGTGTATTCCGTCTGGAATACACCGGGTGACAACCCAGGGGATTCAGCGCCTGCAGCCGACAGGCACCCTTCCGCATGCTGCCTGTCTCGGCGTCGCATCCCCCTCAGATGTTTTCGCAGGTGACGGAACCTCCAACATCCTACCTGGGCGACGCGCCTCTTCTGGCTTGCGCTATTGCGCAAGTAGCCATTTAGATTTATCGGGTAATTGCGGCGCTGTCAATGATAGCGGACGACAAATTTTCATTAACCATGACGGTCCGATACAATCGGAACGGCGCACCAGCCAGAAAGAAAAACCTGTGGTTGCTGCCGCGCTATGCTGCTCCCTGTATTGATTGCCGTCACTCAGCGATGACGGCCAGCGGGATCCCTCTGGTAAGGGACCAGAAAGCGTCGTCAGCCCCGGGGTTGATAACCCACCAGACAATGCCGGGGCCCTTTGTCCCCCTTACGCTGAAGATTCAGATTGTGCACTGGCTCAGATTTCTTCCTTTCGTCATCCGGAATCAGTCATACTGGGGCAATATCGCGTCAGGAAACTGGCCGCAGGTATGGATGTGGCGTACCGATTTAGCGTGGGGATATTTTCCTCACGAACAGAAGAAGGCACAGGTAACCGGTAGCATCCTGCCTTGAGGGTAATGGCATTTTTACTTCGTCCGGTGACGGCGGCCAGCTGACCGGTTTCACGGTTTCTTAATAAGAAGAGTATCGTTATGAAGAATATTAATCCGACTAAAACCGCTGCCTGGCAGGCATTGCAGCAGCATTACCAACAAATTAAAGATGTGAAAATCGCCGACCTGTTCGCCGAGGATAGCCAGCGTTTTACCACTTTTTCCGCCACTTTCGACGACCTGATGCTGGTGGATTACTCTAAAAATCGAATCACCCGCGATACGTTAAACAAACTCTATGCGTTGGCGAAAGAGACCGATCTGCAGGGTGCCATTCGCGCGATGTTTTCTGGTGAAAAAATCAACCGTACGGAAGATCGTGCGGTGCTGCATGTTGCGCTGCGTAATCGTGCTAACCGGCCGATTCTGGTAGACGGTAAAGACGTCATGCCAGAGGTGAATGCGGTGCTGGAAAAAATGAAAACCTTTTCTGAACGGATTATCAGTGGTGAATGGAAAGGTTACACCGGTAAGGCGATTACCGACGTCGTGAATATTGGCATCGGTGGCTCTGATCTTGGCCCCTACATGGTGACCGAAGCGCTGCGGCCGTTTAAAAATCATCTGACCATGCATTTTGTTTCCAATGTGGATGGCACCCATATTGCTGAAACGCTGAAGAAAACGCATCCTGAGACTACATTGTTCCTCGTGGCATCGAAAACCTTTACGACCCAGGAAACCATGACGAACGCACACAGTGCGCGCGACTGGTTTCTGAAGGCAGCCGGGGATGAGAAACAGATAGCGAAACATTTCGCGGCGCTGTCGACAAATGCGAAAGCAGTGGGTGAATTTGGTATTGATACCAGCAATATGTTTGAATTCTGGGACTGGGTTGGCGGCCGTTATTCGCTCTGGTCTGCCATCGGACTCTCAATTATTTTGTCCGTCGGATTTGATAACTTTGTGCAGCTGTTATCCGGCGCACACGCTATGGATAAGCACTTTGCGGAAACCGAACTGGAGAAAAATATTCCGGTACAGCTGGCGTTAATCGGTATCTGGTATAACAATTTCTTTGGTGCAGAAACCGAAGCGATTCTCCCGTATGACCAGTATATGCACCGTTTTGCCGCGTACTTCCAGCAAGGCAACATGGAGTCAAACGGTAAGCACGTCGATCGCGATGGCAACCTCGTCTCCTGGCAAACTGGCCCGATCATCTGGGGGGAGCCGGGTACTAACGGCCAGCATGCTTTCTACCAGCTTATCCATCAGGGTACTAAGCTGATTCCTTGCGATTTTATTGCGCCGGCAATAAGCCATAACAAACTTGGCGATCACCACCAAAAGCTGCTCTCCAACTTTTTTGCGCAGACAGAGGCGCTGGCTTTCGGTAAGTCCCGACAGGCGGTTGAAAAAGAGTTTGCGGATGCCGGTAAAGATCCCGCCAGCCTGACACATGTGGTGCCGTTTAAGGTGTTTGAAGGCAACCGGCCGACGAATTCCATTTTACTGCGTGAAATCACGCCTTATAGTCTTGGCGCGTTGATTGCGCTCTATGAACATAAAATTTTCACTCAGGGCGCCATTCTCGACATTTTTAGCTTTGATCAGTGGGGAGTTGAACTTGGTAAGCAGCTGGCCAACCGTATTCTGCCGGAACTGAAGGACAATCAGCAGATCAGTAGCCACGATAGTTCAACAAATGGATTAATTAATCGCTTTAAATCATGGCGTTAAAATAGATTCCTCACGGAATAATGCCTCTTTCTCAGGCCAGCGATTGCTGGCCTGTTTTTTGTCCTTATAGTTGCACTGTAAACAATAATGCATAATAGCGATGACATCCCCTTCGGGATAATTTTGGTGCGGAGTAGCCGATATGCATAATGAAAAAATAGGGCTGAAGATTGCTTTTGTCGGACAGATGATTTTGAACGCAGGTCTGATTATTCTTGCGTTAATCCTGATTATCTTTCTCGGCAAAGAGACCTTTTATTTAGGAAAAGTACTGTTTTATAGCCCGGAGGACAGCTCCTCTTATCTGCTGGTCGAAGGCATTGTCACTTATTTTCTGTATTTTGAATTTATTGCGCTGATAGTGAAGTATTTTCAGTCGGGTTACCATTTCCCACTGCGTTATTTCGTTTATATCGGCATTACTGCCATTATCAGGTTAATCATCGTTGATCATGATAGCCCCGCCGACACGCTATGTTATTCAGTTGCCATCCTGATCCTGATTATTGCCCTCTGGCTGGTAAACAGCTCACGGTTAAAACGTGAGTGATATGGCGGCAGAAAGCGCCGCCCGCGTTACACTGACAGAGACATTCGTTACACTATGGCACTGTTTTTACCGGAGAAGATGATGTCCCATCCCGCTCTGAAGCAACTTTATGCGCTGCGTTGGGCAGAGGCTGGCAGTGCACCACCGCCGGCGTCGATAAGCGACTGGCTAATGGAAGAAGACTCCATGACCCGGCGCTTTGAACAGTTTTGTCAGCGGGTCAGTGTCCGTATTTTACGTGAAACCTTTGTCACTGCGGGGGAGATCGCTGGCGAATCCGCTCTGCTGCCACAAGATGCGCGCTACTGGTTGCGTGAAGTCTTGTTGTGCGGCGATGACCAACCCTGGCTGGTGGGGCGTACGCTGGTGCCACAATCCACCCTGAGCGGGCCGGAGAAGACGCTACAGGACCTTGGCAACCGACCGCTTGGTCGTTATCTGTTTGCCAGTTCAACGCTGACGCGTGACTTCATTGAAGTCGGGCGCAGCGGTGACCTTTGGGGGCGGCGCTCTCGGCTGCGGATTTCTGGTAAACCATTGTTATTAAATGAACTTTTTCTTCCTTCATCGCCGCTTTATCGGTCGGCACAATAACGGAGTGACAGGGCATGGAAAAAAGTCTGCAGCAGGGGAAATGGCGGGCTTATTGTCGCCTGATGCGCATTGATAAGCCAATCGGTACATTGTTGTTACTATGGCCAACCTGCTGGGCACTATGGTTGTCTGGCATGGCCATGCCATCGCCCTCCGTGCTGGCGGTTTTCGTGCTGGGGGTGTTTGTGATGCGGGCCGCAGGTTGTGTCATTAATGACTTTGCCGATCGTCAGATTGATGGCCACGTAAAGCGTACCCGGCAACGGCCATTAGCGAGCGGGGTCGTCAGTACACGGGAAGCTAAAATACTCTTTGCCGTGCTGGTTATTAGCGCCTTTCTGCTGGTATTAACCCAGAATAGCCTGACTATCTGGCTCTCTTTTGCCGGGCTGGCACTGGCATCACTCTACCCCTTTATGAAGCGTTATACCCATTTGCCTCAGGTCGTGCTCGGGGCGGCTTTTGGCTGGTCGATTCCGATGGCATGGGCTGCTGTCAGTGATGGGTTGCCGCTGGTGTGCTGGCTGCTATTTTTTGCCAATATCTGCTGGACGGTGGCTTATGACACCCTGTATGCCATGGTTGACCGGGATGATGATATAAAGATTGGGGTTAAATCGACCGCGATTTTATTCGGCCGTTATGACAAGCTGATTATTGGCATACTGCAATTGGCCACCCTGTTATTACTGGTGCTGGTTGGGGTGAAAATGCAGCTTAATGGCTGGTTTTATAGCGGATTGCTGGCCGCTGCTCTGCTGTTTGTATATCAACAGAAAATGATTGCCGGCCGCGATCGCGAGGCCTGTTTTCGGGCATTTCTGAACAACAATTACGCCGGTATGGTTATTTTTTGCGCTATTGTGCTGGCGTTGTTGTGATGCCGCAAGGACAGGATGCTATCTGACATGGCGCGAGTCCGTCCCGCAGCCATTCGCTGCGGGACGATTCCTTCAGGCTGGCTGCTCCGGTACGGGGGCGGCCAGCGGCAGGGGCTCACTGGTGGCCGCTGCATTTTCAATGGTCATGCGTACATCCTGCATGATCAGGTCGGCCAGTAGCAGGTATACCTGCCGGGTCTGCGTCACCTGTGCATCACCGGCATCATGAATGTAGCCTTCATCGCGCAGCGTCAGCACCAGCGAACTGAATACGGCCTTATCAAAAAACTCCGGGGCATTAATGCCGTGCAGTACCGACAGACGCTGCGCCAGGGTCCGGCTCTCTTTTTCCAGCGTTCCGCGGTTAATGGCCGGATTCGCGCTGAGAATAGCAAAGGTAATGGCAAAACGCTGTAAGGTTTCGCGCACGCCAGCAGCCAGTAGCTGAAGGGTGCGCAGACGTGGGTTGCTGATACATATGCTGTCGTTTTCGATCTGCAGCAGCTGCTGACGGGCCATCTCCTGAGTCAGTGCGGTAATCAGTTCCGGTAGCGCTTCTTTTTCCCAGCGCAGGAACAGTTCATTTTTCAGCATGGGATAAAGCACGCTGACCTGCCGCACTAATTCCTCGCAGGTTATTTCCCGATGCTGCATCAGGATGGCGGCCAGCAGTGACGGAATCACCAGCATATGGTGAATGTTATTGCGATAATAGGTCATTAATACCGCCTGCTCGCGTGGCAGCACGATAATCTCGCCAAAATTATCCTGTTCGATATCAAATTTATTCATGCCGATAGCATGCTCAAGCATTGCCTCTGGCGATGCGTCCGGTACTGTGGCGTGTTCCGAATAGGGGACATTGCGTAGCAGCGCCTGGTAACAGGCAAGCTGTTCGGTCAGCTGTTCACGGGTTAAAGAACGCTGCCGTGATGCCAGCAGGGCGGTGACGCAGAGATTCATCGCGTTGGCGGCCCCGGCATTATTGATTCGGACCATTATTTTTTGGGCAATATCGTTTACCGCCGGTGTCAGCCAGGCAGGACGCTGTGCTTCAATCGGGTCAATGGCTTCGCGCCATTCTGGCACCTGTTTATTCAGGTAGCTAATCAGCGGCAAAGGTTCGCCGAAGTTAACGTAGCCCTGACCAAGATTCCGTAACTTGCGTAAACCGCGCACCATTTGCATAAAGCCTTCTTTTTCTTTGGTGGCGCCGCGCAGTTCTTTGGCGTAAGTACCCACTTCCATGACATGTTCATAGCCGATGAATATGGGTACCAGGGTAATCGGGCGATTGCCACCGCGTAACATAGCCTGAATGGTCATCGACAGGGTGCCGGTTTTAGGATCAAGCAGCCGGCCGGTACGTGAGCGGCCACCTTCGACGAAATATTCCACCGAATAACCCCGGTTAAACAGTTCGCCAAGATATTCACGAAACACCGTAGAGTAGAGCTTATTTCCTTTGAAGGTTCGACGAATAAAGAAGGCGCCAAGATGACGGAAAATCGGTCCGGCGGGCCAGAAGTTGAGGTTGATACCCGCTGCGATGTGGGGCGGTACCAGTCCCTGATGGTAAATAACATAGGAGAGCAGCAGATAGTCCATATGACTACGATGACAGGGAACATAAACCAGTTCATGTCCATCCTGTGCCAGCTGTCGTATGCGTTCAGCACCGTTAACGTTTATTCCTTTGTACAGTCGACTCCAGGTCCAGCTCATTACCCGATCGGTAATACGGATGGCTTCATACGTGAAGTCAGCGGCCACTTCCTCCATCATTTCAACCGCTGCCTGCTGCGCTTTGTCGTGCGAGATTTTTTTACTGCGTGCTTCATCTTCCACGGCTTTAGCAATGGCTTTGGATTGCAGCAACTTAGTAAACAGATCATGACGAACCGGCAGACGTGGGCCAACGGTGGCCAGACGCTGGCGGGCAAAGTGCATGCGCGCGACGCGCGCCAGCTTCTGGGCGATGGTTTTGTCGGTGCCATGCTCAGTGGCCATGTAGCGCAATGAAACGATGGCAGAAAAACGCACAAAACTGTCGCGGCCCAGCCAGAGTACGGCGAAAAATTTTTGCACCCCATTGAGTACGCGCAAATGGGGCTGCTGCTGGCCCTGAATTTCCCGGCCAGGAGCACGGCCAAACATCACTGAAACCGGTATCATCTGCACATCCAGCTCGGGATTGCTGCGGTGCAGATCGAGATAATCGTGAAAGAGTTTGACTGACTCAAGGTTGGGTACGAAATAGGGAAATACCCGTGGGCCATCATGGATAAAAACATAGCGTGGCAGTTCTGTGCCATCGATTTCCAGCGCTTCCAGCGGATCGGGTAACTCCTGTTTACGGCATTCAGCACGTAACGTCAGTAAGTCAACTTTGGAATCATACGGCAGCACGTACATGATAGGACGCGTGCGATCCAGCCCCAGTTCAGCGAGCGGATCGGCCGGGATCGCTTTACTTTTTACCAGGAATTTTAACGGAACATTCAGTAAGTTATAGTATAGTTTACGCCAACCTGACATAGATAAAATAAAGCCTCTTGTTAGCAAAGCGTCGCAAGCATACCAGAAAGCAGCGATGAAATCTGTTGGTGTGTATTATCCAACATGGACGCTATTTTCCTCAAAGGGTTCCTTACTATGGCAAACAACTCGACCGGTCTGATGCGTATTGTCAAAGCAGCAGGCTATTCATGGCAGGGGCTGCGCGCCGCCTGGCAGTATGAAGCGGCCTTCCGTCAGGAAGTGGTCGCGGTGGTTATCGCAACGGTTATCGCCTGCTGGCTGGATGTTGATGCGCTTAGCCGGGTGATGCTGATTGGTTCCGTGGTGCTGGTTATCATTGTTGAAACCCTTAACAGCGCGCTGGAAGCGGTAGTGGATCGCATTGGGCGCGAAATACATCCGCTGGCAGGCAGAGCGAAGGATTTGGGGTCGGCGGCTGTACTGCTGACAATGCTGCTGGCTTTATTCGTCTGGCTGATGCTGCTCTGGCCCTGATTACCGCCTCGCCCGCACTATTTTGATAGCGGACAACGGTTTACTGTAATTTTCAGTTTTCATCCGCTGAATAGCTGTATATACTCACAGTCAACTGTATAAACAACCAGGGGGCAGGATGAAAGCATTAACCGCAAGGCAGCAGCAGGTTTTTGACCTGATACGCGAAAATATTAGTCAGACTGGCATGCCTCCGACTCGTGCTGAAATTGCCCGGCAGTTAGGGTTCCGCTCACCGAATGCTGCCGAAGAGCACCTGAAGGCGCTGGCGCGTAAAGGTGTGATTGAAATTGTCTCCGGCGCATCGCGGGGTATTCGCCTGCTGCAGGATGAAGACGATGAGCCAGGTCTGCCGCTGATTGGGCGCGTTGCTGCCGGTGAACCCCTGCTAGCGCAGCAGCATATTGAAGGGCATTACCAGGTGGATGCCAGTTTATTCAAACCCCATGCTGACTTCTTACTGCGAGTCAGCGGTATGTCAATGAAGGACATCGGCATTATGGATGGTGATTTGCTCGCCGTGCATAAAACCCAGGATGTACGTAATGGCCAGGTGGTGGTCGCCCGCATTGATGATGAAGTCACGGTTAAACGTTTGCACAAGCAGGGAAATACGGTGCAGCTTCTGCCGGAAAACAGTGAATTTAAACCTATTGTGGTGGATGTCCGTCAGCAGGATTTAACCATTGAAGGTCTGGCTGTTGGCATCATTCGCACGGGCAGCGGGTTATAAGCTGTTGCTGATGTGTTTCACGACTGCACGTGACCGCGTGCGACACGCATGTCGCCAGTCAGGCGGCCCTGTTTAGCAACGGGAATGTCTGGCTAGCGGTACTTGTCTGTTGCTTTGCGCCGTACTTAGCCAGAAAGTGTTAACAGCGGCCATTCGGTTCAGCGGTGGCCCCTGGCAGCTTTGTTGCGTAACTCACTGTTATCCCTCTACAGTTTGTGTTGGCCTGGCGTAAACGGTCATTTCCTCATCATCTGCTATAATTAACTGGGTACCACGCATTAGATTAGTGAATCATGTCACTGATTAATTTATTGCAAGATAAAGACACCATGATGTAACCCTAAACCAGAAGGAGATACAGCATGAATAAGGATCAGGCAAGCGGTAACTGGAAAGAATTTAAAGGAAAAGTGAAAGAAAAATGGGGCAAGCTGACCGATGATGATATGCAAATTATCAATGGTAAGCGCGACCAGCTTATTGGCAAAATTCAGGCGCGTTATGGTTATGAGAAAGACCGCGCCGAAAAAGAGGTCAGCGATTGGGAACGCAGTAATAAGCCCCACTGGTAAATCAGCGGGCTGATCCGGCCTCTGGCACATGGAGCGTGCCGTCAGGCTCCTCTGCCGCGTTTTTTCGACAATAAGCTGTGGTCATGCTGACAACTTTCATGCGCAGTACAGGCTTCAACTTCCGCACAGCTGGCACACAGGCCATGCGCTTCAATAACGGTGTGGCGTAACGCAAATCCTTCTTTTTGTGCCAGGGCGGAAATAATCTGTTCCACGCCTTCTGCATGCTGTTCTGCAACGGTGCCGCAGCGCTGGCAGATAAGCATTGCCGAGGTATGTGCCGGACCTTCAAAGTGATGGCACACCATGTAGCTATTGGTCGACTCCACCCGATGAATAAAACCCTGTTCCAGCAGAAAATCAAGCGCCCGGTAAATGGTAGGGGGCTTGGCCTGCGGCTCTGAGACGCGCAGCAGATCGAGTAAATCATAGGCGCTGATAGCGCCAATCTGCTGGGCCATTAAGCGCAGCACTTCCAGACGCTGCGGAGTCATGCGGACGTTACGTTGCTGACAAAGCCTCTCTGCCTGCCCAAGAATTTGTTCAGCACTCAACGTCACCATGATTTCTCCTGCCTTACAGCGATTAATCGCACTATTTTATCACAATTTTTGGTTAAGCACCGGTTGGCACACAGGGCAGTACGTGCGGGTGTTCTTAACGTTTTTTTTACCGTCCGGACGCGGCGGTTTTTTCGTTTTACATGTTAAAATTTAATAAAGTAATAGCCCGCTTTTAATGATCATAGAAAATAATTTGTTAAATAATTATTAATGTAAATTGCGGCAGGCATACCTTGCGTATACTTTTAAATCAGGCCGTCTGACGGTGGCCTGGTTGTCATAAAATGTCATTGCTGTAATAAATAAATCATTGATTAGTCGTAAAATTTATTAATAAAAGTGACAATTAACAGAATAAGCCTTCTCTTACCCGCTTAATCCATACAACGCTTTACTGCATTTATGTTCCGATAAGGTATGGCTGCATAATCGCCATAGTGATGATAGCAACCTATAAAAAACGGGTTCAGGTAAAATGGCTAAAAGTTTCAGAAAATTAATAAATAGTTCCCATCCGGTATTACTTCCCGCGCTGCTGATGGCACCGCTGAGCGCACTGGCGGCAGGCAATTATTTTGATGCCCGCAATGACGCGATGGTCGGTATCGGCGTGGCTAGTTCAACGTATGGCACGGCGGGCTGGCAAACCCGGCTCTGCTTACCAAAGCCCAGCCGGACGATGATGTCAGCATTACCTTGCCTTCGGTCGGCGCCCAGCTTTCTGATGGCGATCATATGATCAATAAAATCGATGATCTTACCGACAGCGTCAACCGCTATCGCGACCTGGCCAATGAGGATTTGCTGACGTTGCTGACTCACTATCAGCAGGTACAGTCCGCCGCCGGGGATCTTGCTAATCAGCTGGAAAACCTGCGTGGTAATAAAGCGTGGGCCAGCGCTGGTGCGGCGGTGGTGGTGGCAGTACCAAATCAGACGTTACCTTTTGCATTTGTTACCAGGGCTTATGGTACAGCGCAAATCGCTGCGGAAGTGGCGCAGAGCGATATTGATTATCTGCGTCAGGTGGAGAATGGTACGCGTATTCCGACCCAGGGCGATCAGAACAATCTGCGCTCTTCCGGTCTTGGCCGTGGCGCCATTGTGTATGATTACGGCGTAGCGATGGCTCATGAATTCTCTGTTGCCGGTCATGCGGTTTCTTTGGGTATTACACCCAAAATTCAGCAGGTCTATCTGTATAACTACAGTGCTTCAATTTACAACTACGATAAATCAGACTTCAAACAAGGACGCTACAAAAATAATGATAACGGCTTTAACCTTGATGCTGGCTTATCGACCGATCTTAACGATAACTGGACCTTTGGCCTGAGTGCGCAGAACCTAATTGCACGTGATATTGATACCCGTGAGATCAGTGGCTATAAGGACACCTATCAGATCCGGCCGTTAGTCACCGGGGGAGTAGCCTGGCACAATGAACGCTTTACCGTTGGACTGGATGCGGATGCGACGGCAACGAAAAGGTTTAAAACTCAGTCAGATAGCCAGTATGCGGGCATTGGTGCAGAGTATCGGGCTCTGAGCTGGTTACAACTGCGTGCCGGTTTTCGTGCGGATATGAAATCCAATGATGCCAACGTGGTGACTGCCGGTGTTGGCTTGTCGCCCTGGGGCAAAGTCCATCTTGATCTGGCGGGAATGGCAGGTAACGACCGCACTTATGGTGCGGTTGCCCAGCTTAGTTTTACTTTCTGATGTATCAGGGCGGTTGTTAAGCGCCTTTATCTCGCCGTCCTGGCGGCAGCTACCGCCAGGCTTATTCCAGCATCAGATCTGCCACTATCTGCTCATGACGCATTGCTGTCGGGTAGAAAGTGGGCCAGTGATTCAGCTCCTTCTCCAGCTGCAGATGGCTGTCATTGCCAAAGAAAATATGGAAGTGCTTCGCTTTAGTGGGTTCAATATCATGATCGCTGAATTGCACAAATTCTGGCGCCTGTGTGTCTCCGCCGCGGCGGGTGAACAGATAACGCACGCCTTTTTTGCCGGAAGGGTAGTGTAAAATTTTGAATCCGCTGTAGCGGTAAAGGCCTTTCGATGTTTTTCCCGGACGGGTAAAACTGATGCTGTCAGGTGTAATCGCGATGGCCGTGACCTCACTGGCGTAGCCAGTTGTGTAGTAAGCCTTGTATTCTTCGGCAGTTTTATCTTTTCCTGTCGCCGCTTTATGCTCAAAGACTTCCTGCAGACTGCCGTTTTGTAATAAGGGGTAGAGCGATATCCAGCGGCCCTGCCAGTCGGTTAATTTGCGGTCGCGGACATCTGCGTCGTCAAATTTACCCTGGTGAATTTCGCTATGGTTATGCTGATGATTGTGCGCCAGCGCGGGAAAAGTAAAGGTTGCGCTGGCCCAGGCAAAAATAACTGCCGCCGGACTGAGAATATTACCGATTGTCATGACCGCTCCTGGAGAGAAGTGAGATAAGAAAAACCGGAGAATAAGTTATGTTATAACGTAACAATTTGCAACCCAGGCAGGAGGGACAAATTGGTGCAGGGGGCAGAAAGGAAGAACAGGACCAGAGCGGTCCTGTAGGATCAGGCCGTCTGGCGACGAACCGGCGCGCCATTGGCAACGTAATAAGGTACGTCGCTGCGTGTTAATGCTGGCCGGCCGCGGATCATATCGGCAATTTTTTCGGCGATCATGATAGTCGGCGCATTCAGATTGCCAGTGGTTATCTGCGGCATAATAGAGGCATCCACTACCCGCAGCCCGGTAACGCCGTGCACTTTTCCATCATTGCCAACCACCGCCATGTCGTGATAACCCATGGCGTTGCTGCAGGAAGGATGGTAGGCCGTTTCAGCGTGCTGACGGACAAATTCGTCCAGTTCGGCATCACTTTGTACAGAGGCGCCTGGTGAAATTTCCCGGCCACGATAGGCATCCAGCGCAGGTTGTTGCATTATTTCACGGGTAATACGGATGCCGGCACGAAATTCCCGCCAGTCCTGTTCGTGTGACATGTAATTAAACAGAATGCTGGGATGGGCGTGCGGATCTTTGGAACGCAACTGTACCCGGCCGCGGCTGGGGGAACGCATTGAGCCGACATGCGCCTGGAAACTGTGCGTTTTGATCGGGTTCGATCCATTGTAGTTAATCGCCACAGGCAGGAAATGATACTGAATATTAGGCCAGCTAAATTCGTCGCTGGAGCGGATAAATCCGCCGGCTTCAAACTGATTACTGGCACCGATACCGCTGCCGTTAAACAACCATCTGGCGCCAATCGCCGGCTGATTATGTAACCTGAGAGCCGGCGAGAGTGAGACCGGCAGCTTACATTCGTATTGCAGGTACATTTCCAGGTGATCCTGCAGGTTCGCGCCGACGCCTGGCAGATCCTGGACAATGGCGATATCCAGCTGCCGGAGAAGTTCACCCGGGCCAACACCGGAACGCTGCAGGATTTGCGGTGACGCAATGGCCCCGGCGCAAAGCAACACTTCCCGGCGGGCATGGGCTTGCTGCGGTTTATTATGTTGTAGCCAGCTGACCCCGTACGCTCGCCGATTATCAAACAAAATACGATCGGTGGTGGCGTGTACCTCAATCGTCAGATTTGGCCGCGAACGGGCCTGATCAAGGTAACCCCGGGCCGTGCTGGCACGACGGCCACGCGGCGTTACGGTACGGTCCATTGGACCGAAACCCTCCTGCTGATAACCGTTTAAATCATCGGTACGTGGATAACCTGCCTGTACACCGGCCTCAACCATGGCGTGAAACAGGACATTATTATCCGATTTCGGCGTAGTGACACTGACCGGGCCGCTGTCGCCATGATAATCATTCGCGCCAATATCCCGAGACTCAGCAGCCTTAAAATAGGGCAGACAATCGAGATAGCTCCAGTTTTCCAGACCAGGCTGGCTGGCCCAGTTGTCGTAATCCAGCGCATTACCGCGGATATAGCACATACCGTTTATCAGTGAGGAACCGCCGAGACCTTTGCCGCGCCCGCACTCCATGCGGCGATTATTCATCCAGGGTTCCGGATCTGTCAGGTAAGCCCAGTTATATCGCCTGCCCTGCAGGGGATAGGCCAGTGCCGCGGGCATTTGCGTGCGGAAATCCAGACGGTAATCCGGGCCGCCGGCTTCCAGCAGCAGGACGCTGACGTCCTTATCCTCGCTAAGACGGGTTGCCAGCACGTTACCTGCCGAACCAGCGCCAATAATAATGTAATCATATTCCTGTGTAGTGCTCATAAAGCATGCCTTCCTTGTTTAAAACACTGAGATGAAGGGGGCCAGCTCAACCTGGACAGATTTGATACGGGTATAGTGTGCCAGCGTTGAAAGGCCGTTTTCACGCCCGACGCCTGACTGTTTATAGCCGCCAACCGGCATCTGCGCCGGCGATTCACCCCAGCTGTTAATCCAGCAGATTCCAGCTTCCAGTTGATGAATGATGCGGTGGGCCCGTACCAGGTCAGGGGTAACCACACCGGCTGCGAGACCAAAGTGGGTATCATTTGCCCGGCGGATAACCTCGTCTTCTTTATCCCAGCTGAGCAGACTCATAACCGGGCCAAAGATTTCTTCTTTCACGATGGTATGATGATCTTCGCAGTCGGTGAAAATGGTCGGTTGCACATAGGCCCCGTTGGCGTAATCAGCGGATGTTTCGCGGGCGCCGCCGCATAGCAGCCGGGCACCTTCCTGCTTGCCTGTTTCGATATAGCGCAGTACGTTTTCCATATGGGCAAAGCTGACCAGTGGTCCGAAGTTGGTGGTTGCCTCCTGGGGATGACCAAGGCGAATACGCTTAACACGCTCCAGTAATGCCTGTTCCAGCGCGGCTTTTTGTGAATGATGTACAAAGACGCGTGTACCGTTGGTACAGACCTGGCCCGAACTGTAAAAGTTAGCCATCATGGCAATATCTGCAGCCTGGCTGATATCTGCATCAGGCAGAATAATCAGCGGTGATTTCCCCCCCAGTTCCATGGTGACCTCTTTTAGCGTAGGGCTGGCGGCGCTTGCCATCACTTTTTTGCCGGTTTCCACGCCGCCGGTAAAGGAGATTTTTTCAATGGCCGGGTGTTCGGTCAGCCACTGACCAACCTGGCGTCCTGCTCCCTGTAGCACATTAAATACACCATCCGGCAGGCCGGCTTCACTGTATATTTCTGCCAGCTTCAGCGCTGACAAGGGCGTCACTTCACTGGGTTTAAAAATCATGGCATTACCGGCAGCCAGCGCCGGAGCTGATTTCCACAAGGCAATCTGAATCGGATAGTTCCAGGCACCGATACCGGCAGTAACACCGAGAGGTTCGCGACGGGTATAAAAGAAGCTGGTTTCCCGCAGAGGATATTGTTGCCCTTCAATAGCGCATGCCAGACCGGCGTAATATTCCAGCACGTCAGCGCCGGTAACGATGTCGACGGCGGAGGTTTCTGAGAAGGGTTTGCCGGTATCAAGCGTTTCCAGCTGAGCCAGTTCGTCATTACGTTCGCGCAAAATTGCCACGGCGCGCAGCAGAATACGTGAGCGTTCGGTGGCAGTCATTGCCGCCCACAGGCGCTGGCCCTGTCTGGCGCTGGTCACGGCCTTTTCGACGTCAGCCGCACTGGCGCGCTGTACGTCGGCGAGGACCTCACCATTGGCTGGATTAATACTCTGGAATATCTCGCCGCTGCTGGCCTCTGTCGGCTTGCCATGAATGTAGAGTTTTTGTAGGGGAAATCTAGCCATTATCAAAATATCCTTTCATTTAGACCTGTTCTGAGAAGAAAAGGGTGCCAGTTTCTGAGCAATGTAATCGTGCGCAATCAGGCTGGCCTGACGGGAATCAAAATCCTGGCCGGTGAGACTGCCGCGCAGCCAGAGGCCGTCAATCAGCGCTGCCAGCCCCTGAGCGGCGGTTCGTGCATCCTGTTTTGTCAGCACACGTTGAAATTGATGACTGATATTGGAATAGAGACGGCGATCGTTTGCCCGTTGCAGTCGGCGCAGATAGGGACTGTGCATACTGGCTGCCCAGAAGGCCAGCCAGGCGCGCATAGAATGCTGACTGGTCTGGCTGAGATGAAAGTTACCTTCAACAATAGCAATAAGCTGGGATTGCGTATCTGCGTTGGCCAGTTTCCGATGTTGCGCCACAGCATCGCGCAGATCGCGCAGTATTTTGCGCATTGTTGCATGGAGCAGACCATCCTTGTCGCCGAAATAGTGGCTGACGATACCAGTGGACATGCCTGCTTGTTTAGCGACCAGTGACAGCGTAATGCCAGCCAGACCGACGTTGCCGATAGCCTGGAATGCGGCGTTAATCAACTGCTCTTTTCGCTGTTCAGGAATATCTTTGCGCACCCTGTTCCATCTCCCGTTTGTTTTTCGCCATTATTTTATTCATTGATTGAACAATCAATCAATAGTGCATATGCTACAAATATGTCAAATAAATGTGGCCATGTGTTAAGTCTCCGTTTACATATGCAGCCGCAGTTACCTGCAATGCGGAAAAGTTATGACAGTTATCCATCAACAATCTGAAGAAACCAGGCTAACCGTCCGGGTCAACTATCCGGTATTTATTGGCTCTGCCGCCGTGATGCTGATTCTCGGCCTTATCATTGTTCTTTACCCGCAAATCAGTCAGCGCTGGCTCAACAGTGCACAGGTCTGGGTCGCCAATGCCTTCGGTTGGTATTACATGCTGTTAATGGTGATTTGCATGGTGTTTGTTTTCTGGCTGGCGTTGTCGCGTTTTGGACAGCTAAAGCTGGGGCATGACAATGAAAAACCGACCTTTTCATATGTATCCTGGGTGGCAATGCTGTTTTCCGCCGGGATTGGCATTGCGCTGGTTTACTACGGTGCTTATGAGCCGCTCGACCATTTTTTGCAGCCGCCAGAAGGGCCCGGTGGCACGGTCGGGGCCGCCCGTGAGGCAATGGCAATTACCTTTCTGCACTGGGGACTACATGGTTGGGCATTGTACGCACTGATTGCCACGGCACTGTGTTGGTTTGCTTATCGACGTAACCAGCCGCTGGCATTACGTTCAGCACTCTATCCCCTTTTTGGCGAACGTATTCACGGCTGGCGTGGACATCTGGTGGACAGTTTTGGCATCCTGGTAACGGTGATTTCAATGGTGACTAATCTGGGGATTGGTGCGTTACTGGTTAATTCCGGGCTGCATTATCTGTTCAATATACCCCAGAATAATATGGTGCTAATGGCCCTGCTGGTGGTGATGATGCTGGCGGCTACTTTGGCTGCGGTGACCGGCATCGAGAAAGGCATTGCGATGATCTCAAATATCAATGTGGGGTTGCTTTGCCTGCTGCTGCTGTTTGTTTTTGTCACCGGTCCAACGCTGACGATGCTTAATGGCTTGTTGCAGAATACCGGTGATTATCTTAATTCGCTGGTTGTTAAGAGCTTTGATGTGTATTTGTATGGTAAAGCTCGTCAGTGGCAGGGGGCCTGGACGCTATTTTACTGGGCATGGTGGGTGGCCTGGGCACCGTTTGTTGGACTGTTTATTGCCCGTATCTCCCGTGGGCGCACGATTCGCGAACTGATTTTTGGCGTGTTGCTGATCCCACTTGGTTTCACCCTTGCCTGGCTTTCACTGTTTGGAAATACGGCCATTAGCCTGGTGTTACAAAGTGGCGATACTCTGCTGGGGAAAATTGCCGTCTCCGATCCACCCATGGTGGTGTATAAGCTGCTGGAGTATCTGCCCTGGAGCAGTCTGACGGCGGGGTTTACCGTTGTGATTAGCTTCATGCTGTTTCTGACACCGGTTGATTCCGGGACACTGATGATCGCCAATCTTTCCAGCGTCGGCGGCGAGGTCAGTGATGATGCGCCGGCCTGGTTACGCATTTTCTGGGCTGTTGTCACAACCGTCGCCTGCGCTGCTTTACTTTATGCTGGCAGTTTTAGTGCGATGCAAACGGCGGTGGTGTTATGTGGCTTGCCCTTTTCCGTGGTGATAGTGCTCTATATCATTAGTCTTTATCGTGATTTACAACAAACGGTAAAATTACAGGTCATAGCGGAAAACCGTTAATCGCCGGCGTTGTTGATGGCGTGAAGCGGATAATATGGACATTTCAGTCTGCGGTCAGCAAAAAACAGAATCACACCGCTGCTGGCCACCTCGGTTGGTGAGAGCCTATTTTTTCCTCAGCGACAGAATCAGTTTAAAGTATAAAGGTAACAGATAGATGGTTACCTTTTTGCGCAGAGGGAACTCAGTGGAAAAGTAGAATAAGGCGCTCTGGAGCCTGATTTTCTCAAGGTACGCAATATTGAAAAAACTGTTTTTTATCATCAGATTTTTCATCAGATCAAAGACTCTCTTCACCGCAGGGTAAAGAAGCATCTTAATATCTTTAGTATTGTTTTTTATTTTTGCTATTTGTTTATACTTTTCCAGTATGAAGATTAAATCAGAAATATCTTTTTTTCTGAAAGTTTGAGAAATGCTGCTGTCATTGGTCCGGTAGTGAATGAGGGTTTCGTTTACCGGGCACACCGAATCAGCAAATAAATAGAACTGCGGTATCGCATACATGTCTTCATAATGGCAGTTTTCAGGGAAGCGGATATCATTTCTTATAAATAGTTCAGTCCGGTAAACTCTGCCCCATGGAAACCACTGTGCATTTTGGAATGCGGGAAGCCTTTCGGCAAGGTGTCTGAAAACAGTAGCATGTTGAAAACTCACGATTTTCAATAGCGTTTCTTGTTTGCCATTTTTGTCACGCTGACTCGCGTTGAATTCAAATATGTCATAATCTGAATTCGTAAGGATGGCTGGAAATACCTGCCAGAATGCCGGCTGATAGTAATCATCAGCATCCAGAAAGGTGAGGTATTTTCCCCGACAGACGTTGATGCCGGCATTTCTGGCAATAGAAACTCCACGGTTGTCCTGATTCAGAAGCTTTATCTGCTTCTTAGTGTGCTTTTGACATATTTTTTCTATTTTATTCAATGAATTATCTGTTGAGCCATCGTTGATGATAATCAGTTCACAGTTGTCCGGGAGATAAGCGAGTACCGATGTCAGACATTCTTCAATGTAATCAGCGCAATTATAACAAGGTACGATAATGCTCAGTAAAGTTTTCCATACTCCGTAATCCTTCATTGTTCCTGAATTTTGCGTAAAGATGATCAATTATTCCTCTCATTAATTTATTGGTTTTGTTCCTGTTCCTCTTCTGCCTGATTCTGCACTCCATCGGTATTTCACGTGATTGCAGTCATATTAGGCCACTGTTTGTTTGTACATTTCCTCAACGTGCTTTAGAAAGGTGTTTATCTGATCTGTGGTGAATTGAACATATTGCTTTCAGGTAGATGAGGCACTTGTCCGATACAAACCAGAATATATTTTGTATGTAAAGATAAGAGGCGCAGCTTGTGTACGCACAAAAAAACATGTTAATATCGTCCAATCAAAATTTTAAATTAACTTCATCTGCGTAAAGCCCCGTTTCTTCAGAAACGGGGCTTTTGCTTTTTTAGCTGATAAAAATCAAAAAATAAAATTAATGTACGTCATATTTCGATTTTCACCCTGAAAGGAGAAAAAATCTATTGCCTGATAGTTTTTTTGTGGAAATTCCCGTAATTCATTTTTTATTAATAGTCCTTACTGGCTTTTATAGTTAGTAAGATTTTTAAAAGTAAAAATAAATATGTGAGAGTGTTGTGATGTTAAGTAAAGAGCTATTTGATATTTTGGGTGGTGAAAATAGTGATTATCATGGTGTAACTTTTTCTCTGACAAAACAGAATGAAATTAAAAAAATTATAAATACACCAAATTTGTTTGGCCATGATCCAAGTGTTAATGACTATATACCGACGGGTAGAAATCTGATTAGTGCAATTAAAGATGTTATTTCAGAGGCAAAACATTCTGTGGATATTTCAACATTAATGCCATATCCTGATGGTGATTTTTTGCGTGCGATCCATGATGGAATTTACCAGAGCTATCAAAAAGGAAACAGACCTGTTATTCGTGTGCTGGGTGGGTGGTATTATTACTCAGGGAGTTATTCTGTCAATCACTGTAGTCGGCCAGTTCATCTTGTCAAGGGATTTTATAATTCCAAAAATGTTGAATGGTGGCCATTTCCACATTTAAAACCCATTGAGGATATGGAAGATTTTATAAAAGCACTTGCATTACCTGCCGATCTTAAAGTTTATGTTGGTGCTATGCAAAGTGATTGGGGTTCATGGAATCATTCAAAGTTAATTATTGTTGATGGCAAAGAATGTATAGCCGGCGGCCATAATATGTATGATGCGACTTATTTACGTTTTGCGCCAGTTCATGATTTATCCGTCCGCCTCGCCGGTCCTGCTGTCCAGTGTGCCGAACATTTCCTTAATCGTCTCTGGGCCGAGGTTGCGCGTTACGCAGACACCTGGAATCCATTAAAATGGTACTGGAGTATGTTTTCATACAACGATAAGATTGAACATGGTGTGGCATTGGTCGAAATAAAAAATGATGCTGAAATTACAGAGGAAAATACCGAAGTTCTGGCATTAGGTCGACTGGGTTCAAAGATTGTCGAACATCCGGATAATGCATCTAATGCCAGCCAGACGGTTCGTATTGAAGCGATTAAACGAGTGAAAAATCATGTCCGGCTATCACAGCAGATGTTGGGTGACTCTACTTACAGTAACTATGACGAAGAGCTTATTACTGTGCTGAGTCAGCTTATCGTTGATGGCAAACAGGTAAGTATTATTATTGGTGACAAAGGAGGTGCCGATCAGCTTTTGGCAATTTACTCAGGAGACAGTATTAAAGATACGGCTTTTTATATTGCTGAAAAAGTGAAGGCATTATTAGCTGGGTGGGATATAACTGCTGTAAGGGATCTGTTAGCAAACAATCTGCATGTTGCTCCGGTACGATTTTTTGATAAGGAAGGGAATAAAAAATATGATGATGACTGGAAATGGCGATCTGATGATGGTCAGAAAATAATTGAGCCGGGAAATCATGCTAAAAATTATGGTGATGCCTCTAATTGGTTGAATCTGATGTATAATGCGGGCTTTTGAGGTTCTCTTATGGCCAGCGTTAACGTTCATTGTCCCCGTTGTCAGTCTGTTCAGGTTTACCGCCATGGTCAGAACCCTAAAGGCTATGACAGATTTCGCTGCCGTGACTGCCACCGCGTGTTTCAACTCACTTACGCTTA
>NZ_MOMB01000018.1 GCF_002752165.1 Erwinia sp. OLFS4
TAAGCGTAAGTGAGTTGAAACACGCGGTGGCAGTCACGGCAGCGAAATCTGTCATAGCCTTTAGGGTTCTGACCATGGCGGTAAACCTGAACAGACTGACAACGGGGACAATGAACGTTAACGCTGGCCATAAGAGAACCTCAAAAGCCCGCATTATACATCAGATTCAACCAATTAGAGGCATCACCCAGCAGACTATCACCCCCGGCCTGATAAGGCGCAGCCCTGCCCTGCGCCGTAATAACGGCGACGCCCATCACTCTTATGGGAATATCAGTGCTTACCATTATTTAAATTAAACACATCCTCACACAGAAGAGTGCAGCCTGATGATATTATTGGGTTAATGATAATCGTTCAGCATTCTTATTTAACAAGAATAAATTAAACCATAATAAAACCTCCATTAATAAAAAGTGAATATAAAGAACAACTGGATTAACTTTATTGATCTTTAAATGCCCCTTGGAACAAGGGATATTTCAGCATCAAGTCCAGTGAAACAAATTACCCTCATTATAATTACCAACCATAACATGGTTTATTTTCCTCCATAACTTAATCCAGTGGTTAATGAAAAATCATGGCGCTTAAATTAAAATTAATGACTTATCACAGGCTTAAGAAAAAATAACAGGCCACAATATGTGGCAAAACGTTTCCTTCAACACATTTATTTCTTCTGCACCAGGAATCTCCGGCTTTCCCGATAGACTAAATACGCACATTTTAATCCAAAAATGACAACTCAGGTTACTGGATAAATAAAATTATAACTTAAAATCAAATAGATAATTAATTACCCTTCTAAGTTTATCTCACAATCTGGTCTGACCTGACATAAGTGCAATAAGACATACTTTGTTACTCTCATCCGATGCTTCGCTATTAACCGTTTATTGTAAAAACCGCAGGTTTATGGCCCGATAATAGCCATGAGTTATTTTTATTATCAGACAAGAATTATTTGAAATAGTGATAAAGCCATTACCCCCTTTTCTTTGATAAAGGAAGTTAACCAAAAGGCATTGAACTAATACGACTGAACTTTAATGACATAATTTAGCAAAATCAGGCCTGACCTGAGGATAGCTAAAAAATAAATTTAACCAGACACAACATGTTCTTTATCGAGGAGCTTTAAGGCCATTATGAGTAATACACAACATAAATTAGATAAAGCCAGACCACCCCGTGTGCAAATTACCTATGATGTGGAAATTGGCGATGCTCAAACAGCCAAAGAACTACCGCTGGTAGTTGGCGTAATGGGTGATTTCACTACCGCCGATAACAGCCTGCAAGAGCGGAAATTTCTTAGCATCGATAAAGACAATTTCAACGAAATTATGGCTTCAATGAAGCCCCAGGCTGAATTCCTGGTTGAAAGCGCGCTGCCTGAACATGAAGGCAGCCTGCCTGTCACCTTAACCTTCAATACCATGGATGACTTCTCTCCGGACAATATTGTTCTTCAGGTTGAACCCTTACGCAAGCTGATGGAGTTACGCGATCAGTTAAGCGATTTACGTAATCGTGCTGCCAGCAATCAGCGCCTGAAAGAACAGCTGATGGAGATAGCGCAACAACACAATGCACAAGCAGGTAGCAGCAACGCCGCAGGAGATGACGAGAATGAGTAGCCAGACAACGCTTAATTCCTCAGCAAACGCGGCGTTCAGTGACGATTATCTTAACCAGGTAATTGATAATACCCAGGCCATTCGCCGTGAGTCTGATCGGGGGCGGATGAAAAATCAGCTTAACCATTTCCTCGCCGAACTACTCGGCGGCACGGTAGTGGTCTCCAGCGATTTAATTGGTAGCATTGAGCAACGCATTACCGAACTGGACGCGCTGCTGTCACAGCAAGTCAGCCGTATTATTCATGCCCCGGAATTTCAGAAAAAAGAGGCCTCATGGCGCGGCCTGCACAAACTGGTGCAATCGAGTGTAACCAACAACACACAAATCCGGCTATTGCAGTGTACCAAGCAGGATTTAATTAAAGATTTCAAATCTGCCAGCGACTTCGATCAGTCCATGTTGTTCAAATGCGTCTATGAAAGTGAATACGGCACCTTTGGTGGCACGCCGTTTTCAGCTTTCGTCGGTGATTTCCAGTTCGACAATACCCCGCAGGATATTAACCTGCTGGAGCAAATCTCACACGTTGCCGCCGCGGCCCATGCTCCTTTTCTCAGCGCTATCGCTCCCGGCATGCTGTCGATGAACGATTTTTCAGAGTTACCGTCTCCACGCGATCTGGCAAAGTTATTTGATACCACTGATTACGCCCGCTGGCGTTCTTTCCGTCAAAATGATGACAGCCGCTATATCGGCCTGACCTTGCCCCGCGTACTGGGCCGTATCCCTTATGGCGCCCGCACCATTGCAGCGGAAACCTTCGCTTTCGAAGAACATATTGCCGAAAACCAGACCGGCAGTGACTATCTGTGGATAAACGCCGCTTGGGAGCTGGCGGGTCGCATTGTTGAGTCCTTTGAACAATACGGCTGGTGTGCCTCGATCCGCGGTGTGGAAGGCGGCGGTCTGGTGAAATCGTTGCCCGCTTATAATTATGTCTCGCGCAGCGGCGAACATACTATGCAGTGCCCAACCCAGGTGGCCATTTCCGATCGACGGGAAAAAGAGCTTTCCGATCTCGGTTTTATTCCGCTGGTTCACTGCAAAGGCACCGACTATGCCGCGTTTTTTGCCGTACAGTCGATCAATAAACCGCGTCTCTATAACTCAGACCAGGCCAATGCAAACGCGCATTTGTCCAGTCAGTTGCCCTACATACTCGCAACATCACGCTTTGCTCACTATCTGAAGTCTATCGTACGTGACAAGGTCGGTAGTTTTATGTCACGCGCTGAGTGCGAAATCTACCTGCAAAACTGGATCATTCAGTACGTCGTAGCTTCAGATAATGCCGGCCCCGATACCAAAGCACGCTATCCACTACGTGAAGCAAAAATCGAAGTTGTTGAAGTCCCCGGATGTCCCGGTAGTTACCGGGCTATTGCATGGCTTAAACCACATTTTCAGCTGGAAGGTTTAAGTATGTCGTTACGTCTGGTGGCGGATTTACCCTCTGCCGTCGGCGCATAATTAACTGTAATTACAGGAGCTTAAAATGGCTAAATTGCAAGACTGTCAGTTCATTGAAATTAAAATTGATGGAAAAGTAGTGTCAGGTTCTTCCGAAGAAACAAACTATAAAAACTGGATGGAGGGTTATGCACCTGCTGGCCTGGCCACCATCGCCGGCCCGGATGGCATTTATTTTGATTCTGTTCATATTTCTATTCTTGCCACCAAACAGACCAGTGAGCTGTATGAAAAATATTTAAATCGTGGTTATAAAAACATCACTATCACTATTGTTCATCGTGGTTCTGATAAATTAAATCAAAATTACGAAATTCAGCGCACAGTATATGACAGTTGCAATTTCCAGAGTCTCAACTTTGAAATGCGTGACAAATTTTTCATCGATTTAACCTTTACCTTTGAGGAGTCTGTTCAGGTCACCTTTAATGTTCCTAATACTAAAGACGACGGTCTGGATAAAGTAGGTCCGACAAAATACAGCATTCCACAGAAAAAAATCATCTGATGGATATTTCCGGCCGTTAATAACGGTCGGAGTTCAGGATATTTTTTATGAATGAATCTTTGCTTAGCCGGCTCAGTGATAATCATCCTTTGTCTGAAAAGGATGATTATGACTGGATTCCGGCACCGAATGACGAGTTACTTAGTGAGCTAAAAATGGTGCTGATGTCGCATGCGCGTCAGCCGGATATAGCTCACCGACCATTAATTAATACGTCGATCCTGAATTATGGTTTAGATGCATCATTCAGCGAACTTAAAGTAACGGCAGCAGGTAGCGACATACTGGAAACCCGGCTAAAAAAAATTATCACACGGTTTGAACCCCGACTGAGCCAGATATCACTTATCAGTTCGCAGGAAAGCGCACAGATTATTTGTTTTGTTTTACGCGGCATTTATGCCGCCACTTCAGTGCAACTGGAAATCAAGTGGAATGAATGCACAGGGCGGTTTATTTTCAATGAATAGATTACTCTCTTATTATCAGCATGAGCTCAATTTCCTTAAACAGCATGGTAAAGCTTTTGCCAGCCGTTTTCCCAAAATTGCACGCCGTTTACGCCTTGTCGAAGGTGAAACGGAAGACCCGCACGTCAGCCGTCTGATTGAATCCTTTGCCCTGCTAACAGCCGGTATCCATCAGCGTCTGGATGACGATATCCCTGAAGTTATTGATGCTCTGCTTGCTACGCTGGCGCCGCAGTTTCTGCGTGCGCTCCCCGCGGCATGCATCGTGATGATATCGCCGGACCCTCATAAATCCGGGCTGACGGGTAAGAATCTGTTGCCTGCCGACAGCGCGCTGTTCACCCGGCATAGCAACCCGCTTTCCTGCCAGTTCCAGACGGTTTATCCGGTCACCTTGCTGCCGCTTTCTGTTAATCAGGCCCGGCTAAGTTTTAATAGTGATGAACTGCGCTGGCAGCTGACGCTGACATTTCACGTCTGGCACGGTGCAACCCTCTCTGATGACAGTATCCGGCTTTATCTTCATGGTCCCGCTAATGCGGTGAATAGGCTGTATACCCTGTTATGCGCAGAAGTCAGCATGCTGACCCTGCGCCAAGGTGATAGTCATATCCCGCTGGAGACCAGCGCAATACGTGCTGTCGGTTTCGATAGCGATGAAGCAATGCTCACCCAGGATAAGCGCATTGCCCCCATTCATATCCTGCTGCTGGATTACTTCTGGTTTTCTGACAAATTTTCGTTTATCGACATTCAGCTGCCTGCCGGTTTTACTGCCGCAGGCAATACCCGCTTCGAACTACACGCGGTGTTTCAACGCCATGCCCTAACAGAAAAGCTGGAAAAACTGGTCTCCCTGGTGGACGCCGAATTTTTTCGACTGCACTGCACGCCGGCGGTCAATTTATTTTCCCGTAGCGCTGAGCCCATTACGCTTAATGATGCTATCACGGAATACCCGGTGATTGCTGATACGCGCCATCAGAACGAGCTTGATGTCTGGTCAGTCAGACAGGTCTCTGTACAGCGTAAAATCGATAACCAGATTGAGAATTTTACCGTCATGCCGCTGCTGGAAAGTCACCCGGGTATGGCCGCTGAGAAAGATTCCGGCCTGTTGTGGCAGCTTTCACGCCACACCCTGCCCGGCGCCCGTCTGGCAGGCTATAAACCATTTATTGCCTTTAGCAGTCGCAGCAACACGGCGGCCATGAGACAGAACGATGTTGTTAACCTCAGCGTTTATTGTACTAATCACCGGTTGCCCAACCAGCTGCATTATGGCCACCCTGAGGGTGATTTCGAGCTCCAGGCACCGGTAGCGGCCCTGACCATCACCGCGCTGACTCATCCATCATCCCCGGTTAATCCGCCCGACAAGAGTGACGCTCGCTGGCGATTTTATGCCCAGCTGACACTTAACCATCAGCTATTGCAAGGTGAGCAAGGCGTACAGCGTCTGAAAGAGACCCTGACGCTGTATAACCTTGCCGGAAATGCAGACAAAACCCGCTTGCTGTCACTGATTATTGACTTGCGTTGCCAACCGGTGACCACCCGGCTTATCAGTAATGACCCTCACTCCCTGGCACGCGGAATTGATATCACCGTAGTATTTGCACAGGACGCGCGGGCAGAACCGGACCTATATCTGCTGTGCTGTTTGCTGGACCGGCTGCTGGCGCTATACGCCCCGGTAAACAGTTTTACCCGCATGACCACCTGCATTGAACATGAAAGCCGATCGCGTCGCGTATGGCCAATCCGGGCAGGGAAACTGTCATGGCTCTGATACCCATAGTCAGCCGCTTTAATTTTTATCAGCAAATTCGTCTGCTGCTGCGAAAGCTGCGCGATGGCCGGACAAACGATGCTCAGCTGCTCGACCAGAAATTGCGCATTAGCGCAACCTTGTCACTGGATGCACCGCATGGACAAGTGGCAGAGCTACGCCAGGATAACCCCGGCGATCCTGTACAGGTGACCGCATGGCACCATGGTTTAACCGGTGCGCTGGGTGCCCTGCCAACGGTCTACACTGAATGGCTGATAGGACGTCAACACCGTTATAGCGACTACAGTGCCAAAGCATTTCTCGATATTTTTGACCACCGCCTCTACTGTCTCGACTATCTGGCGTGGCAAAAACATCAGCTCTGTGCCCTGGCTGAATCCGTGGATCTGCCCCCGCTGCAGAATGCCATTCTGTCGCTGAGTGGTTTACTCAACGAGCAGCCAGCGCCAGCACTGGCACAATATGCGGCACTGTTTGCCTGTTCAGCACGTTCAATGGTCAATCTTGAGTGCTGGCTGAGTAACGTATTCAATGTTGACGCCCGAATTATCCCGTTCACCGGCAGCTGGCGCAGCGTACCTGAACAGGAATGCTGTCAGTTAGGTCATCGAGGCAAAACACTGCAGTCAGCGCCGATGATCGGCCGCGTGCGTCTGGAAGCTCACTCACATTTTGATGTGGTATTAGGACCGATGTCACCGGAAACCGCACATCGCTTTATGCCGCCTGCAGACAACTGGCAGACCGCGTGGTCATGCATTCGCGATTATGTCGGCCCGGTTATCGACTTCACTATTTCCCTGACCATCAGCAGCGCTGAACTCAAATTACGGCCACTCGGCGTGGGTGCGCTGGGGTTAGATCTATGTGTAGGCCATAACAATACCTCACACCTGCATCAGGTGCGGTTGCCTGCCCCCAATGTTATATCAGGATGCCCTGTATGAAATTGCCCGATTCACTTAGTCTCTATCAGGAAAATCACTTTTTACGCTGGAATGGTGATATCGCCGCCGCGCTGCTGCTGGTGGCGATTAAGGGTCAGGAAGCGCTGTCTTCACCGTTTATTTATGAATTACGCTCCCTGACTAAAAAAAGTGAACGCGAGCTGGCGCACTGGCATGGTAAAGCGGTCTCCTGCCGGATCGGCGATGGCAGCCATAACCTGGCGCAACGCGTGCTACACGGCGTAGTGACAGGTATTCGTTACCGCCAGCGAACCCCGGATGAAGCGGAATGCATACTGACGCTGGAACCCGCACTTTCCTTGCTAAAGATGGGCCGGGTCATGCGTATCTGGCAGAATATCAGCGTGCCTGAGCTGGTCCGTACCCTGCTCGCCGATCACGGCATCACCCAGCTGGCGCTGCAACTACACGGCAACTATTCGCCACGGGAATATTGTGTGCAATATCGCGAATCTGCCGCCGGATTCATTGACCGCCTGCTGGCGGAAGAAGGCATTTACTACTACTTTCGCCACAGTGAATCCGGACACACGCTGGTTCTGGCGGATCATAGTGCCAGCCACCATCCGATTTCCGGCGACCGGCTAATCTGGCACCATCACGGTAATATTATTACGCCCGGCAACATTAGCCAGTGGACATCCAGCGCGTCACTCCTGCCGGCCAGCGTCAGCCTGCAGGGCGTCAATATGCCACAGGCGGCCGCCATTGATAACCAGCAAAACGCCAGCGGCGCACAGCCAAAGGCGGATACGGTGACCTGGACAGATATCACTCCGCAAGGGGAGCGGGAGCAGATTTCACAGGCGGCAAAACAGCTTATGGCGGCACACGAGGCAAACACCCGCATTTTTGAAGCGGAGGTGAAGGCCCACTGGCTGACCAGCGGTGAAACATTCACGTTCACCGGCCACCCTTCCGGCGATCGCAGCTATCGCATTCACGCACTGCACTTCAATGCCGTCAATAACTTTGACGGAAACGCCAGCGATTACCAATGCACGATGCAGGCTATGGTGAACGACCAGCCCTGGCAGCCACCGGCCCCGTCGCGACCGGAAATTCCTGGCATACTCAATGCCACCGTGGTCGGCCCGGCATCTGAAGAAATTTATACCGATGAATATGGCCGTATCAAAATTCAGTTTCCCTGGGACAAAAACACGGCGCATGACGATACCTGTTCCTGCTGGGTACGGGTCAGTCAGCCCTGGAGCGGAGGTCAGTTTGGCGTTCAGTTTATCCCACGTATCGGTAGTGAAGTCCTGGTCAGTTTCGTTCAGGGGCATCCGGATTACCCGCTGGTGATCGGCACGCTTTTTAACGGACAAAATAAACCGCCGTTTGCGCTGTCACAGGAGAAAACCGAAAGCGGTTTTGTGACCCGCAGTACCCCCAAAGGTAATGTCAGTGATGGCCATCGCCTCAGCTTTAACGACAAAAAAGGCGAGGAACGCCTGACTATTGTGGCGCAAAAAGACCTGTTACTAACGGTAAAAAATGATGCCAGCACCACCATTGCGGCTAATCGCACTACCGAACTGACCGCAGGCAATGACCAGCTGCTACTGAAAAAAGGCAACAGGTGCGTTGCCCTGCAAAATGGCAATCTGCAACACCAGATAAGCGGTAATGCCAGTACGCAAATCAGTCACGGCAACTATGCCGTGCAGGTCACCGGTGGCAGCGGCAGCATTACTACCGACCGCGCGCTGACGCTGGAATCCACACAATCCATCGAACTAAAAGTGGGCGCTAACAAAATCAGCATTTCACCAAGCGGCATATCAATTAACGGCATGATGTTAACGCTTGAAGCTTCCGCCACTGCTGAGCTGAAAGCAGCCATGACCACGGTTTCAGGCAGCGGGATGACCCATATTTCCGGCGGCATCATTAATATTGGTTAGGGACACACCATGACAACTTCACCAGGCACACTCTGTGACAAGCCGCTGTGGCACGCCGAGCTGCAACAGTGGGCACAACGCTTTTCTCCCCAGGTACTCGGCACCCGGCTGGCGCTTTTATTACGCCAATGCCCCCCAGCAGACGCAAACCGACAGGCACTGCTTGATGCCATTATTCAGCAGTATCGCCAGCCAGATGAACAACGGCGCTGGCATATTTTTGAACAGGCAAAAAAGGCAGGATTCAACACTGCGACGGGAGCGCTGGCACTGTCTTTGTTCTGGTCTGCGGGCAGTATGGCGCCAGAAGGACTGGCCCCCGTCTATCCGCAACCCCATCTCAGTCCACAAATGTTGCAATGCGCACTGCTGCTGTGCGCAACTCAGCTGGCAGAGAACCCGGCTGAAGGAGTGCAACAGTTAATTGCACGGGCAACAGCCCTGGAGGTCGCATAATGCCACAACCCGCTGCGCGTATCTCCGATATGCATGTGTGTCCGATGGTTACACCTGCTACCCCGCCGGTTCCCCACGTAGGGGGGCCGATTCTGCCCCCCGGCGTCCCCACCGTGATCATTTGCGGCATGCCGGCGGCCACCGTTGGCGCGATGGCCGTCTGTGTCGGACCGGTCGATACCATCATTATGGGCAGCATAACCGTGCTGATTGGTAACAGACCCGCTGCCCGCATGGGTGACAGCTGTGCCCACGGCGGCACGATTATCACCGGTTGCCCAACGGTATTAATTGGCTAACGAGGAATAGATGATGTTGTCAGATCTTACTGCCCTGCTGACGCCTGTGAGCGCACAAAATCCTGTGGGCAATAATCTGGAATATGAAATGTTGTTCGACCAAATCCGTCAGGCGCGGCAAAGCGATCCCGATTATCTGCCGCAAGATGAATGGTCGGTCAGCGAACCGCGAACTGCCGACTGGGTTCAAACCCGCACGCTTTGTGAAAACGCGCTGACTGAGCAGACCAAAGATCTGCAGATCGCCTGCTGGCTGACAGAAGCCATGCTCCACCTGCATGGTCTGACAGGCCTTAGCCAGGGCATTGACTTCCTCAGTGAATTTATCTCCCGTTTCTGGTTCCAGTGCTGGCCATCACTGACGGAAGGCGGCATCGCGATACGCCGTAGCAAAATAGTGCGTCTTGATCGCGATGTTGCTCATGAATTGCTACGTATGCCGCTGCTCTCTCACCCCATCAGCACACTGAGTCACTGGCGTCAGGTACTCGCATTCGAACACAAAATTAACAGCCAGCCGGAGGCGCGTGATGAGCTGATCAGCCAGGATGGCGATCTCGCTATGGACAGCTTCAACCAGCAGGCTAAACACTTTTGCCCGATTGAAATTGGCAAACAAATGGCGCTGATTGACGCACTGAACGGTGGGTTAAGCCAGCTGGAAGAACGCTATTTTTCCCTAAGCCAGGACAGCGAAGGCGAACTGTTTAACCAGACTCGTCTGACGCTGAAAGATATCGCTGACTATCTGCAACGTCTGGTTCAGCGAGTCATTCCTGTCGCCGCGCCGGTGATGATGGAAGAACCCGGCGACCAGGACGAATGCGTTCTGGTTGCCGCAAAGGCGGCGGTGTCCGCCGTGCCGTCGTCGTCTCAGACCATGAACCGCGAGCGGGCAGTCAGCCAGATGCGAATTATTGCCGACTATTTTCGCCAGTCTGAACCATCCAGTCCGGTGCCGTTTCTGATGGAGCGTGCCGCACGCTGGGCTGGCATGACCCTGACGGAATGGCTGGAAGAAATGCTCAGCGATAGCAACAGTATTAATGAAATCAATAATGTATTAACAGGACAGCCCCACTGATGCGTGCCATATTACCTTTTATGCTACTGCTAAGCATCGCACTGCTGAGCGGATGCACTACAGATGATAACAATGCAGCCAGCAGTGAAAAGCAGGCCATTGAACAAGCCCCGACCCCATTCGCCCAGGGCGCCATTGCGCTGGACATTCAGACCGATCCGAACTTAAACGCCGTGCATGGTATCGCCAATAGCTGCACGCTACTGGTGATTCAGGCAAGCAAATCCAGCACGCTAAATAACCTGCTTAACAGTCCTCCACGGCTGAGAACGCTGTTTAGCGATGCCGGCGGTGGCGACGATATTCTGAAAGTCGATCGCTATTCTGCCATGCCAGGGCAGCGCATTACACTGCACATCGATCGCAGTCAGAACAGCCGTTATGTCGCCATTGTCGCCGGTTATTACCCGTTTCCACAACAACAACATCGTCTTCTGGTGGCCATTCCGGTAATCAGTGAAAGTGATGGCTGGTGGAACAAAACCTGGCATGCCCGGCTCCAGCCGCTTTATCTCAGGTTACGCTTAGGCAGCGATAGTATCAGTCAGTTTGAGGGAGCAAAGCCGCTGCCGCTGGTGAGCAACACCAGTAACACCTTGCCAGATACGCCTGTGCGGCCAGCCGGAGGTGCGTAAGATGTATCCTGAGATGCAGCAAATATACTGGTACAGCGGCGTTTATCTGCAGCCACAGCATTTGCAGTCAGTGGACCTGCATCATAATTACATGCTTTCCCGGCAGCGCCAGCTTGCTCAGCCGTGGAATGTCGGTCTGATTCAGTGTGATTTTAACCCGGAAACACTGGTAGGTTTTTCACTGAAAATTGAACGTCTTCAGGCAATTCTCCCCTCCGGAGATTACCTCGAATATCCAGGTAACTGTGCCCTCCAGCCCAGACAGTTTCGCGATGCCTGGAAACAGCTGGAAAAACCGTTCACCCTCTGGCTGGCACTGCGTCGCTTTGACCCCGGCCATGCCAACGTCGGTGACACGCCTAACAGTCGCTGGCTCAATCCACGCCAGGAAGAGGTGATGAAAGATGTCTATTTTACCGGGCCGGAGTGCAGCGTTTCGCGCATCCTTTATAACTTACAAATTCTCAGTGATGAAGAAAAACAGGCGGTAGTCGATTGTGAATTTTTACCGCTGTTGCGGCTGCGCATTGAAAATGACTGCGTGGTCAGCGATAGCGGATTTTGTCCGCCGCTGGTGACGCTTAATGGCCACCCGACGCTGAAGACACTGCTTGATGGCCTGTACGCCGAACTGGCCAACCGCGCCTGGCAATTAGCCGAGTATAAACGTCCCGACCAGTTGAGAAAGGCAAACCCGGGTGATATGAACCAGCTGCTGGCAATGCGCTCTCTCAACCGGATATTGCCGCTGTTATTACATTACTGCCGTGCGCCCAACATGCATCCATGGCCTGTTTATGGCCTGCTGACACAACTTATCGGCGAACTTTCCACTTTCAGCGAACAGTGTGATTTTAACGGTGAATGGCAACACGAAGCGCCATTAATGCCTTATGACCATTTCAGCCTTTATGACTGCTTTAGCCACGCCCGTAAGGTGATTATCGCTTTGCTCAACAACCTTACGCTGGAAGACAATACCTGGGTGACACTCAGCGTCGATGATCAACAGATATTCCGCGGAGACTTACAGTCACTGCAATGGCATAAAACCCATTCGGTACTGCTCATGCTGCGCTCAGAAACCTTTACAGCCAGCGATCAGATCGACTGCTGCAGCTTCAAGATTGCCCCATGTTTATCAATACACTCGCTGATTCAATACGCCTTACCTGGCATCGCCACCGCCCGACTCAATCCTGCGCCACGCGGCGTTCCTCTGCGCCCGGATGCGTTTTATTTTCAGCTCGATCAGCACGATAATCTGTGGAAAAACATAGAACAAGAAAAAGATATCGCCTTTTACTGGGATCACGCGCCGGACGATCTGCAGGTACAGGTCATTTTCATGGGAGCAGAATAATGACACTGCTTGATAGCTACATTCCCGTTTTCAAACAGGTAATACAGATAACCGGCGATCCACAACGCTTTAGCGAGTATGAAGCCAGCCGTCAGACCTGCATCACGCTTTTTGAGCAAGCCAGTGAAAGCGCCAGTAAGCTGCCCGTTAGCAAAGCAGAAATCAGCGCAGCCAGTATGGCGGTTATTGCCTGGCTTGATGAAATGATCCTGTGTTCCACCCTGCCATGGCGCAAGCGCTGGCAGGGTGAACCGCTGCAACGTAAATTTCTCAATACCACCCTCGCCGGCGAAAAGTTTTTCACCCTGATGGCGCAGCTTGATCCCCCGCATCACCAGGCACGCGAGGTTTTTTTGTTCTGTCTGCAGCAGGGCTTTCATGGACAATACGCTACCCTCGAAGATCGTCCAGCACTGCAGGCTCTGATTGAGGAACAACGCCGCCTTTGTCTGCCAGAGGCATGGTTATACTGGCCAAATGAAGCATTAATCATACCCGAACTGCCGGTGCCAGTGCAGAGTGTCACACAGCGTCTGCGCCCCATCCTGACAATGTTGTTCGCCGTGGTGGTGACCTATGCCGCGCTCTATTTTTCCCTTAACGACTATGTGTCCTGATCGCTATGTTAAAGAAATTAGCCTCTTTTACTGGCTGGCTGCTGGTACTGACACTCTCACTGATATTTTGTTTCACCTTCGGTCTGTGGCTGAACTGGCACACCCCTGCCATTATTCTGTTCTGGCTGATGCTGCTGCTATTATCCAGCGTGTTATCCGGCGCCTGTTACGCCCTCAAAAACCTCCTCTGCGGAAAAAAAGGCCACCGCTGGCTGGAAAAATACCGCTTATCACGGCGTGAATATGTTCTGCTGACACACTGGAAACGCGGTGCCAACATTATTAAGCGTATTCGTCGCCAGCAATCCCCCTTGCCCTGGTATGTGCTGATTGGCAATCGCTGCGGCAAAAGTACGCTGCTGGCCAGTGCCGGTGTTCCACACTTTGATGATGAAAACAGCGATATTATCGCCGCGCCGACGCGCACACTTCACTGGTGGTTTTTTCGTCACCTGTGTGTGCTGGACCTGTCAAGTAACTTCCTCAGTGGTGATGCTGCCATGCGCCAGGCATGGCGTAAGCTGATGCGCTGGTGCATGCGCTTACCGGCACCCACCGGCATTATTGTTGCCATGCCGATCGGGGCACTGATGAGTAATGATCTCAGCGCATTACATGTGCTGATGCGACAGCACCGTGCACTGATTGAACCGCTGATCCACCGTTATGGCGAGGGTATTTCACTCTCTGTGCTGGTGACTCAGTGCGATAATTTTCCGGGCTTTAGCCTGTGGTGTCGCCAGCTGTCTGACGCCCAGCGACAGCAGCCGTTGGGCTACTGCTGGCCAACCCCCCCGCATATTGACGGTCAGGATGAACAGGCGCTGCATCCCCTTTTTTCCGCCATTAAAACCGGCATGGCGCGGACGCGTCTCAGTATGGGGCGACCGTCTGCGCTCAGTGAGCAGGATTACGCCATGGTGCTCGATTTTCCGGACACTTTTGCCACGCTGGAAAGCAAACTGCGCTATGCCCTGGCATCACTGTGCGAACCTAATGCCTATTTCAGTCATACTCGCCTTAACAGCATCTGGTTTTGTGCCAGTGAGCCTCATCAGGACAATCTGACGCGACGCGAAGGCGTGTTCATCCACAAATTACTGAGCGGCCATCTGCGCGAACTCAGTCTGCATCAGGGGATTCAGCGCTGGTATCAGCGGCCGCGTGCCAAATTTGCCTGTAGCCTGTTATCGGCCCTTTGCGCCATCTGGATTGTATACAGTGCCTGGCTAACATTCGGTCGTCTGCAACCGGATGTGGCACAAATGTCAGCGGATAATCTGGCCGACTTTCTGGCCCATGATGAACGTTACTCGTCGCTGTCATTAGCTTACCTTCCTTTTCAGCCACTGCTTAATAAACAGCACCGTCAGGCCGAGTGGCAGCTATTGTCTCTGCCCTCGCTGCCGAGGCTGATTACACCGACCACCGCCTCTTTCCGCCAGCGTTTTATGGCGGCACCTGCACGACAACAGCGGGAAATGATCCTGCAACTCACTCATGCTATTCTTGTCTGGCAAAAAATGCGTCGGCATACCACGCTGGACGCCCTGCACAATGTGGTCCCCATTGCCATACCATTACAGCAACGTGACTATCCGGCTACGCTATCTCCGCTAACGGTGATGGCGCTTGAGCGCGGCTATATTCGTCGTCCCGAAGGGGCAATCTGGCTGCAGCGCGCGCGTAATCTGCTGGAAGGCCTGGTTAATCAGGACCAGACGCTCAGCTGGTTGCTGGCAGCTGATAGCCGATTTCCGGACTTACAAGCGGCGCGATTCTGGCCTGCTTTACCGGATAATCTGGCGCTCAATGGCCGCTGGACCCAGGCAGGGCAAACTACCCTCAGTAGCTGGATGTCGCAGATTGAAAACGCTGTTGGCCATCCGGTTGCGCTGTTCCATCAGGCGGCTATTACCAGTACCGCACAGCGGCAGGATGCCTGGAAACTCTATCTGATTGACCTTGCCGCCCATCTGCAGGCTATGACACCTGCCACTATGCCGCTGTCGCGGCTGGTTGCGCTGGGACAAAACCAAAGTCAGGCCATGCAGTTTGTTGCGCACTGCCTGCAGGAACTGCAGGATATTCCTGGCACACAAGCCCAGCCGTGGTTGTTGACGCTGCGACAACTGCATCAACTGGCGCTGGACAGTCAGAGTGCCGGCTTACTGCACCGTGTCAGTAAAGTCGATCAGCAGGTTCGCCGGTCATTTATTGCCTGGTTGAAAAAAATGCCGTCACCAGCCACTAAAAACAGGATGCAGGCCGATAATCATGTCTGGTTACAGTGGTTGAATGCCCGTAACAGCGCGGTAGCTGAAGCTGTAGCCCAGGGCAAACTCAGTCCTGACCTGACGCGCGGCCTGTTCAATCCTCAGCAACAGGCCGCGACAGCCAATCCTCTCAGTACGCTGTTACCGGCACTGGTCACCTTGCAGGAGCAGCTAACGCCGCAAAATACCGATGCGGGTATTGCCGCTGTCTGGCAGCTCTATCAGGACGATGCTCACCATCTGCTCGGCCATGCAATGGCGCAAAGTGCCTGTTGGCTTAATTCACAGTGGAAAAGCACGGTGATCTGGCCACTCAACAACAGCAGTACATTGCACAGCTACGAAGAACAGCAGACGCAAAGTAAAGTACTAGTGAATGCGTTTTTGCTCGGACCGGCAAAGGCCTTTCTGGTTAATGGTACTGACGGCCAGACCGCCGCCGACTATGCTGGCATGCCCTTCCCGCTCTCAGCCAGTTTTATTGATTTCCTGCGTCACGCATCCTCCCCCGAAATGATGCAGGATGTGCCTCAGCGTCCCTCAACGCTGACCAGCGATCGGCGCACCTTACTGCAAGGGCAGCGCGATGCGCTGATCGCCGAACGCAGTGCGCTGGAAAACGCACGCTGGGGGATCACGGTCTCCAGTCTGCCCGCCACGGTTCCCGGTGGCGCCAGCGTGCTGCCGATTGGTACAGCGCTTACCCTGCACTGTCAGAAAGGTGACCAGCAGCTAAGCAGCATGAACTTTGCAGATCAACAGAATTTTGACTGGCAACCCGGTCACTGTTCTGGCGTCAGCTTAAAGGTATTTTTCCCTGATTTTACTGCCAGTTACCAGCTTGTAGGCGATAACGCCTGGCCGTACTTTCTGCGCCATCTCAGTAACGGGGAAATGCGCCTCGACAGTGATGAATTTTTTGATAATGCCGCGCTACTGCATCAGCTAAGAATAGAAAACATTCTGGTGCGTTTCACCCTGTCCAGCCCGCAACAGCTGGAGAGCGCCTGGCGTCACTGGCGAGAAATAAGCCGCAAGATCGCCGCTGTTGATGCACAAATTGCCGGGCTGGATAGCGATGCTGAAACCGTAACCTTTAACCCACTTTCCGCGCTGCCCGAAGATATTGCGCAGTGTCAGTAACATATGTCAGGAATCACTATGAACCCGCATTTAAAATCTGTCATCAGTAAGCTCAACCCACTCAGCCGTACGGCTTTGGATTGTGCCATCAACCATGCTGCTGCCCGCCAGCATAGCGAGGTTGGGCCGCAACATCTGCTGCTGGCACTCCTGGCCCAGGAAAAGCCGCTATTTGATAGCCTCGGTCTGCAAGCTGGATTAGGGTTAGCCGGGCTGTTTGAGGTATTAAACATGCAACTGGAACAGATCCACACAAGTTCTGCCACTATGCCGGTATTATCAGCGGAATTAGTCGACTGGATCGTTGACAGCTGGCTGCTGGCCAGCGCCGGCTGGGGACAACAGCAACTCTGTCCGGCGGCACTGATTAGTACCCTGTTAGACGAAGACAATCATGCATACCTGTCACCCCAGCTACGCCAGGCCCTGCAATGCGATCGCACACAAGCCAAACAACAATTGCAAAGCCATAACACCGCCACGCCGCCTTATCAGCGTGATGAATCCACATCTGCGCTGGCAAAATATACCCGTAATCTGACTGAACAAGCGCGTAACGGCCAGCTTGATCCGGTACTGGGGCGTGAAAATGAAATCCGTCAGCTCGTGGATATTTTGCTGCGTCGTCGCCAGAATAACCCGATTCTAACCGGTGAACCTGGCGTCGGGAAAACCGCGCTGGCCGAGGGACTGGCGATGCGCATCGTTGCCGGTAACGTGCCGGAATTATTAAAATCGATGGAAGTCATGACGCTCGACCTCGCTTTACTTCAGGCGGGTGCCAGCGTGCGAGGTGAGTTCGAAATGCGCCTGCAATCACTTCTGAAAGAGGTGTCATCTGCAGCGCAGCCGATCATTTTATTTATTGATGAAGCCCATACCCTGATTGGTGCAGGCGGTGCTGCCGGCCAGAATGACGCCGCCAACTTACTGAAACCCGCGCTGGCTCGTGGTGAACTGCGCATTATCGCGGCGACCACCTGGGCTGAGTATAAAAAATACATCGAAAAAGATGCGGCACTGACACGGCGCTTTCAGGTTGTCAGGGTGGACGAACCGGATATTACCAGCGCAACCATCATGCTACGCGCCATGGCCGGGCCAATTGCACAGCATCACAATATTCTGGTGCTGGAAGAAGCCATTCATGCAGCCGTCACGCTTTCAAGTCGCTATATCACCGGGCGCCAGTTACCGGATAAGTCGGTCAGCCTGCTCGATACCGCCTGCGCACGGGTCGCCGCTTCGCAAAGCCACATTCCGAAAGAAATTGAGACTATCACGGTCCAGCTGGCAGCTATTCACCGCGAATCTGTCGCGCTGAAACGGGAAAACGCTGCGATTGCCTTACAGCAAAAACTGGCGCAAAAGGCCATCGATTTGCAGCACCAGCTGGAAGCGCTGGAAGAGGAATGGCTGTTACAAAAAGCACTGGTTCAGCAGCTGCGCAGCAGTATAGAGCCTGATGATTTCATCGGTGCCCGCGCGGCGTTATCCGCGCGCCATCAGCGGCATGCCATGGTATTCGGCTGTGTCGATGCCACCTGCGTGGCAGATGTTGTTTCCGACTGGACCGGCATTCCGTTAGGCCGCATGCTGGAGAAAGAATCCCGGCAGCTCGATGCCCTGGCTGAACGCCTCGCCGCACGTGTTCTCGGCCAGCAGCATGCGCTGCGGCAAATCGCGCAACATATTCGCATCAGCCGCGCCGGCATGGGTGACCCACTCAAACCCACCGGCGTATTTCTGCTGGCAGGCCCCTCCGGTACAGGCAAAACCGAAACGGCCCAGGCCCTTGCAGAATTGTTGTTTGGCGGCGAACGTAGCCTGGTATCTATTAATATGACTGAATATCAGGAAGCACATTCGGTCTCCGGCCTGAAAGGCTCGCCACCGGGCTACGTGGGTTACGGCCAGGGCGGGGTGCTTACCGAGGCTGTACGCCGTAATCCCTACAGCGTGGTATTACTGGATGAGGTAGAAAAAGCCCATCCTGACGTAATGGAGCTGTTCTATCAGGTATTTGACAAAGGCACGCTTGAAGATGCAGAAGGGCTGCAGATTAACTTTCGTAATACGCTGATTATTATGACATCTAATCAGGGTGCTGCCGCGCTTTGTGCGGCGGTAGAAAAAGGAGAATCTCACCCTGACGCGCTCGATAAGCTAATCCGTCCGCAGCTTGAACAGGTATTCAGCCCCGCCCTGATGGGTCGGCTAACCCTCATTCCTTATCTGCCGCTGGATGCTGACACCCTGGATGCCATCATTGCCATAAAGCTGGATCGACTTTGTCAACGCTATCAGCAGGTAAGCGAAGCAGATGTGCGGCCTGGCTGGTCTCCACGGGTGGTTAACTGGATAGCTGAACGCTGTCAGCTGAAGCAAAGTGGTGCACGCAATATTGACCAGGTGCTCAACCAGCATTTACTTCCACTGCTGGCCGGACAAATTGCGGATAATGACCGTCGCGCAGCGGTTAAAATTGATGTCAGTAAAAATGGCCTGACCGTACGCAGTAAGAAAAATAAATCATGAAAACCGTACGCTCCTCAGCGCTGGCATTAATACTCAGCATACACAATTATCATCTGCGTGTGGGCCTGGCTACCTTTCTCTTTGCCCTGTCTGAGCCGGAAAGAAAAATGATGCTACCCGTTTATTTTTGCCAACCGTTTCCAGATAACTTATACAGGAAGTAACATGCGTAAACACACCGTATTTTCTCATCAGGATGAATTACAACAAATAACACAATTAATCGAGAAAACATTTATAAAAGAAAACGCCTATGCAAGCCGGACTAACTCTGGCGATATGACAGAGCGGCTTAACACCGCAACACATGCTGCCCATTTTCTTTATCTGCCGTATTCACAAGATGACTTCCGCCGTGCGCCTGTTGTCGCTCAGGGGAGTATTGGCACCGTTCGTGATATAAAAAACGACTTATTATTAAAAGAATATAATGGTATATTTAATACCCAGTATACATCCAGACTGGTTAGCGCCGTATTAAACACCGAAGGTTTTAATCGCTACTATGGTACAGGTGCTGGCCAGTTATTGTATCTCGATTGTGGCAATGGCCATGCCCGGGTTGCCTGCAAAATGAAAAAAATCCCAGGAATAGCCCTTGATACCGCATTGAAAAATAATAACCTTCCACAGTTGAAAGCGATCGCAGATGAAATATCAGCATGTAACTGGCCCCAACGACTTGCCACACTGTTAAAAGAAAAAGGCATTGAGCATAATGACATTAACATGGGAAATATTCTCTATAGCAAAGAAAATGGATTTTCATTAATTGATTTTGATTCAGCATCGTTTCTTACCGCAGGAAACATGCTTAGTCAGGGACAAACTGAAACACTGCGCAAAAACCTCCAGCATCAATTCAATGAAGTGGAAAGAGCTTTGAAAAATAAAGGCGTGTTACAATCCACTGTTTTTCCCAGCCATATCCATCCTGCCCCCCTGAGCCAGAATAAAACAGAAGGTTCCATTAATATGTTAACCTTCAAGAAAAATTTGAAAAAAAGATATAAAAGACAATATGGCAGTAACACTCAACCGAGGACTGATTATGAGGCTGCCATTGATGCAGCCAGAGCAGGAAAGTGTATTACATCAGCCGCAGAAAACAGTTTAATCATGGAGAAAAATCACTCCCGGCGCTACCGGGAATGGATGAACATTACAACGGATAATTTTTTCTCTGCTTACCATGCACAGCATATCAGTCAGTCAGGATTTTTAAACTTCGCATCAATAAACAACAGACAAATTAATATTCATCATACTGCCTATATCCATAAGACTGATAATAACAACACGCTGTTAGTTCATATTAATGGTCCCTTACTGGATCTTCATTTCTTCAAAAGAAATAGCCGTCCGCAATGCTGGGGAGGAAAAAATATTTACGACATAAGCTGTGGGCATACAGCTACCATTAATAGCTATCTGTTTGAAAATCGATATGTGTTCTACTACACACCAGGGGAATACATCAATGCGCAATTTATTAGCCCAGCCGGTTCAACCGCAATGCCTGTCCGGACAAGCTGCTGGTGAGGGCTATCAATTCCACCCGTTGAGTATTTTCTGTCGCTACCCCTGATGATGACAGAGCTTAATAATGAGTGCAGATATCTTCCAGTGCGACCGCCGGCCGCAATCCGCCGCCCGCACCAGCGCCGGCAGATCGTTTTCGCCGCTGCGCGCAACAACATGGCTGACTTAATGCAGAGCCTGAAATCTTAAGATCACCAGTGGATAAGCTGGCTATGACCGCCGCTATACAGGACTTAGCTGTGTGATTTTTGCGTTAAGAATAATAACTATCTGTGACCGGATGTCAGCGTCCCAAGGGGTCAGCCCTGGCCGCTGACAATGCAATTATTTGTTTAGACTTATTTTTTACTGACAATAGCCATGCCATGCTTTTCATCCACGCCAGTTGCCATATTCAACCCTTCTGAATACGCGGTTAATCTTGTTTCCTTAGCGGCACTATTTGCTAAAGTGCTGGTCATATTTAGCATAGCTGTAGAGCCTGGAGAAATGAGGGAATACTTCTTTATGCGGATACAAACACTCATTTCACAAAAGGTTCGTTATGAAGCACAATGGTCGGTTCAGCAGCTGCTTACTCCACCCACGCTACTGGTTTACCTGGTTCGGTCTGGGGCTTCTCTGGCTACTGACTCAGCTTCCCTATCCTCTTTTGATGCGGCTTGGTGCGGCGGCCGGCAGACTTTCGCGCTTTTTTCTGCGTCGGCGTGAACGGATCACCCGTCGTAACATCGAACTGTGCTTTCCTGGCCTTGGTGAATCGGAAAAAGAGCGCATGATTGCCGGTAATTTTGCCTCGCTCGGCATGGCACTGGCTGAAACCGGTATTGCCTGGTTCTGGTCCGATCGTGCCGTAAAAAAACTGTTCCAGGTCACCGGTCTGTGTCATCTGCAGCAGGCCCGACAGCAGAAACGTGGGGTAATGGTGATCGGGGTTCATTTTATGTCACTGGAGCTGGGTGGACGTATCAGCGGATTATGTCAGCCTATGATGGCTATGTATCGTCCGCACAATAACCGGGCAATGGAGTGGGCGCAGACTAAGGGCCGGATGCGTTCAAATAAAGCCATGATCAATCGCCACGATCTGCGCGGCATGGTGCAGGCACTGAAACAGGGTGAAGCGGTCTGGTTCGCACCGGATCAGGACTATGGCCCAAAGGGCAGCGTGTTCGCCCCGCTGTTTGCTGTAGAAAAAACCGCCACCACAAACGGGACCTTTGTTCTTTCCAGACTGGCCAGACCGGCAATGCTGTCAATTGTGTTAATTCGCAATGCCAATAATCACGGCTATCAGCTGATTATTGATCCACAGCTGGAAAACTATCCACTTTCTGATGAAATCGCAGCCGCCGCCTATATGAATAAAGTCATTGAAAGCCAGATTCTTCGTGCTCCGGAACAATATCTGTGGATGCATCGCCGCTTTAAAACCCGCCCTGCCGGTGAAATGTCCTTATATTTCTGAGTCAGCCTGCCTGTCATCACTTTCACCCCGGATGCGGCTTGCAGATCGGGCTATGTCCCGTCGGTGATGCCTCCAATTAGTAGAACATGTGTTTCTCGATAAACGCTCCAATGACTTTTTCGTGGATCTCAACTGAGCGCGAAAAGCAGATTGTTTTACGAGCCAACCGTTTAATGCGGGTGCGGAGCGTCAGGTTATTACGTTCAATGCGTTGGGTGAAAATTTTGCCCGTCAGATGCT
>NZ_MOMB01000020.1 GCF_002752165.1 Erwinia sp. OLFS4
AGCATCTGACGGGCAAAATTTTCACCCAACGCATTGAACGTAATAACCTGACGCTCCGCACCCGCATTAAACGGTTGGCTCGTAAAACAATCTGCTTTTCGCGCTCAGTTGAGATCCACGAAAAAGTCATTGGAGCGTTTATCGAGAAACACATGTTCTACTAATTGGAGGCATCACCGTCTGCTGCTTACAGCTGATTCTGACGGCAGAATGTTTCCCAGCTGACGCCAAGCGCACGGGCATGATCGCGCAGATAACGTTCAATGGCCTGCGCTGCCAGCGCTTTATCCGGCTCGGCCAGCTGGATAGCAAACAGCATGCCGTCGAGTTTTTTTTCACGCACAAAAGCTGCCCATGCACGATCGGCTTGCAGCGTTTTGAGTTGAGCCAGCGTCATCCCCATACTTGTCGCATCGCTGTCGGTCAGGGCATCAATATCAGCGGCTAGCTGTGGGTAGGCCAGTAAGAACATCTGGCGAGCAATGGAATAATACTCTTCAATACTTTTCATCGGTGCTCCTGCAATCAGGCTGCCAGTCTAGCGGGGGAGACGGCATAATGAAATGCCTGCGAGGCAATAAATGGCTGACAGCATGCGTTGTTAGCCAGCGATTCATCACTGGTTATCTCCTGACGGCTAACCACGCTTGCACTGTCGGCATGCTGAGACAGGAGATTGATGGCCTGTCAGCCTGTGGTGCGGGTTAAGGCGAGACTCTTAACGCTTGCGCAATGGCTCGTTAGCCTTTAACGTAGCGCCACCAGATAACGCGGGGATATAAAAATGAAGAGCTGGATGATTACAGGCGCTGCCGTGCTGCTAAGCGGCTGCGTTCAGTTAACTGATTACGCCAGTGCGGTGAAAACGCCACCACCGGACGCTCTGGTTGGCAGCTGGCAAACTTTCGGGCCGCAAAGTGGCCTGGTCAGCGATCAGGCCACAGGCAGTCTGATGATTGATAAACAGGGCAATACGCTGGATTGCCGTCAATGGCAGCGGGTAATCGTCAAACCAGGTAAAGTCAGTCAGCTGGAGGGTAAACTGGTGAATGTGAATAACCAGTTAAGGGTGAAGCCACTGAAACTGGAAGGCAGTGAACTGCATTATGATGGACTGGTAATGCGTAAAGTCAGCCAACCGACAGCGGCCTGCCAGCAGGCATGGCTACAGGCTGAAGCCGCAGCCACTGGCCAGACCCCGGCGCCCGCTGAATAAGCCGGACTCACCTGCGCCGCCTGCGCGCGTTTTATTGCGCCCGTTCACCCTGGGGGACGGTACGGTTAAATATCGCGGGGCACCAGTAACTGCCCGGCGTTTTCTGTATAGGCGGACATCAGTGACTGCTGACGCTGAGATTGTGTAATCAGGCGATGCAATTCATTTTTGCGTAGCAACAACAGCTGTTTTATTTCTCTTTCATTATCCAGCAGATGCCGTAGCAGTGGACGAAGGGGTTCAAGACTTTTCAGTGACAGTGAATGGTCACGCGTGCAGTGTGCCAGCATCGTGATGGTGCTGGTATAGCCAGCTTCCACTTCAACCAGTTCATGCCACTTTTCTTCATTTGCCAGACGCAGCATCTTCTGACTTAACGACAGCAGCGTCTGGTAATTTTGCAACAGCTGTGGGGCAATGGTCATTTATACGGCGTCCTGAACCTGGGCATGAAGCCCATTAGCTTCTTTCCACGCATCGGCGATGCCGCGCAGTAGTTCTTCTACCTCACTAATGGCGGTGATGTCATTATGCAGATTTGCTTGTAGTAAACGACGTACCATGTAGTTGTAAAGGCTGAGTAAATTCTGCGCCAGTTCATCACCATTGTTATCTGCCAGTCCCAGCTTGAGACCGTTATCAATGATATTAATGGCTTTAGAAAGAGACTGGCCTTTGCCTTGCAGATTCTGGTCCTGCATAAACAGGCGAGCGCGCACCAGCGCACTGAGCGCGCCATCAAACAACAGGGTAATAAGCTTAGCCTGACTGGCGCTCATCACTGCGCTTTCAACCCCGATTTTTTCATAGGCCCGGGTGCCTTGTGCACTATACATATTCTCCCCTTACTGCTCAGGACTTACTTGCCGGAGGCGTTATTCAGTGCGTCAAATTGCTGCGTGAGAAAATCACCGGTGCTTTTGAGCTGGGTGACTAATTTATCCAGCTCGGTAAACTGTTTTTTGTAATGCTCAATATTTTTATTGATGCGTTTGTTGGCCTCATTAAATTCCTGTGTCAGCTTTTTATTGGTGGTGCTTGCTCCATTAGCTGCGGCGGTCAGGATACCGGTGGACGACATGTAACTGGTCAGATTGTTACCGATCGCCGTGGTAATGCCGCTCTTTTTACCATCACCACTGATCATTTGCTGTATATCGCTGGCATGATCGTTTAACCCACTGGCAAGCTTATCGCTGTCAATGGTTAGCTTGCCGTTGGAAGGATCGGAGGTAATTCCGATCTGCGATAAGGTTTTAATGTTTGAGGTGCTGTTGCTGGCAGCGAGCAGATTTTTCAGCTGGGTCTGGATGGTCCGCACCGTACTGTCGCCAACCAGTGCACCATTATTTGGATCTTGTGTTTTAGCATCCGTATCGACAGCGGTGTATTTCGTCAGGCTGGAAAAGGTATCCTGCAGGGAATTATAAGCATTGACCCAGTCTGTGATTGCAGATGAGGCTTTTGACGTGTCTTTACTGATGGTCAGCGTCTGGTTACCGCTGGTTACGTCGTTAAGGTTAAGGGTTACCCCCTGTAACGCATCGCTGATGGTATTACTGGCACTGTCGATAGCGACATTATTGATGGTCAGACTGGCATTCTGGGCTGCCACCGTCTGGATCATGCCTTTGCTTTCATCACTGTTACTGCCGTCATAGCCAATCAGGTTATTAAGCGTGTCATCGCCGCTGACGCTGATAGTCATGGCATTTGACTTACCGGTATCTTTAGCACTAATCGCCAGACGATAGCTGTTGTCGCTAACCTTAATGATGCTTGCCGACACGCCAGCTTTAGCATTATTAATCGCATCACGCACGCCAGTCATGGTGGTGTCACTGTCGTTCAGGCTGATCGTCACCGGATCGCTACCGTTGTTTTGCTGAATAGTGATGGTGCGCGTACCGCTGGCGGTGGTGCTGCCAATATTTTCGCTCAGACTGCTGCGGGTGGCAGAGGTTAATGACTGTGCCTGCGCCAGTTTGCTGACGCTGATGTTGTATTTGCCGGCAGTGGCGTTTGCGCCGGTGGTGGCTGTGAAAGCGGTGGCTGAATTGCTGGCGCTGGTGGCGCTAAACAAACCGGCGTCACTGAGCGCCGTATTGGCGGTCTGAAATGCGGTCAGGGCACTTTTCAGCGTGCCGTAGGCGGTCAGTTTCGCGGCAACAGTCAGCTGCTGATTGGTGATCGGCGTCAGTCCCTTTTTTTCTGCCGTGGTCAGATTATCCAGTAATGTAGATAAGGGAAGACTGGAGCCAATACCTAAAGAAGAAATAGTAGCCATAGTTATCCTTAATAAACGGTCGTCAAAAGTCAGTACCGCAGTTATCGGCAGCGATAGCGCTAAGTTTATCTTTTTTATTTAGCAGGCAATGGAAAGAAAAGCGCCGGTAGAGAACGATAATTCAGCGGCTAAATTTTTTCGCTGCGCAACAAAAAATTTTCTAAAGGTTGTTGGGGGAGGGACGATAACAGGGTTGACGGCGATGAAGCCGGCGGGCCGAAGCCCACGGGCTTCTAAGGCCAGTAACTAACCCGACTGTTATACAGGAAAATTAATTATGTCACAGGTTATTAATACAAACAGCTTCTCGCTGATCACACAGAACAATATGAAAAAGTCGCAATCTGCGCTGAGCACCGCGATTGAACGTCTTTCTTCAGGTCTGCGTATCAACAGCGCGAAAGATGATGCTGCCGGCCAGGCAATTGCCAACCGTTTTACTTCTAACATTGAAGGTCTGACGCAGGCTGCGCGTAACGCGAACGACGGTATTTCCATCGCGCAGACAACGGAAGGTTCGCTGTCAGAAATCAACAACAACCTGCAGCGTATCCGTGAACTGACCGTACAGGCGCAGAACGGTACCAACAACCAGTCTGACCTTGATTCAATTCAGGATGAAATTACCACCCGTCTGAATGAAATTGACCGCGTATCGGGCCAGACGCAGTTTAACGGCGTGAAAGTGCTGTCTGGCGACAACACAATGAAAATCCAGGTAGGAGCAAATGACGGCGAAACCATCACGATCGACCTGAAAGCCATTACCTCAAAAACCCTCGGTCTGACTGGCTTTAATGTCAACGGTGCGGGTTCTGTTGCTAACACCGCGGCTACCAAGGCGGATTTCGCCGGTATTACACCGGTGGACAATGCTTACACCGTCTCTGCCGGTCTGAATAAATCCACTGCGGCTGACGTGCTGGCCAGCCTGAAAGATGGCGCTGCGGTAAATGCTTCCATCACTAATGGTTTTGGCGCAGCCGCCCCTGCCAGTGTTGCGTATAAGTTCAACTCTGCTGATAACAGCTTCAGTTATGACATTGCCAGTTCCACTGACGTCACTTCTTCACAAGTACAGACCTATCTGGCGCCGAAAGCCGGTGACACATCTAAACTTTCTGTCAATGTTGGTGGCTCTAAGCAGGATGTGATTCTGTCCAGCGACGGTAAACTGACCGCAGCCGATGATGGCGCAGTACTGTATCTTGATACCACCGGGAACCTGACCAAAAACGGTTCTTCTGCCCTGAAGCAGGCGACGCTCGATAGCCTGTCTAAGAGCAGCGCAGGCGGCAAGGCCGTTCAGTCTGTCGTAACCGATGCTAACGGTACCGTGTTTACCTTTGCCGGCAGCGATAGCGGTACTGATGCCGGTGCTATCGGCATTACCGGTGCCAAAATGAGCGGAGCAGCCCTGGAGTCCTCGGCGTCAGCGGCAGGCTTTACCACAGATTCTTATACTGTTTCTGCTGACGGCGCGGTAACGGATACCGCCAGCAAGACTCAGGTTTATACCAAAGACGATAAATCACTGACCACTGATAACACCGTCACTTATTATCTGCAGGATGATGGCGCGGTGACCAACAAGTCAGGTAAAGCGGTCTATAAAGATGCTAGCGGTAAATTCACTACGGACGCAACCACTAAGTCTGCGGCCACATCTAACCCACTGGCTTCACTCGATGCGGCTATCAGCACTGTCGATAAGTTCCGTTCAAGCCTGGGTGCGATTCAGAACCGTTTCGATTCAGCCATTAATAATCTGAATAACACCACAACTAACCTGTCTGCCGCCCAGTCACGTATTCAGGATGCTGACTACGCCACTGAAGTGTCAAACATGTCTAAAGCGCAGATTCTGCAACAAGCAGGTAACTCAGTGCTGGCGAAAGCCAACCAGGTACCTCAGCAGGTGCTGTCTCTGCTGCAGGGCTAATCGAATATTTAGCGATATTCTGCTAGTTGAACCCCGCTACGGCGGGGTTTTTTTATGTTGCTAAAGGCTGAAAATACACAGGATATGATGGTTTACTGTGGCAATTGCCGGGCGAAAAGCGGGATAAGCTGTTGATCATTGACAGCACAGCGACCTTCTTGTCGCGCTGCGTAATTACAGGTGAATGCATGAAAGAAGTGACCGTTAATCAACCACATTTTGCTGTTTATTTTAAGTGCACCGGCAGCGCCTGTATCGACCATTGTTGCAAAGAGTGGGAGATTAGCTTTGATAAAACCACGGTTAATCGTTATCTGAAAAGCCGGCAGATCAATATTAAAACCATTGCCACCAGCCGCCTCGAGATGACTAAAAAGAGTAACCAGCACTGGGCCACCATGACCATGGATGACAGCCGGACCTGTGCGTTTATGGATAAGAACGCGCTGTGTAAGATACATACCCAGTTAGGCCATGATGCCCTGAGTAGTACTTGTGCCAGTTATCCGCGTATTACCCACCGCCTGGGCAATGAAGAAAACAACAGTCTGATGCTGTCCTGCCCGGAGGCGGCCCGTTTGCTGCTTACCGATGCGCAAGCGATGCGGTTACATACTAAGATACGGCGTAATTTTCTGCTGACCGAGCAGCAGGCGATAAATCCCTGGCATAAACTGATTAATGTAATGGCCATGCATCTGGTTAAAGCCAGCGGTAATCTGCCAGAGCAGGGATTGTACGCCCTGGCCAGTTTAATGCTGCTTGCGCAGAAACTGGACCAGCGCGAATCTCACGGGACTGAACGGCTGGAAGAGGCCTGCTTTGCCTTACTGCAGGCGCTGGAAAATGGCAATATCGGGCAAACCCTCCAGCAGATGCAGCCCGATTATCAGTTGCAATGGTCATTATTATTGCGTCTACAGGTTTATCTGGATAATTGTGTAGCAACGCGTGCATCTGGTCGTCTGGGCATCTATGTGAAACGGCTGTTGCGCATACAGACTGAGGAGATCAGCAGTAATGATGTCAGCCGCCCGGTAACACGGCATAACGCGGCCTGGCAGTGCCGCGTTATGCCGTGGCTGGCTGAGCGCCCTTATTTAATCAGCAATTATTTACAATACCGTATTTTTACCGGCAATTTTCCGGGCGACGGGGTGACGTTATCGTTAAAACCTTTGTATTTGCTGACTGCTGAATGGTATCTGATTAAATCTTTAATCGCAGCCAGTGCGGAAATTTGTGGCGAAATCAACGAAACAGACGTGGTGAATATTATTTACAGTTTCCACTCGGTGACTAAACATAATAATGCGGCTGTTGCGGCGTTCTACGCGGAAATTGACAAGGTCAGGGTCAACGACGATCTGTCGTTGCTCTATTTGCTGAAATAAAGATTGCCTGCGGTCGCCGGAAAACCTCTGCGCGCCGGTAATCCACAACAAAGGCGTATAAACAGCTCTGCTGAGCCGCAGGCTTGTTATACGCCTTATTTATAGCCTTTTATCTACCGTCACAACGGCTTACATCAGCAATCCAGCTTGCGGCAGGTATCACGCCCGCCCTGCGTTAGTGGGTTAAAATTGCCGTCATATGGACACAATTTTTTTCATTTGCTTCAATAATTTTGTATGACTTGCCTTACGATTTTGCCATCGCGGCAATATGGGCTTCTGCATCGTCAAGTGTACCGGCCGTGGTTGTCACCGTTTGCGCGTAGCTGCTGCATGAAATCAGTACCAGCAGAGAAGCGGACAGCAAGTATTTAACATTTTTCATGGTGTAATCCCTCATTTCTTATATTGGTTACCGGCATCTTGCCGAAGTCGAAATACATCTTAAACCGCCAGAAGACGGGGTAAAGCAGGTTAATTTGCAATAGTCATTCAAAAAAAATGAATTAAATATCCGCTGTCCCCTGCGGGTTGCGCAGCAGATTACAGTTTTGCTTTATGCTGCCGATAATCCGGAGGAGAAGGTTCTGACGGTGATAATAATGCGCTTTAACTTTGACTTTGTTTATGGTGAATGGCTGAGCTTTGACGATATCGCCAGACGCTATGCCCTGAAATTTCCAGGCGACAAAGAACTGACGGCGCGTGGTTTGTTAAGCCCTTCCACTATCAGTAAAAACCGTCTTATCCGGGCAGTTTTTGCCCGTCAGCAAACCAATGGTCCCCATGCAGATTTACTGTTTATCAGTAGCGATAACCCGCGTAAAAATTATCTGCAGCGCTTTGAACATTATTTGTCTAATCAGCAGCCGTTTTACTATTTTCGCCGCGATCTGGCGCCGGAAAATCAGCATCGCTGGCAGGTTATCGGTGAGGTCAGAGTTTGTGCCATGCTCGATCCGGCATCGGTGATGACACAAAACCTGTTGCTGCAACGAGGGTACACGTTGTCTCTGATGCACAGTGATCCGCGCAATGAGCGCTGGCAATTATTTGACCCCCAGCTGCAACCCTGTTTTGAACATGCGCAAGCCTTACAATTTATCGTGGTGCTTAATGGCAAAGGCCTGACGCCCGCCAGCGGTGTCTTTCCCGGTGCTCAGGTGGGATTACGGGTGAAAAAACGCCTTATTTCCGCCGCAGAACAGCGTGATTTTCAGGCCGCCGTGCGCCAGCGTTATGGCGCCTGTGTTATCACCGGTACGCTGCTTACCGGGGAACATAACTGGCCCTGGGTTGAAGCCTGCTATATCAATGATGGTGAAAATTCCGAGGGATTAATTGCTGACAGTACGGTGGATAACGGACTGTTTCTACGGAGTGACTTGCTACGTCTGTTTTGCAGCCGGCGCCTGCATATTGACGGAGACAGTGGCCGGGTTCAACTGCGGCTGGTGCAACAGGAAGACCAGATATTATTCCCCTTTTATCAGCAATTAAATGATCAGGTATGTGTGCTCTGGTCACGGGTACCTGCCGCCACCAGAGCACGGCTGAGCCGCAGGTACTAGCATTAACAGCCATGTGAGGCGTTTCCGATGCTGCCTGACAAAAGGTGATGATCCTGCTTTTTGCCCGTTTGGCCGACAAATCATAAATAACCCGTCTTTTGCCGCTTTATTCAACCAATCGAAAATATCTACAGAATTGGATAATAAGGCCGATAACTTAACTAACGCAGGGTAGTCAGAGTGGACGATCTCTATACCGCCGAAGGCGTCATCGACAAGCATTCGCTATGGCAGCGATACATTCCGCTGGTACGGCACGAGGCGCTGCGTTTGCAGGTGCGTCTGCCAGCCAGCGTAGAACTGGACGACCTGTTACAGGCCGGTGGCATCGGATTGCTGAACGCGGTGGAACGCTACGATGCGCTGCAGGGCACGGCCTTTACCACTTATGCCGTACAGCGAATAAGGGGGGCAATGCTCGATGAACTTCGCAGTCGTGATTGGGCACCGCGAAGCGTACGACGACATGCCCGGGAAGTGGCTAGCGCCTTGCATAAAGTTGAGCAATTGCAAGGGCGGCCAGCCACCGAACAGGAGGTGGCGACAGAGCTCGGTGTCACGCTGGAAGAGTACCGGCAGATTCTGCTGGATACGAATAACAGCCAGCTGTTTTCGTATGACGAATATCACGATGAGCATGGTGACAGTGGCGAACTACTTACCGATGGGCATGAAGAGGCTAATCCGCTTCACCAGCTTATGGAAGGTAATTTACGCGAACGGGTGATAGAAGCGATTGAGGCGTTACCTGAGCGCGAAAAGATAGTGCTAACACTCTACTACCAGGAAGAATTGAATCTGAAAGAGATTGGCGCAGTGCTGGAGGTCGGGGAATCCCGGGTCAGTCAGCTGCACAGTCAGGCAATAAAACGCCTGCGCGCCCGATTAGCGGGTGCGCGCTGACAGTTTTGTTTACGCACATCACAGCCATCGGAGACGCTCGCATGAGATCCCAGAGAAAAATGAGACCGCTTAGCCGCTATCTGAAAGACTACAAGCATGGTCAGACAAACTGTTCCCACTGCGGAAAAGTACTGGATCGTATGGCACTGGTTTTTCGCGGACAGCTAATTAATAAAGAAGCCATTGCCCGCATGGATCAGTTAATTGATGAACAGGTCTGGCTGAAATTACAGACTGAGCTTACGGCGCTGTGTCGTTTTTGTAGTGATATATACTGTAATACACATTCGACTTACTTTGATATTATGGCTTTCAAGCAGTATTTGTTTGAACAAACGGCAATGAGCCACAGCACTATCCGTGAATATGTTGTGCGTCTGCGGCGGCTTGACGATATGCTGCAGGCAAAAAACTTTCCGCATGAGAACCTGCACGGCGTCAGCTGGCATGCATGCCTGGAAAATCAGCTACCGGATGCCGGTAATAATAATTACCGCATTGCGCTGCGCAAATATGACCAGTTTTTGGGCTGGCAAAATACTTATTTATAACTTTTGCGCCTGAATAACATGTTTTCTGTTTGTGCAATCCGTCACGACTAAGCGGCTGCCGCGGTTGTCGTTACTGCGGATGCACAGTGCGCCAGCCGCTCACTGGCGCTGTGGCGCCTGCCAATCGGCGGACGTGATCGGCGTGGCGTAAGGCAAAGCGGCCGGCAGGGCTGATGAATGCCCCGGCCGGCCGCCAGTAAACCGTATCAGCCAATGGTCATCAGGCTGGCGTTGCCCCCTGCTGCTGCAGTATTGACACTAAGCGAACGTTCCAGCAGCAGACGTTCCAGCAGTATATTACTTTCACCACGCGCAAAGCCCTGAACGGAGATAATTGCGCCATCACGGGCGGCGACGGCCTGACATACGGCGCGCAGCTGGTCGGCATCTCCGTGATAAATGACCCCGTCAAATTCAATGTCATCACTCAGTGGTGACGGTGAAAAATCGATGCGCTGCTGCACCGTATCAGGCAGAGCGTGATACCACTGCTGATGGGGTTCATCATCACGCCACAGTATCCGGCTACCGACGCTGGTTACTGCGGCCAGCTGAATCAACGCGTCGTCCTGGTTTTCTGCCAGGCACAGGATACGCTGGCGCGGCAACAGCGACAGGGTATTACGTTCGCCGGTCGGGCCAGGCAGCAGCCGGGTGGTACCGCCCTGGGCCAGGCGGGCAAACTGCTGGCAGACGGTCTGCAGGGCCGGCCGGTTTTCTGCCCATGCTGTCAGGGCATCGTGGGGTTGTTGCAGCAGGCTGCGCAGGCTGGTGTCGGGCTGACTGTCACCATCCTGGCGGCTGAGGGTGGTCAGTATCCCCCCGGCTGGCCGGCTGGCCAGCAGCCGGTAGAGGTAAAGTGGTCCGCCGGCCTTTGGTCCGGTACCAGATAGCCCCTCACCACCGAAAGGCTGAACGCCGACTACCGCGCCAACAATATTACGGTTAACATAGAGGTTACCTACCTGTGCCTGACTGACCACCTGGGCGATGGTTTCATCAATCCGCGTATGCACGCCACAGGTCAGGCCGTAGCCGGCCGCGTTTATCTGTTCAAGCAGAGTGGGCAGCTGGTGACGGCTGAAGCGCACGACGTGCAGCACCGGACCGAAAATCTCTTTTTGCAGTTCGCTAACGTGATTGAGTTCAATCAGCGTTGGGGCAACAAAATAGCCTTGTGTCACATCCTGACGGTCCTGATGATGTTCAAAGGTAGCCTGATACACCTTCATTCCCTTGTCACGCATAGATTGAATATGCTGCTCAATGCCGCGACGGGCTTCATCATCAATCACTGGACCAATATCAACTGACAATCGTTCAGGGTTGCCCATGCGGCACTCTGCCATGGCACCGCGTAACATTTGCAAAGTATGATCGGCAACGTCTTCCTGAATACACAGCAAACGTAATGCCGAACAGCGCTGGCCGGCACTGTCAAAAGCAGAGGCAACGATATCCACCACCACCTGTTCGGTCAGCGCCGATGAATCGACGATCATCGCATTAAGCCCGCCGGTCTCTGCAATCAGGGGGGCTGGCCGTCCCTGCGGATCTAATCGTCCCGCCAGCGTGCGGTGCAGCAGGGTGGCTACCGCGGTGGAACCCGTAAACATGACGCCACGAATCCGTTCATCTTCTATCAGCTGGGCTCCTACCGTTTCTCCGAGGCCAGGCAGCAACTGCAGAACGCCTGACGGCACGCCTGCTTGCAGTAAAATACGCACGCCCTGTGCGGCAATCAGCGGCGTCTGTTCGGCCGGTTTTGCCAGTACCGTGTTCCCGGCGGCCAGTGCGGCGGCAATCTGACCGGTAAAGATTGCCAGTGGAAAATTCCATGGACTGATGCACACCACCGGGCCCAGCGGGCGATGTGTTTCGCTGGCAAAATCGGTTTTCACCTGGCAGGCGTAGTAACGCAGAAAATCCACTGCTTCGCGCACTTCTGCAATGGCATTGGCATAGGTTTTACCCGCCTCGCGAATCAGTAGCCCGATAAGATGCTGCATCTGATCTTCCATCAGCATGGCGGCACGTTCCAGGATAGCCGCGCGGGCATCAGGTGGCGTGGAAAACCACACCGGCGCCTGTTCGACAGCCGCTTGTATTGCCAGCGCCACGTCCCGTTTGCTGGCGTTAGCAACCAGCCCAACTTTATCCTGGCGGTTGGCTGGATTGAGTACCGGCTGTGCTGCTTCCGGCTGGGCTTCACCCGCCAGCAGCGGCGCGGCCTGCCAGGATTGCATGGCGCTGGACAACAATGCGCTGGAGAGCGAAGCCAGCCGGTGTTCATTGGCCATATCGAGGCCCGCAGAGTTGATCCGTTGGCGGCCAAACAGTTCACGCGGCAGCAGAATTTTGGGGTGTGGCATGCCGACAGCACCCTCCCGGGCGGCCAGCAGATCAATTTGTTCTGCCGGATCGGCAATCAGCTGTTCAATGGGCAACGTACTATCGGCAATGCGATTAACAAAAGAGGTATTAGCGCCGTTTTCCAGCAGGCGGCGTACCAGATACGCCAGCAACGTTTCATGGGTGCCGACAGGGGCATAAATACGGCAGGGGCGGTTGAGTTTGCCATCGGCAACACTGCCGACTACCTGTTCATACAGCGGCTCTCCCATGCCATGCAGGCACTGAAATTCATATTGTCCCGGATAATAATTATTGCCTGCCAGATGGTAAATGGCGGCGAGGGTATGTGCGTTATGGGTGGCAAACTGGGGGTAAATCAGGTTGGGGACCGCCAGCAGTTTCCTGGCACAGGTGAGATAGGCGATATCGGTATACACTTTGCGGGTATACACCGGATAGCCCTCCAGTCCGTCAAGCTGTGCCCGCTTAATTTCGCTGTCCCAGTAAGCGCCTTTTACCAGTCTGATCATCAGCCTGCGGCGACTGCGCTGTGCCAGATCTGCAAGATAATCAATCACAAACGGGCAGCGTTTCTGGTAAGCCTGAATCACGAAACCAATACCATTCCAGCCCTGCAGCTCCGGATCAAAACAGAGCTTTTCCAGTAAGTCCAGGGACAGTTCAAGGCGATCGGCTTCTTCGGCATCGATATTGATACCAATATCAAAGCTACGGGCCAACAGGGTCAGGGATTTTAGTATCGGGTAAAGTTCACTCATCACACGTTCATACTGTGCCCGGCTGTAGCGCGGGTGCAGGGCAGACAGTTTGATAGAGATCCCTGGACCTTCGTAAATTCCCCGGCCATTTGATGCTTTGCCGATCGCCTGAATGGCCTGCTGATAAGAGAGCAGATAGGCGCTGGCATCAGCCGCAGTCAGTGCGGCTTCCCCCAGCATGTCATAGGAGTAGCGGAAGCCTTTGCTTTCCAGCTTACGGGCATTGGCCAGCGCTTCGGCAATAGTTTCACCAGTAACGAACTGCTCCCCCATCAGGCGCATGGCCATATCAACCCCTTTACGAATTAAGGGTTCACCACTCTTGCCGATAATCCGATTCAACGAGCGTGACAGGCTGGCTTCGTTATGGGTCGCCACCAGACGGCCAGTAAAAAGCAGGCCCCAGGTGGCCGCATTAACGAACAGAGAAGGGCTGCGTCCGAGATGCGATTGCCAGTTGCCGGTACTGATTTTATCGCGTATCAGCGCGTCGCGGGTGGGTTTGTCCGGAATACGAAGCAGGGCCTCCGCCAGGCACATCAGGGCAACACCTTCCTGGGAAGAAAGGGAAAATTCCTGCAGCAGGCTTTGCACCATCCCTGCGCGACCGCTCGCCGTTTTCTGGCGACGAAGTTTTTCAGCCAGTGAGCTGGCCAGCTGACCTGTTTTTGTCTTTGTCTCCTGATTAAGGCGACCCTGTTCAAGCATTAACGGGATCACCTCTGTTTCCGGCCGGCGCCAGTGGGCGGTAATAGCCGCCCGGAGCACTGACTGTGGCAGGACCTGTTCAGCAAAATCAAGGAAGGGTTGTGCATTATCATCCGTCAGCAGAGCGACGCTCTCATCAGACGGGGTGCTGTCCGGTAAGAGATGCGGTGATTCACCGTTTTCCAGCTGAGCCAGATAATTGAATATGGCCTGTTTAATCAGCCAGTGTGGGGTACGGTCAATGGCTTTTGCCGCCTGCCTGATGCGTTCGCGGGTATCCTCATCCAGTTTTACGCCCATTGTGGTACTGCCCATGCTGCTAACTCCTGTACGCCGATCGCTGTTTGTTGCACTGCAATATCAATCAAGTTGCAACTTTGTGCAACCCACGATATGTGACCTATCTAGCATTATCACTAAATGAAATAAATACAGGCTGAAATTAATTAATTAACTATTTGATAAATAATGATTATTTATCTGATAATTATGATTAACTGGCAAGTGGTAAAGCTGTGACGGGGTGCAACCTTTTTTGATCGCGATGTAATTTTTATTCTGTTGAATGTGACAATTGTGTTAAGCATTGTGCCAGTTATTGCTTTAGGGCAGGATAGCGCGCCTCTGATGAGCTTTACACCATACTGGTGTTCTCAGGAAGAGCTTCCGCCAGGGTAGAAATAAAAATGACAATGGAGAATCGAAATGACAGTAAGTACGCCAATGCTGGTCACGTTTTGTATTTATATTCTGGGTATGTTGCTGATAGGCTTCCTTGCCTGGCGTTCTACCAAAAGTTTTGATGATTATATTCTTGGCGGGCGCAGTCTTGGTGCCGTAGTAACCGCACTTTCAGCCGGGGCTTCAGATATGAGTGGCTGGTTGCTGATGGGGTTACCGGGCGCGGTATTTATTTCCGGCATCTCGGAGAGCTGGATTGCCATCGGCCTGACCCTCGGAGCCTGGCTGAACTGGAAGATTGTTGCCGGGCGGCTAAGAGTACATACCGAGCATCACAACAATGCGCTGACTCTGCCAGATTTTTTTGCCAGCCGTTTTGAGGACCACAACAAGATCCTGCGTGTGATTTCCGCGCTGGTAATACTGGTGTTTTTCACCATTTACTGCGCCTCTGGTATCGTTGCCGGGGCGCGGCTGTTTGAAACCACCTTTGGCATGAGTTATCAGACTGCCCTGTGGGCCGGTGCCGCCGCAACCATCATATATACTTTCATCGGTGGGTTTCTGGCGATTAGCTGGACAGACACGGTACAAGCCAGCCTGATGATTTTTGCCCTGATCCTGACGCCGGTGATTGTCATCATTGCAGTAGGGGGATTTAGTGATTCCCTGCAAGTTATCACCGCCAGCAGTGCAGCTAACCTGGACATGCTGAAAAACCTCAACTTTGTGGCGATTCTTTCGCTACTCGGCTGGGGATTGGGCTATTTTGGTCAGCCACACATACTGGCGCGTTTTATGGCTGCTGATTCACACCATTCAATTCGCCGCGCCCGTCGCATCGGCATGAGCTGGATGACGCTTTGTTTGCTCGGCGCGGTTGCCGTGGGCTTTTTTGGTATCGCCTTTTTTAAAAATAATCCGCAGCTGGCGGGCAATGTCAGCGAAAACGGCGAGCGGGTCTTTATTGAACTGGCGCGATTACTGTTTAATCCGTGGCTTGCCGGCATTCTGCTCTCGGCAATTCTGGCGGCGGTGATGTCCACGCTAAGTTGCCAGCTGCTGGTCTGTTCCAGTGCGCTGACCGAAGATCTCTACAAGCCTTTTCTGCGCATGAATGCCAGCCAGCGTGAACTGGTGTGGGTCGGACGTATTATGGTACTGCTGGTTGCGATTATTGCCATTTGGCTGGCTTCCAATCCGCAAAACCGCGTGCTGGGGTTGGTTAGCTATGCCTGGGCAGGTTTTGGCGCGGCTTTTGGTCCGGTGGTGATTTTTTCTCTGATATGGCCGCGCATGACGCGCAACGGGGCGCTGGCAGGTATGGTGGTTGGTGCGGCCACCGTGCTGATCTGGAAACAGTATAACTGGCTCGGTTTGTATGAAATTATTCCCGGGTTTCTGCTTGCCAGCCTGGCCATTGTGACGGTTAGCCTGCTGGGTAAAGCACCTTCCGCCGAGGCACGGCAACGTTTCGAGTTGGCCCGCAACGAATATCATGCCGGTTAAAGGCATACCCGGTCGGCCTGTCTGCAGTGCGCGGCTGGCAAAATAACCCCTGCTGCTGACGCCGGCATATTGCTCGCCGTCAGCAGCGTTGACTATCCGACACTTGCCGGGCGTTAATTGCCCGGTTTTGCCAGTACGCACCGCTTTTTCATCACGCCTGAAAACACCCCCGCTTTTACACCACTTGCCTGAGTATCGGCATATTTTTTTGGAAACTTCGCCACGCATTTTTGACAAATCGTTACCAACAGATCTTGTATTTTTCTTATCGTTAATGATAATCGGTATCGTTTGTATTTACTTTTCTTTACCACGCCTGACACTAACCACTAGCCGAGGCCAACGGTATGTTTGTCCCGTTTCTGATTATGTTACGCGAGGGGCTGGAAGCCGCGCTGATCGTGAGTCTGATTGCCAGCTATCTGAAGCGCACCGGACGCAGCCACTGGTTTCCCGCCATGTGGGCAGGGGTGCTGATTGCCGCGGCACTTTGTCTGGCGCTTGGCTATTTCATTAATGAAACCACCGGCGAATTTCCGCAAAAGCAACAGGAACTGTTTGAGGGGCTTGTTGCGGTGATTGCGGTTGTAATACTGACCTGGATGGTGTTCTGGATGCGCCGGGTGGCGCGCAACATCAAAGGGGAACTCGAAGCTGCCGTCGATCAGGCGCTGAATAAAAGCAGCGGTAGCGGTTGGGCGCTGCTGATGATGGTATTTCTCGCCGTTGCACGCGAGGGGCTGGAGTCAGTGTTCTTCCTGCTGGCGGCGTTTCAGCAGGACCTGGGTTTTGCGCCACCGGCAGGGGCAATGCTTGGTCTCGTTTGTGCTGTGCTGCTGGGCGTACTGTTGTACTGGGGCGGCATCCGCCTCAATCTTGCCGCTTTTTTTAAGTGGACCAGCCTGTTTATTTTACTGGTGGCCGCCGGACTGGCTGCCGGGGCAATACGGGCATTCCATGAAGCCGGACTGTGGAACCATTTTCAGGATGTGGCATTTAATTTTGGTCATATTCTGCCCACCAGCACTCTGGCTGGCACACTGCTTGAAGGCATTCTGGGTTACCAGGAAGCCCCCAGCATCAGCGAAGTGGCCGTCTGGTTTATTTACCTTATTCCGGCACTGGTGGTGTTTTTTCTGCCAGCGCGGACGTTATCCACTGCTACGACACGATGATATCCCGCTGAGCACTCCTGAATGCGGCTCAGCCTCTGTCTCACTTTAAAAGGAATAACCATGACTACACGTTTTCGTCTCTCCGTCGTAAGCAGCACGCTACTGGCGTTGCTGGCAGGTAGCGCCACGGCCCAGGCTGCTGATATTCCGGTTGTCAATGTCACGGTTAACGATCAGCAATGCGATCCGGCATCGTTAACCGTGAAGGCAGGGAAAACCCAGTTTGTGATCAAAAACAATAGCCAGAAGGCCCTTGAATGGGAAATTCTTAAAGGGGTGATGGTGGTGGAAGAGCGTGAAAATATCGCGCCTGGCTTTACGCAAAAACTGACGGCCAATCTGGAGGCCGGTGAATATGAGATGACCTGTGGCTTACTGAGTAATCCGCGGGGAAAACTGGTGGTTACCGCCAACGGCAGCCAGCCTGGCGGCAAACAGGATATTCTTGAGCTGGCCGGACCCATTGCTGAATATAAAGCCTATGTTATGCAGGAAGTGGCGCAACTGGTTGCCGGAACGCAGGCTTTTACTCAGGCAGTAAAAGCGGGCGATGTGGCGAAAGCACAGGCGCTTTATGCGCCAACGCGGGTTCATTATGAGCGTATTGAACCGATTGCCGAACTGTTCTCCGACCTCGACAGCGCCATTGATGCCCGTGAAGATGATTACGAAAAGAAAGCGGATGACCCGAAATTTACTGGTTTCCACCGTCTGGAGAAAGCGTTGTTTGCTGATAAAAGCACCCGTGGGATGGAAGCATATGCCGATCGTCTGAATAGCGATACCCTTGAGCTTCAAAAACGCATCAGCGAGCTGGCTTTTCCTCCGGGCAAAGTGGTGGGGGGGGCTGCCGGTCTGATTGAAGAGGTTGCCGCCAGTAAAATTTCTGGTGAGGAGGATCGATACAGCCGTACCGACCTGTCAGATTTTCAGGCTAACGTAGACGGTGCGCAGAAAATTGTTAATCTGCTGCGACCAATGCTGAAAAAACAGAATGCTGCATTACTTGATAAAGTAACGGCAAACTTTAAAAAGGTGGATGCCATTCTGAATAAATATCGTACTAAAGAAGGCTTTGAATCTTACGATAAGCTGACCGATGCCGATCGAAAAGCATTAAAAGGTCCGGTGACCACGCTGGCAGAAGACCTGTCACAGTTACGCGGGACTCTGGGGCTGGATTAACGATGAGCAGGCGAAACGATCATGGCGTGTCGCAGCCGGCACGGCGGCGTTTACTCAAAGGGATGGGCATCGTAGGCGGTGCCCTTGCCATCAATGCGGGTTGCCCGCTGCATGCGGCAGAGCAGGCGAACGCCGCCTTTTCGCCTGGCACCCTCGATCCTGGTTCCCGCAGTGAAACACAGCCGTTTTACGGCCAGCATCAGGCCGGGATTATTACGCCACAGCAGGCGGCCATGATGCTGGTTTCCTTTGATGTACTGGCCAGTGATAAAGCTGAGCTGGTACGTTTGTTCCGTTTACTGACGCAACGTATTGCTTTTCTCACCCGCGGCGGAGCGGCACCGTTACAGCAAAACCCTCAGCTGCCGCCGCTGGATTCCGGCATTCTTGGCGCAGAGATTTATCCTGATAATCTGACAATGACGGTCTCCGTCGGAGCCAGTCTGTTTGATGAACGCTTTGGCTTACAGCAGCATAAACCGTCAAAACTGACTACCATGACGCGTTTTGCCAACGACGCGCTGGATGCAAAATTGTGCCATGGCGATTTGCTGATTCAGATCTGTGCCAATACTAACGACACGGTTATTCATGCCCTGCGTGATATTATAAAAAATACGCCCGATTTGCTCAGCGTACGCTGGCGACGTGAAGGGTTTATTTCCGATCATGCTGCACGCAGTCGGGGTAAAGAAACGCCGGTGAATTTGCTGGGGTTCAAGGATGGTACGGCGAATCCTGATACCCGTGACCAGCAGTTAATGAATGAGATGCTCTGGGTGACGCAACAGCAGCAGGAACCTGGCTGGGCGGTGGGTGGTAGCTATCAGGCGGTGCGTATCATCCAGTTTCACGTTGAAATGTGGGATCGCACGCCGCTGCGTGAACAGGAAAACATTTTTGGTCGCCAGAAAAGCAGCGGCGCACCGCTGGGAATGCAGGCTGAACGCGACGTTCCGGACTATCAGAAGGACCTGGATGGCAGTCTGATTCCGCTGGATGCCCATATCCGTCTGGCCAATCCACGCACAGCAGAAACCCGCTCCAGTCTGATGTTACGTCGCGGCTACAGTTATTCGCTGGGTGTATCTGCTTCAGGACAGTTGGATATGGGACTATTATTTGTCTGTTATCAGCACGATTTAGAAAAAGGCTTTATTACTGTTCAGAAACGTCTGAATGGTGAGGCGCTGGAAGAGTATATTAAACCCATTGGTGGTGGTTATTTTTTTGTTCTGCCGGGCATTGTTAACCATCAGCATTATCTTGGCCAGTCTTTACTGGAATCCTGATGTCGCGACGCGGTAACCGGAAAAGTTATTTGCATGTTTTTTAATCAATGAAGGTTGTTTATTTGACCATTCCGCTCGGGAATTAACCGGTGACTGCACAATTAAAGTGCTGCTATCGTTATGCTGTAACATGATGATATTAATTTTTTTTGTCATATTTCCTCGTTAGCGGCCAGCCTGATAAAATAAAAAATAACTTTTTTGTTCATTTAGAGGTTGCAATTTTGTTGGAATATGTTGCACTTTATTAGGTAAGCCGTTTTCTGTGTCGTAGTTTCACTATGGAGATTGCGGATGGAAAAGTCCTGTCTGGGACGAGCAGTAAAACCTCAGTTAATTATCGCAGTTAATCGCGAGGGGTTATTTCCCTCTGAAACCTTCTCTTCAAATCGTTTTTTTCCATTAATCACTTATCAGATTTACCGCGCGTTATCTGGCGACCGCCAGCTAAACACGTCATTAACCTCCCCCGGAAAAGGCTCTAAGGAAGCCAAACCTCTAAAGCGTTCACGTAATCGCATCCTGTTGTCAGATGCGGGAAATGAAACCAACTGTAAGGTGCCACTATGGGAAGACAGAAAGCAGTGATCAAAGCGCGTCGTGAAGCCAGGCGCGTGCTTCGTAGCGATTCACGCAGCCATCGTCAGCGTGAAGAAGAATCGGTCACATCGCTTGTGCAGATGAGCGGATTAGATGCGATTGGCATGGCGCGCGATAGCCGCGACCTTAGTCCAATTGAAGCGAGAAATGACGCTCAGGCACGTTATCTACATGCCATAGAGACAAAACAGCTGATTTTCGCCACTGGCGAAGCTGGCTGCGGCAAAACCTGGATTAGCGCAGCCAAAGCAGCTGAGGCCCTGATACATAAGGATATTGACAGGATTATCGTTACGCGACCGGTATTGCAGGCCGATGAGGATCTCGGATTCCTGCCTGGAGATATTGCTGAGAAGTTTGCGCCATACTTCCGACCGGTTTATGACGTTCTGGTTAAACGTCTTGGTTCATCTTTTATGCAATATTGTCTGCGTCCGGAAATCGGCAAAGTGGAAATAGCGCCTTTTGCCTATATGCGCGGACGCACTTTTGAAAACGCTTTTGTTATTCTTGATGAAGCGCAAAACGTGACAGCAGCGCAAATGAAAATGTTCCTGACGCGTCTGGGAGAGAATGTCACCGTGGTGGTTAACGGCGATATCACGCAGTGCGACCTGCCATCCGGCGTGCCGTCAGGCTTGAGTGATGCACTGACACGCTTTGCTGAAGATGATCTGGTGGGGGTGGTGCGCTTCCGTGCCGATGATTGCGTACGCTCTATCTTATGCCAGCGTACCTTGTCTGCCTATGCCTGATTTATTTGTCACATCAAGCTGAAAAGGGGGGCGCATGCCCCCCTTTTGGTGATGCCTCTAATTGGTTGAATCTGATGTATAATGCGGGCTTTTGAGGTTCTCTTATGGCCAGCGTTAACGTTCATTGTCCCCGTTGTCAGTCTGTTCAGGTTTACCGCCATGGTCAGAACCCTAAAGGCTATGACAGATTTCGCTGCCGTGACTGCCACCGCGTGTTTCAACTCACTTACGCTTA
>NZ_MOMB01000074.1 GCF_002752165.1 Erwinia sp. OLFS4
CGCGATCAACAACCTGTTTGACTGCTTCAATTTTAAACTCTTCAGGATAACGCTTACCGCTCATGGGCACCTCTCTTTAAGTCATCTTAAATGACTCTGAGGTGTCTGTTAAACCCGTGGCGATTCACTTCGCATTACGAATGCGCTGCTCTACCAACTGAGCTATATCGGCGTGAGGTGGGTGAAATCACGGGCATTACGTTAAAAAAATTGCCGGAATGAGTCAATAGCATCGGGTGCAAGTGTGTTTTTTTCCGGCATTTTTTGTTTGTTTTTACCGCAGCAAGAACGGGTGCAGTGCGGCGCTGGTTAGCTTATACGCGCAGGCTGTCCTCGCCGAAAGCAATCCATTTATAGGTGGTCAGGGCTTCCAGTCCCATGGGTCCGCGCGCATGCAGTTTCTGGGTGCTGACAGCCACTTCGGCCCCCAGACCAAACTGCCCCCCATCGGTAAAACGCGTGCTGGCATTGACAAATACCGCCGCCGAATCCACCAGGCTAACGAAACGTTCAGCCTGGGCAAGATTACGCGTCAGGATGGCATCGGAATGCTGGGTGCTGTATTCGCGAATGTGACTAACCGCCTGGTCAAGGCCATCCACCAGCCTGACATTGAGATCCAGCGACAGCCATTCGTCACGATACTGGCTCTCCTGCACCGGGCTGACCGCCGCCGGACCGGATTGCAGTTGTGCAATAACATTGCTGTCTGCGTGCAGCCTGATGCCTTCCTGCGCCATACGGTCACTGAACGGTGCCAGAAACTGCCCGGCAATAGCGCGGTGTATCAGCAGCGTTTCCAGCGAATTACAGGCGCCAGGCCGCTGCTTTTTCGCATTAACAATCAGATCCAGTGCGGCTGCTGTTTCCATACTGTCATCAACAAACATATGGCAGACGCCGATGCCGCCGGTGATTACCGGGATAGTAGCGTTTTCCCGGCACAGCTTATGCAGTCCGGCCCCTCCCCGTGGGATCAGCATATCGATATAGCGGTCCAGCTTCAGCATCTGGCTGACCAGCGCCCGGTCGGGATTATCAATGGCCTGTATTGCGCCTTGCGGTAAACCGTGTTTTTCCAGCGCCCGCTGAATAACCTGCACCGTCGCGGCGTTGGTGCGGTAGGTTTCTTTACCGCCGCGTAAAATAGCAGCATTACCGGTTTTCAGGCACAGCGAAGCGACATCAACGGTGACATTGGGACGTGCTTCATAAATCACCCCAACCACGCCGAGCGGCACCCGACGCCGCTCAATACGCAGACCATTGTCAAGCAAGCCGCCGTCGATTATCTCGCCAATCGGGTCTGCCAGCTGGCAGACCTGGCGCACATCGTCAGCAATCCCCTGCAACCGTGCAGCGTTTAACATCAGCCGGTCCAGCAGCGCCTCACTCATGCCATTCTGACGGGCATCTGCCAGGTCCAGCTCGTTGGCACTGAGGATATGCGCGCGCTCTGCTTCAAGCCGATCGGCTATCGTCATCAGTACCCGATTTTTTTCTGCACTGGAGAGTACAGCAAGCTGGTAAGACGCTTCTTTTGCGGCCCGCCCCATCTGTTCAAGCATTTTCAGCCCCTTTAACTGACGATCATATCGTCACGGTGAACGGCAACCGGACCATATTCATATCCAAGAATATCGCTAATTTGCTGGGAGTGGTGGCCCGCGATCATCCGCATAGCGTCACTATTGTAGCGCGATACCCCATGCGCGACATCCCGTCCCTGCAAATTGCGGATGCGCACCACTTCGCCTCGGGAAAAGTTACCACTGATGGTACGAATCCCCTTCGGCAGCAGCGAACTGCCACGTTCAACAATGGCACTGGTTGCGCCGTCGTCAACAATGATTTCTCCGGCGGGCGGCGCGCCGAAAATCCAGCGTTTACGGTTTTCCAGCGGCGATTGCATAGCATGGAAACGGGTGCCAACCGCCGTACCGGCAATCACGTCACTGATTACGCCTGCTTTGCTGCCGGCAGCAATGATGGTGTCGATTCCGGCGCGACAAGCTACGTCCGCCGCCTGCAGTTTGGTGGCCATGCCGCCGGTGCCAAGCCCGGAGACGCTATCACCGGCCATGGTGCGTAACGCATCATCAATGCTGTGTACATCGGCTATCAGGCGGGCCTGCGGATTATTTCGCGGGTCGGCAGTAAACAGTCCGGGCTGGTCGGTTAACAGCAGTAATTTGTCGGCCCCCGCCAGAATAGCCGCCAGCGCAGAAAGATTGTCATTGTCACCAACCTTAATTTCGGCCGTTGCGACGGCGTCATTCTCATTAATGACCGGTACAATGTGGTTATCAAGCAATGCGCGCAAGGTGTCACGGGCGTTGAGAAAACGCTCGCGATCTTCCAGGTCGGCGCGGGTAAGCAGCATCTGACCAATATGGATGCCGTAAATAGAAAACAGTTGTTCCCACAGCTGAATAAGACGACTTTGTCCCACCGCTGCCAGCAGCTGTTTAGAAGCGATAGTCGGCGGCAGTTCCGGGTAGCCAAGATGTTCACGCCCCGCCGCCATTGCGCCGGAGGTAACAATCACGATGCGATGCCCGGCGGTATGCAGCTGGGCACACTGACGCACCAGCTCCACAATATGGGCCCGATTTAACCGGCGCGATCCGCCGGTCAGTACGCTGGTCCCCAGTTTCACTACCAGGGTCTGGCTGCTACGCATTTTTTCCTGCCGTTACTCAAAAAAAAGTTATTGAGCTGACTTTTTATCAGGAGTCGACAAGGAAACCAACCGCTGCAAGGGGAAATGGCAAAAAATACCCTGACACTGACTGACAAAAAAAGTTCGAACAATACCTCTCTGGCAACAAAATGTAATAAAAGCGTCATCAATAACAGGTAAAACAGGCGTGCACTCCGGACGGTATGAATGACCAGACCGCCGGTATAACAGCCATTGAGGCAAAAAACTTTACTCGTTCGGGATTGATAGCAAATGCAAATGAAGAAGAGCGTACTGGCAGTTGTCGTAGCTGCCCTGGCCATGTCTGCCGGCGCTAACGCCGCCGAAGTGTATAACAAAGACGGTAATAAACTGGACTTCTACGGTAAGCTGAAAGCGATGCACTACTTCAGCGACAATACCGGCAGTAATGGTGATAAGTCCTATGCCCGTATTGGCTTTAAAGGTCAGACTAAAATCAGCGATGACCTGACCGGTTACGGCCAGTGGGAATATCAGTACAACCTGAACAACTCTGAAGGCTCCGACTCTAACACCGGTAACAAAACCCGCCTGGGCTTTGCCGGTCTGAAATTCGCTGACGCTGGCTCATTCGATTACGGCCGTAACTATGGCGTGCTGTATGACGTTGAAGGCTGGACCGATATGTTCCCGGAATTCGGTGGCGATGGCACCGCGCGCGCCGATAACTTTATGACTCAGCGCGCAACCGGCGTGGCAACATACCGTAACAACAACTTCTTTGGTCTGATCCCCGGCCTGAAATTTGCGCTGCAATATCAGGGCAAAAACAGTGCTGATACCGCTAATGCCCGTGGCACCACCACCGGTAACGGCGACGGCTATGGCCTCTCAGTTTCTTACGCCATTCTGGACACCGGTCTGTCAGTCGGTGGCGCCTACACCTCTTCTGACCGCACGAATCAGCAGCAGTCGCTGGTCTTTGGTCACGGTGATAAAGCCGATGCGTTTGGCGGCGGCATCAAATATGACGCAAATGGCGTTTATCTGGCAGCGATTTATACCCAGACGTCAAACATGACACCATTCACCACCACCAATGCCATTGCCGGCGTAACCAGCAGCACCTCCACCACTTATACCGGTCTGGCTAATAAAGCCACTAACATCGAACTGGTTGCGCAGTATCAGTTTGACTTCGGTCTGCGTCCGTCCATCGGTTACGTACAGACCAAAGGCCACGACATCGAGCGCGGCGTTGGCGATGCGGACCTGGTTAAATACATTGACGTGGGTGCCACCTACTACTTCAACAAAAACATGTCTGCCATGGTTGACTACAAAATCAACCAGCTGGACAAAGACAACAAACTGGCGCTTAACAACGACGACGTAGTCGCCGTGGGTATGACCTACCAGTTCTGATGTCACAGGCTGCGCCCTGCCACAGGTGCAGTCTTTATTCTCTCGTTATGTGTCTGTAAACAAAGGCTGGGATTTCCAGCCTTTTTTCATTTCAGCCAGTAAAGACTGTGAGGATTAACCTGCAGACGCCGGTCTGACGCTGTCGTACCGCACCTGCGGCCGGGGTAAACCCATTATCCGGCCAGTGCTACCGGCTTGTCGTTGAAGTCTGCCGCGGGCTTGAGCGCCAGCTGATGTTCTGCCAGCAGCGCTTTCAGACGCTGATGAAAATCGCGCAGCGTCTCTTCAAGGCGCTGATGGGTCTCTTTTCCTTTAATTGCCGTCGCCTGCCACTGCCCCTGTTTGTCAAATAAACCGAAGTAGTATTCATAGGTAAAGTGATCGGCTTTCGCTTCCAGTTCCATCCACCATCCCCAGAATTCGCGCTGTTCCGGTGCCGGCTTCACGTTGACGCACACGGCCAGACAGTCGAAGAAAAAGCGGTCGCCCTGGCATTTACCTTCACGAATGTAGGGGCCTAGCGCGGTGAACTGTTTTACAAATTTACTCCGCAGGTGTCCACTTGGTAAGGTCATTTAGCGCGTTCCTGTTATCAGTCAATGAGTAATGCCTGTCAATAGTAGCAACTCAGACGCCGACGCGCTTCGCTATCCAGCGCGAAATTTGCTGTAACCCCTGCTGAAAACTCTGCATCACCGGCGAAGGGGTTATCTTCAGCAGCGAACCCTGTGCCGAAGACTGACTTATCAGTTGTGATTCAGAGGCCGGACTGAACGGGTCATCTGGCCAGAAACAGGACAGTATCGGGGTGGCGCAACGGCGCCCCAGCAAGCCCTGCACTTTTAAAGAATGACAGTTCAGTTCGTTACGCAGCGCTTCATCGCTGGTGTAAGACATACCAAGACGGCTGGCCAGTAAATCGAGATACATTGCAGGTATGGCGTCCTGCTGCTGCGGATCGCTCAACAGACGATGAACAATCGGCCCCATACAGGCCACACCTTTCAGCAATGGTCCTTCAAGGTAAGCCAGCCGTACCGCGATGCTGGCGCCAAAACGGTAGCCGAATGCAGCCACCCGGGTATGATCGATCCAGGGAACATCCACCAGTTGCCGCAGCACCTGCTGGTGCAGAAAGCTGGCATCCTCAGTCAGTTTCCATTTGGCAGAAAAACCAACGGAAGGAACATCAATGGTCAGCATCGCCAGCCCCAGCGGCGCCAGATAATCACGAAACAGACGATAGTGGTCGCTTTGTAAGGCATCAAGCGCCCCGCATATCAGTACGGTAGGATAAGAAGCACTGGCGCCGGCGGGCATATGTAAAAAACCGTTAATCGCACTGCCACCAGCAATACTGAAACTCAGCTCTTTGAGTTCTCCGGGGAAATAACGGGCCGCCTGCTCGTAAGCCCGGTTAGCCTGGACCTGCGCCTGATCGGCCAGCTGATCGCCTTTCAGATAGGGGTAACCTGCCAGACTGAATAAGGTTGCTGCCTGCATCCAGCACTCGCCGGCTCCGGCGCTGCCTTCCAGCAACTGGGCTTTATCCTGCCATTGCGCCGCCTGTTTTGACCACTCATATATCCAGTTGCCGCTACGATAACCTATAACGGTATCTAACTGCCCGGGACGGGTACGTGCCTGTTGGCTGAATGCAATACGTGACAGCACTTCGCTCAGCTCAACCGGAGCCACACCGCGCCATATCCACAGCAAGCGGTTAATCATGCGATACCAGCTATGCTGATTTTCACCGTCCAGCGCGGTACGGATCTGGCCGGGGTGAGAATGGGACTGCCGGCAGATTAAAGAAGAGGTTTCAGGGTGCGTAAAGCGCGGTTTAAACAGTTCTTCACTCAGATTTTTTGATGTCACTATCTGTTCCCCCGGCTGGCGCCTGACCCCAACAGCGTTTAGAGCTCAGCGACGTCAGACGCGAATCAGCAGGCAAGCCGCCTGCTCAGACAAATATGTTCAGCAAACCTGCACCATAGCGCAATCAACACGCAACACCCTGATCGACGTCAATCAGCCCTGAACAATCGGTGGAATATAAACTACACCCATATCCCAGGGTTGTTCTATCCAGGTGTTTTGCGGGATGTCGACCTGGTAATCGTCAACCAGCGGACGCCCTGCAGGCTTGGCAAAAACCGTGATAAAACGGGCTTTCGGATACAGGTTACGGATCGCCTGTGCGGTGCCACCGGTATCAACCAGATCATCAACCACGATAAAGCCCTCACCGTCACCCTCGGCACGCTTCAGAATTTGCATATCACGCTGGTTGTCATGATCGTAACTGGAAATACATACGGTATCGACATAGCGGATATTCAGCTCACGTGCCAGCAGTGAAGCAGGCACCAGGCCACCGCGACTAACCGCAATGATCCCTTTCCATTGTGCTGCCGGTAGCAGACGCTGGGCGAGTTTGCGGACATGAATTTGCAGCATGTCCCAGGTAACAACATATTTTTCACTCATGAAAGTATCCCGACCAGAAATAGTGGCTCAACAGGCATCGTGGGAAAGATTGCGCGAGATTATAGTGATCTGGCATATGAAAAACCAGCTTAACACCTGGCTTTACGCGACTTTTTGCCGGCAGCAAACGAGCGAATAAACGTAAACAGTGGTATTCTTGGCAGCCTGGTGCCGGTCTGTACCCGGCAGAGATGACTACCCGGATAACACCCACCGACGACGGCGATATTACTGCCGGATAACGGTTTAACAGGAGACCGATTGTGTCTGAATTGTCTCAACTATCACCACAACCGTTGTGGGATATTTTTGCTAAAATTTGCGCCATTCCCCACCCGTCTTTTCATGAAGAAGCGCTGGCAACGCACATTCTTAGCTGGGCGCAGGAGAAAGGCCTTTTTGCTGAACGCGATGCGGTCGGTAATATTCTTATCCGCAAACCGGCCAGCGCCGGTCTGGAACATCTTAAGCCGGTAGCATTGCAGGCGCATCTTGATATGGTGCCGCAGAAAAATAATGATACACAGCACGATTTTACGCGTGACCCGATTCAGCCCTGGATAGACGGTGAATGGGTAAAAGCACGCGGCACTACCCTCGGTGCCGATAACGGTATTGGCATGGCCTCAGCGCTGGCAGTGCTGGCGGATGAACATGTTGAACATGGCCCGCTTGAAGTACTGCTGACCATGACTGAAGAGACCGGAATGGACGGTGCCTTTGGTTTACAGCCCAACTGGCTGCAGGCTGAAATTCTGATCAATACCGACTCAGAAGAAGAAGGCGAAATCTATATGGGCTGCGCCGGCGGCATTGATGTCACCTCAGCCCTGTCACTGGCACGCGAACCCCTGCCAGCGGGTTATCAGACCTTCACGCTCACCCTGAAAGGACTGCGTGGCGGTCACTCCGGTGCCGATATTCATATGGGCCTTGGTAACGCCAACAAACTGCTGGCGCGCTTTCTGTTTAGCCATAGTCGCTTGCTGGATCTGCGTTTGCTGGATTTTAACGGCGGTACGCTGCGCAATGCCATTCCACGTGAAGCCTTCGCAACCCTGGCCGTGGCCAGCGATAAGCTCACAGCACTGGAAGCAGCGGTGCAGAGTTACCTTACCACCCTGAAAAATGAAGCCAGCCCGCTGGATAAAAACCTGACGCTGCTGATAGAACGCACGCAAAGCGACGTCCGCCCGTTAACAAATGCGTGTCGCGATCGCTTTGTTGCCCTGCTGAACAGCACCCCGAACGGCGTTATCCGCCAGTCCGATGTTATGAAAGGGGTGGTGGAAACCTCACTGAATATCGGGGTAGTGGCGTTTGACCAGCACCAGGCGCGTATTCATTGCCTGATCCGCTCGTTGGTGGACAGTGGTAAAGATTATGTGGTGGAAATGCTAACCGCGCTTGGTGAGCTGGCCGGTGCCACGACCACACCGAAAGGAGGGTATCCTGGCTGGCAACCCGATCCGCACTCGCCGGTCATGGCACTGGTGCGTGAAACGTACCAGAAACTGTTCAATAAAGTCCCCAACATTCAGGTTATTCATGCCGGTCTTGAATGCGGTCTGTTTAAGAAGCCTTACCCGCACATGGATATGGTCTCAATTGGCCCGACCATTACCGGGCCGCATTCTCCGGATGAACAGGTTAATATTGCCAGTGTAGGCCTTTACTGGCAGCTGCTGACGGCGCTACTGAAAGCTATTCCGGCAAAATAACCGCGGCAGGCGGGTGGCTACCCGCCTGCTCTGGCTGCGGCTGACACCCTCGCAGAACAGCCAGCAAAGTAACGCGCTGTGCCAGGCCAGAGCCCATGTGTCAGCTACAGACCCAGTAATAACTGTCGCTGCAACTGTGGATTGAGCAAGCTGACGTGTAATCCCACCAGCCGCACCCCACGACCGGCGCGACGCTCATCCCATGTTTTACGCGCCACGGCAATTAAATCTGCTTTATTCAGTTCCGGCCAGAGGTGTTCCTGAGTGGTGAGCTGAAAATCATCAAATTTCAGCTTCACTCCCTGACGCGCAATTTGCCGGTCAGGCATGATCTGCGTCAACCGGCGGGCCAGTTCGTCATAAAGCTGGTCAATAATGGCAAGACAGTCATCCCAGTGATGAATATCCTGTGCCAGCGTGCGTTCCACGCCGAGTGATTTTCGTAACCTTTCGGTAATCACTTCGCGTTCATCCACCCCATGACTGCGTTCCCAGAGTATGTGACCAAATTTACCAAACCGACGTAATAAGGCGGCCAGTTCGCTACGCTGCACGTCAGCACAGGTGTGCAAACCAAGCTCAGCAAGTTTTTTTCCGGTCACTTTACCGACACCAGGTATTTTTGCCAGCGGCAGCGACTGAAGAAATGCCGGAACCTGCTGCGGTGTAATAACATATTGTCCGTCTGGCTTGTTCATATCGGAGGCGATCTTTGCCAGAAACTTAACTGGCGCAACGCCGGCCGAAGCCGTTAGCGCCAGCTCACGCCAGATAGTCTGGCGTATGTCCTCTGCAATGAGCGTCGCCGACCCCTGACAGTGCTGGCTTTCACTGACATCAAGGTAGGCCTCATCCAGCGACAGCGGCTCCACCCGCGGGGTATAGCGGGAAAATATTTCGCGGATATGGTAACTGGCCGCCTTGTAAGCATCAAAACGGCCGGCAATCAGCTTAAGATGGGGACAGCGTTTTAATGCCATTGCGGTGGACATTGCGCTGTGTACACCGTATTTACGTGCAGGATAATTGGCGGTGCTGATGACGCCCCGGCTTTCACGGCTGCCGCCAATTGCAATAGGGATATCACGTAGCGAGGGGTTGTCTCGCATTTCAACGGCGGCAAAAAAACAGTCCATATCGACATGAATAATTTTACGCATAGCCCCTCCACAATACTGGATAAGTATACAGCAGTATAATTACCCTGCAAGGGATTACAGGAGCCAATCCTCGCCTTTCATTGGCCGGACAAGCCACAAAATTGAAATTCATGGTGTTTTTCGCGCGCGGTGACTTGATAAAAAAACAGACAATGATAATGTTGCCCGGCGATAGTAGAAAACTCCGATATCGTAAAAGCAGCGCATCTCCCGCGCCGGTTACATTGGTATTACAAGGAAATATAATGAGTAAAATCGCATGGCTGTTTGCGATGATCTTGCTGCCGGTTGTTTGTCTGGCCAGCCTTCCCGATCCGGTTTCTCCGCTGGCACCGGTCAGTAAAGAACTCAAGAAACAGCTTCTGGGTACGCCAGTTTATATTCAGATATTTAAACAGGAACGTACGCTGGAACTGTATGGCAAAGTCGGTAACGAATATCGTTTGCTTGACAGCTACCGTATTTGCAATTTTTCCGGCGGCCTGGGTCCAAAACGTCGCGCCGGTGATTTTAAAAGTCCGGAAGGGTTTTACAGCGTCGGCCTGTCACAGCTGAAACCGGACAGCCATTTTTACCGGGCAATTAATATTGGTTTTCCCAATCAGTACGACCGTGAAAAAGGCTATGAAGGTAAATATCTGATGATTCACGGCGCCTGCGTTTCCGTCGGCTGCTATGCCATGACCGATACCTATATTCAGGATATTTATGATTATGTGGCAGCCGCCCTGCACAATGGACAACCGCGGGTAGATATCAGTATTTATCCGTTCCGCATGACTGACAGCAATATGCAACGCAACCGCAACTCGGTTTACTACAGTTTCTGGCAGCAGCTGCAGCCGGCCTACGCTCAGTTTGTCAAAAACCATCTGCCGCCCGCTATCAGCGTCAGTGACGGCAAATATGTGCTTAATAACAGCCTGCCGGCGACGCCTTTTTCATCAGCACCGGCTTCAGCACTGGCGCTCACCAAGGCAGAATAACGCCCATTCACCGGGCGCAATCCGCTGCCAGGACTCATTACCGGTCAACGGTTGAGTCGCAATCACCGTGACCACGTCGTCGGGCGTGGTCTGCTTCTGAAAATCAATTTCCACATACTGATCAAGCAGCGTGGCTTTGCCAAACGGCGCGCGGCGGGTGATCCAGTAAAGGTTAGTTGAGCAATAGGCCATCAGGAAGTTGCCGTCTGACAGCAGCATATTAAACACCCCTTTCCCGCGTAGCTGTTGCGCCAGTCCGGCCACGTAACGAAACACCGCCGGCCAGTTGCCTGGCGTGCGCGGATAGCGGCTCGCCAGCTGGTGCAATAGCCAGCAAAAAGCCTGTTCGCTGTCGGTTTGCCCTACCGGACGAAAAGCACCGGTATCCAGCTGACGGTAGCCACGCAGCTGACCGTTGTGCGCATAAGTCCAGTTGCGCCCCCAAAGTTCGCGGGTAAAAGGATGGGTATTTTCCAGCGCGACCTGACCACGGTTAGCCTGACGAATATGGGCCACCACAGCACAGGATTTAATAGGATATTCCTGTACCAGGCGGGCAACCGGCGAATGAAAACTGGGTTGGGGATCTTTAAACGTCCGGCAGCCTTTACCTTCATAAAAGGTAATTCCCCAGCCGTCTTTATGCGGCCCGGTACCACCGCCACGCTGCACCAGGCCAGTAAAACTAAAACAGATATCCGTCGGGACATTGGCGCTCATCCCCAGCAATTCGCACATGCTACCGCCTTACACCACCGCAAACAGAGTATTAACCGCCGGGGGATAAAACTGCGCGTCCTGCTTCCCGGTCTCCCGCCCCCATAACGGGTCTATTTAACCATTTCTTTTTCAACCAGTAACATCAGAATATGAATAACCTTAATATGAATTTCCTGAATGCGGTCGGCGTAGCCAAAATGAGGCACCCGAATTTCAATATCTGCCAGACCGTTCATTTTGCCGCCGTCTTTGCCGGTCAGTGCAATCACCTTCATTCCCTGTTTTTTTGCCGCCTCAATGGCGTTGAGAATGTTAACCGAGTTACCGGAAGTTGAAAGCCCCAGTAATACGTCGCCGGCACGTCCGACCGCTTCAACATAACGTGAGAACACGTATTCAAAGCCAAAATCATTACTGACGCAGGAAAGATGACTGACGTCTGAAATGGCAATTGCCGGGTAGCCGGGGCGATTCTCACGATAACGACCGGTCAGCTCTTCGGCAAAATGCATGGCATCACAATGCGAGCCGCCATTACCGCAGGAGAGGACTTTCCCCCCTGCTTTGAAGGCATCGGCCAGCATCACCGCCGCCCGCTGAATAGCATGAATATTGGCGTCATGACTTAAAAATGCATTAAGGGTTTCAGCCGCTTCGTTAAGCTCAGCGCGGATAATATCCTGGTACATAGGTGGGACCTTCCTTCTCAAGAAATATCGCTGCCAGTGTACCCAAATGGTGTGAGTGCGCAAAGCGTTACCACCCGCCGGTGTGATGCCGTTATCTCTATAACGGAGTGTGAACTGTGTTGTAAATATTATGTAAATATATTGATCGGAGGCGGATTCTCATCTACACCTTTAACCAACAGGTCGGACCTCTTAGCACTTAGGGAGTAGGGTATGGTAGTTACGTTAGTTATCAGTATTGTTGCAACACTCGTCCTGATCAGCGTGTTGTTTTATCACCGGGTTCAGCTGGCGCTTGCCAGTGTCATCCTGCTTATCTGGGCCGGACTGATGGCCGCAGCAGATTTCTGGAGCGTCTGGCTACTGGTAGCGCTGGCAATCGTACTGCTGCCATTCAATCTGCCCGCTCTGCGCCGGGCGCTGTTTTCTAAACCGGTGATGCGAAGCTTTCAGAAAGTGATGCCGCCGATGTCACGCACCGAAAAAGAAGCAATAGATGCCGGTACCACCTGGTGGGAAGGCGAGCTTTTTCGCGGTAATCCTGACTGGAAAATGCTGCATGACTACCCGCCGCCGCGTCTGACTGAGGAAGAACAGGCTTTTCTTGACGGACCGGTCGAAGAAGCCTGCCGCATGGCCAACGATTTTGCTATTACCCACGAGATGGCCGATCTCCCGCCGGCATTGTGGGATTATCTTAAAGAACATCGTTTCTTCGCCATGATCATTAAAAAGGAGTATGGCGGCCTGGCCTTTTCTGCTTATGCCCAGTCACTGGTGTTACAAAAACTGGCCGGTGTTTCCGGCATTCTGGCTATTACCGTCGGAGTCCCCAACTCCCTCGGCCCTGGTGAACTGCTGCAACATTACGGTACTGATGAACAAAAAGATCACTATCTGCCCCGGCTGGCGCGCGGTGAAGAGATCCCCTGTTTTGCCCTGACCAGCCCCGAAGCGGGTTCTGATGCCGGCGCAATCCCTGACAGCGGCGTGGTCTGTATGGGGGAATGGCAGGGTCAGCAGGTACTGGGCATGCGCCTGACCTGGAACAAGCGTTATATTACCCTGGCGCCCATTGCCACCGTGCTGGGGCTGGCATTCAAGCTCTCCGATCCCGACCATCTGCTGGGCAATGACGAAGAGCTGGGAATTACCTGTGCGCTGATACCCACCGCAACCCCTGGGGTGGAAATCGGCCGGCGACATTTCCCCCTCAACGTGCCGTTTCAGAACGGTCCGACGCGCGGCAAAGATATTTTCGTGCCGATTGACTACATTATCGGTGGGCCAAAAATGGCCGGTCAGGGCTGGCGCATGCTGGTAGAGTGTCTTTCCGTCGGACGGGGTATTACGTTGCCGTCCAATGCCACCGGCAGCCTGAAATCAGTCGCCATGGCAATTGGCGCCTATGCCCATATTCGCCGCCAGTTCCGCTTGCCAATCGGTAAGATGGAAGGCATTGAAGAACCGCTGGCGCGCATTGCCGGCAATGCTTATGCCATGGACGCCGCCGCCTCGCTGATTACCTATGGCATTATGCTTGGCGAAAAGCCTGCGGTTTTGTCGGCTATCGTGAAACATCATTGTACCCATCGCAGCCAGCGCGCCATTATTGATGCGATGGACATCGCCGGCGGCAAAGGTATTATGCTCGGTAACAATAATTTTCTTGCCCGGGCTTATCAGGGCGCACCTATCGCTATCACGGTGGAAGGGGCCAACATTCTGACCCGCAGCATGATAATTTTTGGTCAGGGTGCGATTCGCTGCCATCCGTACGTGCTTACCGAAATGGCTGCGGCACAGAGTCAGGACCTGAAAGCGTTTGATCGGGCGCTGTTCAGCCATATCGGACATGTTGGCAGCAATATCATGCGCAGCCTCTGGCTAGGCCTGACTGGCGGGCGTACCAGCAGTACACCAACCGGCGATGCAACACGACGCTACTATCAGCATCTAAATCGCATTAGCGCAAATCTGGCTTTTATGGCAGATATTTCAATGGCGTGCCTCGGCGGCAGTCTGAAACGACGCGAACGCATTTCAGCGCGACTTGGCGACGTACTGAGTCAACTTTATTTTTCCTCTGCCGCACTGAAACGCTATCAGGATGAAGGACGACAGACCGCCGACCTGCCGCTGGTTCACTGGAGCGTACAGGATGCGTTGTTCCAGGCAGAAACGGCTATAGAAGAGTTGCTGCGTAATTTCCCTAACCGGGCGATAGCGGCGCTAATGCGGATGGTGGTTTTCCCGGCCGGCCGCCACTGCTATGCGCCAGACGATCGTCTCGACCATCAGCTGGCTCAGATTCTGCAACAGCCTTGCGCCACCCGCAGCCGTCTTGGTCGCGGCCAGTACCTGACGCCGGCTGAACACAATCCGGCCGGTCAGATGGAAGAAGCCCTGCAACACATTATCGCGGCGGAAACCATTCACCAGCGGCTATGTAAACAGCTGCAAAAAAATCTGCCCTTCACCCGCCTTGACGAGCTTGGCCAGCAGTGGTTGCAAAAACAGCTAATCAGTAAGGAAGAAGCCGATATACTCAGCCAGGCGGAAGCCAGTCGTTTACGCAGCATTAACGTTGATGATTTTGCCCCGGAAGAACTGGCGACCAAACCGGTAAAAAAGCCGGAGAACGCACGTAAAGTGGCTGCGGCCTGACTCCGGCGAGGCCGCAACCGCTTGTTGATTTGAGTATCGGTTTGCCCCACCGCAGCGGCTGCCAGCATACCCTATGCTCAGCCGTTGTGGTGGGCATGGCAGCCAGTCGGCTTACCCAGCAAATCGTAAGGTCAGTGGCCTGTTCCTTTCCCCCGCTGCGCTGATTCTGCTGTTGCTGTCAGCATGCAGATTGCCAAAAATTAACATCATGTTAAAATTTGCCACTCTGACAGCCCGTCATCTGTTTGTGCAAAAAAGGGAAAGAACCATGAGTAACACGCGGTTGGCGCCTGCAAGCAAGCTCCCTGCGCTGGGAACCACTATTTTTACCCGGATGAGCACGCTGGCACAGCAGCACAACGCCATTAATCTGTCACAGGGATTCCCTGATTTTGACGGGCCGGATTACCTTAAACAGCGGCTGGCTTACCATGTCAATGCCGGCGCTAACCAGTACGCACCAATGACGGGCGTAACCGCACTTCGTCAGGCCATTGCCAGCAAAACCGGCAGGTTGTATGACTATCTGCCGGACCCGGAACAGGAAATTACCGTCACGGCGGGTGCCACTGAGGCTATTTATGCGGCAATTACTGCGCTGGTACGTGACGGTGACGAAGTGATCTGTTTCGATCCCAGCTATGACAGCTATGCGCCGGCTATTGCGCTGGCGGGCGGCACGGTCAGGCGCCTGCCCCTGCAACCGCCGGCATTCCGCGTCGACTGGTCAGCATTTAGTGCCCTGCTGTCATCCCGTACCCGTCTGGTTATCCTTAATACTCCGCATAATCCCTCAGCCACCGTCTGGCAGACGGAGGATTTTGCCGCGTTATGGCAGGCGATCGCCGCCCAGGAGACCTATGTACTGAGCGATGAAGTATACGAACATATCTGTTTCGCGCCGGGCGGACATATCAGTCTGCTGACCCATCCGCAGCTGCGCGAACGGGCGGTTGTCGTCTCTTCCTTTGGCAAAACCTACCATATGACCGGCTGGAAGGTGGGATACAGCATTGCACCCACGGCAATCAGTGCGGAAATCCGTAAGATTCATCAGTATCTGACTTTTGCCGTCAATACCCCGGCTCAGCTGGCGCTGGCGGATATGCTCGAAGCCGAACCGCAACACTACCTTACGCTGCCGGATTTTTATCGCGCCCGCCGTGACCATTTCATCCGAGCCCTGAGCGCCAGCCGTTTTCATCTTTTGCCCTGCCAGGGCAGCTACTTTTTACTGGCAGATTACAGCGCGCTTTCGGATCTGGACGATGTAGCATTCTGTGAATGGTTAACCACCGACGTCGGCGTAGCCGCTATTCCTCTGTCGGTGTTCTGCTCCGGCGCCTTTCCCCATAAACTCATCCGCCTGTGCTTTGCTAAACAGCAGGCTACGCTGGATGCAGCTGCGGAGCGCCTGTGTCAACTTTAAACGTGACCGTATTGCAGCAACCGCTGGTATGGATGGATGGCGAAGCTAATCTGAGCCATTTTGACACCCTGATGCAGCCGCTCACAGCGCGTGATCTGATCGTACTGCCGGAGATGTTTACCACCGGCTTCGCAATGCAGGCGGCCCAGCGTTCCCTTCCCGAGTCAAGAGTCATTGAGTGGCTACAAGGCCATGCCCAACAGACTCATGCACTGCTGGCAGGCAGCGCGGCAATTCAGACCGAAAAAGGAGCAGTTAACCGTTTTCTGTTGGTGGAGCCTGATGGCAAGGTCCACCGCTATGATAAACGTCATCTGTTTCGCATGGGGGAAGAACATCAGCACTATCTGGCAGGCGAACGACGCGAAGTCATTGAATGGCGTGGCTGGCGTATTTTGCCGCAAATCTGCTATGACCTGCGCTTTCCGGTGTTTTCCCGTAACCGTGGCGACTACGATCTCGCTGTGTATGTAGCAAACTGGCCTGCCGCCCGCACCCATCACTGGCAAACGCTGTTACTGGCCCGGGCAATTGAAAACCAGGCGTATGTTCTGGGTTGTAACCGCGTAGGTAGCGATGGCAACCAGCTGGATTACTGCGGCGACAGCCTGATAATCAACCCGATGGGTGAAATTATCGCCAGCGCACCGCCGCACCAGCCGGCGCGCCTTGACGCCACACTTTCCCTGGAAACACTCAGCGATTACCGCGAACGCTTCCCCGCCTGGCGCGATAGCGATAGCTTCACGCTTTAATGTTTAACTGGTGCCCCGCGCCTAACGCACACTACCGCCCCCGGAGTTAAACCGGTGGAATTTTCCACTCAGTAACTTGGCCTCCGGCCAGGCAAGGTCGCCATGTTTACTGGTAGATAACCCCAGCGCCACAAGCGACTCCACCATTTTTACCGCCGCACTGACGCCATCAATCACCGGCACATCCAGCTCCGCGCTCAGGGTACGGGCCAGGTCGGCCATCCCCCCGCAGCCAAGGACAATCGCGCCACAGCCATCCGCTTTGATGGCCTGAATGCAGCAATCACGGACTTTGCGCTGTGCTCGCCCGCTGCCGTCCTCCAGTGCCTGTACCGGCAGATCAATCGCATGCAGCGCCGCACAGTGCTGACTGAAGCCATAACGCTCAAGCAAGTGGCGTGCAATGATCAGCGTACGTGGCAGGGTCGTAACAATAGAAAAACGCGTCGAAACCAGCGTTGCCAGATGCATAGCCGCTTCGGCAATGCCAATCACCGGTGCACGCGCCAGCTCGCGGGCCGCCAGTAATCCGGGGTCACCAAAACAAGCGATAATATGGCCATCCACCCCCTGCTCACGGCCAGCTTTTATCTGTTCAAGCACGCCAAGGGCGGCAATCGCCTCATCAAAATGACTTTCAATGGATGGCACGCCGTCAGACGGACAGACCGCAATAATCTCGCTACCGGCTCCGGCAACCTCACGGGCAGCGTTAGCGATAATTTCTGTCATAGCCTGACTGGTATTGGGATTAATAATCTGAATGCGTATCCGTGACATATACTGCTCCTTATATCCGGCTAAACACCGGGCGAACTCACTTAATTTGTACACTGAATGCGGCAGGCTAGCCATAACCTTCTGCCTGACCGCCAGAAACGAAGCACCATTGCACGTCGGGTTCGCAGATCAGCGCCACATCGTCATAGGCGACAGACCTGGACGTTACTCGCTTCGGCGTGAATTTTTCAAATAGCGTATCCCCGTGTTGATACCGAAGTCTGTATTATACATCAGATTCAACCAATCAAAATTATCAGCCTAACAAAACAAAAAAATAAATAAATAAAAAATCATCACAACAGAGTAATAATAAAAACAGAATAACTGACAGACAGGTAAAATAAACAACTAAAAAATAAATTTTACCGGGTTAGTCATAAAACGAAAAATAATAAAAAGATGAGAGAGAACCGATACCCCCCTGACAGGCAATACGCAGAAAATAAGCAACTCGTCACCCTATTAAACATTGAATATGCCTATCAGTGGCTAATACAGGCACGCAAACAGTATCCGGACCATGCCGATATATGGCACCTGCGTTTTCACTGGCAGCGGGAGCGCGATATTATCTTGTCTCAGCTGAATAGAGGTGAATACCGATTCTCTCCGTTGCAAATAATTAAGAAGGCATCAGGCGAAACCCTGGCGCTCTGGTCATCCCGGGATGCGCTGGTATTAAAAATGCTGACCAGCCTCCTGGAAACCCGACTTCCCGTTCACCCGCTGTGCGAACACGTCAAAGGCCACGGCGGGGGCCGGCAGAGCACCCTGCGCGTTGACCATCACCTGAAGGCCCACGGCACGCCGTTTGTCTTTCGTACCGACCGGGGATACCGACAGAACAGCGTTGTATACCTGCCAAGGGCGTAACGCCTCGTTCACGGCCCCTGCTCATCGCATCACGGATCTAAGGGATGTAGATCGCGCCTTGTGTCCCTAGCGGATACCTATCGGCAGGTATTTGTTGTCTTGTGTATGTCGATATTGTGTAGTTGAGCGCCGTGGCCGGCTGGGATAGTGCGAACCAATTGTCCGTAGTCACCTCCGAACTCTGGTGATCGGTGAACTGGACTTCCACGCAAATGCTGTAGCCTGTGTAACGACCGGTCAGCGTGCGGAGCGAGGCCGTATGATCGCATTCACTCCCTACCTCGGGGGTGAATCGGAACGCGAGATATGCTGGGTTGCCTGACTTGGTGTAAATGCTGCCGTTGGCTACGATCGTGAGAGCGGGTATGTCGCCGGGCATGAGGCCGGTGACGGCCGTTAATGAGTTTTGCGCTTGCTCGCTTGCGGCGACAGATAATGTGACAATTTTTGACTTAATTGATGTCTCGTCAACTCCGGCTGCATGAGCGCTTCCGAAGGGTGATGCCTCTAATTGGTTGAATCTGATGTATAATGCGGGCTTTTGAGGTTCTCTTATGGCCAGCGTTAACGTTCATTGTCCCCGTTGTCAGTCTGTTCAGGTTTACCGCCATGGTCAGAACCCTAAAGGCTATGACAGATTTCGCTGCCGTGACTGCCACCGCGTGTTTCAACTCACTTACGCTTA
>NZ_MOMB01000021.1 GCF_002752165.1 Erwinia sp. OLFS4
TAAGCGTAAGTGAGTTGAAACACGCGGTGGCAGTCACGGCAGCGAAATCTGTCATAGCCTTTAGGGTTCTGACCATGGCGGTAAACCTGAACAGACTGACAACGGGGACAATGAACGTTAACGCTGGCCATAAGAGAACCTCAAAAGCCCGCATTATACATCAGATTCAACCAATTAGAGGCATCACCAAAATCTTTACCGGTATTGTAAGGCGGATCAATATAAATAAGCTTAACTTTTCCGGCATAACTTTTTTGAAGAAGCTTTAACACTTCAAGGTTATCACCTTCGATCATGAGATTTTTGGTGTTATCCCAATCAACACTTTCATCTTTACATGGGCGTAAGGTTCCACGGGAAGGGGTGAGAGCAAGTTGGCGAGCCTGCCGTTTACCATGCCAGTTCAGGCCATAGCGCTCTTCTTTTTCGTCTACATTTTCACCCAAAAGCTGTTTTAAAACGTCAAAATCAATACTTCCTTCATTAAATGCTTCAGGAAACAATGACTTAAGTTTCACGATGTTATCTTCAGTGATATTCATTGATTGTAGTTCTGTCATATCAGAAGTTATTTTTTTCATAAAAAGTATCCGTCATGAGGTCACGGGAAATCAGTGTCCGAAATTGGTAAGCATTTTACGGTATGAAGTGATAGCCATCAACCAGTGATGGCTATTCAAACATATCTAAAACAAAGGGTTACATGCTGCTATATGATGGGTTATCAAACAGTTAGCCGTAATTTTCTAACTCATAATGTTCACCTTTGGGCAAACTCAAACGGCCTGACCATATCGTTTCGATTGGCATCAAGGAAGTCAGCCCACCACTGGAGCATCAGTCGGCGCTTGTCAAGGTGCTTGGCCTTGTGGGTATAAGCAGCCCGGACACTATTGCTTTCCTTATGGCTCATTTGAAGCTCTACAGCGTCTTCTGACCATAAACCAGACTCAATTAAGGCACTACAGGCCAGTGTGCGGAAACCGTGTCCACAGATGTCCTGCTTCGTGTTATATCCCATATTACGTAGGGCTTTGTTGATGGTGTTTTCACTCATGGGCTTAAATGAGTCATAACAGCCAGTAAAAATTAATCCGTCATCATGACCTTCTTCATAAGTCAGTTGTCGGATCTCTTTCAGTATCTTCATGGCTTGCTTACAAAGGGGAACGAAGTGCTTACGCTTCATTTTGGCACCACGAGTCGAATGTTTGACGTTTTCAATCGCCTCACGCTGTTCGGGTATCACCCATAACTTACTTTTGAAATCAATTTCTGACCAGCGAGCAAAACGTAGTTCACTGGAACGAATGAAAATCATCAGACTGAGCTGAATAGCCAGTATGGTTAACCTGCGGCCTTTGTATTCCGCAATTTTTTTCAGTAGTTGGGGTATTTCTTCCAGCTCCAGTGCAGGGCGGTGTTCAGTCTGTGGTTTCTGAACTGCACCTTCCATATCATAGGCGGGGTTATGGCGTATCAGTTTTTGCTGGACTGCATGGCGGAGGATCGCCGTAATGTATTGTTGAATGCGCATGGCAACTTCAAGATAACCAAGTGCCTCAACCTTTTTCACCGGAACCAGCAAGTCACCCGTATCCAGTTCAGCAACATCTTTATCGCCAATAGTCGGGAAGACATAGGTTTCAAGGCGCTTCCATACGGAGTCACCATAATCTTTTGACCATTTTGTTTTCGTGGAGAACCAAGCTTTAGCCACCACAGTGAAGGTGCGTGTCTTATCACGCTTGGCCTTTAGTTCTTTAACCTCGGCCTGTTTCTTTGCATTAGGGTCAATGCCCTGAGCAAGAAGCCTTCTGGCCTCATCACGGCGTTGTCTTGCGTCCGAAAGAGAAACAGCAGGGTAAACACCAATAGAGAAGAGTTTTTGCTTCCCTTCGAAACGATAGGCCATTTGCCAGTATTTCGAACCTTTAGGGGTAACACGAAGGAACATACCAAAGCCATCAGTGAGCTTGTATTCCTTCTCAAGGGGTTTTGCATTTTTTGCTTTAATATCAGTCAGTGACATTAAAAAATCCCCTCGATTGTTGGTAAAAGGGAAATCGAACCAGCATTACTAGCATTTTTACCATCAAAATGATACGGCTTCGAGTGGTTTTTAGTGAACGAGGGTGAACTTGAAGAAGAGGGTAACCAACTGATAGAAATGCAGAAAGCAGACGTCAGTGAACGTCTGCTTCCCTTAAATTGGCTCCTCTGACTGGACTCGAACCAGTGACATACGGATTAACAGTCCGCCGTTCTACCGACTGAACTACAGAGGAATCGCCGGAACGGGGCGCATAATAACGACGCGGGATCACCTTGTCAAAGACAGATTTCACCTTTTGCTGCATTTGCTGAATAAATATTCAGTCTGCTGGCAGCATGATAACGGACAACGCCGGGCGAAAACGGTGTCATGCTGGTCAACCGGGCTTCTCGTCGCCGGATGCCTTCTGATAGGCTTAGTGCAGGTTTACTGACAGGATATGATAATGGACTGGACCACTCTTAGCCTGAATAACGCTGAGGCAGACGCAGTTAATACACTCTGTCGCTGGCTTGGCGAAAATGATGATAGTGACCATCACGATATTGACGTGATAGTGCTGGCAGGCAATTCGGCAATTCCTACGCTGGAAGCCGCATTCAGGCTGGCGTTATCAAGCGGCAGGCCGCTATGGCTGACCGGGGGAATAGGGCATGCAACCGCATTTCTGGTTGAGGCCGTCCGGCAGCATCCGCACTATGGCCGGCTGCAGGTCGAGGGGCAATCAGAAGGTGATATTATGGCGGCAATGGCTGCCAGCCGGGGCGTGCCAGCCGGGCAGATTTTTATTGAATCCCGTTCGCGTAATACCGGTGAGAACGCTGCCTTTACCCGCCGTCTGATGACAGAGAGGCAGTTTTTCCCCCGTCAGATAGTATTAATGCAGGACCCGCTGCTGCAACGCCGCACCAGCGCCACCTTTCGCCATCTCTGGCGGGATTGTGCTACTGCACCGCAGATTATCAGCTGGCCGGGCTGGACAGTACAGATTGAAGCGACTTTATCCGGCTGGCGGCCGGCCGGATATGCTGCTCCCTGGGATGCTGAACGTTTTTTCGCTCTGATGATGGGAGAGATCCCGCGGCTGCGCAATGATGAAAACGGCTATGGCCCGCGTGGACAGGGGTTTATTGGCAAAGTGGATGTGCCGTCAGTGGTTGAGCAGGCCTGGCAGCTGCTGCGACAGCGCGGTTTTGGTCTTTCGCGATTGTAAACGAGGGGAAGGCTGCATGGACAAACACATTGTGCGCGATCTTGACACGCTGCACGCCATTTATGGCAAGCCGGCAGCGCCATCGCTCATAAAAGAAGTCACCTATATACATTCGTTATATCGCCCGTGGATTGAGAAGGCACCTTTTGTTGTCCTGGCCACCGCCGGTGGCGGTGGACTGGATGTGTCACCGCGCGGCGATAAGCCGGGATTTGTGCAAATTGAAGACGAGAAAACTCTGCTGTTGCCGGACCGGCGCGGCAACAATCGTCTCGACAGTTTGCGTAATCTGATTGAAGATGATCGCCTTGCTTTGTTGTTCCTGATCCCCGGTGCGGGCGAAATGTTGCGGATCAATGGCCGCGGGGAAATTGATATTGCGCCGGCGCTGCTGGCAAGGTTCAGCCATGAGGGGGTGTTACCACGCTCGGTGTTACGGATTCAGGTTGAATCGGTTTATTTTCAGTGCAGCCGGGCGGCATTGCGTTCTGGGTTGTGGCAGGCCGAAAGCCAGATTGATCGTCACCAGCTGCCGTCACCCGGGGCTATTCTTAAGGCGCTTAGCCGTGGTGACGTGGATGGTGCAGCCTATGATGCGCTATTACCACAGCGGCTGAAAAATACGCTTTATTAACTGACAGGGGCTGTTACTGTGCTGACGGACTGAAATCAGGGCGGCGTGGTGAGGCTTTGCTGGCGTGCTTTATCAATAAAAAAACCGCCTGGTTTAACCCCGGCGGTTTTTTTAATCTGGCTCTCTGGCTGGGATCCCCTGCACCAGTAACTCGCTAATAATCAAGATAAAGTTGAATATCCTTTTTATCAAGACCACCAGAATGACCACCAAAAGTTATCGATTACATAACTCTGCATGGGGTAATCATTACAATAATGTTCCTTGTAGCAAGCGTCGTCAAAACGTCATTAAGGGCCAGCCCCATAACCTTAATGACTTTATTAGTTAGACAGATGTTGTAAAAGCAGATAAGAAAGATAATAATTCTCATTTGTGTTTATTTTAGTTAAAGCATGTTACACCCTATTTCCGTACCGGAAAACAGGGCTATTGTTTCACTACACTCAAGGGAAGTCTAATGAGAATGCCTTTTACTCCGAAGCGTTCAGTCCTGCTTTGCTCCATCGCATTTTTTTCTCCCTCTCTGACGTATGCGGAAGATACGCTGGTTGTGACCGCGAAGTCTGCTGAAACAGCGACGACACCGACGGAAGGTTACACGACAAAAGTCAGTAAAGGGGCGACTAAAACCGATCGGCCTCTGATTACGACCGGTCAGTCGGTTTCTGTCGTTACCCGCCAGCAAATGGAAGATCAGGGGGCAATGGATGTTAACCAGGCCTTGAACTATACCGCCGGAGCCTTTACCAATTTTGCGGGCGCAGCAACCCGTTACGATACCGTTTCACTCAGGGGCTTCCACGGCGGAGATGTCGATAACATCTTTCTTGATGGCCTGCGTTTGATGAGTGATGCTGGCAGCTATAATATTCTGCAGGTCGATCCCTGGTTCCTTGAGCGGATTGATGTCATTAAAGGGCCGTCTTCCGCCTTATATGGTCAGACCGTACCGGGCGGGTTAGTAATGGAAACTTCGAAGCGCCCGCAATTTACGCAGGAAGGGCATTTCCGGCTGTCTGCCGGAACGAACAGCACCACTGGTGCGGCGTTCGATTACACCAATGCTATCAACGATCAGTGGGCATTCCGTCTGACGGGGATTACCCGTAACAGTGATACTCAGTACGACCATACTCGTGAAGAAAAATACGCGATCTCGCCTTCACTGCTGTGGCAACCTGATGAAGACACGTTATTGCTGCTGCGTGCTTATCTGCAAAAAGACCCTTCTGGCGGATATCATGGTTCGGTGCCGGGGGATGGCAGCATCACCGAGCATAATGGTTTTAAGCTGAGCAACGGCTTCTATGATGGTGAGACCAATCTGGATCAGTTCAAGCGGCGTGAGCAGATATACAGTGTTGAGTTTTCACACCGTTTCAACGATACCTGGGCGTTCCGTTCGAATGCCAGCTATTCACACTCCAACGTCGATCTCGATCAGGTCTATCAGATTGGTTGGGATACCACGAACACCGATCTGCTGAATCGCTATTATTCCGGCTCACGTTCTTCTCTTGATGCCTTTGCCATTGACAACCAGTTGGAAGCCGATTTTTCAACGGGAGCGGTTGAGCATAAAGTGGTACTTGGGGCGGAGTATCATCAGTATAAAAATGACCTGAGCGATGCCAGCGGTTATGCCAGCCAGCTCAATGTGTTGACGGGCAAAGCGGTAGGCGTCAACCCGGATTACACTTTCTATAATTCACAGCGTCGTTATTACCAGACCGGGATTTATTTACAGGATGAAATGATCTGGGATAAATGGCATCTGGATCTGTCCGGTCGTTATGATCGTATCGTGTCGCAAACCGACAATTATGATTATGGTACCCGCTATCGTCGTCAGGACGATCATGTCAGCGGGCGTGCCGCGTTGCTTTATGCGTTTGACAACGGCATCTCACCTTATGTCAGTTACAGTCAGGCTATCACGCCGCAGTCGCTTTCCGGTCAGGATGGTAATCTCCTCAAACCTACCACGTCTGAACAATACGAAGCCGGGGTGAAATACCAGCCGTCGGGGACATCCGATCTTTACTCTGTCGCGATCTATGATCTGACGCAGAAAGATGTGGGCAACCGTGTCATTGTCGGCTCTTACTATGAACCGGCAGGGAAGGTGCATTCGCAGGGTATTGAGCTTGAAGCTCATAATCAGCTTACGCCTCGTCTGAGCACCCTTGCTAGCTACACGCTTAACCATGTGCGTTATAAAGATTCCGTTGACGGAAACGACGGCCATACTCCGTATGTGACACCTAACTCAATGGCTTCGGCCTGGGCGAAGTATCAGTTTGATTATGGCATCAGCATCGGTGCTGGGGTTCGTTACATTGGTAAACAGTGGGCAGATAATGAAAACACCACCCGTCTGCCTTCTGCAACCCTGTTTGATGCGTCGGTACGTGCGGACCTGGGTGCCTGGAGCAGCCAGCTTAAAGGCGCATTTGTGCAGGTTAATGCCAATAACCTGACAGATCGTGACTACGTCGCGGCCTGTTATGGTACGGGCTACTGCTATTGGGGTGCGGAACGTACTATCGTGGCAACGGTCGGTTATGACTTCTGATTTGCGCTGAGTGATACCGATATAGATACTGTCTTGCCAGTTATCTGGCAAGACAGATTTCAGCGTTAAACGGACATCCCGATTTTAACTCGCCATTGGCCAGTTGTAGCCGCTTTTTCATTGCCGCACAGACCACGACTTTTCCCGTCTTGTGACCGGCCTCCAGCCTTGTCTTCACCGCCTTCACCGCCGAATTCCATTTCATTGCCACAATGGCCGGCATATACAGTGCCTTGCGCATCGCGCTGTTGCCCATCTTCGATATCCGGCTTTTGCCCTTATACTCACCTGACTCCTGAGGCATCGGATTCAGCCCCGCCCATGCTACCAGCACTTTACTGCTGCCGAACCGCGACATATCCGCCAGCGTTTTGCTGCTCAGCACACCCCGCAACGCAATGGGCGGCCTTGAGGCCGCCCATTGCGCCAAGGCGCGACCCTACAACTGATGTAAGTCCCCATCCTGAATGGCCTTCCGGCGCTGACGTTCACGCAAAAATTTCCGCACCAGCCATAACCAGAGCAGGCCGCATACAAGGTTCACCACGCTAAACCCGATACTGCTACCATTAAAGTAAGCGGTTTTCGCGACTTCAATTCCGATAGCAAAAACAGGAATGCTCACCATTCCCAGCATGGCCGCGGTACTCCCTTTTCCAGCCGTTCCGGCAAACAGTGTCAGGCGGTACAGCCCGGCATTCACCATACCCGAACCAAAACCATAGAGGCTTAGCCCGGCGGTCAGCCAGAGGTAGCCGTCGGCGTGACTGAGAGAACCCGCTGTCGCCATTACCAGACCGGTAAGGAGCGGCCAGGCGCCGAGCTTCAGCGGCTGCTCAATTGGCAGACGACTGGCAAGGCAGCTCAGTGTCAGGTTACCGGCAATCATGGCGATAAACACCGGCACCTGCAGTAGCGCGTACGTCATTCTGCTCATGCCGCCACCCTCGATCAGGATCACGGGCGATAAAGCAACCCAGGCAAGACAGGGAACCGTCACCAGACCAATCGCCAGCGATCCTCTGATCACCTGCTTATCTTTCAGCAGGCCGTAGTATTCCTTACCCAGAAATTTTAGTGAGAGGGGCGCGCGGTTGTTTCCCGCGGTTTCAGGCATAGCGTGCCACAACCCCACCAGTGCGACAGCCGTGATGCTGCTGAACAACAGGAACAGCGCTCGCCAGTTACCGAAAGAGAGAAAAGCGGCCCCTGCCAACGGCCCAGCCAGCGGTGCCAGCAAGGCCACATTGGCCATCAGGGCCATCAGCTTCACACTGCGAGTTTCATCAAATGCTTCCTGAATCGCGGCATAACCAACGGCGCCAATAAAACACAGGCTCATCCCTTGCAGGAAGCGTAATAAAACAAACTGTTCAATACTTTGCGCCCAGTAGGTTGCCAGACAGGTCAGCATGAAAAACGCCGTTCCGCCGAGCATGACCGGACGTCGTCCGACCCGGTCGGAGAGTGGACCAAGCAGCCACTGCAGGACGATTCCACCGGCTAAATAAGCCGTCAGTGACGTGGGTACCCATTCAGGCCCGGCATTAAATTCACCGGTGACCAGCAACATGCCCGGCTGGATCATGTCATGAGCGAGATAGGTCGCGAATTCAAACAGGACCAGCGAAAACGGAAAAACCAGATAGCGGAAAGTCAGGTGTGATACCGGTACGAAAAACGCCATGGCGAATATTCCCCAGAAAATGAAAAAATTAAAACGTGGCCCCGCAGGAGCCACGCCAGGACGGTCTGCGTGGTTTATCGCCACTGGTGTATTGGATTATCCAGGGTTCCGGCGAATTTAAGATTTTCCGCAGGATCGGACAGATTAATCATCTGCTGGTTATTCGCCAGTTGCAGGCGGTTCAGACAGGAAAGGGTAAATTCAGGCGCAAACAGATCATAACGAGCAAACTTACTGGCCAACTGTGGATGAGCCTGCTGATATGCCTTCACACAGGATGCGACTGACTGCCAGAACGCGTCCTGTGATAACGTACCTGATTGATGCAAAATCGCGCTCATAAAGCGGAAGATACAGTCGAAAACATCGGTAAAAATCGATAACAACTTGAGATTTTCCGGGACATCAACCGCCAGCCGTTGCACTTTTTCTGGCAGCACGGCATTTGGGTTCATCACTGCAATCTCTTCGCCAATATCTTTCATATACGCGCTGACGGGAACGTTATTTTCCAGCAGCATAATCAGGTTTTCGCCGTGGGGCATAAAGACCAGGTCATGCTGATAAAAACAATGTAACAGCGGGCTCAGATAGCAGGTCAGGTAACGTTCTACCCACTGTGCCGCTGGCAGACCCGAATCGGCAATCAACGCCGGAAGCAGCGGTTTCTGATGATGGTCAACATGCAAGAATGAGGCCATCGTCATCAGTCGCTGTCCGGGTTTCAGATTGGCAACCGGGTTGTCCCGCCACAGCGCCGCAAACATTTTCTTGTAGGCGGAATCACCGTTAATTGCCTGCTCATAGTAGCGGTTATGATAACCGATTGCCGCGACCTCACGCAGGATGCGGAAGTGGCAGCGTTGCAGCCAGTCATCGCCTGCCACCAGCTTTTCAAGCCATTCATTAATGGCGGGGGTGGTGGCCATATAATAAGGCGACAGTCCGCGCATAAAGCCCATATTCAGTACCGATAAGGCCGTTTTAACATAGCGTTTACCAGGCTGACTGCGGTTAAAGAAGGTCCGAATAGACTGCTGCGCCTGATACTGATCCTCCCCTGTGCCAAGATAAACAATATCGTTACGGGCAATATCCGCGGCAAAGACGGTGAGCAGTTTGTTTTGCCACTGCCAGGGATGAACAGGCATGAAGAGATAATCTTCTGATTTCAGACCGTTGTTGCTCAGATGTGCCCTGAAATCAGCAACAGTGGATGGCCCAAGTTCTTCAGTCAGCAGTTGTTCATAGGCAAGATTACTGAGGCTGGAGAAGTGCGCATTACGCACATGAACGGCGACCCAGACCAGATTAATCGGGCTGGCCACTTCGGGGGCGTAGGCTAAATAATCACGGGCATCAAAGCCAATACGGCCATTGTTGGCAACGAAACAGGGGTGGCCTTCGGTCATTGATGATTCGATGGTCTGAAAGTCAGCATTAACCAGTGTCTGACTGTCTGAGTTATTTTTCTGCAACTTAAATACACTGCTGCACAGCGTACTGCTGATCTCTTCCATATAGGTCGCGAGCAGCGCTTGAGAAATGCCTATTTCTTCATTAAATTCGACAATAAATTGCAACGCGTCCAGCGGCAGGCGCTGACCATTCTGCTGTTTGATCAGCGAGTCCGCGTCAATTTCCCAGTGGTCCAGTGCCAGACGTTTTGCCCTGAACTGATATTCTGTTTCAGTTGCGGGTACCGCAAGGCGGTAGAGGTCTCTCCCCAGCGCAGTCGGTTCAGTGATCCGTTCATGGGAGAATTCGGCAATCGCTTTACGGATCAGCAGACGGTTGGCCTGCGTCCAGTTTTCACCTGACAAATGCGCGCCGGTAAGCAGCGGGGTCGTCTTATTCATATTCAGGGACTCCTTCTGTAAAGCCTTCTGATAATCTTCTGGCTGACAAAACGCCAGCCATGCCGTTTTATGGCCCATATCAATCGTGTTCTGGTAGCGGAAACCGGCACGCTTGTTCAGCCGGTGAATGTTGATATTCCGGACATCGGGCTCAACCACGACCCGGCTCACTTCCGGCAGGCTGAACATATAGTCCATGACCACCGTGAAAACCTGCCAACTGAACTGTTTAACTGGATTGTCGGCAGGTGCAATCAGCAGGTGCATGCCGTAATCGCCAGGCTGAACCGGGTAGAATTTGCCCACATCATCCTCAGCGGCACGATAAAACTCCATCAGGAAGGCCGGTTTATCGTCGCAGGCGCCAATCATCGCCGCCCGCGGATTGCCCTCTGTCAGTGCCTGGTAAAATGACGCAACCTGTTCAGGTGTGTTGTTTTGCATGCCCCAGAAATGGGCATAGTCGCGGGTGACCCAACTGTGGATCAGCGCCGCATCTTCCGCTCTCATTGGCCGGAGGGTAAACTGCCCCGCCGGGCGCGCGGTTTGAAATACAAAGGACTGTGGCATATCAACGTTCCGGTTGTGCAGAGAATGTCTGGAAGGCGATCTGGCGTTCAATGGGATACACTTCTCGCCCTGTTAGCCCACGGAGGATAATGGAATTGCGGTAGCAGGCCATGCCCAGATCCGGCGTGACAAAGCCGTGGGTATGTAATTCGGCATTCTGGACAAAGACCTGATTGTGGTGGTCGATACTGTAATTACGTTGGACGTCGTAGCGACCTTTCACATCCCAGCGTAAACGCTGAGCAATGCCTTCAATAAATAACGGCGGACGATAGTGATACCCCGTTGCCATCACTAATCCTTCCGTACAACGCGTGAAAGCATAGTCCTGCTCTTGCTGATGCAACGACAGTTCGAATCCGCCTGCTGCTAACCGGCGTATATCTGTTAGCTCTGAATGGGTAAACAGATTGACGTCCAGCGCGCCATTCAGTTGCTTGACATACATCAGGTCATAAATGTTATTGATAAGGCTGCTGTTAATTCCTTTATAGAGATTTTTGTGCTGGGTATTGAGGGCATCGCGCTTGGCGGGCGACAGATGGTGGAAATAATCGATCCATTCTGGCGAGGTCATTTCCAGGGTCAGTTTTGTGTACTCAAGTGGATAGAAACGGGGCGCGCGGGTGATCCAGTTCAGTTGATAGCCAAACTGATCAATATCGGTCAGTAAATCGTAATAAATTTCCGCCGCGCTTTGTCCGCTTCCGAGGATGGTGATGGAACGTTTCTTCTGCAGGTGTGCTTTATTCTGCAGGTATTCGCCAGAATGGGTGAACAGATCGCGATAAGGCTGGCTGCAGGCCGGTATCCAGGGGGCAGGCCCGGTCCCCAATATCAGATGGCGTCCCAGCCACGTTTTCTGTTTTCCGCTCACGGTATCAACCGATGTCACGCGGTAGCACTGCGTGCTGTCATCATAGCTGACGTATTCAACCCGGGTATTCCAGTGAAGATTACTCAGTTTTGAGCAGGCCCACTGACAATACTGGTTATACTCCCGGCGCATCAGGAAAAAGTCTTCCCGGATGTAAAAAGAATATAACTTCCCTTTCTGCTTCATATAATTCAGAAGACTGTAAGGGCTGGTTGGATCGGCCAGCGTCACCAGATCAGCCATAAACGGTGTTTGCAGATGCGCACTTTCCAGCATCATGCCGGTATGCCAGTCAAAGCCGGTGTTTTGATCGAGGAATACCCCGTTAAGGTCTGCAACGGGCTCACTCAGACAGGCTAATCCCAGATTAAACGGACCAATACCAATACCAATAAAGTCATAAATGTTGTTGTTCATCACAAAGCTCTCACTGATTAACCACGTTCAACGCGGGATCCCGGAGTTGTTCCCGACCGTAATGCACAATTAGCGCAATGACATCGTCAATGTCTTCCACTGTTGTTGCCGGATTCAGAAGGGTAAATTTCAAATACTGACGACCATTGACTTTCGTACCGGCAATCACCGCATTACCTGACCGGAAAAGTGCTTTACGGATAGCGGCATTGATGGCATCGACCTGTTCATCGTCAGCGCTGGAGCGGGGGAGGTAACGGAAAACCTGGGTGGTGAGTTCAGGGGCGTGCAATACCTCAATAGACGGGTGTGCGCTTAACCGCGCGTGGGCCGTTTGTGTCAGGGCGATGAGGGTGTCAAAGGCTTTACCTAACGCGTCAGGCCCCATAATGCGCAGGGTTAGCCACATCTTCAGGGCATCAAAACGGCGCGTGGTCTGGATGCTTTTGTTGACCAGGTTTGGCGTGCCTTCCTGTTGCGCGCTGAGTGGGTTGAGGTAATCCGCATGATGGGTAACGTGGCTCAGATTCTGCTTATTACGGACAAAGAACGCACCGCAACTGACCGTCTGAAAGAAGGATTTATGGTAGTCCACCGTAACCGAGTCAGCGGTTTCAATCCCGGCAAGAAGTTGAGCATGCTTTTCCGACACGAGCAGGCCGCAACCATAGGCGGCGTCAACATGCATCCACAAACCGTACTGTTTACACAATGCGGAAATATTCCCGAGGGGATCAATACTGCCAAAGTCGGTGGTGCCGCTGGTCGCCACAACGGCAATAGGGATCAAACCTTCCTGGTGGCAGCGCTGAATTTCCCGTTCCAGATGAGCGGTATCCATGCGGTAGTTTTCATCATGATCGACCGAAATCACCGCATCGTAGCCCAGCCCAAGAATAGCCATTGACTTCTGAATGCTGAAATGGCTGAGCGAAGAGGTGAAGACACGCCATCTGCCAGCCTCCGGTGGTAATCCCTTCTGCTTAATTAAACGACCAGGATGATGAAGCGCACACCAGCTGTCACGGGCCAGTAACATCGCCATCAGGTTGGACTGGGTTCCGCCACTGGTAAAAATGCCGTCCGCATCCGCGGGCAAGCCAATGCGGTTGAGCGTCCAGTCAATCACCTTTTGTTCAATCAATGTGCCACCGGCGCTCTGATCCCAGGTATCAACCGAACTGTTTACCGCCGCCATAACCTGTTCCGCAAGCAGAGAAGGGAGCACCACCGGACAGTTAAGATGCGCCATATATTTAGGGTGGTGAAACCAGACGGCATCGCGCAAATAAAGTTCGCTCAGTTCTGCCAGCGCGGCTTCGTTGCTGCCCAATGGTTTTTCAAGATCCACCCCGGTGAACGCCTGTGCCAGTTCATTGGGGAAAATGCCGCTGAAGGGTTTCTCTACCGCTTTAACGGTACGTGTCATCAGCGCCAGGACATCCTGTGTCTGCTTATTCCAGGCGGATAACTGCTGGTCATTGAAAATAGTGCCCTGAAGGTAAGGCGTGGGGGGATGGCTGGAGGTATGCAGGGAATGTAGCGGCTGGTTTTGCGAACGTAAGTCCATAATCTTTACCTTTATTAAAGACGTAAAGGGCCTCGCTATCAGATATAAATGACAGCGTTATGCTTATGAAAAATTAATATATGATGATGAATTCTGAGATTGAGGATCTCAGTTTGTTGGTTTTTCTATCTGCTTATAGCAATTAACCTCACATTTAATCTCTAATCTTTAGGTTTTTAACAAATTTTCCTCGTTAATGATATTACCAATGGTAATCATTATCATTCAAGAAAATTATTATTATATTGGTGTGATAAGAGTGATTAATGTTTTTGTGGTGGTCAGCACAGGTGAGGTGTGATCGGGCGTTGTTGAATAAATCGAACGTTCGCTGAGCGGATGGATCAGAACCACCTATCCCTGACAATTCAGGCAGCAGCTCCAGTGGCAGGGCGGGATAATGCCGTCTGACGAGAGGAGCCGTCACGCCATCAAGGTTTGCCGCCGGGTTGCTGTCGATTAACCCCTGATGAACTGCATGACGCATGATGTTGCTGAGGTGCTACCGCGTGCGGGACGCAACTTCAAGCAGGCCTTTTTGCTCAATCCTTTTCAGCAGGTCAATGACATGCCGGGGGTTAAAATCTGAGACTGACAGGTGGCTGATAACCGGAAATACATGATTATTCAGGCTGGCAAGCAGACGGCAGGCGGTGTTCTGTGACCATTTTTTATTACTTTTATGCCACGCGAGTGCCACGGTTTTAAATGCTTTCTCCGATGTGGAGGCTGCGCGTTCAACTGCCCGCTGCTGTGCCGGGTTGATATTCATCGCCAGCATTTTTCGGATACCCTTACGCCGTTGCCGGGTATAAGACAGGGAGACGGCGGGATAGGCACCCAGTGCAATACGGGATTCTTTACCGTTAATACGGTACTTAAGATACCAGTGACGTGAGCCGCCCGGTTTGATCAGCAGATACAGGCCGTGGGAATCAGAGACTTTAAAGGGTTTATCAGAAGGCTTGAGATTACGGATTTTGGCGTCGCTAAGGGACATATGGGGGTCACTTAATTATCGAACTAACCTGACCCCGGATTTGACCAGCCATTTTCCCCGATGCGGAGGGTAAAATCAAAATACATCGGGAAGAGTTTTCACGCTAATCTGTTGAATCAAAGTAATATAAGGATTCGCAAGGATGCATGAAAGCAGGAAATTGGCTCCTCTGACTGGACTCGAACCAGTGACATACGGATTAACAGTCCGCCGTTCTACCGACTGAACTACAGAGGAATTGCTGGAACGGGGCGCATATTAACGGCGTCAAACTGGCTTGTCAAAGTTCTTTTTCATAAACCACTCTGATTGATGAAATAGCCATCATCTGGCGGCGATCGCCTGACCATTGCTGCCCTGTTAACGATAAAAAACGGAAAACAGGCAGGCGGGATAAAGCTCGCTGTAGCCCCTGCGCTTCGCTTTACCGGCGACGATAAGCAGTTATTGTTGTAGCGCTGTCACGTTTATTTCATTTTTAGTTTGTTTTGCCTGAAAATGAAATTTAAATTCTATTTGGACATTCAGTTAGCCGAGAGTAGAGCATGGATAGCGTCAGAGTCGGCATGATTGGCAGCGGTTACATCGGGCGGAGTCATGCTATTGCTTATGCACAGGCACCCACGGTCTTTGCCCTTAAAGGTAATGTATTGCGTGAGATGCTGGCCGAGGTTACGCCAGAACGCGCCACACATCAGGCCCGTTGCTTAGGCTTTTCCCGTTCCACCGGTGACTGGCGGGAACTGGTCAGCGACAGCAATATTGATGTTGTTGATATTTGTGCGCCCAATTTTCTGCATAAAGAGATAGCTCTGGCGGCGATTCGCCAGGGTAAGCATGTGTATTCAGAAAAACCGTTGTCACTGACGGTCGCGGATGCCAGAGAAATGGCCAGCGCCGCTGAGGCAGCGGGTGTGAAAACCCTGGTGGGATTTAACTATATAAAAAACCCCACCAGCCAGCTGGCAAAAGAGATCATTGCGCGCGGTGAAATAGGCGAAGTTGTCCATTTTTACGGTACCCATAACGAAGACTATCTGGCTGATCCTGACACTCCGTTTGACTGGCACTGTCAGCGCGCGCTGGCAGGTTACGGTGCCCTGGGCGATCTGGGGGCGCATATTGTTAATATGGCGCATTACCTGGTTGATGGGATTACGCAAGTCAGTGGTGATCTGATGACGGTAATCCCATCACGGCCGGACCCACAGCACTCCGGGCGACAGCGGAAGGTGGAGAATGAAGACTAGACCAGTGCACTATTGCGTTTTGCCAACGGTGCACACGGCGTCATTGAGACGTCGCGTGTGGCCTGTGGTGCCAAAATGGGGCTGACATATGTGGTTAGTGGCACAAAAGGCACGCTGCGTTACACCCAGGAGCGGATGGCTGAACTGCAGCTGTATCTTCACCACGAGCCTGCGGGTCGTCAGGGGTTTAAAACTATTCTTACCGGTCCGGCTCACCCGGATTATGCCAGTTTTTGTGTTTCTGCGGGCCATGGTATCGGCTTTAACGATCAAAAAACCGTCGAAATTCGTGATTTGGTCAACGGTATTGCCGCCGGTGACAGACTCTGGCCGGATTTTGCCGAAGGGCTGAATGTGCAGAGGGTCGTGGAAGCCATCGCCCGCTCGGCGCGAGAGCGCAGCTGGATACCCCTTGCGGACTATATGACAGGCTGAATCCCTCGCCGTTTTGCCGGGGAGCCCGGCAAGCGACCGACCGCGTCAGGCTATCTGCCAGTCTGCCACGACAGCAGCGCCAGTGCTGGCACGCTGGGAGCGGCGTTGACCGTGATGTGAGGTATGCCTGCTGCTGCCAGGCCGGCTTCAGGGCATCGGGTTTGCACATTGCCAACGCATTTTTTGCACCAATGGAGTGCGTCAGCGCAGCGGGATATAAAAGGGGCAATATAGTTTTGGCTGATGACTACCCGCTCTGACTATCAGAAGTGCTTATTTTTTCAGTCTTCACCTTGTCCACGCCGGCGAAATTAGTACTAAGAAAATTCTGGCACGTCCCTTGCAATATCCGTTACATGTGCGTCAGTCATCAGACTGGCTGATTTTTCCTGACGCTTTACTGGCATTCGGGCAACCGTGACGGAGGCATTATGAATTTAAGACGGCTGAAATATTTCGTTAAAATCGTTGATATCGGCAGTCTGACACAGGCCGCTGAAGTTTTGCACATCGCGCAACCAGCGCTGAGCCAGCAGGTTGCAACGCTCGAGAGTGAACTTGACCAGCAGCTGCTAATTCGCACTAAACGCGGTGTTACGCCAACTGAAGCCGGAAAAATTCTTTATGCACATGCCCGGGCTATTTTACGTCAGTGCGAACAGGCACAGCTGGCGGTAGTAAATGCAGGCCAGGCGCTGACCGGTCAGGTGTCTATCGGGCTGGCACCAGGGACAGCAGCCTCGTCACTGACAATGCCGCTGTTGCAGACTGTGCGTGAGCAGTTGCCTGAGGTGCTGGTGTATTTACATGAGAACAGTGGTTCATCACTTAATGATAAAGTGATGCATGGTCAGCTGGACATGGCGGTACTCTATGACAGAGCGCCCACGGCGGGTATCACCAGTACCATGCTACTGAAAGAAGAGCTTTACCTGATTGGCGCTGGCGACAGCCCGGGACAAAGCGTCGATCTGGCGGATGTTGCTCAGATGAATCTGTTCCTGCCGCGGGACTACAGTGCGGTACGCAAACGTGTAGATGAAGCCTTTTCCCTGCGCCGTCTTAGCGCCCGCATTATTGGTGAGATTGAATCTATCTCCACCCTTACTGCCGCTGTGGCCAGTGGCATGGGCGTGACAGTGTTACCGGAATCGGCTGCACGGGCGCTGGTCAGCTCAACCAGTGCCTGGATGTCGCGCATCACCAGCCCGACGCTGAATCTGCCGTTGTCACTGAATGTGTCATCCCGTCTGCCGCTTTCACCTTCTGCGCAGGCGGTAAAAAATATTCTGTTATCTTTGCTGAGTAAGCCGACGCTGGAAGAGCGTGAGCTAATGCTGGTGGGTTAACCGCCTCGCTGTGCCACCTCAGCCGGCTGGCGTCGGCTGAGGTGGCGTTTGTCGGTTGCGACGCCTTACCGTTGTCCTTTTATCGCCCCGCATTATCTTATCGTTGTCTGTATCGTCGGCTATCAGTCAATAAGCTTCGTGAAATACATATTCCCAATGGCTATATAAATAATTTTTTTATTATTTGTTGTGCAATAAAAGGCTGCTTAACATCGGGATAGACACGACATTCCGGGGAGCCTGCGCGTGAATTTCCAGCAATTAAAAATTATTCGTGAAGCCGCACGCTGCGACTTTAATCTGACCGATGTTGCTAACACACTGTATACCTCACAGTCCGGCGTTAGCCGGCATATCCGTGATCTTGAAGACGAACTGGGCGTGGAACTGTTTATTCGCCGGGGTAAACGCCTGCTGGGTATGACAGAACCTGGCAAAGCGCTGCTCAGTATTGCCGAGCGGATACTTGATGAAGCCAGTAAGGTACGCCGGCTTGCCGACGTGTTCAGCAGTGAAACCAGCGGGGTCCTGACCATTGCCACCACCCATACCCAGGCCCGTTATAGTTTACCGCGCATAATCAAAGCGTTTCGTGCCCTGTGGCCTAACGTGCGTCTGGAGCTGAATCAGGGGACACCGCAGGAGATTGCCAGCATGTTACTGGCCGGTGAGGCTGATATTGGTATCGCCAGCGAACAGCTGACAAATCATGATGGTATCAGTGCTTTTCCCTGGTTCAGCTGGCACCATGCGCTGCTGGTTCCCCAGGGGCATCCACTCGAGCAACAATCTGTCACCCTTGCCGCGCTCAGCCGTTATCCGCTGATTACCTATCGTCAGGGAATAACCGGCCGTTCGCGAGTCGACCGGGCTTTTCAACAGGCGGGGCTGGTGCCGGACATCGTGCTCAGCGCGCAGGATTCCGATGTGGTGAAAACGTATGTCGAACTGGGACTTGGCGTCGGAATCCTTGCCGAGCATGCCTGTAATGATAGTACGGAAGGGGGGGAGGCGCTGGTAACGCTGAGCGCCGGTGAACTGTTTGAACCAAATACCGTCTGGCTGGGTATTCGTCGGGGCCAGCTACAGCGTAACGGTGATGCCTCTAATTGGTTGAATCTGATGTATAATGCGGGCTTTTGAGGTTCTCTTATGGCCAGCGTTAACGTTCATTGTCCCCGTTGTCAGTCTGTTCAGGTTTACCGCCATGGTCAGAACCCTAAAGGCTATGACAGATTTCGCTGCCGTGACTGCCACCGCGTGTTTCAACTCACTTACGCTTA
>NZ_MOMB01000045.1 GCF_002752165.1 Erwinia sp. OLFS4
TAAGCGTAAGTGAGTTGAAACACGCGGTGGCAGTCACGGCAGCGAAATCTGTCATAGCCTTTAGGGTTCTGACCATGGCGGTAAACCTGAACAGACTGACAACGGGGACAATGAACGTTAACGCTGGCCATAAGAGAACCTCAAAAGCCCGCATTATACATCAGATTCAACCAATTAGAGGCATCACCGCCACGGGAATATACCGGCTGGTTTGAATAATATCAGTTGCAATTTTATCTCCTTATTTATTTTTTTCAGGGTTAAATAATTGTATTTTGTTAAGCATTTACCTTTCCACAACCATGGTCGCTTTTGTTACAGGATCTTTTTTAAGTGTTATATCTGGTTAGTCATGAAATATTTTTATGAGTGCGGTATTTGATGTTAGAAATGATTTATTTTTTGTTGCTTAATGATTGATGTGTATAAGTACGGCTTCAGGGAGTGAATCTTACCACCTGCCGGCAAGGTGGCCGGATGATACTGTCTGTTATCAATAGGAGCGTGCTTTTCGATACCGGTGGGCTTCTGGCCAGCTAAGTACATTGCAATATGAAAACCGCATTACCAGTTTGCACATATTGTTAGCAGGAAATTTTGGTAGTGTCGCAGCGGGTCAGGTGGCAAGGTAAAATTCTGTTCACCTGCGGACCGATTTTATGAGTACAGCCGGCTCGTTATCTTTGCCTGTGATTGATTTTTCCCACCTGAAAAGCACGCCGCGTCAGCGTCGGGCGCTGCTTGAAAAGCTTGGTACGGCGGCGCGTGAAGTCGGTTTTTTTTATCTTACCGGACACGGAATTCCCGACCAATTACTGAGGCAGGTCCAGCAGGTTTCCCGTCAGTTTTTTTCCTTACCGCAGGCAGAAAAGTACCGGGTAGCCATGGTGAATTCACCGCATTTTCGCGGCTATAACTGCCCCGGTGCCGAAGTGACCCGCAGCCAGCCGGACTATCGTGAACAGTTTGATATTGGTGCTGAACGGGCGGCGGTTAGCACGCAGAACGGGCCGCTATGGTTACGTATGCAGGGGCCAAATCAGTGGCCACAGGCACTGCCAGCATTACAAACGGTGATCACGCGCTGGCAGAAGGAGATGACCGCAGTGGCACTGACGCTGTTACGCGCTTTTGCCGCGGCATTGTCGCTGCCGCCAGATGCCTTTGACAGTCTGTATGGCGCAAATCCCAACGAGCATATCAAACTGATTCGCTATCCGAGTCGTCACGATGGTCAATCATGTCAGGGTGTGGGAGCGCACAAAGATTCCGGATTTCTGACGCTGTTATTACAAGATAATCAGGGCGGTTTGCAGGTTGCCTTGTCGCCGGATCGCTGGGTTGATGTTGTACCGCTTGAGGGTGCTTTCGTGGTCAATATTGGTGAACTGCTGGAGCTGGCAACTAACGGTTATCTGCGTGCCACCGTGCATCGGGTGGTGTCGCCGCAGGCCGGACGCGAACGGTTGTCGGTTGCTTTTTTTCTTGGGGCCCGGCTGGACGCGGTGGTGCCGGTTTATCAGCTACCGGAAAGCCTCGCTCGTCTGGCTACAGGGCCGGCCAGCGATCCGCTCAATCCTCTGCTGCGTGAAGTGGGCTGGAATTATTTAAAAGGCCGGTTACGTTCACATCCTGATGTGGCGAAACGTTTTTACGCCGAATACCTCACTGGCGCAACGCATTCTTAAACAATAAGAGAAAATACCATGATGAAAACGGCGCTTTATAGTTTAGCTGGCCTTGCTTTACTGGTTGCACAAAGTGTACATGCTGCTGCGCTGCGCGTAGCCGCCGATCCCATCCCGCATGCAGAAATATTGCAATATGTACAAAAGATAGATCCGAAATTAACGCTCAGGATTGTGGAAATGAGCGGCGGTGCCAATCCGAATGAATTACTGGCAGCCGGCGACGTCGATGCGAATTATTTCCAGCATTTGCCTTATTTAAAAGATCAGGAAAAAGCCCTGGGTAAAACCTTCAGCGTTGTTGCCAGTGTGCACATTGAACCGCTGGGGATCTATTCACGAAAGGTGAAATCACTGGGGGCTTTACCTGCGGGTGCCAGTATTGCGGTGCCGAACAATAGCACTAACCTGAGCAGAGCGCTGTATCTGTTACAGGATAACGGGCTGATAAAACTTAAAAAATCAGGGGATCGCGCCAGTACGCTGGTGACGCCGGAAGATATCAGTGATAACCCGAAAAAAATTAAAATTGTGCAAATTGAATCACCACAAATTCCGCGTGCGCTGGACGATGTGGATGCGGCTATTATTAATGGTAACTATGCGCTGGAAGCCGGACTGGTGCCGGCGAAAGATGCGCTGGCGCTTGAGTCATCAACCAATAATCCATATGCCAATTTACTGGTTACCCGCCCGGAACTGGCCAACGATCCGCGGGTGCGCCAGTTAGCCAAAGATTTAACCTCGCCACAGGTAGCTGAATTTATTCGTAAAAAATACCAAGGCTCGGTTATTCCGGTGGCGAAATCCGGGCATGATTAAACTTGAAAATGTCAGTAAACGCTATGCAGATGCCGCTGAACCAGCGTTGACAGACATCAGCTTATCGATTGAGACGGGCACCATTTTCGGCATTCTGGGGCGCAGTGGCGCGGGGAAAAGTACCCTGCTGCGCTGCCTTAACCGGCTGGAAACGCCGACCAGCGGGCGGATAAACGTTGATGGTCGGGATATTGCCGCACTCAGGGGTACGCAGCTGCGCCAGCTGCGTCAGCAGATGGGGATGATTTTTCAGCATTTTAATCTGCTGCACGCGCGTAACGTTTACGACAATATTGATCTGCCGCTGGAGATAGCTGGCGTTGCGGCGAAAGTTCGTCGTCAGCGGGTGGCCGCGGTGTTACAGCTGGTCGGGCTGGAGAAATATGCGCAGGCCTGGCCCTCACAGCTGTCAGGCGGGCAGAAGCAGCGGGTGGGTATAGCCCGTGCGCTGGCAGCAGAGCCGCGTTATCTGCTGTGTGATGAGGCGACCAGCGCACTCGACCCTGAAACTACGGCTGCAATACTCGATCTGCTAGCACATATTCAGCAACAGCTAAAAATTACCATTGTGTTGATCACCCACGAGATGACAGTGGTGAAGCGTATCTGTCAGGGCGCCGCTTTACTGGAGCAGGGCAGGCTGATTGAGAGCGGTTCTCTGGCGCAGATTATGGCGCGCGACAGCGGGCGGCTGCGTCAGTTGTTACTACAGGATGGTGAAACTGACCGGGCTTTTCGTGCCCGATTTCAGGTGGGGGCTATCAGTCAATGCGTGGCGTGAATTGGGAACGTTTTCAGTCGTTAATGATCAATGCCACCCTGGAAACACTCTATATGGTGGCACTGGCCGCGCTGTTCACCCTGATTATTGGTTTGCCGATCGGGGTGTTACTGTTTCTTACCCGTCAGAATGGCCTGTGGCCGCAGCGTAGCCTGGCTGCCTTGCTTAACGGGGTGGTTAACCTGGGGCGGGCCTTGCCGTTTGTGATTTTACTGATTGCTCTGATCCCGTTTACCCGGCTGATCGTCGGGACCTCACTGGGCAGTAGCGCTGCTGTGGTACCCATTACGCTTGGTGCTTTCCCGTTTTTTGCCCGTATTGTTGAAAGTGCGCTGGATGAAGTCGATCGCGGTCGTATTGAGGCGGTGGCGTCGATGGGGGCAACGCTCTGGCAGATAGTCAGTCGGGTGTTGTTACCTGAGGCGTTGCCCGCGCTGGTAGCCGGTATGACGCTAACCATTGTGATGCTGATTGGCTTCTCGGCAATGGCAGGGGTGGTCGGTGGTGGTGGACTCGGCGATCTGGCTATCCGCTATGGCTATCAGCGTTTTGATAATAATCTGATGGCAGGAACGGTGGTGGTATTGCTGCTGCTGGTCATGCTGGTTCAGAAGCTGGGTGACCGGCTGGTGCGCGCGCTGGCACACCGGCGCTGAGCGGCATCAGAGAGCATAAGATACAACAGCGGCTGGCAGCGCAGATTTACTGGTCGGCACACAGTGCCACAATGTGGTCGCCGTTATGTTGCCAGTGCACTGTGCAGCGGCGTTCGCTAAGCTGTGGGTATTGCGTCGGGTAAAGTCTGAGTTGCACGCTGTCAGCATCCAGCCTAAGGATCCGTGAGGCGGCGAAGTCGGTCAGCGGCAAGGCGCGGCTGCTGAACGCTTTAAACAGGCTCTCTTTGGCACAGAAGGCGACGGTCAGTGCCAGCGTCAGCGGAAATGCCGATGCATGCAGAATCTGTTGTTCATCATCATTAATCAGGCAGGTTGCGATCTCAGCGCATAGTGTCCGGGTCATGATGCGTTCAATATCCACTCCAACCGGGTGGCGGGCAACCAGCGCCAGTGCCGTGGTTTCACAGTGGCTGATGCTGCCAAACAGGCCTGCCGGCCACAGCGGCTGCTGCTGATTGCCAATGGCGGGGATCGGATGACAGCCGAACGCCCGCAAGGCGTGAGCGGCGGCAAGCCGTCCGGCAAGATGCTCGGCCTGGCGTTTTTTTACTGCACCTTGTAACTGACGATGATGGGGTAACCAGAGCAGATCCTGCGCGCTGAACGTTAGCGGGTCAAAATCAACCCGTTGTAACGTTAAGCCGGCCAGCGAGAAGGTGGTGTGGTGCACCTGCATAGTCTCTTCCCTGTGAAATTTAGTTGTTATTGCCCTCTCTGCGGGGAGGGCAATGGTTTAACTGGCGGCCAATGCTGCGCTTTTTTTTCTGTCAGCGCCTGGCGACAGGTGCGACACCGGGGCGATCAAAAACGCGTGTTGAGGCTCATGTACCAGGTTCGGCCAGATTCATTGTATGTCTCTGCCCCGGCACCGTACATATACCCGGTGGTGCCGCCGGTGGTCTGCGCATTACCGGCGCGCCAGTGGCGTTTGTCAAACAGGTTGTCCACGCCAGCGGTCAGGCTGACGTTTTTCGTGGCATCCCAGGTGGCGCTGAGGCCGACAACGCTATAAGGGCTGAGCTCGTTGGTTTCTGAGCCGCTAACAGGCTGTCCCTTATAGTTGTATTTCTTCGGCTGTTGCTTGCCATACCAGGTAAAGGTCGATTGCACAGAAAGATCCTGACGGACCTGCCAGCTTAACGTTGAATTGAGGGTGTACTGGGGAATAATCGACAGACGTTCACCGGTCTCCTTATTCTTACTTTGCAGCATCCAGGTCATATTATTGGTCCAGCTGACGCTGTCGCTGACCGGCACATTAAAGGAGCCTTCAAGTCCTTCAACCACTGCTTTGGGGACGTTTTCCCACTGATAAATGTCGGTATAAGTAGTGGTACCTTTACTGGTAATGGAGGTCTGGCCCACAGGGGAATAACCGGCTTCGATTTTATTGCGATAATCGTTGCGGAACCAGGTGACCCCGGCTAACCAGCCGTCACGCTTAAACTCCAGTCCAATCTCTTTGTTGATGCTGGTTTCGGCCTTAAGGTCATCGTTACCCATCATATAACAACCAACGCCGTCGTTGCTGGCATAGCAACCCTGACCTTTGCTGTAGAGAATGTAATTAGGGTTGGTCTGATACAGACTCGGTGCTTTGTAAGCACGGGCAATGCCCATTTTCAGCGTAAAGTCGTCACCGAGCATTTGTGACAGATTAAGTGCCGGGCTCCAGTTGTTACCCACAATGCTGTGGTGATCAAAGCGCAAAGTTGGCGTCAGCGTGGTGGTATCGGTGACTTCCATATTGTCTTCAGCAAAGAGTGAGAAGATCTCCGCGCGTGAGTATGGGCTGCGGCCGGTACTGCTCAGACCGGGAATATTGCCGCCGGCAAAGGTTTGGGTATTGGATGATTTATCGTTGATGCGCTGCTGGCTCCACTCACTGCCCAGCGTCAGATTCTGGTTGACCCACCACGCAAACGGTATGCTGACTTCACTGTGTAGCATGACATCGTTCAGGTCGATATCGGTGTATTTCTGGGTGGCGGTAGGGTCAAAAATCCCTTCAGTCCCGCCGGCTAAGCCTTCGGGTATGCGCGAGTTACGGGTATGCTGGTATTGCACCCAGTTGTCAGTCGTAACGCCGTTATCCCAGGCACCATTCCAGGTTAATGAGTAATTCTGACGATAGAGCCGGTTTGTTTCTTTGCCATAGTTATCTTTTACCAGCTGGTTGCTGTTCGTGTTTTGCGTATCGCCGGCATACAAGTTGCCCTGGCGACTGTAACCGGCTTCAAATTCCAGTGACTGCATCGGTGCAAATTCCCAGCGCAGTACGCCGTTGACGTTTTTGTCAATCACGCCTTCACGGCCCGCTGGCAACGTATCGGAATAGATGCCGGTACGTTCAGACTGATGGCCCTGGTTGATATCCCATGCATCGGCCTGGGTTTTGGCAAGGTTGCCATACATGCGAAAGCTGAAATCGTCGCCTAATGGCCCGCTAAGACTGAAATTAGTGCGTTTGGTCGCACCTTCATCCTTATGTTGCGGAACGTTGAAATAGGTATTCCAGGAGCCGTGCCAGTCTTTGCCGCCTTTTTTGGTGATAATGTTTACCACCCCGCCGGCTGCCCCATTACCGTAGCGTGCTGCCGCAGGTCCGCGAATAACTTCAATGCGATCGATCAGCTCCGGTGGTACCCAGCTGGTGTCGCCGCGACTATCCCGTTCACCGCGCCAGCCGAGGCGGACCGCATTGCGGCTGGTCACCGGTTTGCCATCAATTAAAATCAGCGTATTTTCCGGGCCCATGCCGCGAATATCAATCTGGCGGTTATTGCCGCGCTGGCCGCTGGTGGAATTGCCGGTCAGGTTAACACCCGGCATGGTGCGGATAATTTCTGAAATATCACGGCCCGGAGGGCGTTTGCGAATTTCATCGGAAGTAATGGTCGAGACGCCCGGAGCCTGAAGGTTTTGCCGTTCGGCCGTCACTACCATGGTTGTTTCTGGCGTTGTTTTTTTGCTGCTGCTGTCCGTTTCCCCGGCATGCAGAGGGAGTGCCACGCCGTAAATTCCCAGATTGACCAGCAGGGTCAGGGAGTTAATTTTTTTCATTGTCATTCCTGCGGTTAGTCGCGCCGGTCCGTAATACTCCGTCCCAAAAGGGAAAGGCGGCGCCCAATGATCGTCAGAAAGTTGCTGAAATGCACCGCAGCGCACCGGCAATCTCTGACATGATTATGTTTATTAGCTAGTTAACGCGCGCGCAATGAAGCGCGGTAATACGCTATTGCAAATGCAAATAATTATCAATAATATTATCAACTGTTTTAAAGTGCTTAATAATAAATGCTTATTAAACATGGGGTTATGGTGAATCATGTGTTAAAGACAGGCAGTGATAGCTGGTGGAAAACGCTGAAAGGACCGCAGTTGTCTGTAGAGGATGACCACTGTCTGGTGACCTTCTGGTGGCGGGATCCGGCAGGCACGGAGCAGACATCCTCTGTCAGGCGAGTGTGGCTGTATATCACCGGCGTGACCGACCATCACCAAAACGCCGTGCCACAGAGTTTACAGCGGGTTGCCGGTACCGATGCCTGGTGCTGGCAGCTGCGTATGTCGCCCACCTGGCGCGGCAGTTACTGTTTTATCCCTTCCGGGCGGGAAGATGACTTTGCCCCGGCGGCTTTTCGTCCTGTGCCGGATGCGGCCGCTCTACGCGCGGGCTGGCGCCATTTACTGGCGCATGCGCAGGCCGATCCGTTAAATGTCCACAGCTGGCGGGGCGGGCGTGGGCATGCTGTTTCGGCACTGACACTACCGCAGGCACCCGCTCAGCCGGGCTGGCAGTCACAGCCTGTTACCTATACTGCGCCGCTGGAAATCGAATGGCGTAGTGAACAACTGAACAATGTTCGCCGGGTCTGGATTTACACCACCGGTGAACATCCGGCCGCTGACAGGCCGCTGGCGATTCTGCTTGACGGCCAGTTTTGGGCGCACAGCATGCCGGTATGGTCGGCACTGGCTGCGCTAACTGCGGCGAATAAGTTGCCGGCGGCGGTTTATCTGCTTATTGATGCCGTTGATACTACACAGCGAAGCCAGGAGCTTCCCTGTAACGCCAGTTTCTGGCTGGCCTTACAGCAGGAATTGCTGCCGCAGGTTGCTGCCATTGCGCCATTCAGCGATTTGCCGTCCCGCACGCTGGTTGCTGGCCAGAGTTTTGGCGGTCTGGCGGCTTTGTTCGCCGGGCTGCACTGGCCGGAACGGTTTGGCTGCGTACTCAGTCAGTCCGGTTCCTACTGGTGGCCACAACGTGATGGCCAGCAGCCTGGTCGCCTTATCCAACAGCTTGAACAGGGTGAACTACAGCCCCGGGGGCTGCGTATCTGGCTGGAGGCTGGCATACGCGAACCGGTGATTTTTCATGCCAATCAGCAGTTGCTGAGGCAGCTGCAACGCCTGCAGCAGCCGGTATTCTGGCAGGAAGTTGACGGCGGCCACGATGCACTTTGCTGGCGCGGCGGCCTGACCGCAGGACTGATGCAGTTATGGCAACCGTTGCTTCCCACCCTGGCAAACAGAAATGATGACAGGAGATAGCTATGCAATTCAGTAACCCTTTCGATGATGCGCAAGGGCAGTTTTATATTTTAGGTAATGCACACCAGCAGTTCAGCCTGTGGCCACAACAGTGCAGGTTACCGGCAGGCTGGGACGTGCTGTGCCCACCGCAAGCGGCAGAAGAGTGTCAGGCCTGGCTTCAGCGTCACTGGACAAGCCTGTCACCAGACAGTTTCAGTAGTTGAGGAGTGGCAATGACTAAGCGTTTACCGCTGATAGCAGCCCAGCCTGGTATCTGGATGGCGGAAAAACTATCTGTGTTGCCGAACGCCTGGTGCGTGGCGCATTACGTGGAATTACAGGGGGACCTGCAGCGGGATGTATTCCGCCGGGCGGTTGTCGCCGGCCTCGGGCAGGCGGACACCCTGCGTATGCGTTTTTCTGTCGTTGATGGTGAGGTCTGGCAGTCGCTGGATGAGTCTGCCCATTTTGCACAGCCGGACTGGCATGATTTACGTCATGAGGCCGATCCGCATGCTGCGGCAATGACGCTGATGGAAGCCGATATTGCCGCAGAACTGCGTATTGACGGGAGCAGGCCATTGGTGATGCATCAGCTGTTGCAGCTGGATGATAACCGCTGGTACTGGTATCAGCGTTATCATCATCTGCTGGTAGATGGTTTTAGTTTCGCGGCAATAAGCCGTCAGATTGCTGCTATTTATCGTGCCTGGCTGCGTGAGGAAGCGACGCCAGCTTCGCCTTTTACCCCCTTTGAGCAGGTAGTCGAGGAATATCAGCGTTATCACCAGAGTGACGCCTGGCAGCGTGATAAAGGTTTCTGGGCGCAGCAGCGTCAACAATTACCCGCGCCGGCTTCCCTGTCAGCGGCCCCCTTGCCTGGCCGGCCATCAACCAGTGCCGTCTGGCGGTTGAAGCTCGCGGCAGGAAAGGGATTGCAGCGCCTGGCGCACCAGTCACCCGGCTGTCAGCTGACCGATCTTGCCCTGGCGCTGACGGCGTTATGGCTCGGTCGTTTATGTGGTCGCACTGACTATGCGGCTGGTTTTATTTTTATGCGTCGTATGGGATCGGTGGCGTTAACCGCCAGCGGACCGGTGCTTAATGTGCTACCACTGGCCATCAGGCTTGATGCGTCAGAAACGCTGCCACAGCTGGCTCTGCGGCTGGCTGCACAGCTGAAAACCATGCGTCGTCACCAGCGCTATGATGCTGAGCAGATTGTGCGTGATAGCGGTAAAGCCGGCACGGATGAGGCGTTATTTGGACCCGTATTTAATATTAAACTGTTTGAAAACCAGCTGGGAATAGAGGGCGTGCGCTCGGTAACCCACACTCTGGCGTCGGGTCCGGTAAACGATCTGGAGCTGGCGTTGTTTCCCCAGCCGTCCGGCGAACTGACGATAGAAGTGCTGGCCAATCGTCAGCGTTATGATTATCAGGTGCTGACAGGTCAGGTAGCACGCCTGACGGCGATGATTGAGCAGTTTGATCAGCAGCCCGGATTGCGTTGTGGTGAGGTTGATCTGCTGTTGGCCGAAGAACATCAGCACCTGGCGCGAATTAATCAGACCGCCCGCCCACTAAAAGAAACTACCCTGAGTGCGCTGGTGGCACGCCAGGCGGACAAAAGCCCCGACGCGCCGGCGCTGGCTGATGCGCACTGGCAGTTCACCTATCGGGAAATGCGTGAGCAGGTGGTGACGCTGGCTGAACGGTTGCGTCAGCGCGGGGTAAAGCCGGGTGACTGCGTGGCGGTGGCGTTGCCACGTTCGGTCTTTCTTACCCTGGCTTTGCATGCGGTGGTTGAAGCAGGCGCGGCCTGGCTACCGCTGGATACCGGTTACCCGGACGATCGCCTGCAGATGATGCTGGCGGATGCCCGGCCCTCGTTGCTGATCACCTCAGACGATCAGCTGCCCCGATTTACTGCGGTGAGCGGACTGGAAACCCTGTGCTACAGTGCGCCCCTGGCGATAGCCCACAGCGCACCGCTGGCGGTGTCACGGCCTCAGCACACTGCGTATATTATTTTTACCTCGGGTTCCACCGGGCGGCCGAAAGGCGTCATGGTAGGCCAGGCGGCTATTGTCAATCGCCTGTTGTGGATGCAGGACAGCTATCCTCTGACCGCGAAAGATGTTGTGGCGCAGAAAACGCCCTGCAGTTTTGATGTTTCTGTCTGGGAATTCTGGTGGCCATTTATTGCCGGGGCGCAGCTGGTGATGGCTGAGCCGGATGCCCATCGCGATCCGCTGGCGATGCAGGATTTCTTTCAGCGCTATGGTGTTACCACCACCCATTTTGTTCCCTCAATGCTGGCGGCGTTTATTGCTACGTTGACGCCGGAAAACAGCCGCTGTTGCCGGACACTGAAGCAGGTATTTTGTAGCGGAGAAGCGCTGCCGGCAGCGTTGTGCCGCGAATGGCAGCAGCTGACCGGTGTGGCGCTGCATAACCTGTATGGTCCGACAGAGGCGGCCGTGGACGTAAGCTGGTATCCGGCTTATGGCGACGCCCTTGCGGCGGTAAGTGGCAACAGCGTGCCGATTGGTTATCCGGTCTGGAATACCGGTCTGCGTATTCTCGATGCCATGATGTGTCCGACGCCATTTGGTGTTGCCGGTGATCTTTATCTTACCGGTGTCCAGCTGGCACAGGGTTATCTGCACCGGCCGGATCTGACCGCCAGCCGTTTTGTTGCCGATCCTTTTGTTGCCGGAGAGCGCATGTATCGCACCGGCGATGTGGCGCGCTGGCTGGAAAATGGCGCGGTAGAGTATCTTGGCCGCAGTGATGACCAGTTGAAAATCCGCGGGCAGCGGATTGAACCTGGTGAAATTGATCGGGTGATGGCGACGCTGCCCGATGTGGCGCAGGCTGTGTCGCATGCCTGTGTGATTAATCAGGCGGCGGCCACCGGTGGTGATGCCCGTCAGCTGGTAGGTTACCTGGTGTCTGTGTCGGGAGCACCATTGCCGCTGGAGGCATTGCGTCATACGTTAAGTACCCTGTTGCCGGCACATATGGTGCCGGTAGTGTTGCTACAGCTTGCGGCGTTACCGCTTAGCGCAAATGGTAAACTGGATCGCAAAGCCTTGCCGTTACCGGTGCTGACTACAAAAACTGCCGGTACTGTCCCGCAGTCTGAAAATGAATTGCGGGTGGCCAGTGCTTTCAGCCAATTGCTCGGCTGTCAGGTAAAGGATACCGAAGCCGATTTCTTTGCGCTTGGCGGTCATTCACTCCTGGCAATGCGTCTGGCTGCATTACTGAGCCAATCCAGCGGGCGTCAGGTGACGCCAGGGCAGGTGATGGTGGCGCCAACGGTAGCCAGGCTGAGCGCACTGCTTGATTCTGCTCTGAGCGATGAACAGGCTGAACGGCTGGGACATGAATCTCTGTTGCCGCTGCGTGAAGGCCGCGGGCCGACGCTGTTTTGTTTTCACCCGGCTTCAGGTTTTGCCTGGCAGTTCAGCGTGCTGGCACGCTACCTTGATGCGCACTGGTCGATTACCGGCATTCAGTCACCGCGGCCAGATGGGCCGATGCAAGATGCCGCGACGCTGGATGAGGTTTGCGATCGCCATCTGGAAACCCTGCTGGCTCAGCAACCACAGGGGCCGTATTATCTGCTGGGTTATTCGCTGGGTGGCACCCTGGCGCAGGGCATTGCCGCACGTCTGAGTGCCCGGGGTGAAGAGGTGGCTTTTCTTGGCTTACTGGATACCTGGCCACCGGAGTCACAGAACTGGGCGGATCGCGAGGCCAGAGGCGCAGACCCTGCGGTGCTGGCGGAAATCAATCGCGAGCGCGACGCGTTTCTGGCCGCTCAGCAACAGGGGCAGACTTCTGAGGCGTTGTTCAGCGCGATTGAAGCCAATTATGGCGATGCTGTCCGCTTACTGACGACTGCCCGTAGCGCAATCTTTTCCGGTAAAGCCACGTTATTTGTGGCTGAGCGGACGTTGCCTGATGGCGTCGACCCGCGTCAGGTGTGGGCGCCCTGGGTCGGGCAGCTGGCGCTGTATCCTCAGGATTGCGCTCATGTCGATATTATTTCTCCGCAGGCGTTTGTCACTCTGGGACCGCTGTTACGTCAGCAGCTAGCCGAGGCGGCAAGCGAAATGGTGGAATAAATCATCCAGCGCGGCTGATGTCAGCATGTGTCCAGCAGGTAAGCCGCAGCGTCGCCTGCTTGCTGGACAGCGCCGTTATCCGGCAGGTGGCAGACGTCGTCCCAGCGGCACCACCAGCGGGGTATGGCTGATCGGATCGTCAATAATCATGCAGCGTAATCCGTAGACTGCTTCAATCAGTTCTGCGGTGACAATATCTGCCGGAGCGCCCTGGGCGAGGATCTGTCCGTCACGTAAAGCAATCAGATAGGTGGCATAACGGCAGGCATGATTCAGATCGTGTAATACCGCAGCCAGCGTATAGCCCTGCTCACGGTTTAGCTCACTGAGCAGCTCAAGCAGGTCAATTTGATGACTGATATCCAGCCAGGTCGTGGGTTCGTCGAGCAGCATAATATCTGTTTGCTGAGCCAGTACCATGGCAATCCAGGCGCGCTGACGCTGGCCGCCGGACAGAGTATCCATATTTTGCTGTGCCAGCCCGGTAATGGCAGTTGCCTGCATTGCCCGGATCACCGCCTGTTCGTCTTCAGGCTGCCAGCGGCTAAACAGCGGCTGATGGGGATAACGTCCACGTGCTACCAGCTCGCGCACGCTAATATCTTCCGGAGTGGTGGCGTTTTGCGCCAGCAAACCAACGCGGCGGGCGACCTCTTTGCTGGCATAATGCTGAATCAGCTGCCCATCAAGATAAACATGGCCCTGACGGGGCGTCATTAAACGGCTTAGTGTGCGTAATAATGTGGATTTTCCGCAGCCATTGGGACCAATAATTGCCGTAAAATGACCGTCCGGAATAGTCAGTGTCAGATTTTCCACAATACACTGTTTACCGTAGGCCAGCGTCAGGTTTTCGCCACGCAGGCGGCTTGTGATTTCGCTCATGGTTTACGGGACTCCTGAATTAACAGTGCGATAAGATAAATCCCTCCGATACAGACGGTCACAACCCCGACAGGTAACTGATAGGGAAGGAACAGTCGCTGGGCGCAAAAATCCGCCAGCAGCAGTAACAGCGCGCTGCACAGTGCGGACTGTAACAACAGCCCGCGTGCGCTCCCGCTGAGGCGCCTGGCAATATGTGGTGCGACCAGTGCAATAAATGAGATGGGGCCGGCCAGCGCAGTGGCGGCTGCCGTCAGCGTCACCGCTACCAGCAGTAACAACAATCGCGAACGCTCAACCCGTACACCCAGCGCACAGGCGCTGTCATCGCCCATTTCCAGCATGCGCATACGTCGCACCAGTAGCCCGGCGCACAGCAGCATCAGCACAATTAATGGCGCGCCCGGCGAGGTTTTCGCCCAGGTCAGCCCGTTTAGCGAACCGGCATTCCACAAGCCTGCTGACAATGCGGTTTCCAGCGTGGCGCGTAATAACAGCCAGGTATTGAATGCGATCAGCATTGCACGTACGCCAATACCAATAATAATCAGCCGGAAAGTTTCAATACCGTTGCGCCAGGCTAGCAGCCAGACCAGCAGCGATGTGATAATTCCCCCCGCCATGGCTGCCAGCGTAATAGCTGCCAGGTTCTGGCCGAACATGACCATAGCGACCAGTACGCCACTCCAGGCACCGGTATTAAAGCCCATAACATCGGGGCTGCCGAGTGGATTACGCATTAACGACTGGAAAATAGCGCCGCTGACGCCTAGCGCCGCGCCGATTAGCAAAGCCATTAGCACGCGCGGCAGACGCCATTCGTTGACCACCACTCTTATCCCTTTCGGCCCGTTTCCCAGCAGACTCTGAATAACCTGATTAAATTCCAGCGGTACGCTGCCGCTGCACAGGCTCCACAGGCCGAGCAGTAAGCAGGCGCTAAGTAACAGTACGCTACTGATAATGAGCCGGCGTGGCATGCTGGTCATCAGCGTGTTCCCCGCGATGGCCGGCGGACCAGCCAGATTAGCACCGGTGCGCCGATAAAGGCACTGACCACGGATACGCGCAGTTCACCGGGGACCAACAGACGACCGAGAATATCCGCAAGCAATAGCAGGGTAGGGGTGGCAATCAGGGTGACCGGCAACAGCCAGCGGTGATCGCCCCCCACCAGCCAGCGGGCTATATGCGGCATCATGAGTCCGATAAAGGCAATAGGACCGACCAGCGCAGTGGCGCTGCCAGATAACACGCTGATTATCAGTAACCCGGCAAGCTGTGTTTGTACCACCCGGTTACCGAGTGCGGTAGCGGTAGCGCTGCCGAGGCTAAGACTGTTAAGCGCCCGGCTAAGTACCAGCGCTAGCAGTGCGGCAAGTGCCACCGGGGGAGCAACTATTTTCAGCGTGTGCAGGGTGCGAATATCCAGCGAGCCGGCCTGCCAGAATCGCAGCTGATCGTAAACATCCGGGTTCAGCAGGGCGATACCGCTGGAGAGTCCTTCAAGCACGGCACTGAATGCCACCCCAGCCAGCGTCAGACGCACCGGGCTGAGCTGGCCACCGCCCTGACTACCGGTAAACGCCACCAGCAGGGAAGCTGCGAGGGCGCCAAAAAACGCCACCAGCAGCAGCGCCTGAGGGGAAGAGAAACCCAGCAGCGCAGCACTCAGCACAATGGCAAAGCTGGCGCCGGCATTCACGCCCAGAATGCCGGGATCGGCCAGCGGATTGCGGGTCAGCGTCTGCATCAGTGCGCCGGACAGGCCCAGTGCGCCGCCTGCCAGTAGTCCCGCCAGCGTGCGCGGCAGTCTTGCGTCGAGCACGATAATGCAGTCGCTGCTCTGGCAGGCACCGGTCAGCGCGTCAGCCACCATGGAAAAGGGTAAAGAGCGGGCACCGACCGCCAGGCTGAGTACAGCAGTCAACAGCAGCAGCGTCATTAACGCAGGCAGGATCACGAGGCGTCTCACGCCGGTGGAAAACAACATAACAGCTTTCGTGTCATTAATAATGATAATAATTATCGTTATCTATCTTGTTTGGGTATGTTAGCATGCGTGCAGACGAAACAATATGAAAATAGTATCAGGGCGCTGTACATGAATCGACAATCCTGGCTGCTGAATATCAGTCTGCTGAAAACCCATCCGGCCTTTCGCGCAGTGTTCATTGCGCGCTTTATTTCCATTTTATCATTGGGATTATTGGGGGTGGCGCTGCCGGTTCAGCTGCAAACCATTACTCACTCTACCTGGCTGGTTGGCCTGGCGGTGACGCTAACCGGTGGCAGCATGTTTATTGGCATGATGTGCGGGGGGGTACTGGCCGATCGTTATGAACGTAAGAAACTGATTTTACTGGCACGAGCTACCTGTGGCCTGGGGTTTGTTGGCTTGTGGATAAATGCTCAGCTGCCGCAACCTTCGCTGGTTGCAATTTATTTACTGGGAATCTGGGACGGTTTTTTTGCCTCGATCGGTGTCACGGCGCTGCTGGCCGCAACCCCGGCACTGGTTGGCCGGGAAAATCTGATGCAGGCCGGTGCTATCACCATGCTGACCGTACGCTTAGGCTCGGTGATTTCACCAATGATAGGCGGATTATTGCTGGCGGCTTGTGGACTGAGCTGGAACTATGCGCTGGCCGCGGCCGGCACCTTTGTCACGACTTTAACATTGCTGCGTTTGCCGGCAATTCCGCCGCCGCTGCAGTCACGTCATCATCCGCTGAAATCCCTGTGCGAAGGAATAGGCTTTTTGTTAAACAGTCCGCTGGTGGGGGGGATAGCATTACTGGGCGCGCTGCTGACCATGGCGAGCGCCGTGCGGGTGCTCTATCCGGCACTGGCTATTCACTGGCGCATGTCCAGCGCACAGATTGGTTTGCTGTACGCCGCTATCCCGCTGGGAGCAGCCGCAGGGGCGCTGACCAGCGGCCGGCTGACACAAACACCTCGTCCGGGAAAAATAATGTTGTTAACGACCATAGGTTCTTTTCTCGCTATCGCGCTGTTTAGCCTGATGCCTTACTGGACGCTGGCAGTGCCGCTGCTGGTGGTCTCCGGTTGGTTCAGTGCTATCAGCGCATTGTTGCAATACACGCTTATCCAGACGCAAACGCCGGAAGCCATGCTCGGACGGATTAACGGTTTGTGGACCGCACAAAATGTCATCGGTGATGCGGTTGGTGCGGCACTGATTGGTGGGCTGGGAACGATGCTGACGCCGGCAGACTCAGCCAGTGTCAGCGGCTGGGTGCTGGTATTCTGCGGGATTGCTTTGCTGCTGGTATTAAAGACCTTACGCCGTTTTTACCAGGCGTTGCAGTAACGTTACCCACAGGCCGGCAGTCCGGCCTGTGGGTGCAGGTCAGTGGCGGGTGGCTAGCAGGGTGTTGACGCGTTCGAGTATCAACATGGCGCTGTAGTAATCGAGGCGAAAGGTTTCGCTTCCCAGTGCATAGATATGCTTTTGTTTAACTGCAGGGAGGTCTGCAAGCAGCGGATTGGCGTATATCGCTTCTGCGTCTTTGTTATCACCGGCAAACAAAAACAGTGAACGCCCGTTCAGGCCAGCTGCGAGGTTTTCTCCGCCTAACTGAATGATATCGCTGCGTTTCCCCTGACTATGGCCGCCATGCAGGCTGGCGGGTAAGGTGGCAAGCGTCATACCGAGTTGTTGCAGCAGCTTCCCCTGAGCTGACTGCGGTGTCCAGAGATTGGCGCTGTGTGCGGCGGCGGTATAGACCAGCGCACTTACCGGCTGCGGCGGTAGCGTAATGTGCTGTTTTACCTCAGACAGGCGTTGATTAAAGCGGGCGATGCGCGCTGCTGCCTGCTTTTCCTGACCGGTTATCGTCCCGAGCCGGGTGAGCAGTGCCTGCCAGCTTTCATCGCCGTAATTAACAATAATCGTTGGCGCTATTTGTGACAGCTGGTCGTAGAGCGCAAGCGCAGAATCACCGCCGGTGGCGCTGACGAGGATCAGATCGGGCATCTGCGCGGCTACCGCTTCGGCGCTGGGCTCACCAATATACAAACGCGTGAGTTTACGCGCTTTGGCTACCTTGCCCCACTGACGCAGAAATCCCTGATCATCGGCAACGCGGTTATTGGGGGTGGTAGCGCCGCTGGCGATCACCGGTGCGTCGATAGCCAGTAACGAACCGGTCAGAGTGACACTGGTAGAAACAATACGTTTCGGCGGCTGTTGCAGCGTGTGGATGCCACGGCTATCGGTGATTTGTCGCGGCCAGCCGGCAGCCAGCGCGCTGTTCATCGCCGCAAGGAACAGGAGCACCATCAGCAAAGTTTTACGCCATACAGAAGATAAATTCACGGATTAACGTCCTTAGTTATACCTGTAAAAACAAAATGTTGTGATTTTTTACTGTCAGTGAGACAGGCGGAAATTGCTCTGTAAGCAGACAGAAGGTTGACATACAGAACGTTTAAATTTAGGTTACCAAACCAAAATAATAATGATAAGCATTATTAATACCGTTATCATTTTTTGCAGGGGAACCATGGAAACGTCAAATAATGACATCAACACCGGATGCTCAGCCGCGCTGTCACCCGATAGCTTTTTCTTTATGTCGCCCTATCGCTGTTTTACCACATCTGGCTGTTTCCAGCGTTTTTCATCGTCAGCCGTTGATGGCAGTGATATGCATGGCGTTTTTCAGCAGCGGCTGAATGACGCTTTCTTACAAGCCAGAGCAGCCGGTATTGCTGAACCACGTGTGGTTGGCGCCATTCCTTTTGATACCCGTCAGCCTTCGGCATTGTTTATCCCGGAAAGCTGTACACCTTTTGCCCGGCATGACGTGCAGCAGGCGGCCAGCCATGCGCCCGCGTCGCTGGCGTTAAATATTATCGAACGTAAGGAAATCCCCGCGCAGCAGCGTTTTGAATCGATGGTTGCCAGTGCGGCCGGTCTGACCGCGACGCCACAGGTTGATAAAGTCGTGTTATCGCGCCTGATTGACATTACTACCGACCAGGCACCCGATAGCCGGCAACTTCTGTCGCGGCTAATCGCCCAGAATCCGGGAAGCTTCAATTTCCACGTTCCTTTGCCGGACGGCGGGGTGTTGCTGGGAGCCAGCCCGGAGCTGCTATTACGTAAACAGGGGCATCGCTTCAGTTCGCTGCCGCTGGCGGGTTCGGCGCGCCGCCAGCGTGATGCTGCTCAGGACCAGCAGGCCGGCGATAGCCTGATGGCCTCGCAAAAAGATCGTCATGAACATCAGCTGGTGATTCAGGCGATGCGCCGGCTACTGGTTCCCTGTAGCGCGCAGCTGCATGTTCCGGATTCCCCACAGCTGATTACCACCCCAACCTTGTGGCATCTGGCCACGCTGATTGAGGGCACTACCCGTGCCGGACATAATGCGCTGGCGCTGGCGTGTCTGCTACACCCCACGCCGGCATTGAGTGGTTTTCCGCATAAAATGGCAAAACAACTAATTGAAAAACTTGAACCTTTTGACAGGCAACTGTTCGGCGGGATCGTCGGCTGGTGCGATGACCAGGGTAACGGTGAATGGGTGGTCACTATTCGCTGCGCCCGGTTGCAACAAAATCAGGTTCGCCTGTTCGCCGGTGCTGGCATTGTGCCCGCGTCTTCTCCGCAATCTGAGTGGCGTGAGACCGGGGTAAAACTGGCGACCATGCTTAACGTATTTGGTTTGCATTAATCAACGAAAGGCACAATATGCGTATTCCTTACAGCCGCTGGCCGGATGATCTGGCTGCCCGCTATCGTGAAAAAGGATACTGGCTGGATCGGCCATTAACTGAAATTCTTAGTCGTCATGCCCAAAGCGATGCGCTGGCGGTGATTGACGGTGAACGCCAGTTTAGTTACCGGCAGCTGAACAGGGCCGTTGATAATCTGGCTGCGTCGCTGCAGCATGCCGGCCTGAAATGCGGGGATACCGCTTTGGTTCAGCTTGGCAACGTTGCTGAATTTTACATTACGCTGTTTGCTTTGCTGAAAATAGGCGTGGCGCCTGTTAATGCTTTGTTCAGCCATCAGCGTAATGAGCTGATGGCATATGCCGCGCAGATTCAACCTGCACTGCTGATAGCTGACCGCGCACATCCTCTGTTTCGCGATCCGACCTTTGTAACGGCCTGGCGTCAGGAGCAGCCCGCATTGCGTACCCTGTTGTTGCTCAATGATAACGGTGAAGATAGCCTGAGTGCCGCTATTGCGCGTAGTGCGACAGATTTTGTCGCTACGCCTTCAGCCGGTGATGAGGTTGCATTTTTTCAGCTGTCAGGCGGTAGCACCGGTACGCCTAAGCTGATTCCCCGCACGCATAATGATTATTACTACAGTATTCGTCGTAGTAACGAAATCTGTCAGTTTGATGGCAATACCCGCTATCTTTGTGCGCTGCCTGCCGCCCATAACTATCCGCTGAGTTCCCCCGGTGCGCTGGGTGTTTTTCTGGCTCAGGGCTGTGTGGTGCTGGCGGCGGATCCCAGTGCTACGTTGTGCTTTCCGCTTATTGAGCGCCATCAGGTAAATGTCACCGCGCTGGTGCCACCCGCTGTCAGTCTGTGGTTGCAGGCTGTCAGAGAGTGGGGAAGCAATCAGCAGCTGGCTTCCCTGCAATTATTACAGGTGGGAGGTGCCCGGTTGTCTGCTAGCCTGGCCTCGCGTATTCAGAGTGAACTCTCCTGCCAGCTTCAGCAGGTTTTTGGCATGGCTGAGGGGCTGGTGAACTATACCCGTCTGGATGATAGTCCTGAACGTATTATTCATACGCAGGGGCGTCCGATGAGCCCTGACGATGAGGTCTGGGTGGCTGATGAAAACGGTCATCCGTTACCATCCGGGGAAGTCGGCCGTCTGATGACGCGCGGGCCGTATACCTTCCGTGGTTATTACAATAGCCCGGAACACAATGCTCAGGCGTTTGATGCGCGCGGTTTTTACTGCTCGGGAGATCTGGTTTCCATTGATCAGCAGGGCTATATCCGTGTTCAGGGACGGGAAAAGGACCAGATCAATCGCGGCGGTGAAAAGATCGCTGCCGAAGAAATTGAAAACCTGTTATTACGCCATGAAGCGATTATTCATGCGGCTCTGGTGAGCATGGAAGACAGTTTACTGGGTGAAAAAAGCTGTGCTTATCTGGTGGTAAAAACGCCGCTGCGTGCGGTGGAAGTCCGTCGTTTTTTACGACAGCAGGGTGTGGCGGAGTTCAAATTACCGGACCGCGTTGAATTTATGGATCAACTACCGCTGACACCGGTAGGAAAAGTAGATAAAAAACAATTACGTCAGCAGCTGGACAGCAGCGCGCAGACTTGAAGAAAAAGAGGACTATTATGGCTATTCCATCATTACAGCCTTACCCGCTACCGGTTGCAGAAGATCTGCCGGTTAATAAAGTCAGCTGGGCTGTTGAACCGTCACGGGCCGCGTTGCTGATTCATGATATGCAGGATTATTTCCTCAATTTCTGGGGCGATAACAGTCCGATGATCAATCAGGTAGTGGCTAACATTGCCGCTTTGCGTCAGTTCTGCAAGCAGCAAAATATCCCGGTTTACTACACTGCACAGCCGGAGAAGCAGAGCGATGAAGATCGCGCCCTGCTCAATGATATGTGGGGGCCTGGCCTGACCCGTTCGCCGCAGCAGCAAAAAATTGTGGCAGCGCTGGCGCCTGATGAAGGCGACACCGTGCTGGTCAAATGGCGTTATAGCGCTTTTCACCGTTCGCCGCTGGAACAGATGCTTAAAGAGACCGCACGTAACCAGCTGATTATTACCGGCGTGTATGCCCATATTGGTTGTATGACTACCGCCATCGATGCGTTTATGCGCGATATTAAGCCTTTTATGGTTGCCGATGCACTGGCGGATTTTAGCCGCGAAGAGCATCTGATGGCGCTGAAGTTTGTCGCTGGTCGCGCCGGTCGGGTAATCATGACTGAGGATTTGTTGCCGCTGCCGGCCTCAAAAGCCCTGCTGCGTGCATTGATTCTGCCGATGCTTGATGAATCTGACGTGCCCCTTGACGACGAAAATCTGATCGATTATGGACTGGATTCAGTACGGATGATGGCGCTGGCGGCACGCTGGCGTATGGTTCATCAGGATATCGATTTTGTCACACTGGCAAAAAATCCAACCATCGATGCCTGGTGGGCGCTGCTGTCGCGTGGGGCGCAGGCATGACCGGTTCCGACTTTGATGGTCAGCAGGTCTGGGTAACCGGAGCGGGAAAAGGTATTGGTTATGCCACGGCGCTGGCGTTTGTTGATGCCGGCGCTGTTGTTACCGGCTTCGACCTGGCATTTTCTGACGGTCCTTATCCTTTCGCTACGCAGCCGCTGGATATTGCCAATGCATGCCAGGTTGAGCAAGTTTGTCGGCGTTTGCTGAAAGAGATCCCGCGACTGGATGTGCTGGTGAATGCGGCCGGTATTCTGCATACCGGTCTTACCGATGCGCTGACGGCCGAAGCCTGGCAACAGACTTTTGCCGTGAATGTCGGCGGGGCATTTAATCTGTTTCAGCAAACCATGGCACAGTTTCGCCGCCAGCAGGGCGGGGCCATTGTGACGGTTGCTTCTGATGCAGCGCATACGCCACGCATCGGCATGAGTGCTTACGCTGCCTCAAAAGCGGCGCTGAAAAGCCTGACGCTGACGGTGGGGCTTGAACTGGCTGGCTGCGGTGTGCGCTGTAATATTGTCTCGCCAGGTTCCACGGATACCGATATGCAGCGCAGTCTGTGGCACAGTGAGGATGCCGTTTCACAGCGTATTCGCGGTTTTGCTGAACAGTTTAAACTGGGCATTCCTCTGGGAAAAATTGCCCGTCCCGATGAGGTGGCTAATACAATTTTATTTCTTGCTTCCAGCCGCGCCAGCCATATAACGTTGCAGGATATTGTTGTCGACGGTGGCTCAACGCTGGGAGCATAAATGAACTGGAAACGCCCTTACACGCTGGATCAACTGAATGCAACCAGCGCGGATACGCTGGTTGCTCACCTTGGGATCGTATATACCCGTATTACTGAGAATATCCTTGAAGCGGAAATGCCGGTGGATCACCGTACTTTTCAACCGTTTGGCCTGCTGCACGGCGGGGCTTCCGCCGTGCTGGCGGAAACGCTCGGCTCCACGGCTGGCTACATGATGACCAGCGAAGGGCAAACCGTCGTCGGGATGGAGCTGAACGCGACCCATCACCGGGCGGTTACCCATGGAAAAGTGCGCGGTGTCTGCCAGCCGCTGCACGTTGGCCGTCAGCATCAAAGCTGGGAGGTAGCGCTTTTTGACGAAAAGGGCAGGCGCACCTGTAGCTGCCGTTTAAGCACAGCGGTACTTGGCTGACTACGATCAGCGGCCGCTTCTGTTGCTGGTAGTGTCCGGCGGGCTATCCGGTTATCGGCGCTGTGATGGCTGAATATCTCCTGTAATGTCGCTTTGGGAAAAATCTCGCTGCTGACGGCGCTATTAAGCGAGAGGTTGTAAAGCGCGATATTTTTCTCATCAAAAACTCTCCTCGCCAGCCGGAAGGCGGGAAGGATCAGCGCGTCCACTTTTGATGGTAAAAAGGTTGGCAGTTTATTCGCCACGGTTTCATAAAAACGCGGCTTATCAAAATCTTTCATATCCAATCCGGCAATAATGATGCGGTTAAAACCGAGAAAATAGAGAACCTGAAGCGCCCAGTAAGCAACGGTCCCGGCATCACAAACCCCGCGGCGTATATCGCGCGAGAACATCAGCCCGTTCTCGCTTTGTGTGAAGCTGCTGGTGGCAGCAATCTGCGGCTGATAAATCCGGCAGTGTGCATCTTCAATAAATACCAGCTTGCAATGAAGCTGTCCGGCAGGTGTGCGCTCTAAAATTCTTTTTATTCCGTGTGCAGTTGTAAATAAATAAAGGTCTGGTGTTGCAACAATTTCTTCCACTATGTCAGGTTTTATGTCAAAAAAATGCATATCGACGATGATGTAAAAATTGAAGGCAAGGGTGTTTTTAAGCGCCCATGAACCATTTACGCCCATTACGTGCATCTCTGGCATATCGGAAAAATTAATGGTATTCACTGACGGACCGGATACCGCCAGCATAACATCTCCGGTATATTTATTGCGGAGTTCGCTTAACGGCGTTGTTTTTATCCTTTGACCTTTATAGGTCATCTGCGCTATTTCTTCCGTCTGGTTTCGGGTAATACGGATATATGGCCATAACGTTTCGTTGTGGCGATATGACCTGGGATGGGTATAACGGTATATGAACTTATAAAAGCCATTCATTAAATATCCTTATATTAATCAATAACTTCCTTGTGTTAACTGAATCCATCAGCTAACTTTTCTGGCTGTAATCTGGTATAGCGAGACCAGTGTATAACAACAATATATCGATTATTTCATTATATGTGTCATAGGATGCCGGCGTGGTTACTGGTTAGCAGGCCAGGCGACATGAGTACAAATAAAATAACGCCGCTGAAGGCGATATTTTTTAAATTTTTTTTATTAATGTCTGGCGTGTCAGCTGTACGCGTCTGAGTAATATTGCTTAATTACAGCCAGGGTCTTTATTTCAGCAGACCGGCCATTTTGCGGCTGTCGCCGCAAACGGTGGTATGCCTGAACACTATGGCGTTAGCTGGGTCAGCGAGCGGGTCATGCCCTGCTGCTGCCAGATAAAACGGGCGGTGACAATCCGGTTGGCGGAATAGTCGTCTTTCCCGGGTTTTTGTGCTGACTGCATATCGATTTTCCAGCTGTAGGTTTTACCGGCCTGATAAGGATACGCAGGGGCGGGCAGGCAGTCATTGCTGCTAACCTGCAGCTGTGGGTAAAACTCTTTCATCAGCCCCCCCGCAGTATTATTGCCTTCATAGATAAACAGGCTGCGCACTTTCTCATCGCCCTGCGGGGTAACTTTAACGCACAGCGTATTATTGACGATGTCAGCCTTTGCCCGCTCTGGTGGTATGGCCCGATGTTCCTGGCAGGCGGTTATCAGAATACAGGGTACTAACATCGCTATTTTCTTCACCGGATAACCTTTTTAAACTAGAGGATACAGATAGATAATATAGGTTATCTGGCTGATGTTAAGCCATAATTGGCTTTATTTTTGTGCTGTTTTAACGCATATTCTGCGCGGTAATCAGCCAGTAAAGGCTTTTTACCGGGGTGACGGCACAACTCAGCGTCCTCTGAAAAAACCGCTTAACCCTGTCTGATAACACGGTTGCGTACTTTCAGGCGGAATAAATCTGGTCATGGAGGGGCGGTTGCGGCTATAACTGTCTGTCTCAATGAGTTGTGGTACGGCGTGAGAGCCGTCAGTGATGGGAGAATTTATGCATAAAACACAAAGGGCGTTATTCACTGCGCTGATTTTTTCTGTAGTCCTGCCGTTAGCGTCCTGTGCCCGGCACAACAATGAACAAAACGATGGACAGCAGATGACGGCGACAGATCAGCCACCCGCTGAGACCAGTCAGCAGGATAACACCGCGTCTGCGGCTGAGCAGGCACCGGCGGCGAAAAGCGCGCACCCGGGACCCTATAATGTGCAGGAGCAAAATGGTGCTATGCCGGGTGCCAGTACTGAGGAAGTGCCTGGGCCTCAGAATAATTTTGAGGTCAAAACTTTCTTTGCCGATTATAAAAAATTCACCATCGGCGATATTGTCCCTGACCTGTATCGCAGCAAACCATACTACATCAAGGATTATAAAGTCCGCCATCTGCCTGCACCGCAATCAGATAGTCACTGGACTTATATGGGGGGCAATTACGTGCTGATCAGTGATGCAGAAGGTAAAATTCTGCGGGCGAAAGCTGGCGATATTTTTTACCACTGATAGCGTTGTTTCTCTTATCAAAGGCGCAAAAGTATTGCGCCTTTTCATTTAATTAACCAACTGGTTACATTTAATTAAAAATACCGTTTCCGGTAAATAGCGATATTCAATTTCGGCTGATGCAGTTGATATAGTGATAATTATAATGAAGGCAGGGCCGGGCAATTCGTCAGTAAATGATGGGCACGGGTACCCGGCCGTCTTTATGCCGGTAATGTCTGTGCTACCGCTGGCTGTGGGCTGGCCGGCAGATCGTAGTGTTCATATTCATAGAACTGCTGGCATAGCGGGCGGATGACCTGTTTACTTTCTTTCAGATAGAATTCAACTTCGTTTTTACATAAAAAAACAGATAAAACGCTAACAGCTATCATGAAAGTTGTTAATAATTTATTTATTTTTTTCATTTTCTGCAACACATTCCTATTGACAGGCGTGCATTTTAATCGTTTTGCCTATAAAAAACCACGATTTTTTAATTTTTCCTGAAAAAAATGTTACCTGACTCTATTTTTCTCGAAATAACCTGAGATAAGTCAACTTATTTGCTGAGCGGTTAATATCTTGCGGCGGCGGCTTATATTATTGCATTAATAAATAATTAACAGAATAACCATTGGTGAGATCAGAGCGGCAGATCGACAATCAGCATCTGGCCGGGCGTGTCTGCCAGTAATTCAATCTGGCTCTCTTCACCAATAAAAGCCCCATCTCCGCAGCGCAGTGGCTGGCTATGGTTTGCTGCCGTCTGTACCCGTAATGCGCCGTGAATCGATTGCAGATAGGCTCGTGGTCCGCGCAGGCTGATTCGGTGTTGCTGACCTTTTGCCAGGGTCAGATGATGGATCCAGACTTGTTGGCGTAGTTGCAGGCTGCCGTTTTCACCGTCCGGTGATGCTAACAAAAAGCAAGGGGTCGTCTGGGTACTGATGCGCTGAATCCGTTTATTTTCCCGCTGCGGGCAGGCGTCAAGCCACAGCTGCATACGGGTTAATGGCGTGCTTGGATCGAGGTTATGCTCACTGTAGCTGACACCGGGTTGTGTTGCCAGCAGCAACGCCTCGCCAGTCTGTGCGACGCAATGGTTACCTTCACTGTCGCGGTACTCTGCTTCTCCCTGCAAAATGATATTCAATACATCAACGTTAGGATAGGTGCGTGGTTGAAATGATGCCCCTGGTGCCAGCACTTCCTGATTAAGGACGCGTAATGACGCGTAGCCCAGTAATTTAGGGTCAAAGTAGTGTCCAAAAGAAAAAGTGTAGCGTGCCTGCAACCAGCCGTAATCGGCCTTTCCGCATTCGCTCGCTGCACGACCGGTAATCATAATATCCTCCCGCGGGCTGCAGGCTTTCGTACGTTAATGAATATTTCCATGGTAAGTTTCTGGACGTTGGAATGTTAGCCAGTTAATCTGCTCGGTATATTCAAATTTCCTGACAGAGATAACTGTGATGGCAAAAGATCGGGCGCTGACCCTGGAAGCGTTACGTGTCATGGATGCTATCGACCGGCGGGGTAGCTTTGCCGCGGCGGCTGATGAGCTGGGAAGGGTCCCCTCTGCGCTGAGTTACACCATGCAAAAGCTGGAGGAAGAGCTGGATGTGGTGCTGTTTGACCGTTCCGGTCACCGGACTCGCTTTACTAATGTTGGCAGAATGCTGCTGGAACGTGGTCGGGTATTGCTGGAGGCGGCGGACAAGCTGACGACGGATGCCGAAGCGCTGGCGCGGGGCTGGGAAACACACCTGACCATTGTGGTTGAAGCGCTGGTATCGACCGAGCGGTTATTTCCACTGGTGGAGAAGCTGGCCAGCCGATCCAGTACGCAAATATCCCTGATGACTGAGGTGTTAGCCGGTGCCTGGGAGCGTCTGGAACAGGGCCGGGCAGATATAGTTATTGCACCGGATCTTCACTTCCGTGCCTCGTCAGAGATTAATACACGTAAGCTGTTTAGTATGATGAGCGTTTATGTTGCCAGCGCCGATCACCCGATTCATCACGAGCCAGAACCGCTTTCTGAGGTGACGCGGGTGAAATATCGCGGTATCGCGGTAGCAGATACCGCGCGTGAACGACCGGTGCTTACCGTTCAGCTGCTGGATAAGCAGCAACGGCTGACGGTCAGCAGCATGGACGATAAACGGCGTGCTTTGTTACAGGGATTAGGTGTTGCCACGATGCCCTGGCCGATGGTAGAGCAGGACATTGCTGACGGACGGCTTCGGGTGGTCAGTCCGGAATACACCCGGGAGGTGGATATTATTATGGCCTGGCGACGCGACAGCATGGGAGAAGCGAAGTCATGGTGCTTGCGTGAGATCCCTAAGTTATTGTCCCGTCGTCAGTCAGGCTGATCTCCCCCTCAGAATCAGGTGAGTCGATGATAACCTACATAAGCTGGCTGATTATCCTCTGTTACCCTCTGCATCGTGCTGCGGAAAACGGTCATCCCGTCCGTGAGGTTCCTGCCAGTTAAACTTCGGCCCGGTGGAAATGATGCCATGGGGATTGAGGGTTTTATGGCTGCGATAGTAATGATGGCGGATATGATCGAGGTCCACCGTTCCGGCAACGCCAGGCAGTTGATAGATTTCACGCAGCAATGCATTGAGATTGAGAAAATCACTGATACGCGCTTTATCACATTTAAAATGGGTAAGGTAAACCGGATCAAAGCGTATCAGGGTGGTCCACAGGCGTAAATCGGCTTCTGTCAGGCTGTTGCCGGTAAGATAGCGCTGCTGTCCAAGAATATGTTCAAGCCGTTCAAGCGAAATAAACAGCGCATTCACTGCTTCATCATAGGCCTGCTGGCTGGTGGCAAAACCACTTTTGTACACGCCATTATTCACTGAGTCATAAACCCAGCCGTTAATTTCATCAATTTCTGCCCGCCGCGCGACGGGGTAGTAATCACCGGCGCGGGCACCCAGCGCATCGAAGGCACTGTTAAACATACGCATGATATCGGCCGACTCGTTACTGACAATAGTCTGACGTTGTTTATCCCAGAGTACCGGCACCGTGACACGACCGCTGTAGTGGGGGTCAGCACGCAGATAGAGCTGATAGAGAAATTCATGCTGATAGAGGCGGTCGCCGGTTGCACCTGGAAAATCGTCGGCAAAAGTCCAGCCGTTTTCCAGCATCAACGGGTGAACGACGGATATATCAATCAGTCTTTCAAGGCCTTTCAGCTGACGCATCAGCAGCGTGCGGTGTGCCCAGGGACAGGCAAGGGAAACATACAAATGATAACGCTGTTTTTCCGCTTTAAATCCGCTTTCACCGCTGGGACCTGCGTTACCCTCCGGGGTAATCCAGTTACGGAAATGTGCTGCCGTCCGTTTGAAACGTCCGTGGGTCGCTTTGGTGTCGTACCAGGTATCGTGCCAGATGCCGTCAATCAATTGTCCCACATCACGCTCCTGCTTTGTCTTAATAAAATACCTTCCGGCGCCCGCGCCGGAAGGTTACCTGCAGAGTATAGTCCACATGGTTACCATTTTTTATTTAACGCGCGGTCAATACTCCATGCCCCAGGCCCGGTGAAAAACAGCAGCAGATAGGCTCCGGCGATCACCAGGTTTTTCATAAAGTTGATATTGTTGCCGGCCACCGAGAAATCGATATGGAAAATCAGGGCAGTTATGACCGCGAAAATGGCGGTGATAATTGCCGTGGTACGGGTGAGAAAACCGAACAGGATGGCCAGACCACCGCCGAATTCCAGTAGTATTGTCAGTGGGAGTAACATGCCCGGAACGCCCATATGTTCCATATACTGCTGGGTATGCGTATAGCTGGTAATTTTCCCCCAGCCGGCGACGATAAACAAAATGGACATCAGGATTCGCGCTACAGTAAAGCCTGCATCTTCTAATTTTTTCATCTACTACCCCAATCTATCAGAATGTCTGCTGACTTCAGGCCAGCAGTTGAAGGCAGCACCTGACGACTTAGCGCGTCAGTAAGCTGGTGTGGTGATGATAATAAAGGCGAGAGGGCAGGCAGTGTAAGCAAGTTATACTGCAGAAGTTTGTCAAATTAATTGATGTATGGTGCCCGTCAGAAACGGGCACAACGGTGGATTAGCGTGAAGGAAAACCGCTGCGAATCAGGCGCCAGGTACTCCAGATACCCAGTCCACGTTTAAACCAGCGGCCCATACGACGTGGGTGGCGTACTGACCAGATCGCTAGCAGGCTGCTGCCGATAGCGATATAGCGGCGCAGAGACATCAGTGCCAGCCAGCTGCGATCGTAACGGGCGGTGACGTTCTGCCAGTCACGGCATTCTGCGCTCAGATCCAGCCGCTGTTGCTGAATAAGTCGTAGCAGAGCAGACTTACGCTGTTCACGTTCACGACGGCTCATTACTCTTTCTCCAGCAGCTGACGATCGTTTTCCAGCTCTTTACGCGTGGCGCGTAATAAGCTGGATTTACGCGATTTAGCCAGCGTCCACAGACCAAATATCAGTGCCAGAAGAAACAGCACCGCGGTTGTGATCGCAATGGCCATCAGGCGATACTGCGCATCAACGGCCCAGATAATCAGTACCATCAGGCTCATTAAGCCAAAAGCGGTAAACAGCATGGTCAGGCCAATCATCATCAGCATCTGGATAAGATTGGCTTTTTCTTCTTCCAGTTCAACCACCGCCAGGCGTACGCGCGTTTCAACAATGCCAACCAGTGTGGTGATAATCCGCTGGCCCAGGGTGATGACCCCTTTGCCGGGGCCCTGATTTTGCTGTGAATCAGTCATGGTTAGCGGCGCGCAATCAGAATACCAATAAGGACGCCGACGGCGGCACCAATACCGGCACTGGTCCACGGATTTTCCCGCACATAGTCATCGGCACGGTCGGCCACTTCACGGGAGGTTTGAGCCAGACGTTCGCCAGACTCTCCCAGACGGGCGCGGGTTTCCTGTAGCGCGCTCTGGGCTTTGGAACGCAGCTTTTCCAGTTCGTTTTTAGATTTATCCGCTGAGTTATTCAGCACTTCTTCAAGGGTATCCGCCAGATTTTTCAGTTCAGCGCGCAGATTTTCTGAGGTTACATCTTTAGCCATAAAACGCTCCTTGATTAACAGGTCAGCATATCCGAATGCAGCGGAAGCTGATTACCACGGGGTAGATTCCAGTTTTTTCAGTTCGCTGCGAGCTTCAGTCAGTTTATGTTGTCGCTTTTCCAGCTTGTCGGCATCGTCGCCTTTCGCCCGCTCTTTAGCCAGTTCATGTTCGCGCTCTTTCACTTTAGCACGCTGTGCGGCAATTTTTTCCTGGTGAGCGTCACGGAGTTTTTTATCGCTACAATTTGACTGTGCTTCGGTCAGTGCCCGTTCAAGGCCATTCACCCGACGCTGATTATTGTGTTTTTTTGCCAGTTCAATTTCATGCTGGATAGCGTCCGATTTTTGCTGGCAGAGTGAGTCAGCTGCCTGTACGACACCGGAAAGCATCATCACTGAAGCTGCGATTATCATGGTGAATCTCATGACTGAATTCCTTGTAATAACGACGACAAAACGCAGCATAATTTGCCCCGGATGTCGTTTTTTCAATTTGTTAAAGCATAGCTATTAATTTAACAAACCACAAAAAAGGAATAAAACTTCAACGTTCTGTCCTGAATCTCAGTGGTGTGACATCCGGCTGGTTTTCTTCTTTTCTGACACTGACATCTCCAGCGGGAGAATTTCAAAACCTTCAGGCAGTAGCTGATGTAATAACTGCTGGGCCGCCTCACTTTGTTCCGTGGAGTCAAAGCGAATGACCAGTGAATTTTCTTCGGGAGTGATACTTTTAATGTGGATATCGTGATCGTTCAGGCTCTGATAAAGATAAAAGCCGTCAGGTAGCGTGATGCCCTGGCTACTGGCACGAATCTGTATGCCGTTGTCATCCGGTATTAAATAAGGTAACGCACTGATAGAAAAAATAAAAAACAGCGCAATGAGCAACCACGGCCACCATTTAAGGCGGATAAAATGGGGCCTTTTTAGCATATTCATTATGAGTTTCCTTTCTCATTTGACGGCGATTCGGCGCATTTTTTGCGCCAGATCATCAGCAGCGAACCGCCTAACCCCGCCATTAATAATATCACCGGTAATAACATCAGCCCGAACATTAACTGGTCTTCGTAACGACGAAAGAAGGGGGTTTTTCCCAGTGCAAAGCCAAGCAACGTCAGAATTAGCACCCATAACAGACCACTTGCCCAGTTGAAAAACTGGAAGCGTGCATTACTCAGACCGGAAAGGCCGGCAAGCGTTGGCAGCAGGGTGCGTACAAAGGCGATAAACCGGGCGATCAGCAAAGCAGAAAGACCGTGGCGGTGAAATAAATGATGGGCGCGCTGATGGTATTGTGCAGGCAGATGAGCCAGCCATTTCTGGACCAGCCTGGAGTTACCCAGCCAGCGCCCCTGAAGATAGCCTAGCCAGCAGCCGAGGCTGGCACCGGTGGTCAGGATAAACAGCGTAAGCGGAAAACTGAGCGTGCCTTTGGCAATCAGCACGCCTACCAGAATCAACAGGCTATCTCCGGGAAGAAATGCAGCAGGCAGTAACCCATTTTCCAGGAACAGAATAATAAATAAAACAATATAGATTGCCCAAACCAGCGATGGGTTCGCCAGTGTTACAAAATCCTGATGCCACAAGGCATAAAACAGAGATTTAACAGTTTCTATCATAGGCATTCCTGACAGCGTGTTCCGCGACCATATCGGACCGGTTGCTGTGCATTTGTTGCTGTACCGTCGTCAGCCGGTCGATTTGTATGTCAATCATCAAGCAAAAAAGCAATCAGTGTGGTTACTGAACACATTAGTAAAAAAAGCTGTCTGACTGTAACAAATTACAGGTCTGTGCGACAGTGAAAGCTTTGTCAGTTTCTCTGTTTTTACCCTCTGATAAACAGAGGGAAAAGGAGCTTTACACTGCCTGACATTTCTTGCGTTTTTGCTCAGGAAAATGTGCTTTTTTTTAAAACTAAAGTAACATTTTTAACCGATTAAATCCGGTTCTTAACTAAGATGGGATTTTCTGAAAAAGAATATTCTTATTTTTTCTGATGGTTAAATCTGCAGCGGCGATGGCAGACCGATCTCCGGTACTTTTTGTTGTCAGCGGAATTAATGACACGAGGGTGTCAGAAAAAAAACAGATGGCTTTTCTGTGGGAAAAAATACCAGTAATGCCTGAATTTTGATGAAATTTCAGGGGAATTTCTGCGGAAATGTAATTTCTGCTGATTTTGCCCGCCGGTTGCTCTTCATTGTGATGCCGGCATGGCCAGATTATTTTCTGTTCGTATAGGATTGAGTTAGACAGAACTGCTCAGGCCATTTGTCAGCATAGCCTGAGCAGTTCTCAGCACGATTCTTTTGGCCAGTCTGTCTGGTCCTTTACTGGCAGCCAGTAAGCTACTCAGTGACTGGTTTCCGCCTGCTGCTGTTTACGTTCTGCACCCAGACAGGCGGCAGCGGTAAACAGAATGTCTGCTGAGGAATTCAGTGCCGTTTCTGATGAATCCTGTAACACACTGATAATAAAACCAATGGCGACAACCTGCATGGCAATATCGTTGGGAATTCCAAACATATTGCAGGCGACCGGTACCAGCAGCAGGGAGCCTCCGGCTATCCCGGAACAACCGCAGGCACACACGGCGGCAACCACACTCAGCAGTATCGACGTGGGCAAATCGATATGAATTCCCAGCGTGTTGACTGCCGCCAGCGTTAGCGTGGTGATGGTAATGGCGGCACCGGCCATGCTGATATTGGCACCCAGCGGAATAGACACGGAATACGTGTCTTCGTCCAGATTAAGTTTTTTCGCCAGCGCCAGATTAACCGGGATATTCGCCGCTGAACTGCGGGTGAAGAATGCGGTTACGCCGCTTTCACGCAGGCAGGTGAACACCAGCGGATAAGGATTGCGGCGAATTTTCCAGTAAACCAGAATGGGATTGCACACCAGCGCCATCAGCAACATACAGCCGAGTAAAAGCGCCAGCAGATGGGCATAACCCCACAGAATATGAAAACCGGTGTCAGCGAGTACCGAAGCCACCAGGCCAAAAATGCCTAGCGGGGCACAGCGGATAACCACCCGCACCAGCCAGGTTACTGCCAGCGAGGCATCTTTCAGTACGGTACGGGTAGTGGTACTGGCGTGGCGAAAAGCAAGGCCAAGGCCCACCGCCCAGACCAGAATACCGATATAATTTGCCTCCAGCAGGGCGCTGACCGGGTTAACTACCATATTCATCAGCAAACGCTGGACGACATCGAGAATGCCTGATGGCGGCGTAACCTGCTGACTGACGCTTTTTAGCATCAGATATTGAGGCATCAGATTGCTCATCACTACCGCCACCACGGCGGCACAGAAGGTGCTTAGCAGGTAGAGAATCACTACGTGACGCACGCTGGTTTTTTGTCCTGGCTGGTGGCTGGCAATGGATGCCATAACCAGCATTAACACCAGCAACGGGGCGACCCCTTTCAGCGCACTGACAAACAGCGTGCCTAAAATGCCAACGGCATGGGCGGCCGGTTTCGAGACGATGGCGAGTACGATACCGGCCGCTAAACCAATCAAAATTTGTTGAATCAGGCTTCCCTGTAACAGGCGCTGGCGCCAGTGTTGTCCCTTGTTATCTGTTTGCATGTCTGAACCAAATTGTTATGAGAATAATGCGGGTTAGTCGGCACAAATGCGCAGCTGATACCCTGTGTTTGCGTGAGAAAGTATAAGGAAATGAAATGATGAGGGAAGAGCGAAATGCTAATTTTTATGCATAAAACCAGGGATAAATGCAGAGATCGTGCAGAAATCCCGGTGCTTACCGGGATTTCTGTGATTATCACAGCCCGCGTTGTAGGCGGTCGCGGTAACGGTTGACGAACAAATTCAGCAATAGCGTCAGCATCAGAATCAGCGCAATCACGCTCAGTGATACCGTCACCGGTAATGGATAAACCTCCAGCAGCAGCATTTTTATACCAATGAAAATCAGCACCAGTGCCAGACCATACTTGAGCATCGGGAAACGGTCCGCCACGCCGGACAGTAAAAAGTACATCGCGCGCAGACCCAGAATGGCAAACAGATTTGACGTTAGCACGATAAAGGGATCGGTCGTGACGGCAAAAATTGCCGGGATGCTGTCTACCGCGAAGATGACATCGCTCAGTTCAACCATGATTAAAGCCAGAAACAGCGGTGTGGTAAACAGCACGCCATTGCGGCGGATAAAAAACTTTTCGCCCTGCAGTTCGTCGGTCACCCGCAGATGCTGCCTCAGCCAGTGCATCAGCGCGGTATTGCCCGCCGCCGGCGCGTTAGCGTGATTGGTCAGCGCCATTTTGATCCCGGTAAACAGCAAAAAAGCACCAAACAGATAAAGAATCCAGTGAAATTGCATGACCAGCCAGCTGCCGGCAAAAATCATCAGAGTACGCAACACAATGGCGCCGAGTACGCCATATACCAGTACCCGTCGCTGTAATCCGGCTGGAATATTGAAATAGCTAAATAACATCAGCCAGACAAAGACGTTATCCACCGCCAGCGCCTTTTCAAGCAGCCAGCCGGTGAGGAAGGCGCTGAGCTGCGAATTAGCAATCTGCCGGCCGGCATTGCCGTCAAGATACCACCAGAAAGCAGCGGCAAATAGCAGGGTAAGAGAAATCCAGAATAGTGACCAGATAGCCGCTTGCCTGACCGACATAGCGCCCCGATCGCTACGACGCTGTAAAAAAAGATCTGCGGCCAGCATCACAACAACGATAGTGATAAAACAACCCCATAGCAGTGGTGTACCAATGGTGTTCATATGTTTGTTCCGTAAAAAGTAAAACGGCTGACGTCAGAAGACGTCAGCCGCACTTTTCACGCATGACCTCGCCTTCCGGCAAGGTCTCACTCACAATCGGTTGATTGCCTGGTCACCGGAAGCCTGAGCATTCGTAATGACGATGAACCAGTCGGGAGTTACTCCCCTTTGCTATCACTGACCTTAGTGTTTGTTGGCCTGAATATCAACGATTTTCAGAGCGCTTTATACAATAATATCTGCCGGACGATCGTCAGCCGGAAATCTGACGCCGGTCTGGCGGCGGATTTCGCTGAGCAGCGCTGCGGTGGTACGCGACGTTGCCAGGCCGGCATGGTTCACTTCATTATTGTCCACCAAGGCAGCGAAGGTCTGGGCTTCATATAACATAGTATTGATATGCTGAGGCTGGCTCAGATCCTGCGACTGTTTGCCGTCGCGGGGAATGAATTGCAGCCGCTGGCATTCTGGTAACCTGTCAATGACCAGGCTGCCTGCCTCGCCCTGAATTTCGCTGGGTAACGCGCTCTGACTGACTTTGGAATGTAAAATAGTGACATCAAAGTCGCCATAGTTCATGACAACGCTTCCGTGGGCGTCGACGCCACTGTCCAGTAACGACGCCTGTGCCTGTAGCCGGTAGGGTTCTCCCCACAGGCTGACCGCGCTGGCCAGACAGTAATAACCGATATCCATAATGGAGCCGTTGGAAAAAGCCGGATTAAACGTATTGGGATTTTTACCGTCGAGATAGCGCTGATAACGTGAAGAGTACTGGCAATAGTTAAACAACACTTTACGTAGCTTACCCACCCGGGCTAGCTGCTGCACCAGCAAATGAAAATTGGGCAGACTGGCGGTTTTAAAGGCTTCAAACAGCACCACCTGGTTGCTGCGTGCACAGGCAATCATCGCCTCCACCTCATGCAGATTCGACGCCAGCGGTTTTTCGCAGATAACATGTTTACCATGACGCATAAACAGCAGAGCCTGTTCACAGTGCAAGGCGTTGGGGCTGGCAATATAGACCGCATCGACATCGGCAGACTGTGCCAGCGTATTCAGGGAGGTAAACAGGTGTTCGACCGGGTAATCGTTGCTGACGGTGCGGGCCTGTTCCAGCGTACGCGAATAGATGGCGGTTAGCTTCATTTTACCACTTTCATGAGCAGCATCGACAAACTGGCGGCTAATCCAGTTAGTTCCTACAATGGCAAAGCGGATCATAGCCTGTTCCGGTAACGGTTAATCGGATTTTCAGAGTATCACGTCGGGTAGCGGGCGCAATCACTGCGCAAATAACAGCATGATGACGATCATAAAGGGAACGCTTTTCTCTGTATTATTCTGTGATCAGCTCTGATTCTTAGCGGGCACAACGGGTTGACAACTGGCGGTAAACGGGAAAAAGACCGGTTGCGGATATCGTTGTTGCTGTGGGGCCTTATACGCGGTATCAGGCCAGATTGAACGCCTGGCCTGATACCGCGTATAAGGTTTTCTCTCATTTATTTTGCAGCGGATTTTCATTACCAGGGTAAGCAAGCAGTATGAGCATAAACAACCGACATATTCTTAACTGGACGTCGATTCTGGTCGCGATCCCCATCGGGATGCTCGGGGCCATGGCCACGTTACTGTTTCGCGTGCTGATTGAACTGCTAACCCGTCTGATATTTGGTTCCGCCCATGATATTACCCGTGCGGTGACGGCCTGGCCATGGTTTTGCTGGCCGCTGATTGTTGGCTTTGGCGGCATTCTGGCCGGTATTTTCCTGCACTATGCCTCCCGGATGGAACAGCAGCAGCATGTGCGCACCGATTATCTCGAAGTGATTAACGCCCGTCTTGAGGCGGTGCCGACCCGGACTTCGCTGTACCGGGCGCTTTCTTCTTTGTTCAGCATCAGCAGCGGCGCCTCTATTGGTAAAGAGGGACCGATGGTTCAGCTGGCAGCACTGGCCGGTAGCCTGGCGGCCCGGTTTATTCAGCGGCCCCTAAAGCTACAAAACAGTGATGTGGTTGCAATGGCCGCCGCCGCCGGTCTGGCGTCGGTTTATCATGCGCCGCTGGCATCGGCCATTTTTGTGGCGGAGATTGCCTATGGGATCTCCGCACTGCAGCGGCTGATCCCGCTGGTGGTTTCCGCCGGCGTGGCGGTGCTGACTATGTGGATGCTGGGTAACACTTCTGCACTTTATCCGCTTTCTGCCGTCCAGTTTACCATCAGTTTCAGCAGCATTCTGTTGACGCTGGTGGTCGGGCTGGTCTCCGGCCTGACCGGCTGGCTTATCATCCGGCTCATTGCATTAAGTAAGCGCCAGTTTGCCCGGGTGAAAAACCTGCCGTTACGTCTTGGCCTCGGCGGTCTGGCGGTTGGCGTGCTGGCTATAGGTTCAACCGATATTCTCGGCAACGGCTATGAAGTCATTGTGCGCATTATGTCGGGTGAATTAATTCTGCAAATGCTGCTGGTTTTATTTGCTCTGAAGCTGGTTGCGACAGCGCTATCTGTTGGTTCCGGGGCGGTAGGCGGCCTGTTTACCCCTTCATTGCTGCTGGGCGCTCTGACCGGCAGCATCGTTGCGTTGTTTGCTAATCTGGCGGGCATGCCTGTTAATAACAGCCTGGCGTTTGCGGCGATCGGTATGGGAGCGGTACTGGCTGCCGTCAGCCAGGCGCCGCTGATGGCTATGCTAATGGTGCTGGAAATGACCTTTAATAGCAGCCTGCTGTTTCCTTCAATGATTGCTTGCTGTCTGGCGGCAATGACGGTTTACCGGCTGCAGTCTGCCAGCACCTATCCGTTGGTCACTGAACACCTCAGCCGGGCCGATGCCTGGTTTGACTTTGATAACAGCATTATTGCGCAGTACATTGTTTCTGGTGCGGCTCTTCACCCGCAGGACTCCGTTGGCAAGGCGCTGGCAGTCAGCTCGATTAAACGCGATCGTTTTGTTTACGTCATTGATCAACAGGGTGCTTTTCTCGGTGCGGTTTCGGTACATGATATTTCTCATCAGGTACTGGACAAGACCCTGACGCTGGATTCTCCGGTCAGTGAGGTAATGGATAGCGGTTTCCCGGTGATTTACCAATTCCAGACGATTCGTCAGGGATGGGATACCTTTTCACAGATCTCACTGGAGCGGCTGCCGGTCCTGAATAATGCCAGCGAGCGTAAATATCTTGGGGTCATTAGCAAAACCAGCCTGATCCAGAAGGCAAAAACCTTTATCTGACGTCGCTATGTCGTGCAGCAGGCCGCTCGTCCGACGGCTAGCGGAAGACCGGCCAGTCATGGCTAACCTGTTTTGCTACCCGGACAAACTGTCCCACCAGTTTTTCATTGGCAGTTTCCCGCCAGGCGATGCGCAGCTCGGCCTGAGGAATACGGGTAGCGGTCAGCCGGCGGTAGACCACGTTGTGATTGTTGTTGGCCGCCACCGACAGCGGCAGGAAGGCAATGCCCATGCCGGCGCCAATCAGGCTTAACAGGGCATGAAGCTGGTTAACTTCCTGCACGATATCCGGCGTCATGCCATGGTGTTTAAATAGCGGGTCGAAATTCTGGTTGATGTATTTGGCTTTTTCCTGGCGGGTAAACAAAAATTTCTCACGGATAAGTAGTCGTATATCCAGCGCTTCCAGCTCTGCCAGCGGATGTTCTTTGTGCATGGCGACGACATAAGGTTCGCGCAGCAGGGTGGCCGTGTGAATATTTTCCATCTCATACAGGGGCCGTAACAGACCAATATCAATTTTACCTTCCTGTAAAGCCTCAAACTGTTCGGCTGAGGTCATATCCTGTAGCACCAGTTTGACGTCGGGAAAGGCTTTTTGATAAGCCATCAGCATGGGTGAAAGCAGGCTGAACGGGGCGGCGTCAACATAGGCGATGGTCATCTTGCCCAGCAGGCCTTTTGCGGCTCGTCGCGCGGTTTCTGTCGCCTTTTCAATTTGCAAAATGACGTTACGCGCATCGACTAAAAATAGCTGACCACAATCCGACAGCCGGACGCTGCGTCGCGTACGTTCAAATAATTCCACTCCTATTTCTTTTTCCAGTCGGATAATTTGCTGGCTAAGCGCTGACTGCGTCACGCCAAGACGCTGCGCTGCGCGACTGAACTGTAGCTCTTCAGCCAGTACCAGAAACGCGGTCAGGCTTTTTTGATCCATAAATGTGATCCACCAGTAAATTAGATGCAACTTATTATTAACATTAATTTGTAGCATGCTTTTTATTACATATTCTGTTTAAACGCACGTTTTTTCCGTCACGGCCTCTTTGCCGGATGGCGGACGTCTTAATGTTTCGCGACAGGCAGGAAAACTATGGCAGATTCTCAGCAATCCGCGCCTCTGGCGCCCCCCAATGTGCTTTTTATTACCGTCGATCAATGGCCTGGCTACCTGTTTGGTTTTGCTGGTCATGACGTCATTGAAACCCCGACAATTGATAACCTGGCGCGTTGCGGCGTACATTTTCCCAATGCTTATGCGGAATGCCCGGTATGTATTCCCGCCCGGCGCACCATCATGACCGGCACCACGCCGAAAACTCACGGCGATCGCGTTTTCCAGCCGGCATTGCCAATGCCAGCGCTGCCAACCCTGGCGCAGACCTTTGTCAACGCCGGTTATCAGACCTCGGCAACCGGCAAACTGCACGTATATCCAACCCGCGACAGAATTGGTTTTCAGGAAGCCTTTACCGCCGAGGAGGGGCGTAGCCAGCTTGGCGGGGTGGATGATTATGAAATTTTTCTGGCAGAGCAGGGGCAGGCGGGTAAACAGTTTATGCATGGCATGAGTAATAATGACTATAGCTGGCGTAACTGGCATCTGGACGAACGATTGCACGTTACCAACTGGATTACCGAAACTGCCGCAAAAAATATCCGCCGTCGCGATCCGACTCGTCCGGCATTCTGGTATGTCTCTTATACCCAGCCGCATCCGCCAATTACGCCGCTGGCAAGTTATTTTGAACGATACCGGCAGCGCAAGATGGACATGCCCAGGCAGAGCGCCTGGTCGCAGGCCGGGGTTGTGCCTTACGCCGTGAAAAAGAACCAGAATCTATGGCCCAGCCTTACCCCGGAACAATATGCCGATATGCGGCGGGCGTTCTATGCCCAATGTACCCACATTGATCATCAGATACGGCTGCTGATAGGTGCGTTACGTGAAGAGGGGATTCTCGACGATACCATTATGGTCTTCACCAGCGATCACGGTGATATGCTGGGTGATCATGGGATGTATGCAAAACGTTATTTTTATCAGAGCTCTGCGCAGATACCGATGGTGGTTGTCGACCGTGCGCATTCGCGCTGTATCACCCCAGGCTCGGTGGATAAGCGGCTGGTCGGCCTGCAGGATATTATGCCAACGCTGCTCTCCCTGTGTGATATTCCGGTACCGGCGAGCTGCGACGGTCTGTCTATGGTCGGAGAGACGCGCCGGCAAACGCTTTACTGTGAATCTCTTGAAGGCGCCGCCGCCACGCGGATGATCACCGACGGCCGTTACAAACTTATCTGGTATCCCGCCGGTAACCATTTTCAATTGTTCGATCTGCAAGATGATCCTGACGAATCAGACAATCTTAGCCAGCATCCAGAGCTGGCTGCGGTCGTCGACAGGCTCAGGCAGGCACTGATGAGCCAGCTGTATGGCAGCGACCTCGCCTGGATCAAAGACAATCAGTTAATTGGATGCGCAGAGCCTGAATTGACTACGCCGGTTAACCGTGGGCTTTCCGGTCAGCGCGGACCTCACTTTCCACCACTGACCACTGCCGGCGATCCGGGGCAGGTTGTGGGTTTTGGCTGATAACAAGAAAAAGGAAAAACATCATGTCTCAACAACAGTCGCTGGCTAACGGCAATACGCTGCTGCCGCAGAATGCTTTGTCACAGAAGGCCTTCAATAAAATAGCCTGGCGGTTACTGCCTTTTCTGATCCTCTGTTATTTTTCGGCGTTCCTTGACCGGGTTAACGTTGGTTTTGCGGCCCTGACCATGCGTGAAGATATCGGGCTATCTGCCACGGCATTTGGCCTTGGCAGCGGTATCTTTTTTATCAGCTACTTTATTTTTGAAGTGCCGAGCAATCTGATGCTGGAGCGGGTCGGTGCCCGTCGCTGGATTGCCCGTATTATGATTAGCTGGGGATTACTCTCAGCCTGTACCGCTTTTGTCTGGGACTCAACATCGTTTCTGGTACTGCGTTTCTTGTTAGGGGCGGCGGAAGCCGGTTTTTATCCCGGTATTTTATTTTATCTTACCCAGTGGTTTCCGGATAAGAAGCGGGCGCAGATAGTTGGTTTTCTGCTGCTTTCTAACCCGCTGGCCACCATTATTGGTGGACCGGTATCCGGTTTCATTCTTTCGGTGGGGGCGCATTCCGGCCTGCAGGGCTGGCAGTGGTTGTTTATTCTTGAAGCGTTGCCAGCGGTGATTCTGGGGATTATGGTCCTGTTTAAACTGCCGGAAACCCTCGGTGATGTGCGCTGGCTAAGCGAGGAGGAAAAAACGGCGGCCCGCCAGGAGCTGGAACAAGATCGGCTCAGACGGGCACAAAAGGCAAGCGTAAAACTTTCCGGTATCTTTTTTCATCCATATGTACTTAGCCTGGCGTTGGTATTTCTTGGTATCTCCATGACTAACGCCACCGTTAACTTCTGGTTGCCGCAGCTGATTAAAAACGCCGGTTTTTCCCTGATGGCGGTCGGTTTTCTTTCTGTTATCCCGTATGTGGCCGCGGTGGTGGCGCTGTTATGGTGGGGACGCCGCTCCGATCGTAAAAATGAACGTATCTTTCACATTGCGGCCCCGCTGGCACTGGCGATTGTCGGTGTTGTGATGACCGCGTTCAGTGGTTCAGCGCTACTGAGCATTGCGGGGTTAACTCTGGCATCCGCCGGTCTGTTTGCCGTTTTACCGGTATTCTGGACGCTGCCGCCACAGTTTATGGTTGGTGCCGCCGCTGCCGGCGGCATTGCGGTGATCAACTCCATTGGCAATCTGGGCGGCTTTTTCGGACCGACCGCAATGGGCTATGTAAAAGATGTTACCGGCGATTTTGGCGCCGGCCTGTTGGTTAATGTGGTGATGTTGTCGCTAAGCCTGATGACCATTCTGCTGTTTGCGCTGAAAACCGGGCTGGCTAAAAAAACGTCCGGGATGAAGTGAACGGCGGTGGTTAAGCTGCTATCGGTGCCTGATGCAGCGAAAACCAATGTGGCTTGTCGCGCTGTCGGTGGTTTGTGGGTGGCGCGCGGCAGGCCGGTAACGCCGGCAATAGTTGGGGGCACAAAGATAAGAACCGCCTTTAACAACTTTCTGGCGCTCAACCCCGGTCGGTCGGGTGGCCAGACAGCAAGTACGCGCCGGCGCTGAGTGATCCGGCTGCCAGGTATCCAGGGTCCATTCCCAGACGTTGCCTATCATGTCATACAGGCCATAATCATTAGCCGGAAACGCCGCCACCGGTGAAGTAGCAAAATAGCGACCCTGACCAGGCTGCCCGCTAAATGGAAAGTTACCCTGCCAGGTGTTGGCCATCAGCTTACCTTCTGGCTGGAATTCGTTACCCCAGGCGTAGGGTAAACCATCATGGCCACCGCGCGCCGCATACTCCCATTCTGCTTCGGTTGGCAGGGTTTTACCTGCCCAGCGGGCATAAGCCAGTGCATCCTGCCAGGCGACCTGTACCACCGGTTTATCGGCATCGTCTGGCGTCAGCGACTGGATACCGTCCGGGCGATGCCAGCAGGCGCCGGCAACATAAAACCACCAGTCGCGGTAATCACGTGGCTGACTGCCGGCCGCCGGACTGCGAAACACCAGTGCCCCTGGCACCAGCAGTGCCGGATCAACGTCGGGAAAATCTGCTGCACAGGGTTTTTTTTCCGCCTCGGTCAGATAGCCAGTGGCGCTAACAAATTCGGCGAACTGTCGGTTGGTCACCGGCGTTACATCCATCCAGAAACCATTGACCTGTTTTATCTGTCGCGGGCGCTCTTCCGGATAGTGTTGTTCAGAGCCCATCTGAAATTCTCCGCCCTCAATCCATTGCATCGCCGGCGGCTGATGTGGTGATGTCGCTTGCATAAAATGTCCTGGTTGATAAAAAGGCGAATAAGGATGATGTGCTGTTCACGGGCACCGGCCTGGCGGGCCGGTAAGCGCGTCAGCCGTCAGGACGATCGCTTTATGGTGGACAACTCGCGCCGATCGAACAGCAGGTTGAGCGTTCCTCCCCAGAATATGCTGTCTACCACATGTAGCGCGGCGAAATTTTCTGGACTGTTTTACGCACAATTCTGGACTGCCTAAAAGGGTAAAAAGGGGTGATTTTGGACTGTCCAGAATTGTGCGTAACAACCGACTATGCAATCACTATTGATCGATTGTGACGATCAATAAACCATTATTGATCTGTCATAATGATTATCCATTGATTTAGTACGCCTTTAAAATGACCGCTACGACAACATGGAAGGCTACTATATGAATACATTCATTTTTTTATGCTTATCCGGCGGGCTAATTTTCTTGATTTACCTGTTAGTGCGGGCGTTTTATGGGCGGCGCTGCCCTCGGTACGAAGATATAAACTATGACTAGCCCGGCTTAGCCGGGCTTTTTTATGTTGCTAGAATGGCAGCGGCGGGTTGTATCCATCACCGACATAAGCATCCACCGCTTTCTTCTTATCATCCAGGTCAGGGCGCTGCTCGCCATTCATCAGCGCCTCCAGCTTCGCCTCTTTAATCTGGAGATTCATGTTGTACTTCCATACTTCAACATTGATAAAAGGTTTAAACTCACTCCCGTTATAGATAAATGCGCCAACCTTAAGGTCCTCAGGGATGTCATCAAGAAAATAGACCTTGTAGGGGTAAGGGAAAGAAAAGCCGCCATCCTCACTTATCCCGCTGACGACGTTGCTGTCTGTGCTGATGAGAAGAACATATTTTTGTTGCCGCTTATTGCGGACTTCATAGTAATCATCGCCATCTTCATTCAGTACGAGCCAGTACTTAACCCCATCATCGGTTGTTACCTCACTGTCACGCGAAAAAGTACCTGCAAAAATGCCGTTATACATAATCATTTCCCTCATGCTGTCCCGGTATCAACCCAACCGCGCGACCAGATATAAATCTGCTGGATGCGATAGTAATACTCGCTAAATTTTGCGTTACCGTCATCGGTGTGATTTCTGGTGCCGCTGAAATAGCCATTTGGCAATTCAAAACCATTCCAAGTGGTGAAATTATTGCCAATCATGCCAATGTTTTTGCCCGCAGCGGGCTGGATATTGGCGCGCGCTTATTTATCCAGCACCTGCCGCACAATATTCAGGGGGAGATTATCGATCTGGGCTGCGGCAATGGTGTGGTCGGCCTGGTTGCCTTGCGTCAGAACCCGCAGGCGCAGGTGCATTTTGTGGATGAGTCTTATATGGCAGTCGCCTCCAGCCGTTTAAATATTGAAATTAATCAGTCACAGGCACTGGCGCGCACTCGTTTCAGCGTTAATCATTCTCTGAGCGGTTTTGCCGCCGGACAGGCGGCCGCTGTGCTGTGTAATCCGCCGTTTCATCAGCAAAATACGTTGACTGACGACATCGCCTGGCAGATGTTTCGCGATGCGCGACGCTGCCTGCAACCAGGGGGCGAATTACGTATTGTTGGTAATCGTCATCTGGGGTATCACCACAAGCTAAAAAAGCTGTTTGGTCATTGCCAGCAGCTGGCCAGTAGCAGTAAGTTCGTGGTGCTACGTTGTCTGAGACAACCTTAGTCGCGCTGGCGTATCCATGAAAAGCGCTGCTGATAGCCGTGGCCAAAATGGCTGTTACGTCGGTAGCTGGCGTTGGCTTCTGCGGTACAGTAAGTGCAAATGTCGAGCTGTTCGATGTTTGCTGGCGGCAGTCCCCAGCTTTCGGCCATCCGCTGCGCCAGCAGCGGTAAATTGAACCAGACGCCGTTTTGCCGGGCGCTGGCCTGAGGACGCCGGGCTAGCGGATTGTGCGGTTGCTGAGTGGTCCAGGGGAGTACGGGGCTCAAGCGGACGAGGACAGGCTGCTGCTGTAATTCCGCAATCATCTGTTGACCTAATTCATAGCAGCAGGGGCCGATTGCCGGGCCAATAACCAACAGCAGGCTCTCTCGTTTCGCGCCCAGCTGGCAGAGTTTATTCATCACATTAATATGGATGCCGGCACTGATTCCCCGCAGCCCGCCGTGGGCGGCCGCGACCCGACGCTGATCGCGATCAACCATCAATATTGGAAGGCAGTCGGCAGTGTAAACCGCCACTGGCCGGCTATCACTGGCGATCACCGCATCGCCCTGGCAGTTTTTAGCCGGAAACGCCTGCTGACTCGTCAGTACCGTGGCGCTGTGGCGTTGATGACCATAGGCTGCCTCTTTCGGAGGCGGCGTGCCAGCTGGCATAAACTGATACTCAACCCATGGCAGCGCATCCAGCAGGTGGGAACGGTAAACGGTGGCAGTCGCCGGCATCATTATTGCACCCTGTGGTTAACAGCAAAGTAATGATTCTGCCAGCTTAGCGGCGAAATGCGATATTTTTTGCAGCCGACGAGCAAATAACCGGTTGCCGCCAGCCTGTACTTACAGCGTCAGGCCTAAGCGGGTACCCTGCGCAATCGCCCGACGGGCGTCAAGCTCATGGGCTATCTCGGCTCCACCAATGACATGCACTTTTTTGCCGGCATTTTGCAACGGGCCGGCCAGCGGGTTGAAACTGAGTTGCCCGGCGCAGAGAACCACATTATCAACCGGCAGACAGAGGGCGGTGCCGTCACGCAACACATGCAGGCCCTCATCATCAATACGTTGATAGCTGATGCCTCCCCACTGGTGTACTTCGCGCATTTGCAGGCTGGCACGATGGATCCAGCCGGTAGTTTTACCCAGGCTTGCACCCGGCTTTCCCGGTTTGCGCTGTAACAGCCAGATTTCACGTGCGCTTTTTTCCGCCTGCGGGGGCAGCAGCCCGCCGGGCTGCTGCAAAGAGCGGTCAATTCCCCACTCCTGGCAGAATGCCGGGATATTCAGCGAGGTTGACGGGCCGGTCTGACTAAGATATTCCGCGACATCAAAGCCGATGCCACCGGCACCAATCAGAGCCACACGATTGCCTACCGGCGCATTATCGCGCAGTACCGCCAGATAGCTGAGTACCGAAGGGTGGTCAATCCCGGGAATATCCGGTATGCGTGGTTCCACACCGGTTGCCAGAATCACTTCGTCAAACGGCAATAAGGTTGCCAGATCAGCCCGCCTGTTAAGATGTAGCGTAACGTTATGCAGATTCAGCTGGCGGCGGTAATAACGCAGTGTTTCATTGAACTCCTCTTTGCCAGGAATACGACGGGCAAGATTGAACTGGCCGCCCACGCTGGCCGAGGCTTCAAACAAGGTAACCTGATGACCGCGCTGGGCGGCGCTGATGGCACAGGCCAGACCGGCAGGCCCTGCACCGACGACCGCCAGATTTTTTACCGGGCGCGCGGTTATTAGCGGCATTTCAGTTTCGTGGCAGGCGCGTGGATTGACCAGACAGGAGGTGAGCTGACCCTGGAAAATCTGATCGAGGCAGGCCTGATTGCATCCGATACAGGTATTGATTTCGTCGTAGCGCTGCTGGCGTGCTTTCAATACCAGCTCGGCATCGGCCAGCAGCGGCCGTGCCATTGAAACCATATCGGCACAGCCGGTACTGAGCAGTTGCTGTGCCAGCAAGGGATCGTTGATGCGGTTAGTGGCAATCAGGGGAATATACAGATGCGGTTTTAACGCCTGGGTTACCCAGGCAAAGGCGGCTCTCGGCACTGAAGTGGCAATGGTCGGGATACGCGCTTCATGCCAGCCGATACCGGTATTAATCAGCGTTGCTCCTGCTTGTTCAATCTCTTTGGCCAGCGCCAGTGTTTGCGGCAAAGTGGAACCCTGTTCAACCAGATCCAGCATTGACAGGCGGTAAATAATAATAAAGTCCTCACCGACAGCCGCCCGCACCGCCCTGACGATTTCTACGGCAAAACGCCGGCGGCGCTGTTCATCTCCGCCCCAATGGTCATTCCGCTGGTTGGTTCTTTCAACCAGAAACTGGTTAATCAGATAGCCTTCTGAACCCATGATTTCCACGCCATCATAACCAGCCTGCCGGGCCAGCGCGGCGCAGCGGGCAAATTTATCAATCAGCGTTTCGATATCCTGGTGGGTCAGGGCCCGGGGTGGATAGGGATTTATTGCTGCCTGAATGGCGGAAGGTGCAACCAGCTGCGGCTGGTAGCTGTAGCGACCGGCGTGCAGAATTTGCAGTGCAATTTTACCGCCAGCCTGATGGACCGCGTCGGTAATAATACGGTGATGTGGCAGCGGTGTTTCATCTGCCAGCACCGATGCACCGGGGCTGACAACGCCTTCTGGTGAAGGTGCAATGCCCCCGCTAACAATCAGCCCTACCTCTGCATGAGCGCGCTCGGCATAAAAAGCGGCCAGCCGCTGCGCACCCTCCGGGTGCTCTTCCAGTCCGGTGTGCATTGACCCCATCAGCACGCGATTTTTTAACCGGGTAAAGCCCAAATCCAGGGGCGAAAACAGAGAAACAGCGGCCATAATTTTACTCATTAAGTGGTCGGATGAGTTAACTGTAGCCTGCTGTCATCAGCTTGCAAACCCGGGCATTACCGGAGTGTGACCGGACGCGAAAACTGGCGCTGCCGGTCGGCGTTTTTTCTCAGCCGTTGGTGGTTAGTTGTTCGAAGGCCATGCCGCTGACATGGTTCTCTTCATAATAATATTGCAGGACATTAGCAGTACTCTCATCTTTTGAGTCAACGCGGGTTTCAAACTGCTGACAGTTACCGTGTGTTGACGGGGCGATCCTGAAATAATCGGCGATTTCCCGGCGTGTGGCACCGAGAGAAGGGACAGTTACCCCCGAGAGATAGATAGGCCTGGCCGGCACGTCGCAATGGGCTTTGTGGTCGATTGCACTCAGCATAATCGAGGATAAGTTACCGTGTTCAATGTCAGTACGGGAAATAAACCACCAGGTCAGGTTTTCTGCCTGTGAGTGATAGCATAGCCATTCGGCACCATCATTTTTCTGAATTTCGCCTTTGAACTGCTGCTGAATATCTTTAAGGGTGGTGCGTTCCAGCACAATGGGGAAGTTACGTGAGCGAAATTTCGCCGGCAGCAATCGCTCACTGTCAATTCTGGCTGCCGGTGTTGCACAGCGGCCGCCATAATGACGGGCAAAATCGTTCAGCGTTGCGGCCAGAACCTGCTGACTGAGGAATGTGCCACACAATACTGCAAAGAGAAATTTACTCATTATCATTACCGTCCGATCAGAGGAGACCAGGGTACGCGTCCACGTCCCCTGGTCTCATCCGGCCGGGAATACATTCTTAAAGGGCGTTTAATATCCATCTTATTAAACGCTTCTGCCGCGCATTCCGATTGCAGATTGAAGCGAAATAGCAGCTTGTTATGTTACTGCATGCTGTGCACAGCTGGTCGTCAAAACCGGCGATAATATCCGACGAGACAGCGATTACGGTGTTTTACTTTCTCTGCCATGCGCTGGCGCTTTATCCGGGAAATACAGTGCGCAAAGACGCTGTTTTAAGGTCGCAGCGTCCGGAAAACCGCCGTCGCGTTTGCGCTCCCAGATCAGCTGCTGATTGGCGGTAATTTCATAGACACCGCCGGTAGCCGGTTTCAGAGTGACCGAGGCCAGTTCATCGGCAAAACTGTTGGGTAACTCCTGCGCTATCCAGGCCGCTCTTAGCAGCCAGTTACATTGCACACAATACCGGATAGTAATTGCTGGTTGTGTTGTCATGGCGGACTCATTCATCGCATAAAACGCGTTGATTATTTGATGTTTGTAAAAGAGTAGCAATGCCTGCGTCACAAATAAAAGTGCAAACCACGCTTCTTTACATAAATGTGTGTCGTATCGGTTTTTTTATCGCGTCAGCGTGTCATATCATGGCATAAAGGTTATTGATAGTGATTATCATTTGTATTATCTTTCTCTTCCGTAACAGGTTCTCACTTCAGAAGTACCGTGTAGGTCGTTTAATCTTCTTTTTTCGCGCCGCACTGGCGGGCGAATGTTAATTTTTCGCATAACACCAGCAATGGTTGAGCGCCCAATAACTATGACAGGGTTCAGCTATGCTCAATACGTCTATTAAGCAAGGATCGCTTCCTCTGCGTGCGCTCATTGGTACGCTTATCGCGATGAGCGTTCAGGCCAGTGCCGAACAACAGGCCGCAGGCGCGACGCTAAATAAAAATGCGCAGTCGGCTTCGGTTAAAAACCGGCGTGTAACCAGTACGTCCTCTGACGAACCCTCAATGATGGTAACGGCCCCGTTACCAGAGAAGAAAGCCGGGTCGCATACCCGTATTAGCGCTGAACAGATGCAGCAAATTGGTGGCGATGATTTTGGCACTATTATGCGCTACCAGCCGCTGGTTTCGGCCACCGGCGTCAGCGGCGGGTCTGCGGTTGGCAAAAGTGGTTTCGATCGCGGTGGCTATACCGGATACAACATTCGTGGTCTGGAAAGTAATCGCGTCGGAATTGACGTTGACGGTATTCCGTTGCCAAATGCAACCGGACGCAGTTATGCCAGCCGGGCGGGGGTGAATACTTTTGGCATCGGTCGTGATTATATCGACCCCTATATGTATCGCCACGTTGATATTGCTGCTGGCGCGACTTCAACCGACCAGGCGAATACCGCTATCGGCGGAACGGTTTCTTTTGCGCCCAAATCTGCTGATGATTTCCTGCATCCGGGGAAAGATCACTATTTCGGCTATCAGAGTGATTATGACTCTGCCAGCCGCAGCTGGCACAACGGCCTGACGGCTGCCGCCGGCGACAGTACTTTACGGGGTATTTTTGTTTTCAGCCGCCGCGATGGGCAGCAAACGCAGAATAACAGCGGTATTCTCGACGCTTATCCGGCCAACTGGCATTCTAACGCGTTAATGGCGTCTGCAATCTGGCAGCCCGATGATCGGCACAAGCTAACCGGTACCGCCGATTATTATCATAAAACCAACCATACGCATTACGACACCTGGGATACCTCGGGTAACAGTATTATTGGCACCTCCCATCAGCAGAGCGATACCCGGCGTTTAGGCTTGTCGCTTCGCGATGAGTGGTCACCGTTTAACAATTGGGTCGATACCGTTGATACCCGGTTGTTCTGGCAGCAGACGCAGGCGCATGATAATACGCTGATACCGACCAACAGTAGCACAGCGGGGCGTGTTTATTCCGATTACAACGTCGATACGCTGGGAGTGGAAAGCCGCCTGAGTAAAAACTGGGGGCGCCATGACTTTAGTGCCGGTGCTAATGCCCGCTTTGAAAGTGCCAGACGTCCTTTCCGCCAGGAGCCAGCGCCTTCGACTTACAGCGTTATCACCCGGCCACAGGCCGATAGCCGGACCACGGTGCTCGGTGGTTTTGTTCAGGATAATATCCATTTTGACGTTGATCAGCACAATTTGTCGTTGATTCCCGGCGTGCGGGTTGTCCGTCAGCAAACCCGGGCGCGTAATCTGTCTGAGATGACGGCCAACAGCAGCGTACTGACCGAAGATGGCGTCAGCACACTGTATGGTAAAAGCTTTAGCGATACCCGCGTGCTGCCGTCGTTAACCCTTAGCTATGATCTGACGCCGACATTGATGACCTATTTGCAGTATAAGCGTGGTACGCAGTTCCCTGATGCCAGCCAGCTATACGGCTCCTGGAATCTGGGCGCGTCTTATGCCGGACAGCAGCAGTATGCGCTGATTGGCAATACCGATCTGAAAACGGAAAGCAGTAACGATCTTGAATGGGGCCTGAAAGGTACGCTCACTGAAGGTGTTACCTTCAGTAGTGCGCTGTTTTATAACGATTATGACAACTTTATCGCTTATACCCGCTATACCCGTGCCGCTAGCCCGGAGAAATTCACCAATGTTCCGGCGAATATCTATACCGCGTATCGGGCAGAAAACCGTGATAAAGCATATATATACGGCGGAGAGCTGACGACGCGTATCCATTTCGGTACCTGGTTTAAAGCGGTAGATGGACTGAGCGCCACTCTGGCGTATGGCTATAGCCAGGGCAAAGCGAAATCCAGCTATCTTGGCGATAAATATGTTGATCTTGACAGCGTGCCGCCGATGAAAGCCGTGCTGGGGCTGGCCTGGGATGATCCGGCCAGGCGTTATGGCGCCGCCATCACGGCGACCTTTGTTAAAGGTAAGCAGGCGGTTGATACCAATCGTGAAGCATACAATAACAGCGGTTCGGCTATTACCAGCGGCAGTAAAGAATACGACCGCGTGCCGGGATACGGCCTGGTTGATCTGAGTGCCTGGTGGCAGGTACTCGATAACGTGAAACTCAGCGGCGGTATTTATAACCTGACCGATCGCAAGTACTGGGATTACCTGAGCGATCGGCAGTTAACCAGTGTGACGAACCAGGACGGTTACGACAAAGCGCTGGCGGTGATGCCTGGCCGTACTTTTCAGCTGGGTGTGAACGTCGATTTCTGATGCGTTAGCGCAGCCGTAAGGCTGCGCGACTTAAGGAGAAAATATGAGCCAACTTTATCAACAGTATCTGGCATTAAAAACCGCCGAACCCAAAAAATATGCCCGTGAACTCGCTGCACACATGGGGATCAGCGAAGCCAGGCTGGCAATGGCGCGCTGTGGTCATGATGCCCAGGCGTTGAAAACAGATGTGCGTCAACTGCTCGGCGCATTGTCTGCGCTGGGTGAAACCAAATCTATTACCCGCAATGCGTATGCGGTGCATGAAATTATTGGTCGTTATGACAATCTGCATCTTGGTAATCATGCTGGACTGGTACTGAATCCGCGGGCGCTCGATCTGCGGTTATTCCCTGAGCAGTGGCATAGTGCGTTCGCCTTACGGGAAGCCAGCGCACGCGGGGAACGACACAGTATTCAGTTTTTTGACACCCACGGTGATGCGGTACTAAAAGTTTATGCCACCGATAACACCGATATGCTTGCCTGGCAAAGTCTGGTCGGGCGCTTTAGTCACCCGGGGGGGCCTGCGCTCAATCTGACAACGCCGGAACCAGCATGTTTCAATCCGCAGCCCGACGTACAGCGGATTGAACAGGAGTGGCGGGCGATGAGCGACGTCCATCAGTTTTTCTCACTACTGAAACGCCATAATATCTCGCGCCAGCAAGCGTTCAGCGCGGTGGCGGACGATCTGGCTTATCGGGTAGACAATCAGGCGCTGGCACGGCTGTTACGTCTGGCAAAAGAAGACGGGAATGAGATTATGATTTTCGTTGGCAACCGCGGCTGCACACAAATTTTTACCGGTGTGGTTGAAAGTCTGAAATCAGCACAGGGCTGGCTGAACATTTTTAATCCGGCGTTTACTCTGCATCTGCAGGAAACGCAGATTGCCGAAAGCTGGGTGACGCGTAAGCCGACAGACCATGATTTTGTCACCAGCCTGGAGTTGTTTGCTGCTGATGGAACGCAAATAGCCCAGTTGTATGGCCAGCGTAGTGAGGGGCAGGCTGAACAGGCGCGCTGGCGGCAGCAGCTGGCTACGCTGAATAATGCAGGAGAGATGGCATGAAAGCCTGGCTGCTGCTGGTGCTGTTCACCTTTGCGGCAAACGCAGGTGACCGGGTGGTTTCCATTGGCGGTGACGTGACGCAAATTGTCTATGCACTGGGTGCCCAGCAGCTGCTGGTTGCGCGCGACAGCACCAGCCTGCATCCAGCACAGGCGGCCACGCTGCCAGACGTGGGTTATATGCGCCAGCTGAATGCAGAAGGAATTCTGGCGTTAAAGCCCACGCTGGTATTGACCAGCGCGCTGGCAAAACCTTCTCTGGCACTGGAACAGATTGCCCGGGCAGGGGTAAAGGTGGTGATGGTGCCAGGCGATCCGCATCTGGCGGTGATAAACACAAAAGTCGCCACTATTGCTAAAGCGCTGCATAAAGAAATCGAGGGACAGCGGTTAACGCAACATATTACTCAGCTGTTGTCACAGATGCCGCAGCAGCCACTGGCAGTAAAAGTGCTGTTTATCATGAACCACAGCGGCATGAACAGTATGGCTGCCGGGACAGAGACTGCCGCCGATGCGGCTATCAGGAGTGCCGGATTAATCAATGCCATGAGTAACATCCGGCACTATCAGCCTCTTTCACAGGAAGGGGTGGTGGCCAGCGCGCCGCAGCTGGTGGTAGTCGGTGAGTCCGGCGTGCAGGCGCTGGGGGGAGAGAATGCTATCTGGCGGCTGCCTGGCCTGGCACTGACCCCGGCAGGAAAAGCACGTCGACTGCTGGTGGTTGATGATATGGCGTTGCTGGGATTTGGTCTTGACACGCCGCAGGCGATCCTGCGCCTGCGTCAGGCAGCCCAACAGGTGCAGCCATGAAGGAAAGCCACCCGCGGCGCTGGCTGGCGCTGATGTTGTTACTGATGCTATTGATGATGATTCTGGCCGCTAATATCGGTGCCATGCGTCTGACTCTGAGCCAGGTCTGGCGCCAACCTGGCGACAGTATTGCCTGGCAGGTCTGGTGGACTATCCGCTTACCGCGCGTGTTGCTGGCAGTACTGGTTGGAGGGGCACTGGCGATGTCAGGCGGCATTATGCAAGGATTATTCCGTAATCCGCTGGCCGATCCCGGGCTGCTGGGTATCAGTGGCGGGGCAGCGCTGACCGTGGCGCTGTCGGTGGTGTTTTCGTTGACCTCATGGTTTCCCGGTACGCTGGCGTTATGGCTACCAACACTGGCTGCATTTATTGGCAGCCTGGCGGTAACGCTGGTTATTTTCGCACTTAGCCGCGATGGCAGTGGTTCCCTGGCCCGTCTGCTACTGGTCGGGGTCGCTATTAATGCGTTGTGTGGCTCGGCGGTAGGCGTTCTTTCCTGGTTAAGTAGCGATCAGCAATTGCGTCAGCTTTCGTTATGGGGAATGGGCAGTCTTGGCCAGGCTCAGTGGTCACTGGTTTTGCCCTGTGCCAGCCTGATGCTGCCGGTAATGCTGCTGGTCCAGCGGCTTACCCGCCGCCTGAATCTGCTGCAACTGGGGGAAGAAGAGGCACACTATCTTGGCGTTGATGTGGCGCTTACTCAGCGTCAGCTATTGGTGCTGAGTGCCTTACTGGTAGCAGCTTCAGTGGCGGTCAGCGGGATTATTGGTTTTGTCGGGTTGGTTGTGCCGCATCTGATGCGTATGTGTCTTGGGGGCGACCATCGCTGGATGCTGCCTGGTTCGGTGCTGGCGGGTGCTATGCTGCTGTTGCTGGCGGATACGCTTGCACGTACTTTGGTTGCACCGGCCGAAATGCCCGTTGGCCTGATGACCAGCCTGATTGGTGGACCGTGGTTTCTCTGGCTGATTCTGAGACGTCCGGCAGGTGAACATGACTGATTGCGACGATAATAATCGTCTGTCAGCGCAGACTATCAGCTACCGGGCGGCTAAGCGTACTCTGGTCGACCGGCTATCTGTGACGCTGGAACCCGGTGAAATGGTTGCCCTTATTGGGCCAAATGGTGCCGGTAAGTCGACGCTGATGCGGTTGCTGAGTGGTTATCTGGCACCACACGATGGCCAGTGTGTTTTGCATGGCCAGTCTCTGACGGCGTGGTCACGGCAGGCGCTGGCACGACACCGAGCGGTGATGCGCCAGCAGCAGCACATTACTTTTGCGCTTAGCGTGCGAGACATTGTGGCAATGGGGCGTGCACCCTGGCCGGAACGTGACACGCAACGTATCGTCAGGCAGGTATTGGCACTGACTGATTGCACCAGTCTGGCGGGGCGGGATTTCCGCCAGCTTTCAGGTGGTGAACAGCAGCGGGTACAGCTGGCGCGGGCGCTGGCTCAGCTCTGGCAGGACGAAGGTCCGCGCGGCTGGTTATTTCTTGATGAACCCACTTCCGCGCTTGATCTTTATCATCAACAGCAGGCATTACGCCTGTTGCATCGCCTGACTCGTCAGGGCGCGCTGAGCGTTTGCTGTATTCTGCACGATCTTAATCTGGCTGCGCTCTGGGCCGATCGGATGATATTGATGCACAGTGGTAAACTGGTCGCCTGCGATACGCCAGCGGAGGTGATGACGGCACCGTTACTTACCCGCTGGTATCAGGCCGATTTGCACATTTATAGCCATCCGCAGGAAAGGGTTCCGCAGGTAGCCCTGCGTCGTTAATCATCATGGCTGAAAGCGGGGCTGCGCCATAGATCACAGCGAGCACAAACCAACATGTGAAGACGTTATGTCTGAGCGGAAAGCGGTTAACGTTTATCTGTGGATTTTGGTGTAGGGGATTTCACGGAGGTCATTTCATACAGCCCTGTTGGATCCATGGCTTCAACGGCTTTTTGTAATTCTGCAAGAGCAAACTTGAGGGAGGCAACTTCCTCCCTCAGGGATTGTACTTCCTGTTCATGGGTCATGGTCCGGCTGGCTTTGGGGAATGCATGGAATACATCCTCAGCCAGAAACATGCGAACCTGACGGTTATCAACGGTCACCAGCTGATATCTGAGACGACCACTGTTAATCGCGTTATAAATGGTTTTACGGCTGACCATCGCTAACGCGATGACATCGCTGATTCGTAGCATCTCTTGTGTTTGCTCTTCCGCCTCGCCCATAACAGGTTATTCTATCTTGTGACGATGGAATCCTTGAAGACTTTTGCGATTTCTTCTGGCGTCAGTGTCACAATCTGCTGAACCCGATCCCGATCGGACAGTAAAGCAAATAGCGACTGAATAATCGCTACTTTTTCACAATCGGGATCGATAGCCATCATGATAATGATCGCCGGTACCACAACCTGTTCTGGCTCATCTGTGCGGTGGAATTCTACACCGCATTGATTAATGCCAATAGCAAAGCCGGTCTGATGTACATGTTCGAATTCAGTATGGGGGATCGCAATGCTATGGGTTTCCATAAAAATGCCGGTTGGATACACCTGTTCACGCGTTAATACGCCTTCAGCAAAAGAAGGTTTTACCAGGCCATCTGCCAGCAGGCTATCTGCCAGCTTTTGCAGCAGGGCACTGCGGCTAACCGGTTGGTCAAATATAAATATACGCTGGGCGCTGAACATGATTATTCGCCTCCTTCCTGTACCGCTTCTGCCTGTAATGCATCCTCTTTTAACAGTTTGCGGCGGTTCCACAGCATCAGTGCCAGTGTGCACAAACTCAGAATACCGACGCCGATGACTTTGAAGTAAAAACTCTGAATAATCACCCAGGGTAACATGGCGCCCGCGTAATCGACGCTACTGATGCTGGTGGTGCCCTGGGGCAGCGAGAAGCCGGTACTGACCGCAGTACTGGTGACAATCGGCGCCAGGCTGGTGCCGATCAACAGCGCCAGACTGAGGGTAAGCAGACCGGTCAGCAGGGTGCGGAACATATCCCCCCGACACACGGCGGTCACCAGTACAAAGGCAAAAGGCAAGCCGGTAAGAGAAGCGAAGGGCAGGAACTGATTTCCCGGTACGATGGCAGCGAGAACCAGCATCACCGGGATCATCAGCATGGAAACTGACAGCGTTACCGGATGGCCGACGCTAACCGCCGAATCAAGACCAATGGTGATTTTGCCAAAAGATCCTGCCCGTGACTGGGCAATTTCCTGAATTCGCTCACTGATTGGGTAAACCCCTTCCATCAGCATTTTTGCCATGCGAGGAATAATTGTCATCACGGCTGCCATGGTAATGGCAGTTTGCAAAATTAGTTTGACTTCGATACCGGCAATAATACCCAGCAGGGCACCAATGATTGCACCGAGGGACGCAGGATCACCGAGAATTGACAGCCTTTTTTGAATCATTTCGGTATCAATTTTAATATCCCGCACCAGCGGAATACGATCAACGATGGTATTCACCAGCCATGCAGCAGGGACAAAAGAGACTGAAAAACCGTGAGGCACTGAAATAGACGGCAGGTTGAGGTATTTTTCCACATCGCCACTGGTCCGGTCGGCAATGACCATGGTAATGATACAATTTAGCGCTGCGGCAAAAATACCGAGCCACAAATTATTGGTGATAATGGCAACCAGAGAGCCGGTGAAAGCATGATGCCACAGGTTCCAGATGTCTACGTTAAGAATCCGCGTGGTTTTGGTATATAGCATCAGCATATTAATGGCAACGCACACCGGGATAACCAGCGCCCCGACGCGTGTTCCCATGGCCACAGCAGCAGCGGCTGGCCAGCCGACATCCAGAACCGAAAAGTTAAATCCGAAACGGTCAACAATGGCATGACTGACCGGCGTCAGCGAATCAATCATCAGATTGACGGTAATACTCAGACCAATAAAACCAATCCCTACCATCAGTCCGGCTTTAATGGCTCTTGCCAGCGGAATACGTAATATAAGTCCGAGAATGATAAATATCATTGGCATCATCACTGATGCCCCCAGATTGACAATGTAATCGATAATAAACATTGCTTAGCCCCCGGCGAGAATTAATTCTTTTACGTTACTGAATACTTTATCTGCGCCGATGCCAGTTAACAGTGGCAGTGCGTTTACTACCGGAATAGTAAGTGAAACTGGCGAGGTGGAAACGATAAAGTCGACATCATCACGGGTTTTTGCTTCCGCTACGGTTCCCTGAGAAATACGTACCTGACTGAGTAAGTTTTCTTTTTTTAGAAAGTCCTGCAGTTTATTGAGTGCAATGGTACTGGTCGCTACGCCGGCGCCACAACAAATCATAATATGTTTCATATTGGTATCCCCTGGTGTTTGTTGCACAGATTAAAGCATGCAAATGAAAAGCGAAGTGTGATCTATGTGTAATATTACACACTGAGTGCACAATCAGAGTTGGATGCTTTATCGGTAAAGAGGCGGTGTGCGTAATTTTTAGTGATGCCGCAGCTGGGAGCTCGATGTATCTGCATCCTGCATATGGTTGTTGTCCGGGACGGATGTCAGCAGCTTGCAGTGGTGAGCCAGTAGCGACAATCTGCCTTATTCTGACCCGCCGCGCGACAGAAAAGCGCGCCTGAAGAAACCCTGATCAGGCGCTTTACTCAATACCAGGATGACCATGCCGGAGCCTGTTACTGACCGGGTCCGGCAGCGACTCCCCTGTAGTGGCTGTGGCGCCGGCTAAATCACGCCCTGTGCCAGCATGGCATCTGCTACTTTAACAAAGCCGGCGATATTTGCGCCCTTAACATAGTGGGTCTGTTTGTCGCTACCGCCATGTTCGACGCAGGCCTGGTGAATATCCAGCATGATATGTTGCAGCCGGCTATCCACCTGATCCGACGTCCAGCTCAGGCGGGTGGCGTTTTGCGCCATTTCAAGACCAGAAGTCGCGACGCCGCCGGCATTGGCGGCTTTCCCCGGTGCGAACAGGATCCCTGCTTCGAGAAAAGCCTCGGTTGCCAGAATGGTTGTTGGCATATTGGCACCTTCTGCCACCGCCTTTACCCCGTTGGAAATCAGCAATTGTGCTGCAGGCAGGTCCAGTTCATTTTGTGTGGCGCAAGGCAGAGCGATATCGACCGGAACATGCCATGGTTGTTGTCCGGCCAGATAGGTGAGCTGACGCTCGCGTGCGTACTCCTGTAGCGTGCCGTGCTGCTGATTTTTTATTTGTGCAAGATGGGCAAGTTTTTCTGGCGTAAATCCAGCCTCATCTACCACCGTGCCGCCAGAGTCTGAGGCGGTAATCACGCGGGCTCCCAGTTCGGTTGCTTTTTCGATAGCGAACTGTGCCACGTTACCCGCACCGGAAACGGCAACACGGCTGCCTGCAAAACTATTGCCATGCCGGTTTAACATCGCTTCGGTAAAATAAATCAGTCCATAACCGGTTGCTTCCGGGCGGATCAAACTGCCGCCAAAGGATAATCCTTTACCTGTGAAGACGCAGGCTGTGTTGTTGGTCAGTTTTTTCATCATGCCGGCCATAAAACCCACTTCACGGCTACCCACGCCAATGTCTCCGGCAGGGACATCGGTATCCGGACCAAGGTGACGATGCAATTCACTCATTAGCGCCTGGCAAAAGCGCATCACTTCAGCGTCACTTTTTCCTTTTGGATTAAAGTCTGAACCGCCTTTTCCACCCCCCATGGGTAAGGTGGTCAGGGCATTCTTAAAGGTTTGCTCAAAACCGAGGAATTTGAGTATCGATAAATTAACTGAAGGGTGAAAACGCATGCCCCCTTTGAAAGGGCCGATTGCTGAATTGAACTGTACGCGCCAGGCCCGGTTTACCTGTACCTGACCATGATCATCAGTCCAGGCAACCCGAAACTGAATGAGGCGCTCTGGCTCTATTATTCTCTCCAGTAACGCTTGTTGTTGATATTTTGGGTGCTGCTGCAGGAATGGCCACAGCGAGGTAAATACCTCGCTGACGGCTTGTTGAAATTCAACCTGGTGTGGATCCCGCTGCAGGATGGTGTCTAAAAAAGACGCCATAGAGGTAAAGTCTGTCATGACAAAGTCCTTATGTTAGTCAGAGTAATCCTGACATTAAGCAGGTGTTTTTTTATAGTCAGGATTAGATGTTGTGTCTTTCTGACTATATCATCGCTGCCTGATGTGACAATAGGGAAATGAAAATATGACTTCCTTAAATTTCATTGTTATTCACCTGATTATTGAAATAATTCCCTCTTATTTTTCCTGAATTGGTTATTGCAGGGGTGTTATTTGTATCTAATTGACAAGTAATGTTTTATTGTTTTATATGCATATCGGTTTTATTTAAATTCCGTTATTTTATGGAACTGGTCTGCGGTTATTTATTTGTTATCCGGTGTGATTTTTCTTAATTAAAAAAGAATGTTCAGTTTTTTCTGTTAAAGCCAACAAAAAAGCCACCCGGGAAGGGTGGCTTTTTCTGCGATTAACAAGCTTAAATCTGGTGGCCCCTGCTGGACTTGAACCAGCGACCAAGCGATTATGAGTCGCCTGCTCTAACCACTGAGCTAAGGGGCCGAGGCGCGGGATTATAAGATAACTGTGCCATGCAATCCAGCATGCTGCAGACTGGTTGCTGTTTTTTCAGGCAGATGGCCGCATTTTATTCGCATAATATGCGGCAACATACCAAAAGCAGAACAACGCTGGCGTGTTGGATATCGTCACTGACACGCTGGTCGGCCAGCTCCCTTCAGGAGGGTTTCCGGGCTGAGGGGCTGCAGGGATAGCGGCCAGTCATTACCTGGGACCGGAATAAGGTGCTTCACGGTTTTGTCTGGCGGGGCCAGCACTTCCTGTGTTTATCCCGAACGCGGGATCGGTGTATCTGTGTCATTTTACTGACATTATGGGCAGTTATAACCCTGGTTGACCCGGCATTTCAGTAGCAGGCGCTATGGTTTAGCCCGTAAGCAATGTAAAGGTAGATGCATTATTTTCGAGATTTTCTTGATAAATCTACGCGCGTAGATATAATTACAGATAAGCAATCATTGCGGATCTACGCTGCTTGCGTGACTGATTCATGTTTTACATACTCTGTGTATTGATAAGAAAAGTTACTAATTAGACGGGAAGTTAACGTCATTTCATACAGAGTATGCGCGGATACCAACACCAGGGAATCCTCTTCTGAACCATCAGTCGGGTCAGTAAGCACATGTTTGCCGCGATGTTTGCTCCCTATTCAAATGGGACATGACCAGCGCAATACATACACGTATGCCTAAATGCAGGGATTGTTATCATGTCTGAAACACACTATTCAGGTGGCTCGGTATCTGACGCTGCCGCCGATGTTCAATTAACTACACCCCAAGGCCACAAAGACTTTTTACGTGCCACCTTCTCATGTTGGTTAGGTACGGCGATGGAATACGCCGATTTTGCCTTGTACGGATTGGCTGCCGGTATCATTTTTGGCGATGTATTTTTCCCCGACGCGTCACCGGCAATGGCCTTGCTGTCCAGCTTTGCGACCTGGTCGGTAGGCTTTATTGCCCGGCCTATTGGTGCGTTGTTTTTTGGCTGGTTAGGGGATCGTAAAGGGCGCAAGGTTGTGATGGTTGCCACCATTATATTAATGGGGCTGTCCACCATGCTGATTGGCGTGATTCCCAGCTATCATTCAATCGGTATCTGGGCACCGGTTTGTCTGGTGCTACTGCGCTTTAGCCAGGGTTTTGGTGCTGGAGCCGAACTTTCCGGTGGTACGGTCACCCTGGCAGAGTATGCGCCGACCAGACAACGCGGACTGGTATCCTCGGTGATTGCACTTGGTTCTAACAGCGGCACGTTGCTGGCTTCATTAGTCTGGCTGCTGGTGGTGCAAATGGACCCGCAACAGCTGGTTGATTGGGGCTGGCGTATCCCCTTTTTATGCAGTGCGCTAATAGCGCTGGTGGCAGTATGGATCCGCCGCCATCTGCGAGAGACCCCGGTATTTGAACGTAAAAAACGTCAGGTCGAAGCCCTGCGTAGTGATTTACAGGCGCGACAGGATCATCAGGTGGACGATGTTAACTGGTGGAAAAATAAAGCATTTTGGGTAATGATTGGCCTGCGTATTGGTGAGAATGGCCCCTCTTATCTGGCGCAGGGCTTTATCATAGGTTATGTGGTGAAGGTATTGTCTGTAGATAAATCCGTTGCCACGACAGCAGTTTTTATCGCCTCATTACTGGGCTTTGCGATTATTCCTTTTGCTGGCTGGCTTTCCGACCGTGTTGGCCGCCGTATTACTTATCGCGGCTTCTGTCTGCTGCTGATGCTTTATGCTTTCCCTGCTTTTATGTTGTTAGATTCCCGGGAGCCGGCAATTGTTATTCCCACCATTGTTGTTGGCATGGCATTGGCTTCTCTCGGCATCTTTGGCGTACAGGCCGCCTGGGGCGTTGAATTATTTGGCGTAACCCATCGCTACACCAGGATGGCGACAGCCAAGGAGCTGGGATCGATTCTATCAGGAGGAACGGCACCGTTGATAGCGGCCGCATTGCTTTCATGGAGTGGCCACTGGTGGAGTATTGCCAGCTATTTCGTTGTTATGGCCGCCATTGGCTTTCTGACTACTTTCGTCGCGCCGGAAACCCGTGGACGGGATCTCAACTTACCTGAGGACGCAATATAGCCGCAGGCTGATTAGCGATAAGGCAGACAGAGATTGGCGAAACAGGGTTCAGGGCGGGCAACGCGCGCCGATGTTGCAAGAGAGGCCGGTACTTCGGTTGCCGTGGTCAGTTATGTAATAAATAACGGCCCGCGTCCGGTGGCGAAAGCAACGCGTGAAAAAGTATTACAGGCAATAAAAAAGACGGGTTATCGTCCTAACAGCGTTGCCCGTGCACTGGCCTCCGGCACCACCAAGACTTTTGGCCTGGTGGTGCCGAATATTTCCAATGTGTTTGTGGCGTCACTGGCGCATGCGCTACAGCAGGAAGTGCTGGCAAAAGGGCAGGTGATGTTGCTTGGCGATGCGGGTGACAGTCGCCAGCGTGAATTCGAACTTATCAATAATTTGCTGGAAAGACAGGTCGACGGGATTATTTATATCAGCGTGGATCGTCACCCTTATATCGACCTGATTCAGCAGACCGGCACGCCGCTGGTGATGCTGGATCGGATAAATCCTGGTGAGCATCAGGTCAGCGTGTTGCGGGTTGATGAACGCGCGGCGGCCTGTCAGGTGACAGACCATTTGCTAAGTCATGGTTATCAGCAGGTTGGCATCATCAGCGGACCACCGGAGATGTTGAATGCACAGGACCGTGTAAAAGGCTGGTGTGATGCCATGAAGGCGAATGATTTGTCTGTGAATGAAAACTGGATTTTTCCGGCCCCTTATACCCGGGCTGGCGGCTATCAGGCAACGAAAAAGATGCTGATGCTGAAACACGCTCCGCGGGCACTGTTTGCCAGCAACGAGCTACAGGCAATTGGCTGTGTGCGGGCGCTTGCGGAGGCCGGACTTCGTGTGCCGGAAGACGTTGCGCTGGTTTGTTTTAACGGGACCGAACAGTCAGCCTTCCACGTACCTTCGTTAACCACGGTGCGTCAACCGGTGGTGGCGATGGCGCGTGCAGCGTTTGAAATGTTACAAAACTGGACGGCTGAGCCGATGCTTCGTGAATTTGCTCATCGTCTTGAGATCGGGGAATCCTGCGGCTGTTTCGCGAAGAAATCAGCCCAGCAACAGCCAGATAATTAATCTAATAGCTAAAGATGAAAAGAATTATTATTGATTGCGATCCGGGAAACGGTATTGCGGGTTCCAATGTGGATGACGGTCTTGCGTTAGCCCTCGCTATTGCTGCGCCAGAAATTTCACTCGATCTGATTACCGTTGTCGCCGGCAACACCCCGGTTACAACCGGCTATAGTGTCATTAAAGATTTATTATCCCGCCTTAAACTGGATATTCCAGTGGTTCGGGGGGCCAGCTGTGCTGAGGTTGAACCTGCCGCGCCCTGGCGTGAAATTCTGGATAATCGTCTGCTGGACCCGGCCTTAAAACAATTGTGGCAGGGTGTGCGCCAGCCGCAGCAATTTACCGCCGGAGAAGATACTGCCGCCGATGCGATTGGTCAGCTTATTTGTGCAAATCCTGGCGAAATAACGCTGGTCGCCATTGGTCCATTAACCAATGTGGCGGCGGCGCTGGCAAAATACCCACTAATGGCGCATGCAGTGAAAGAAATCGCCATTATGGGCGGTGTTTTTGCCCTTGATGGTTACATCAAGGACACCAATTTTGGTTTCGACCCGGAGGCGGCATGGAAGGTGCTACACAGCGGTGCCAATATTACGCTGGTGCCTATGGATGTCACTACCCGCACGCTGATGACGCATCAGGATTTGCAAAGGCTGGCCCGTATTGATCATCCGCTTGTACAGTTTGTCTGTGAAACGATGCGGCCCTGGATTGATTATTCGATAGCCCAGCGTCATATTCCAGGCTGCTGGATTCATGATGCGCTGGTGGTTGCCTGGTTGCTGAACCAGCGGGTCGCCACTGCCGCTGATTACTATGTTGATGTTGAACTCCGTCCTGGCCCTACACGAGGAAAATCATGGCGCTACCGTCCACCCTTGCGTCTTAATGTGGGTATTGAAGAGTCGGTCAGCAGCCTGATCCACGTTTTACAGCAGGTTGATAATGGCCAGCTGATTGCCATGCTGGAACACTATTTTTCCGCGCTGGTGCCCGAAAAATAGCGCGCTGAAATAGTTGCTTACTGCTGGAAGCGAACGCTGACAATTGTCTACATTAGCATCTGTTGTTACATGCTATAAGCAAAAGGTTAACATCCTGATGGTTATTGTGCCGGCAATCCCCTGGGGTTTTCGGTCAATGACCTGCCTCGTCGTATAATTAGCCTGTGCCTATGAGTTCAGGCATATAAACAGGACAACCTATGTTTAACTGGACCCCGACTCAACGCAACGTCGCTTCGGCTTGCTTTGCGAGCTGGATGCTGGACGCGTTCGATTTTTTTATTCTGGTGTTTGTATTAAGCGATCTTGCCGATAATTTTCGCACTAATATTCCTCATGTTTCGCTGGCAATTATGTTAACTCTCGCCGTGCGGCCGCTGGGCGCATTATTATTTGGGCGGCTGGCAGAGAAATATGGTCGTCGCCTAATCCTAATCCTGATGCTGAATATTATCTGTTTTACCGTGTTTGAATTGTTATCCGCCTGGTCACCGACCCTGGGCACTTTCTTCGTTTTCCGGATCATTTACGGTATTGCTATGGGGGGCGTGTGGGGAGTGGCGTCATCACTGGCAATGGAAACAATTCCGGATCGTTCCCGCGGGTTGATGTCTGGTATTTTTCAGGCGGGGTATCCTTCCGGCTATCTGCTGGCGTCTATTTGCTACGGCCTGTTTTATACTCTGGTCGGCTGGCGCGGGATGTTTCTTATTGGTGCGTTACCGATTCTGTTGCTGCCGTTTATTTATTTTAAAGTACCCGAATCCCCTGTCTGGCTGGCAGCAAGAGAGCGTAAAGAGAGCGTCGCTCTGATGCCGCTGATCCGTAGTCACTGGAAACTGTGTCTTTACCTGGTCATTCTGATGTGCTGTTTTAACTTTTTCAGCCATGGTACCCAGGATTTATATCCTACTTTCCTGAAAGTTCAGCATCAGTTTGATCCCCATACGGTCAGCCTGATTGCCATTGCCTACAATATTGCGGCAATGCTTGGCGGCATATTGTTCGGGGCGTTATCGGAGAAAATTGGCCGCAAAAAAGCCATCATTCTGGCATCGGCGCTGGCTCTGCCGGTTCTGCCGTTGTGGGCATTTTCCAGCGGGTCGCTGATGGTGGGAATTGGCGCGTTTCTGATGCAATTCATGGTACAGGGCGCCTGGGGGGTTATTCCGGGTTATCTTACCGAGCTGGTACCCGCTAACGCCCGCGCGGTATTACCGGGATTTGTCTATCAGCTAGGGAACTTGCTGGCTTCAGTTAATGCGACGCTTCAGTCCACGGTCGCGCAAAATCATAACGGTGACTATGGTCTGGCGCTGGCGCTGGTTGCCGGCACGGTGGCAATACTTATCTGTATTATCACGTATTTCGGACGTGAAACCCGTGGCGTAACGATATCCGGTCAGTCTGCCGGCTAAGTCTATGATGCCCGGCATCGGGCCGGGCATGGTTTTAGCGGCTGCTAAATTCAACTGACTGGCAAACGTCAACCCAGCGAGCGTGGGTAAGTTCAGCCAGCCGCTGCGGGCTGATACGCACTGCGCTATTCACTGAACCGGCAGCAGGCAGGACTTCATCAAAGGCTTGCAGCGAAAGATCACAGAGGACACTCAGCGGATTTTCCAGGCCAAAAGGACATACGCCGCCGACCGGATGGCCGGTCCAGTTAACCACTTCATCTACGGTCAGCATACGGGCTTTTGCCCCCAACACGTCTTTTAATTTGCGATTATCCAGGCGGGCATCGCCACGGGTGACCACCAGGACCACGCTATTTTTTACTTTTAGCGACAGGGTCTTGGCTATCTGGCCTGGGGAAACACCATGCGCGCGGGCCGCCATATCGACCGTTGCCGTACTTTCATTCAGTTCAATAATGGTAATGTCAGGGGCGTGTTCGGCGAAATAGTCGCGCACAGACTCCAGGCTCATACGGTATTCTCGGCTGTAAAGCTGATAAAAGTGCCACAATGTAAGTAAAGTGTAAATAATTACTCTGTGCCTGCTGATTGCAGGGTGCAGTCGCCACAGCGCTCAATGCCCGGGATGCGGTAGCGCTGGCAGCAGCTGCGTCGCTGCATTATACCCTGGCGTGGAATGACGGTGCGATAAAGCGGGTTGTTGCCACCGCCGGGTAACGTAGTACAGAAGAACAGCATATGTTCCAGCTCAGCACGTTGCGTCGCGTCAGTCGGTGCCAGTATGTCAGCCAGCAACCAGTGCATCAGAAACCCGGTATTATTCCAGATTAGCCTGGCATTAATATCCCCCAGACGCTCAATGGCCTTGATGACCGGCATCAGATGGCGCTCAATCAGGCGCCCGAGGCGACAGGCGGGACTCATAAAGCGGGCAGTCTGGTCTTCCTGTACCTGACACCAGAACGCCTGTGGACGCCCGGTTTCATGAAATGTCAGATGCAGACATCCTGGGTGGCAGTCAATGGCGCGTTCTTCCTGCAATAGCATCAGCATCAGCGGTGGCAGGCAAAGGCCAAAATACCACTGTGCCCAGAGTGATTGCAGGGGTTTTGCCTGTTGCTGAGCCTGCGGATGATGACGATAGAGAAAGTCAGCATACCGCTGACAGTGATGGCGGAAAGTGGCCGGTTGTGACCAGTGCGCCAGCGTCATGCAACCCTGTGGCACCGCCTCGCAGAACCTGAAGGTGTCCAGCATTGATGGTTGTTGTGATTTAAGTTTTTGGTGTAATGACGCCGCCAGCACCGGATCATGCTGAACAAAAATCAACGAATCGTTATGCTGATTAAGCTGTTTTTGGTTGACGATAGCCATATGACCCTGTGTTATCCGGCAGGTAAGATAAAGATAAACGTAAAAAGAATGATAATCGTTATTGATTCTATCTAAGGGTTGCGATGGCAACAAGCACAAACATCTGCGGGCAAATCAGCGGCAGCATGATGTGCCTTAACGCAATGACCGGTTTCAGAGTGAGCCCGCTGTTTCCGGCTGACGCAGACTGGTGAGTTCCAGCTCGCTGGCGCATAGGATAGTGTTGCGTCCGCGGCTTTTTGCCTGGTATAGCGCCCGGTCGGCATGGGTTACGGCGGCATCAAAGTCATCGGCCAGCATGGGTGCAAAGCCTGCACTGACCGTCACCTGGGTGGAGACTTCTTTATTATTCCGATGGGGGATTTCCAGTGCCAGCACTGATTCGCGAATGCGTTCGGCCAGCTTGCGGGCAATAGCTTCATTGACGTTAGTGAGCAGCACCAGAAATTCCTCGCCGCCATAGCGGGCGACAATATCACGTGAACGCACGGCGTCACGAATTGCTGCAGAGACCCGAATAAGCGCCTGATCGCCCATCGCATGCCCATAGCTGTCGTTATAAGCTTTAAAGTGGTCGATATCCAGCAGTAGCACAAAGTGACTGCCACTGTGATTTTCGAGGATATTATTCAGGCGATTTTTCAGGCCACGGCGGTTGTACAACCCGGTTAGCGGATCAAGCATGCTTAAATCACTGAGGGTTTCTTTTTCCCGGTAAAGCTGGCGTAGCAGCTGGCGGGTAAACTGGTCGCGGCGGCGCAGCATGACGTGGTGTAGTGCAAAACCAATCAGCGGCATGATAATGATAAATAGCAGCATCGCCATGTCATTTCCGTTGTCCAGCAGCAGGGCAGTGACGGAAGCTGGCGTGATGTGCAGGCAAAAAGCCAGCAGGTGATCTCCCAGCGCAATCGCAACGATAAAGAACACGCTGAGTAAACTAATCAGTAAAAAGCTGCCGTCAAAATAAAAGGCCAAATCATTTTTGAGATAAATCTGCCATGCCCAAAGCAAACCGATAATAAAAGCAACAATATTTAATAACGGAAATTTCCATTGCGGCAATAAAATCATCCATAAAAGCAGGCCGCAGCATATAACACTTATCAGTAAAACCGGCTGTGTCAGTGAAATATGCAGCGTACTGTGCAAACGCAGCATACTAAATAAAGAGGTGGCAAGATTCAAAAAGAGAAATAGCATCAGCGATAGCCGATGCTTGCTATGCAGCAATTCATCGTAACTTTGTATTTTCATTTTATTTCTCATGGCTACTTTGAAAAATCAAAGCATTACGCCCGGCCGGTTAAAATATAAATTCGGCTGGAAAGTTTAGTGACGTAATTATTTAAAGCAGTAAGTGCAATACTGGTTAAATTTAACACTTTCATGACGGGCTGTCATCAGTCAGCCACGCGCTTCACCTGCTGGTAGCTAAATGATATAAATTAGCATATGCTTATGGTAATCATTATCATTTTGGTGCATGTCAGACACTGATGAATGTCCGGTCAGAGGGGGAGCGCAATGCTGGCAAAAACGCTGGAAAGTGGCTGGGGGGTGATTGTACCGCTGCTGGCTGTACCTTTACTTGCTTTGCTGGAGATCTCTTTTGAAACCTGGCGGCTGTTGATTGGTCTGGGGTTGCTGATGACCGCTGGCATGCTTTTCCACCCGCGCTTGCGTCATTATATGCTGTTGCCTTCGTGTATGGCACTTGGTGGGGGATTACTGACTATTACGCTTCACGCCGCTTCACTGTAACCGGTACTCGTCGGACGGGCGCTGGCATAAGGGATGATGCTGAGGGAAATCACAGCCTGTCACGCGAACAAACAAGCCGTGGTGCGAGGGGGGGGACTTGAACCCCCACGTCCGTAAGGACACTAACACCTGAAGCTAGCGCGTCTACCAATTCCGCCACCTTCGCACTGTTCTGTAATTTAAGATTGTATCGCCGTCTGGTGCGAGGGGGGGGACTTGAACCCCCACGTCCGAAAGGACACTAACACCTGAAGCTAGCGCGTCTACCAATTCCGCCACCTTCGCACAGGTGCAAAGCGATAGCAATCTGCGTGGTTTTGGTGCGAGGGGGGGGACTTGAACCCCCACGTCCGTAAGGACACTAACACCTGAAGCTAGCGCGTCTACCAATTCCGCCACCTTCGCTTACCGGCAATATTTCAGTATTGCAACCACGGAGGCGCATTCTAGTGTTTTTACCGGGCGCGTCAATGATTATTTCGTTATGGCGATGAGAACGCCGCAAAAAACATCAGGGTAACAGAATGGCAGCATGGCATTATCTGCGCCGGATGCTGGCGTGGTTGTCATCAGGTTTCTGGCCGGTGGTACGGGCTTTTTTTGCCGCCGCGCCATAGATGGCACTGTACACTTTAAAACGTCCGGTTTGCGCCAGCACCTGATGCTGACCAAAGGTTTCATCCAGCAACTGTGCATAGGGCAAAAAGGCGTTAGCGACAATACGCAGTTCGCCGCCGCTATTAAGGTGTTTTACTGCGCCGCTGATAAGGGTTTGTGCAGCGTCAAGACTGGTCTTAAGCCCATCATGAAACGGTGGATTTGATAAAATCAGGTCAAAGCGGCCGGAAACGTCACTGAATACATTGCTGGCAAATACTTCGCCTTCAATTCCGTTTGCCGCCAGGGTCGCTTTGCTGGCACTGAGGGCCATTGCACTGACATCGCACAACCATAAACGTACTTTCGGTGAATGGCTGGCGAGAACCGCCGGCAGTACACCGGCACCGCAGCCGACATCCAGCACCTTACCTTTGGTATGTGGCCGCAGCGTTGAAAGTAGCAGCGCACTGCCGCTATCAATCCCATCGTGGCTGAATACCCCCGGCAGCGTGTTAATCGTCAGGCCATTGAGCGTGTAGTTATGCCACCATGCATCAGCGTCGAAGGTTGCCTGTTTTTCCAGCCTGCCATGGTACAGTCCGCAACGGCGGGCGCCGTCAATTTTAACCAGGGGTGCAAAAGGTGAGCACAGCTGTTCAGCGCTGCGCACGCCGCTACGATTTTCGCCAACGATAAAAATATCACTGCCGATCGGCAGCAGTGATAGCAGATTATGCAGCTGATATTGTGCTTCGGGTTTATTTTTCGGCCAGTAATAGATAAGCGTATCACAGTCGCTGAGGGTTCCGGCATTGGCTGTCAGGCCATATTGTGCATGTTCACCCATCAGGCGGTTCAGTCTCTGCCAGTGATGATATTGTTGGCTGTATGCCCGGCTTAGCGTGGTGGTTAGTTCGCCGGGCAGGCTATCTTGTAAATCGCCGGCAAATAAAACGCGGCGTCCGGTAAATTCATCACTATGGCGCAGGATCACTTCACTGGCCGGGGAATATGCTGACATCAATGGCTCCTGTGTAATCAGAGCGGCGATTATAGTGGTTTGTTGGCACAGATTCGACGGGTTTGCTAGCATAGCCTCGCATTCGTTGTTTGGGCAGGAGAGATTGTGTCGGTAAGACGAGACTGGTTATTACAGCAGATGGGGATAACCCAGTACCGCCTGCGTCGCCCTCAGGCGTTGCAGGGTGATATCGTTGTGACAATTCCGCCTGCAACCCGGCTGCTTATTGTCGCCTCAGTCCCGCCTGCGCAAAGTGAGCCGCTGGTGGCTGATGTGCTGAAAAGCCTGATGCTGACGCCACAGCAGGTATTCACGCTGACGCCAGATCAGCTGGCGATGGTAAACGACATCAACGACTGCCCGCGCTGGTATCTGGGTATCCAGGCGACAGAAAACCACAAGGTAGCGCTGCTCACGCCGGCGCTGGACACGCTTTATTACGATGCCGGCGCCAAACGGGCGCTCTGGCAGCAAATTTGCCAATATGAACAGCATTTCTTTACTGACAGCCGCCGATCTATCGCGGGCGTTTGACATTGAACAACGCAGCCATGCTTTTCCCTGGAGTGCGCAAACCCTGCAGGCTAATCAGGGGGAACGTTTTATGAATTTTCGCCTGGATTGTGATGGCGAGATGGCTGCATTTGCCATTACGCAAGTGGTCCTTGATGAGGCCACGTTATTCAATCTGGCCGTGGACCCGGTCTACCAGCGCCGTGGTTTTGGCCGCCAGCTGTTGAGTCACCTGGTTTGCGAGCTGGAAAAGCACAATGTGATGACCTTGTGGCTTGAGGTCCGGGCTTCGAACCTGGCCGCTCTGGCACTTTACCGCCAGCAGGGGTTCAATGAAGTGTCGTTGCGACGCCATTATTATCCGTCTGCAAACGGGCGTGAAGACGCCGTTGTCATGGCGCTGACATTGTAATTATTGACCGACAGGATATAAGCCATGCTGACAAACTGGGACTGGATCCTTTTTGATGCTGACGACACGCTGTTTCATTTTGATGCTTATGCCGGTCTTCGGCAGATGTTTCTCCGCTATAAAATCGATTTTACCCGCGAAGATTACAGTGCCTATCAGGCGGTAAATAAACCACTCTGGGTTGAGTACCAGAACGGTGCCATCACCGCACTACAGTTGCAACATCGCCGCTTTGCCGGTTGGGCAGAAAAGTTGCGTGTCGAACCACAAGAACTGAATCAACGCTTTCTTGAGGCGATGGCAGAAATTTGTCACCCGTTGCCGGGCGCAATTAGTTTACTTAACGCATTAAAAGATAAAGTAGAAATGGGTATTATTACCAACGGTTTTAGTGCGTTGCAGCAGGCGCGACTGGCGCGTACTGGCCTGCTCAGTCATTTTAAATTTGTGGTGATCTCTGAACAGGTTGGAGTGGCAAAACCACATCCGGCTATTTTTGATCATGCGCTTGAGTTAATGGGGCACCCACCACGTCAGCGGGTCATGATGGTAGGTGATAATCCTGACTCCGATATTCTCGGGGCAATGAATGCCGGTTTTGCCAGCTGCTGGCTGAATGCGACCGGGCAGCCAGCGCCTGAGGGGATACGTTGCGACTGGGAAGTCTCATCGTTGTCGGATTTACACCGCCGCCTGTTGCCGGATAGTCCTGGGCAGGGCTGACGCCCTGATGACTAACAGCAACGGCCAGCAAAACAGCAACCGGACAATAACACTGCTGCTGTTGCTCCGCATAGAAACATAAAAAGGGTGGCGCCAGGGCGTCTTTTCAGGCAAAAATTTGCCAACGTGTCATCAACAGGAACCGGGCATGAACGGCTTTCGTCCCTTTTCTTTGCTTTTTCTCAGCGTTTTTTTTATGACCACGGCTGCTGGTGCGGCTGAAACTTACCATTATCAACCTGAAGTAGTGACACTGAGTGGCCAGGTTTCCCTGCAGACCTTTGATGGTCCGCCGGGATATGGTGACGGACCGGATGATCAGCAGGTAAAAGTGGCAGTACTGGAACTGGATAAACCTATTACGGTAATGCCGGTACCGGGAGTTGATATTAACGATCCCAACGCTCAGCAGGAAGATAACGTCAGTGATATGCAGATTGTGAATCGTAACAAGATTAATTTGCCGGAAGGCTGTTATGTCCTGACGGGGACATTAATGCATCAGGTTAATGCTAATCATTATACGCCGGTACTGCTGCAGGTAACTTCCGCCAAGCCAGCCAGCAGCTGTCATTAAATGTGCGGGAGCGTTAACATGATGAATAAAATTGTGGTTCTGGCTCTGACTGCCACGGGACTGGCTGGCTGGCCGGCAAGAATGATCAAAGCCTCTGAGCTAGCATCTGCGCCAACCCAACGCCTGATCACAGAGCAGGCTGCATTGCCGTTAAATCGCGCTGATTTTACGGTGATCATTAACCAGCACAAGGTGGCGTTAATGGCGTTCTGGGATAGCGCTCTGGCTGAAAAACTCGGTCCTGCCAGCCACAGCGATTATGTTGGCTCATCTCCGGAAGAGGGAGGGGGGTATAAATTTTATCGTTATCAGTATGATAGCTTTACCCTCTACACCTCTAATCTCGACTGGGAAAAACAGCGTCAGGAAATCGACAGCTACCGTATCGCACAAATTACTCTCCACTCGCCCGTACTGCGCACCGCGCGCGGTATCCATATTGGTTCGACAGAGCAGGCGGTTTTGCAAGCTTATGGCACCGGCGTGTATGAGAGCTATCAGGATATTCAGCGGCGTTGTTACCGCTTTCAGGGAATGGAGCTGGTTTTCACGCTGCAACACAACGATGTCAATGCAATTACGCTGGTCTGGTCCGGGCGACACTGAACCCTGACCGGTCAATCCTTTCTTTGACAATGATTGTTTCTCAGTGGCCAATCGGCGAAAATGCCGGCCATTGTTATTAACAAGGTGCTGTATTGCGGCTGAAAAGCCAGCAATGCAGCCTGATTGAGCGAATCAAACCAATATGTCTAATGCGCCATTTATGCAAGAAGTTGCGCGCCGCCGCACCTTTGCCATTATTTCCCACCCCGACGCCGGTAAAACCACGATCACTGAAAAAGTGTTGCTGTTTGGCCAGGCGATCCAGACTGCCGGAACGGTTAAGGGGCGAGGTTCCAGCCAGCATGCAAAATCTGACTGGATGGAAATGGAGAAGCAGCGCGGTATTTCTATTACCACCTCGGTGATGCAGTTTCCCTATCGTGAGGCGCTGGTTAACCTGCTTGATACCCCCGGCCATGAAGATTTCTCCGAAGACACATACCGCACTCTGACTGCGGTTGACTGTTGTCTGATGGTGATTGATGCGGCAAAAGGGGTTGAGGATCGCACCCGTAAACTGATGGAAGTGACGCGCCTGCGCGACACGCCGATTCTGACGTTTATGAACAAGCTTGACCGTGATATCCGCGATCCGATGGCGCTGCTTGATGAAGTGGAAAACGAACTGAAAATTGCCTGTGCGCCTGTCACCTGGCCAATTGGTTGCGGCAAATTGTTTAAAGGGGTTTATCACCTCTATAACGATGAAACCTATCTTTATCAGTCGGGTATGGGACATACCATTCAGGCCACGCGCATTGTGAAAGGGCTGCACAATCCGGAACTGGATGATGCTGTTGGTGAAGACCTCGCCAGTCAGCTGCGTGATGAACTGGAACTGGTAAAAGGGGCCTCTAATGAATTTGATCACGCGGCGTTTCTTGCGGGCATACTGACGCCGGTATTTTTTGGCACTGCGCTGGGTAACTTTGGCGTCGACCATATGCTTGATGGCCTGATCAGCTGGGCCCCGGCACCCATGCCGAGGGTTTCCGATACCCGTCGCGTTGAAGCATCTGAAGAAAAATTCAGCGGGTTTATTTTTAAAATCCAGGCCAATATGGATCCCAAACACCGTGACCGGGTGGCTTTCATGCGTGTGGTTTCCGGTAAGTATGAAAAAGGCATGAAGTTACGTCAGGTTCGAACCGGCAAAGACGTAGTGATTTCTGACGCGCTGACGTTTATGGCCGGCGACCGGGCGCATGTCGAAGAGGCTTATCCGGGCGATATCATTGGATTACACAACCATGGCACCATTCAGATAGGAGACACCTTTACCCAGGGTGAAACCATGAAGTTTACGGGGATACCGAACTTTGCGCCGGAACTTTTTCGCCGTATCCGGCTGCGCGATCCGCTGAAACAAAAACAGTTGCTTAAGGGATTAGTCCAGCTTTCAGAAGAGGGCGCCGTGCAGGTTTTCCGCCCGGTTGCCAATAACGATCTGATTGTCGGTGCGGTGGGGGTGCTGCAGTTCGATGTGGTTGTGGCGCGCCTGAAAAGCGAATACAACGTGGAGGCGATCTATGAATCGGTCAATGTGGCTACCGCGCGCTGGGTGGAAAGTGGTGACGCGAAAAAATTTGACGAGTTTCAGCGCAAGAATGAAGTTAATCTGGCGCTGGATGGCGGCAACAACCTTACCTATATCGCGCCGACTATGGTTAACCTCAATCTGACCCAGGAGCGTTTTCCTGAGATAAATTTCCGGAAAACCCGCGAGCATTGATCGAGGAGTCCCCGGTGAGTTTCTTTTTACTCAATAATCTGGCCCGTTAGCGGGTCAGCAACCGGTCGGCATTGTGCCGCAATATGTTGCAGAACCCTCCTAAAAACGCTGCGTTATGTCGCTTTTCTGCGCAAATCTGCCGTCGGAGCAGGTGATATTCCATAAACACACTATATTTATTAACACCCGGCACTGATTAATTCGGTATCAGAGGCCCGGTATTCGCCGGCTGCCACGCCGTTTGTGGCTTACAGGCTCACTGTGTGGATGGACTCAGCAAGAAGGACGCGAATAATGAATCAATCGCAGAAGATAAAAAACCTGCTGGCAATAATGGCTGGCATGCTATTGCTAACGGGGGTGGCGTCTGCCGATGACAGCCTCAGCGGTAAAGTGAAAAGCGCGGCCAGTGATGCAGGGGCAAAAATTGATAGTTCGATGAAAAAAGTCGACAGCTATATGGACGATAGTGGTATTACGGCTAAAGTTAAAGCGGCGTTAGTTAACGACAGTGCGATAAAAAGCACAGATATTTCGGTGAAAACCCAAAAAGGGGTGGTAACGCTCAGCGGTTTTGTTGCCGACCGGCAGCAGGCTGATAACGCGCTGGCGCTGGCCCGCAGCGTAGCCGGTGTGAAGTCTGTCACTGACCAGCTGCAGCTAAAAGAGAGCAAGGGGCAGACGCTGAAAGGGTATGCGGGTGATACCGCAACGACCAGTGAAATAAAAGCTAAACTGTTAGCTGATGACATTGTTCCGTCGCGGAAAGTGAAGGTGACTACCACCAGTGGCGTGGTGCAACTTTCCGGTACGGTAGATAACCAGGCGCAGTCTCAGCGCGCCGAAGGAATCGCCAAAGCCATTGAAGGCGTCAAGAGCGTGAAAAACGATCTTACAGTCAAACCGTAAGATATTCAGGTCGGGTAAAACAGCAAGCCAGACTTAAATTAATCCAGAAGAGAGAGACTCAGTGGCTATTGAGTGCTGAGGGATAATACAAAGCAATTCGATTATCACCATGGTTAAGGAGAGGCTTATGTTACGTTGGGGTATTATTTTTCTGATTATTGCGATTATTGCAGCGGCTCTTGGCTTCGGAAGCCTGGCAGGTACCGCCGCGATGGCAGCAAAAATCGTCTTTGTTGTGGCTATTATTATTTTCCTTGTCAGCCTGTTTACCGGCCGCAAACGGTTATAAGTCGGATGTCATTGTGGTTCCTCAGGTCATGATAATACGCTGATCTCATCAGATCGGATGTAAAAAAGGCATTCCTTTGGGAATGCCTTTTTGTCTGGTCAAAACGCTTTTTAAGTACAATCTGAAGTGCCAAAGGTTTGCTATGCTTCGTCTGTTTTTTGTACGGGGGCAAAGGCGTGGGCGAATATATTCCCATAACATTGGGTACCGGTGAGCCGTTGGCGCTGCAGCCTTTCCGTCCGGGCAAACTGGCTCTGGTGTGCGAAGGCGGCGGACAACGGGGGATTTTTACCGCAGGCGTGCTGGATGAATTCCAGCGGGCGCGCTTTGATCCGTTTGATCTTTACCTTGGCACGTCGGCTGGGGCGCAAAATCTTTCTGCTTTTGTCTGTGACCAACCCGGTTATGCCCGGCGAGTGATCACGCGTTACACCACCAGCAAACGCTTTTTTAATCCGCTACGCTTTGTGCGCGGCGGGCATTTGATTGACCTCGACTGGCTGGTGGATATCACCAGGGCTGAGTTGCCGCTGGCGATGCACGTTGCCGGCCAGCGCTTTGACAACGGCCGGGATTTTTATATGTGTGCCTGTCGCAGCGATGATTACCGGCCTTTTTACTTTAAACCGACCCCGGAAAACTGGCTGGATATTATTCGCGCATCCAGCGCCATACCGGGATTTTACCGTCCTGGCGTGATGCTGGAAGGCGTCAGCTATCTGGATGGAGGAATTACCGACGCGATACCGGTACGCCAGGCCGCACAGCTGGGGGCGCAAACGATCGTGGTGATCAGGACCGTACCCTCGCAGATGGTGTACAGCTCGCAGTGGGTAAAACGCATCGAACGCTGGCTCAGTGACAGCGCTTTACAGCCGCTGATAAACCTGTTGCAGGTGCATGAAGCAAGCTACCGCGAGATCCAGCACTATATTGATAATCCGCCGGCAGGATTACGCATTATCGAGATTTTTCCATCACAGCCATTAATGAGTATGGCCCTTGGCAGCCGTATTACTTCCCTCAATCAGGACTATCATCTGGGCCGGCGTTGTGGTCGTTATTTCCTCTCCACCATCGGACGCTGGCTGAGTGGCAATGATGCTTGTGGCCGTCCGCAGCGGGTGACGCCACCGGCAGCGGTGGCCAATTCCGCCGTCTGCCGCCAGCTCCTTGCGCCGGAAATGATGCCCGTTATGATGAGGACTCGCTGGCGTGAGCGCGCTGTTTGTCGATACCCACTGTCATTTTGATTTTCCGCCGTTCAGTGGTGATGAAGCCGACAGCCTGGCGCGTGCCGCCGCGGCAGGCATTGAAAAAATTATCGTGCCGGCGACCGTCGCTGCCCGCTTCCCCGCCGTGCTGGCGCTGGCCCAACGCTGGCAGCCGCTTCACGCTGCACTGGGACTGCATCCGGTCTTCATTGACCATCATCAGCAGGATGCCGATATAGCCACGCTGGAACAGATTGTGCGGCAACGCCCGGCCAGCCTGGTGGCAATTGGCGAAATTGGGCTGGATTTATACATTGATACGCCGCAATTTGAACGTCAGCAGGCATTACTGGAAGCGCAGTTGCGGCTGGCACGTGATTACGATTTACCGGTTATTCTCCACTCACGGCGGACCCATGACAAGCTCGCCTGGCACCTGCGCCGTTTTCCGCTGACGCGCTGCGGGGTGATACACGGTTTTGCCGGCAGCCTGTCACAGGCTGAAGCCTTTGTCCGGCTCGGTTATAAAATTGGTGTGGGTGGCACCATTAGCTGGCCGCGGGCCAGTAAGACCCGTCAGACCATTGCCCGGTTGCCACTTTCCGCGCTGCTGCTGGAAACCGATGCACCGGATATGCCCTTGCAGGGCTATCAGGGGCAACCTAACCGGCCGGAACGCATTGCCGACGTCTGGCGCGTTTTGTGTGAGCTGCGCAGTGAATCCCCGCAGCATATTGCGGCAACCATCCGGGCCAATACCCGCGAACTTTTTGCTATCTGAATCCGCTGAGCCGGCAGCGGATAAAAATTCATAACATGAATGTTAAAATAATAACATTTTTCGCTGTGCGATCCGTACCGGGGTTGTGCTTGTTTTTGTGACTTATGTTCGTTTTTTATTGTTTTTATAACCATTTTTATTTGGCTATGCCCCGGCAGATCATACCTTTCTTCAGTCAGGGTTGTTATGATAGTAACATTGCAGGCCACGATAATGGTATCGGACTGTTAACCGGAGCAATGACAGAATGACCGACAAAGCAGTAACCGCTGTAAGAGCGTTAAAACTGATGGACCTGACCACCCTCAATGATGACGATAACGATGAAAAGGTTATCGCATTATGCAAACAGGCCAAAACTGCGCTGGGAAATACGGCGGCCATCTGCATCTACCCGCGTTTTATCCCGGTTGCGCGCAAAGCGCTGCGTGAACAGGGTACACCGGAGGTACGTATTGCTACGGTCACCAATTTTCCGCATGGTAACGACGATGTTGATATTGCACTGGCCGAAACCCGTGCCGCCATTGCCTATGGTGCCGATGAAGTTGATGTGGTATTTCCTTATCGCGCGCTGATGGCAGGTAACTCAGAGGTTGGTTTTGAACTGGTTAAAGCCTGTAAAACGGTTTGTCACCAGGCCGGGGTATTATTAAAAGTCATTATCGAAAGCGGAGAGTTGCAGCAGCCATCGCTAATACGTCAGGCCTCGCAGATCGCGATTGACGCTGGCGCAGATTTTATCAAAACCTCCACCGGTAAAGTGGCGGTTAACGCCACGCCGCAGTCTGCCGAAATCATGCTGCGCGTCATCAAAGAACAAGGCGTCGCAGAGCGGGTGGGTTTTAAGCCGGCAGGAGGCGTACGCACGGTGGATGACGCGGCGGTCTATTTGCAGCTGGCAGATGATATTCTGGGCACAGATTGGGCGGATGCCCGTCATTTTCGCTTCGGGGCATCCAGCCTGTTAACCAGCCTGTTGCACGCCTGTGGTTATCACAACACAAACAGCGACAGTCACTATTAATCAGCCGGGCCGGGCTGGGAACACCCGGTTTTTATCTGCATCACAGGCAGCGGCCCTTTCTTTTTTCAACAACAGTCAGTGGTGCTGGCGGTAAGCTGCTGCGATGGCAGGGTATGCGATCACAATTCGTGATAAACCGGCGGCTAAAATGCCACTTATTTATCGCACAGTGAGTGAAGAAACGGCATACTGATCTGATCGCTTAATTTTACCTGTCGCGTATGCACGCAGGAGGCTTGTATGAAACGTGCGTTTATTATGGTGCTTGATTCGTTTGGTATTGGTGCCAGTAAAGATGCCGATAAATTCGGTGACGCCGGCTCCGATACGCTGGGGCATATTGCTGAAGCCTGTTTCCGGGGCGAGGCGGATAAAGGACGTAAAGGCCCGCTCCATTTGCCGAATCTGACTGCGTTGGGGTTGGGTAAAGCGGCGGAAGCTTCTAGCGGACGTTTTCCACCGGGACTGGACAGTAACGCAGAAATTATTGGTGCTTATGGCTATGCCAGCGAACTCTCTTCAGGCAAGGATACGCCCTCCGGCCACTGGGAAATCGCGGGTGTACCGGTGCTGTTTGACTGGGGATATTTCACTGAGACAGAAAACAGTTTCCCCCAGGCGCTGCTCGACACCTTGGTTAAAAAGGCGGATTTGCCAGGTTATCTTGGAAACTGCCATGCCTCGGGTACGGTGATTCTTGATAAGCTGGGTGAAGAGCATATGAGAACCGGTAAACCGATTTTCTATACCTCTGCTGACTCGGTATTCCAGATTGCCTGTCATGAGGAAACCTTTGGTCTTGAACGTCTGTATACCCTTTGCGAAATTGCCCGTGAAGCTCTGACCGAGGGGGGATACAACATTGGCCGCGTTATTGCCCGCCCGTTCATTGGTAAAAAAGCCGGGGAGTTTGCCCGCACCGGTAATCGCCATGACCTGGCGGTTGAACCGCCGGCCCCCACTATTTTGCAAAAGCTGGTGGAGGAGCAGGGCGGTGAGGTGATATCTGTCGGTAAAATTGCTGATATCTATGCCCAGGTCGGGATTACTAAAAAAGTCAAAGCGACCGGTCTTGACGCGTTGTTTGACGCAACGGTCAGGGAAATACAGCAAGCCCCGGACAACAGCATTGTATTTACAAATTTTGTTGATTTTGACTCGGCCTGGGGCCACCGGCGTGATGTAGCCGGTTACGCCGCCGGTCTGGAACTGTTCGACCGCCGATTGCCGGAACTGATGGCCGGGATGAAAGAGAACGATATGCTGATTCTGACGGCCGATCACGGTTGTGATCCCACCTGGCAGGGGACCGACCATACCCGCGAACATATTCCGGTTCTGATCTATGGCCAGCATATTAAGCCTGGCTCATTCGGTCAGCGCAATACCTTTGCGGATATCGGTCAGACGGTGGCGAAATATTTTGGTTTATCGGCGATGGAATACGGTAAATCTATTTTTTAATCTGATGATTATCACGTCGGGTGATTGCCCGGCTAAAGCAATTAAGGAAGAAAAATGGCAACACCACATATTAATGCTGAATTGGGCGACTTTGCCGATGTTGTACTGATGCCAGGTGACCCGCTGAGAGCCAAACATATTGCGGAAACTTTTCTGGAAAACCCGCGCGAAGTTAACAATGTGCGCGGTATGCTGGGTTACACCGGCAATTATAAAGGCCGGGCGATCTCGGTGATGGGACACGGCATGGGGATTCCTTCCTGTTCCATCTACACCAAAGAGCTGATTACCGATTTTGGCGTCAAAAAAATTATTCGTATCGGTTCCTGTGGCGCGGTGCGTAGCGATGTCAAATTGCGTGAAGTGGTGATTGGGATGGGAGCCAGTACCGATTCCAGGGTTAACCGTATGCGCTTTAAAGATCATGATTTTGCCGCGATTGCCGATTTTGACATGGTGCGTAATGCGGTTGATGCGGCAAAAGCATTGGGGATTGAGGCCAAGGTCGGTAATTTATTTTCCGCCGACTTGTTTTACAGCCCGGACCCGGAAATGTTCGACGTTATGGAGAAGTACGGTATTCTTGGCGTGGAAATGGAAGCTGCCGGCATCTACGGTGTCGCTGCTGAATTCGGCGCCAAAGCGCTGGCTATCTGCACCGTATCTGACCATATTCGTACCCACGAGCAAACTACGGCGGCTGAACGGCAGACAACCTTCAACGACATGGTGAAAATCGCGCTTGAATCGGTTCTGTTAGCAGATTAAGCCTGATTCCACCGAGGGCTGGCATGTGCCAGCCCGGTTTTGTTGTGGTTCTGCGCGTTTTCTGTTTAACGCCCCCAGAGTTTTTTACTGGCCAGTTCGGCACCGGCGCGCATGGCGCGAAACTTTTCCCTGACCACCGTTGGATGGACTTCAGGGCGATAGGTTGCCTGCGAGGAGAAACCACAGTCGGCGCCTGCCAGCACATTTTCACGTCCTACCCGTTCGGCAAACCGGATCAGGCGTTCGGCGATCAGTTCCGGATGCTCAACGGTGTTGCTGGCGTGACAAATTACCCCGGGTATTAAACGTTTACCAGCAGGTAATTTCAGCTGCTCCCAGATATGGTATTCATGCTCGTGGCGCACGTTACCGGCTTCAAACGAATAATCAGCGGCGTTGATTGCCAGCATATAGCGGACAAATTCAATAAAGGGAACGTCATGAATGCGTGGGCCTTCATTGATGCTATAGCAGGTGTGGTAACGGATTTTTTCCTGCGGCAGACCACGCAGTGCGTGGTTGAGTATCGTGACGTACTCCGCTGCTTTCTGCCGGATAGTCTGACTATCTGCGTGGCGGTCGGCAAATAAATCCGGCAGAAAAGGATCGTCAATTTGCATACTGAAACCCGCATCAATAATGGCTTTATACTCAACGCGCAGCGCTTCGGCGACCGCTTGCAGATACTCGCCTTCACTGGCATAAAACGCATTAGTGCCGACCCCGGTGGGGGCCACTGAAGGAACAAAGGCGCTGTGTGCCGGTGTTTTATTCAGCGCCTGGCGCAGGTTATCAAGGTCTCGTTGTAGCTGGGCAGTACCGTAATAACTGACCGGCCCGGTGCAGGCAACCGGGACAAAAGGCACCAGATTGCCACCCAGCATCGCTTCGCCAAAATAGTGTTGATAATATTCCGGAAAGGCCTCGACTTCGGCATCAAAGGCGGTGTATCGCTGGCCAGGACGGGGTGAAAATCCGGTCATACGATCGCGTACATAGGCAAAAAAACCAACTTTCGACATTTCGCCATCGGTGACAATATCAATGCCGTCAGCGACCTGTTGGGCGACGGATTCTTCCACCGCGTCAGTAATGCAGGCATCAAGCTGAGCCTGATTTTCTGCACCTTCAATATTTGCTTTCATCAGGTCGAGCAGGTGAGGCGGGCGAGCCAGACTGCCAACATGGGTGGTCAGAATACGTGCATTTTCCTGGGGCATAAAAAGACTCCACGGTGAAGGGGATAACACTATGTTTATTTTTTGTTTAAACATAGTGACTAATGCACCAAGCGGAGTCACGCAAATCTGTCAGGGGTTAACCGGATGTTTTTTCATCTTTCGGGGTGGGCGGGTCTGATGATGAAGTTTCTTCATTTTCCTCATCATCAACCACCGGCGTACTGGCGGTGAGCAGAAACGGCGATTGCTGCCAGCGGGTGCGGCGATCGCGCAGCAGCGATCGGGTCAGAATGATGCCGATTGCCAGCGCCAGTAACATCATCAGTCGCAGAACATTGGTGGTGTTATCCACCTGGCGTGATTCGGTAGCCAGTACGTGTGTATCCAGAGTCAGGCGTAAAAAACCCTGCGGCCCTTCTTTATTTTCCAGCGGCTGTACAATCTGGTGATTGAAATAGCTTCCCGCGCGTTTGCCGTCCAGCGACAGACGGTCACGCACGCTGATATTCTGGCCACTATGGGCCACCAGCGTGCCGCCATTGTCATACACGGCGGCATCAAGAATACGGCTGTTATCGGTTAATGCGTCGAGAATTCCGGCAATTTTTGTCTGATTATCCTGTGGATTACTCATCAGAGGCGTCAGGCTCCAGGCCACCTGCCGGGTCAGGGTGCGTGCCAGCTCTTCGCTCTGCTGCGACTGCGCGCGCTGATGCCCGAGACTGAACCAGGAGGCACCCTGCATCAGGGCCACCAGTAACGCCAGGCAGATCAGTACGATCACCGTACGGTGCAGGCGAAATTTAAGTTTGGCTTTAGCCATAGCGAACCTTCATATTTTGTACCGGCTTTCGACGCTTTATGTTGCCAGAAGCGCCGCTGACAGGGTAGCCTCTTGCGTGGTTAAAATATCCCCTTTACAGGAGTTGTGATGCCAAATCGTCTTACCTGGCGCGACCTGCCTGCCGATGTTTCTCTCTGGCCGGGACTGCCGCTGTCACTCAGTGGTGATGAGGTCATGCCGCTGGATTATCATGCCGGACGCTCAGGCTGGCTGCTCTATGGGCGTGAACTGGATAAAGCACGTCTGGCCCTGTTCCAGCATAAACTGGGGGCCGCCATGGTGATAGTCAGCGCCTGGAGTATTGGGGAGTATAAAGTGATTCGTCTCGCCGGGGCCTTAACACCGGCGGCGACTCTGCTGGCGCACGCTGAAAAGTTTGATGTGGCGCCGCTGGGTAAAATACCCAGCCTGCGCAATCCCGGTCTGCTGGTGATGGATATGGATTCGACGGCGATCGACATTGAGTGTATTGATGAAATTGCCCGGCTGGCCGGCTGTGGTGAGCAGGTGGCGGCGGTAACGGAACGGGCCATGCGCGGTGATCTTGATTTTGCCACCAGCCTGCGTGAACGCGTCGCGGCGCTGGCCGGCGCTGATGCTAAGATATTAGATCGGGTGCGGGAAACACTGCCGCTGATGCCGGGATTAACCCAGCTGGTTAGCGCCTTGCACGACTATGGCTGGCATGTCGCTATCGCGTCAGGGGGCTTTACCTGGTTTGCCGATTATTTACGCGACAAGCTGCGTTTGTCGGCGGCGGTGGCCAATCAGCTGGAAATTAAAGCGGGTAAGCTGACCGGTAAGGTGATTGGCGATATCGTTGATGCCCGCTATAAAGCAAATACGCTGCAGAAGCTGGCGGAGCAGTTTACGGTGCCGGCAGAGCAAACCGTGGCCATCGGCGATGGTGCTAACGATCTGCTGATGATGAAAGCGGCGGCATTGGGGATTGCTTATCATGCTAAGCCCAAAGTGAATGAAAAGGCGAAAGTGTCTATCCGTCACGCCGATCTGATGGGCGTCTGGTGTATGCTGAGCTGTACGCTGAGTAACGATGAAAGATAACTGAGGTTAAATTGGCCAAAGGGGCAAAACGCGCATTTGTCTGTAATGAATGCGGTGCAGATTATCCACGCTGGCAGGGGCAATGCAGCGCCTGCCATGCCTGGAATACCATTACCGAAGTGCGGCTGGCGGCCTCACCCACGGCGAGCCGTAATGAGCGTCTGAGCGGATATGCCGGCAGCGCCGGCACCAGTCGTGTACAGAAACTCTCAGAGATCAGTCTTGAAGCGTTGCCACGGTTTTCCACTGGCTTTAAAGAATTTGACCGGGTACTGGGGGGCGGTGTGGTGCCCGGCAGCGCCATTCTGATTGGCGGTAACCCCGGCGCCGGAAAAAGTACGCTGCTGCTGCAGACGCTGTGTAAGATCTCCACGCAGATGAAAACCCTGTATGTCACCGGGGAAGAGTCTCTGCAACAGGTCGCAATGCGGGCTCACCGGCTGGGACTTCCGACGGATAACCTGAATATGCTGTCGGAAACCAGTATCGAACAGATCTGTCTGATTGCCGGGCAGGAACAGCCAAAACTGATGGTGATCGACTCCATTCAGGTGATGCACATGGCGGATATCCAGTCATCGCCAGGCAGTGTGGCTCAGGTTCGTGAAACCGCCGCCTGGCTGACCCGCTTTGCGAAAACCCAGGGCGTGGCAATCGTGATGGTAGGCCATGTGACCAAAGATGGCTCGCTGGCCGGGCCAAAAGTGCTGGAACATTGTATCGACTGTTCTGTGCTGCTGGATGGTGATGCGGATTCACGTTTTCGCACGCTGCGGAGCCATAAAAATCGTTTCGGCGCGGTGAATGAACTGGGGGTTTTCGCGATGACCGGGCAGGGATTGCGCGAAGTGAATAATCCTTCGGCAATTTTTCTCAGTCGTGGCGATGAGGTGACGTCGGGCAGTTCGGTGATGGTGGTCTGGGAAGGTACCCGGCCGCTGCTGGTGGAGATTCAGGCGCTGGTGGATCACTCCATGATGGCCAATCCACGTCGGGTGGCCGTTGGGCTTGAACAAAACCGGCTGGCGATTCTGCTGGCGGTGTTACACCGGCATGGCGGCTTGCAGATGGCCGACCAGGATGTGTTTGTTAATGTGGTCGGCGGGGTCAAGGTAACGGAAACCAGTGCCGATCTGGCTTTGTTGTTGTCGATGGTGTCCAGTCTGCGTGACCGGCCGTTACCCCAGGACCTGGTGGTCTTTGGTGAGGTCGGACTGGCTGGGGAAATTCGTCCGGTACCTAGTGGCCAGGAGCGTATTGCCGAAGCGGCTAAGCATGGCTTCCGTCGGGCGATTGTCCCACAGGCCAATGTTCCGAAAAAAGCGCCGGAGAATATGCAGGTATTCGGGGTGAAAAAACTCATGGATGCGCTGACGATTCTTGATGATTTCTGACTTTTATCAATTATTGCCATACTGAAAGATAACGCTTTATTGAGCAAGGGGCATAGGGTGTCATCGTTTGATTATCTGAAAACGGCTATTCGTCAGCAGGGGCACACGCTGCAGCAGGTGGCGGATGCCAGCGGGATGACCAAAGGTTATCTGAGCCAGCTTCTCAACGCGAAAATTAAAAGCCCCAGTGCACAAAAGCTGGAAGCGTTACATCGCTTTCTCGGGCTGGAATTTCCGCGTCGCGAAAAGACGGTCGGGGTGGTATTCGGCAAGTTTTATCCGCTTCATACTGGCCATGTATACCTGATTCAGCGCGCCTGTAGTCAGGTTGATGAGTTACATATCATTATGGGTTATGACGACGTGCGTGATTTACAGCTGTTTGAAAACAGCGCGATGTCACAGCAGCCAACCATTAGCGACCGGCTGCGCTGGTTGCTGCAAACCTTCAAGTATCAGAAAAATATTCATATTCATGCTTTTAACGAGCAGGGGATGGAGCCATATCCCCACGGCTGGGATGTCTGGAGCAAAGGGATCGGCGTTTTTATGGCGGAGAAAGGTATTACTGCCGATCGGGTGTATACCAGTGAAGAAGGCGATGCGCCGCAGTTTCGTCGCTGGCTGGGTATTGACGCGCGGGTTATTGATCCGCGACGCTCATTTATGAATATCAGCGGTGCCCAGATTCGCCGCAATCCTTTTCGTTACTGGGAGTATATTCCTACCGAGGTTAAGCCATTTTTTGCCCGGACTGTGGCAATTCTGGGCGGTGAATCGAGCGGTAAGTCGACGTTGGTCAACAAACTAGCCACTATTTTTAATACCACCAGCGCCTGGGAATATGGCCGTGATTATGTCTTCTCTCATCTTGGTGGCGATGAGATGGCATTGCAATATTCGGATTATGACAAAATTGCATTGGGCCAGGCTCAGTATATTGATTTTGCAGTAAAATATGCGAATCGCGTGGCGTTTATCGATACCGATTTTGTTACCACCCAGGCATTCTGTAAGCAATACGAAGGGCGGGAGCATCCTTTTGTTCAGGCGCTGATTGATGAGTATCGTTTTGATCTGGTCATCCTGGTGGAAAACAATGTGCCCTGGGTAGCGGACGGGTTGCGCAGCCTTGGCAGTTCAGTTGACCGTAAGGCGTTTCAGGCACTGCTGGTCAGCCTGCTGAAGGAAAATAACATCGCTTATAAACATGTTACCGAGGACGACTATGATTTACGCTTTATGCGTTGTGTCGAACTGGTGCGTGAAATGCTCGGTGACTCTGTCGGGCAGTAAATCAGCCCATAACAAGGGGGAAATGGCGGGTATGCCACCCGCCATTTTTTCTTTACTTGGTAATACGTTTGTATTTCATGCGCTTAGGCTGCAGCGCCTCCGCACCAAAGGTGCGTTTTTTGTACTCTTCATACTCGGTAAAGTTACCTTCGAAGAATTCGACTTTGCCTTCATCCTGATAGTCAATAATGTGGGTAGCGATACGGTCAAGGAACCAGCGGTCATGGGAAATAACCATCGCACATCCCGGGAACTCCAGCAGCGCGGTTTCCAGTGCGCGCAGGGTTTCCACATCAAGGTCATTGGTTGGTTCATCGAGCAGCAGCAGGTTACCACCTACCTGCAGCAGCTTGGCCAGATGCAGGCGACCACGTTCACCGCCGGAAAGCTCGCCAACGCGTTTACCCTGGTCGGTGCCTTTAAAGTTAAAGCGGCCGACATAGGCCCGGCTGGGCATTTCAAAATTGCCGATACGCATAATGTCCTGGCCGCCAGAGACTTCTTCCCAGACGGTTTTTTTATCGTCCATGGCATCGCGGAACTGATCCACCGATGCCAGCTTCACGGTATCGCCCAGCTCGATTGAGCCGGAATCCGGCTGTTCCTGACCGGACAACATACGGAACAGGGTGGATTTACCGGCACCGTTAGGGCCGATAATGCCCACAATGGCACCTTTCGGCAGCGAAAAGGTGAGGTTGTCGATCAGCAGCCGGTCGCCATAGGATTTGCTCAGTCCCTGAACCTCAACTACCTTGTCTCCCAGGCGCGGACCGGGTGGAATAAACAGCTCGTTGGTTTCATTACGTTTCTGATAATCGGTACTGTTGAGTTCTTCAAAGCGGGCCAGGCGCGCCTTGCCCTTAGACTGACGTCCTTTAGCGCCCTGACGGACCCATTCCAGCTCTTTCTCAATTGATTTGCGGCGGGCGGCTTCGGCAGAGGCTTCCTGGGCAAGACGCTGATCTTTCTGTTCCAGCCATGAGGAGTAGTTGCCTTCCCAGGGAATGCCCTCACCACGGTCAAGTTCGAGGATCCAGCCGGCAACGTTATCAAGAAAGTAACGGTCATGGGTGATGGCGACCACGGTACCTTCAAAATCATGCAGAAAACGTTCCAGCCAGCCGACCGACTCAGCATCCAGATGGTTCGTCGGTTCGTCGAGCAGTAACATATCCGGCTTTTCCAGAAGCAGGCGGCAGATGGCGACGCGACGACGTTCTCCCCCGGACAAATTTTCAATTTTCGCCTCCCAGTCTGGCAGACGCAGCGCATCGGCGGCACGTTCCAGCTGGTTGTTGAGGTTATGCCCATCATGCGCCTGGATAATCTCTTCCAGCTTGCCCTGTTCGGCCGCCAGTTTATCGAAATCTGCTTCCGGTTCGGCATACAGCGCATATACTTCATCAAGACGTTTCAGCGCGTTAACAACGTCAGCCACGGCTTCTTCCACCGATTCACGCACGCTATGAGCCGGATTCAGTTTTGGTTCCTGCGGCAGGTAGCCAATCTTGATACCGGGTTGAGGACGCGCCTCGCCTTCGATATCTTTATCAATGCCTGCCATAATACGTAGCAGGGTGGATTTACCGGCACCGTTCAGGCCAAGTACGCCGATTTTGGCGCCGGGGAAAAAACTCAGCGAGATATTTTTCAGAATATGACGCTTCGGCGGAACAACCTTTCCGACGCGATGCATGCTATAGACAAATTGAGCCACGTTGCTACAAGCCTCTTAATCATGGGGTGGGTGGGGCGACGCAGGCCCACTCTGAACCCGAAGTTTAGCCGTTTTCGCCGCGTAAGCACAGCGATGTGCCTAACGTTCGCTGCGATCCTGCGTAGACTTTAGCGTTGTTTGCTTGTTGTTCATTTAGCTGACTATGCTGATTTTTATCTTTTAAACCAGGGAGATAGCCATGAAAGTATTGATTGGTGCTGAAGAAACCGCCTGGGGCGGCATGATCCAGCAGTTCCGTCAGACGTTACCAGACGTGGAATTCATTGCGTCGGCCGGACATGCAGCAAGCAGTCTGGCCGGGTTTGATGCGCTTATCCCAGGCATGGCGTATGTCACTGAAACACTGCTTAATACCGCCGACAGGCTGCAGCTTATTCAGCAGGCTGGCGCCGGGCTGGAGCGTGTCGATTTACAGGCCGCCAGACAGCGTGGTATCGCGGTGGCAAATGTACCTTCTGATAGCTCCGGTAATGCTGATTCAGTAGCCGAGCTGGGAATCTGGATGATGCTGGGACTGGCACGACGCAGTCATGAGATTGCCGCTGCAATTGCCGGCGGGCAGCTTGGTATTCCGGTAGGCATGGCGCTGAAGGGCAAAACCGTCGGACTGGTAGGACTGGGGGGAATAGGCAAAGCGCTCAGCCGCCGGCTGGCGGGGTTTGAGATGCAGTTAATTGGGGTGAAACGCCGCGCTGACCAGCAGTTTGCCCGTGACCATGGTCTGGCCTGGCTGGGAACGATGGATCAGCTTCCTGAATTGCTGGCTGCCGCCGATTTTGTGATACTCAGCCTGCCGGATAATGCAGAAACGCACCATATCATTGATGAAACCGCACTGGCGCAAATGAAAACCGGCAGCTTTCTGATTAATCTTGGCCGCGGCGGCCTGATTGATAAGACCCCTTTTCTTGCCGCACTGGAAGTCGGCCATCTTGCCGGCGCCGGACTGGACGTGTTCTGGCAGGAACCGGTTGCTGCCGATGATGAACTGTTTCAGTACAACATTATTGCTACCCCGCACCTCGGCGGCGTCACCGATATTTCTCTGGCGGGTAATGTCAAAGGCGTCTGCGATAATCTCCGGCGTCTGCGCGATGGTGAAGCTGTGCAGCATCGCTGGGTCTGAGCGCTGAATTCAGTCGCCGGCAACCTGCAGTTGAACCTGATTTTTTATCAGCTGGCGGCTTAATTCTGCCGCCGGCGGCCGGTCGCTTATCAGCATATCGAATAGCGACAGATCGCCAATTCGGGCGGGTAGCACTTTATTGTATTTGGTACTGTCGGCAACCAGAATGTTGCATCCGGCGCGTTGCAATGCCTGATGTTTTATCGCTAGCTCATTGAGGTTATAACAGGTCACTCCCTGACGTGCATCAATCCCTGCAGCGGAGATAAAGGCTTTGTCAGGGCACAGGGTTTCCAGCAGGCTGACGCGACCAAGCGGCATGAAAATGGCGTTGTCGGCGGAAAACTCGCCGCCACTGAGTAACAGCCGGCAGGCCGGTTTTTCTTTCAGCGCAACAAAGGTATTCATTGCGCAGCAGATGGCGGTAAAAGGCAAATTATCCGGAATAGCCTCAATAATCCAGGGCATAGTGGTACCACAATCGAAGAACAGAATGTCTTCTGCTTCAATCAGGCGCGCTGCGACAGTCGCCAGCTGACGTTTCCGCGCCACATTCTGCGATTGCTGGTCGGAAACGAAGTAGTGATGAGGAGAATGGCGCAAATGACTGACGATGTAACCACCCAGCAGTACTACGCCGTGGTGCGCTTCGCTCAGATCGCGGCGAATCGTCATTTCCGAGACGCCAAGCAGACGGGCCGCTTCTTTCAGATGTATTTTATCCGTGCGTCTGAGGGCCTGTATCAGTTTGCTAATGCGCTCATCGCGCCGGTTTTCCATAATAGTGCCGCCCGGTGACCGGTTTGTCAGGATGTGACGTCACTATACAGTGAACCTCGTCAGCCGCAAACCGCTCTGCCAGGTGACGCCGATCAGACTTCCGCCCGGTGTTTAGCATCCCGTGGTGAACCTCAGTTGCCGGCCGGGGTCAATCACCTGTAGCGGACAAATTTTGTCATCGTCATAGCAACCTGGCCGTCGCCTGGTTAGCATGGGATAAGGTTATCCAAACGTTAACCCTATTTCGTGAGCAGCATAAGAGGAACGTCATGGTCGACAAATGGCAGTGGTGGATGGCTGGCGCCTGCATGGCGCTGGTAGTTGGCGTTGCCCGGGCAGATTCGCTTGAGGCACAGCGCGATCGTTATCAGCAGATTAAACAGGCCTGGGACAGCAACCAGATGGACAGGGTGCAACAGCTGATGCCGGCTCTGCGGGACTATCCGCTGTACCCCTATCTGGAATACCGGATGCTGTCGCAGAATCTGCAAAATGAAACCCGTGCTGCGGTGCAACAGTTTATTCAGCACTACCCGACGCTTCCTCCGGCGCGTACTCTTGAGACGCGTTTTATTAATGAACTGGCACGGCGACAGGACTGGCAGGGACTGCTCAGCTTCAGTCCGCAAGAGCCAAAGCCGGTTGCCGCGCGCTGTAACTGGAACTATGCCATGTGGGCGACCGGTCAGCAGCAGGTAGCCTGGCGTGGCGCGAAAGATATCTGGCTGCGGGGGACCTCATTACCGGCGGTGTGTGACGATCTCTTCCGTGTCTGGCAAAACGCAGGTCAGCAAAGTCCTGATACCACGCTTGAGCGTATCCGTCTTGCCATGAAGGCCGGCAATGGCAGTCTGGTGAATTATCTCGCCAGATTGCTGCCCGATAACTATAAAACCACGGCAGATGCGATTATGGCCTTGCAGAACGATCCGGCTACCGTGGAAAATTTTGCCGCTAGCGCCGGCCCAACCGACTTTACCCGCCAGATGACCGGTTTCGCCTTTAGCCGTATGGCTCGCCAGGATGCGGAATATGCCCGAGCCATGATCCCAACGCTGGCACGACTGCAAAAAATGGATGACGGCGACATTCAGCAGCTGAAAGAGACGGTTGCCTGGCGTCTGATGGCAACAGATGTGACGTCGGAGCAGGCACGCTGGCGTGATGGGGTGGTGATGGACAGCGAGTCGGTCTCCTTGATCGAGCGACGGATACGTCTGGCGCTGGCTGATAACGATCGTCGGGGTCTGAATACCTGGCTTGCCCGCTTACCGGTGGAAGCGAAAGAGAAGGACGAATGGCAGTACTGGCAGGCCGATTTACTGTTAACACAGGGGCGTAAAGAGGAAGCCCTGGCTATATTGCGCAAGCTGATGCAGGGGCGTGGTTTTTATCCGATGGTGGCCGCCCGGCGGCTTGAGGTAACCTATCCACTGCGTATTGATCAGGCCCCACCCACCAGTGACGAGGTTAGCCAGGGGACCGCACTGGCCCGCGTCCGGGAACTGATGTACTGGGGAATGGATAACCTGGCGCGCAGCGAATGGAGTGCCCTGGTGGCCAGTAAACCGGCGTTGCAACAGCAACAGCTGGCAAGCTATGCCCTGAAACAGGGCTGGTGGGATCTGAGTGTGCAGGCGACCATCACCGGGAAATTGTGGAATAACCTGACCGAGCGATTCCCGCTGGCCTGGCGTGATGAATTCAGCCGTTATACCCGCGATAAATCGATTCCGCAAAGCTACGCAATGGCGATAGCCCGTCAGGAGAGTGCCTGGAACCCTAAAGCCCGTTCACCGGTGGGCGCGTCGGGTCTGATGCAGCTGATGCCGGCAACGGCTGCACATACGGTGAAAATGTTCAGTATCACGGATTACCTGAACAGCAGTCAGCTGTTTGATCCGCAAACCAACATAGAAATTGGCACACAATATCTGGATTACGTCTACCGTCAGTTTGGCAATAACCGAATCTTCTCTTCCGCTGCCTATAATGCCGGGCCAGGCAGAGTGCGTAACTGGCTGAATGCCAGCGCCGGGCGTTTAGATCCGGTAGCTTTCATCGAAACCGTTCCTTTTGCTGAAACCCGGCTTTATGTGAAAAACGTACTGGCTTATGACGCTTACTACCGGCACTTTATGAAGCAATCCGATGATCTGTTTACTGCAGAAGAGTGGCAACGCCATTACTGACGACTGAAACTGTGCTATGCTGCCGTACTAGTTAATGAGTATGGCAGCGTAATTATGTCTCAGCATCCGGCTTTTCCCGTTACTGACGAGCGGCAACATGAAGACTGGCTTCGCTTTGTTGCGTTACTGCAGCAGGCTTACGAACAGGGGTTACATCTGCCTTTGTTACAGCTGATGATGACGCCAGATGAACGCGAGGCGCTGGGCACCCGGTTGCGTATTGTCGAAGAATTAATGCGCGGTGAGATGAGCCAGCGCGAATTGAAGAATGAACTGGGTGTGGGCATTGCAACCATTACCCGTGGTTCTAACAGCCTGAAAAGCGCCCCGCAGGCGCTAACAAGCTGGCTGGAATCCTGTCTGCTCAATCGATGAGTCAGTCAGCCACCTTTTGCTGGTAAATCGGGTTGTGGAAGGGGCAAAGGGCTAGTACCACCGCCTGATAATAGACGCTGCTGCGACTGAGAACGCCAGCGGTAAAGGCGCCGATTGCGCCACCTTTCTGCCTGATATTATCAATTCCCGTGAGACGGGCCATTTCTTCTCCCAGTTCGTGACCCGCCACAATGCGTTGCATCACCGCTTGTGGCAACATAAAGCTGGCTGAGCGTGATTCGCCGCGCTGGTGCTGGTTTTCCACCACCACCCAGGCGAAAGCATTATTTCCTTCGATACCGGCTTCAATGGCCACCCAAAAGCTGGCATCCGGACGCAGCTGACGTGCATGGGCCACGCGCTGACGTGCGCCGGTTAACGTTTCCAGGTTTGTCATCGGCTGGGCGGCTACGCCACTGTCGACCTTTACCCCTTCAATATGGCAGGATTGCGATGTAAACAGGTCGCTGAACCCTTGCAGAATAGCCTGAATTTTAGCCGGGTTAGTGGTGGCGGCGATGATATGGTACATAATAGTTTCAATTTAATGATGTCATTTTCTTGCAGTATAACGGAAAAAAAACATGTTACAGGTTTATCTCGTTCGCCATGGAGAAACAGTGTGGAATGCGGAAAGGCGCCTGCAAGGTCAGTCAGACAGTCCGCTGACCGTGAATGGTGAACGCCAGGCACGCCAGGTCGCAGAACGCGCCCGCGAGTTAGCTATCACGCATATTATCACCAGTGATTTGGGCCGCACCCGCCGTACGGCTGAAATTATTGCCGACGTCTGTCAATGTGAGGTGCGTGAAGATCCACGATTACGTGAACTTAATATGGGAATACTCGAGCAGCGTCCTATTGCTTCTCTTACGGCAGAAGAAGAAGGCTGGCGACGCACGCTGGTGGATGGCACGGTTGACGGCCGTATTCCGCAGGGCGAATCGATGGCGGAAATGGCCGCAAGAATGCATGCTGCCCTCACCAGCTGCCTGCAACTGCCGCAAGGTAGCCGTCCGCTGTTAGTCAGCCATGGTATGGCGCTGGGGGTGCTGATTGGCACTATCCTTGGGCTGGCGCCTTCAGCCGAGCGCCGTCTGCGTCTGCGCAACTGTTCACTTTCCCGGGTTGATTATCAGCAAAGTCCCTGGCTGGCACCCGGTTGGGTAGTTGAAACCGCCGGTGAAGTGAGCCATCTGGATGGTCCGGCTCTTGATGAGCTGCAGCGTTAGTTGTACAGGTTGTAACGGGGAAAATACCTGAGTGGAAAGAGGAGGGTGGGGTGCACCCTCTTGCTAGCGGCAACATGGCCGGCGTGCGGCTATCAACCCAGTAATGTCTGTCGTCGGATAGGGATCAGGTATTCGCAGCGGATTTCGCGAGGCGGCTCATGACGTTTTTTACCGCCGTGGGTGTAAAACAGTTCGATATCCTGGCCAAAACGGCGCGTCAGCCCCAGCGTGGGCATGCAGGTCCCGTATACCAGCAGGATAAATTCCTGCAGGGCGCTGGTCGGGCCGTCATAGCTAAACTGCACATATTCTCCCGCTTCCAGCTGGATAGGCTGGCTGGATTGCAGATATTGTGCAATCTGGTTATCAGGCACAGCCGTCGTATAGAGAATTTCCTGCTCGTCATCTTTATCTTTGCTTGGCCGTACCTGATGCAGGCCATATAACACCGGCGGTATCGTATCGGTTTCCTGTAAAAACTGTTTCCAGAAATGCATGCGCATTTCATCCCGGTAACCTGAAATTTGTTCCAGTGTGCAGCTGTAGCTTTGTGTCTGACCAATCAGCTGTATTTCCGGCAGGGTGACATAAACCGGTTCAGGCAGCTTAACCTCACCCAGTTGAATCGGCGGGCGTAAGCCGAATGAATTCCAGTCTGATGCGCGGCGATACCACGCCGGGGTCTGATTAAATTGTTTTTTAAATGCGCGGGTAAACGTTTGTTGCGAATCAAAGCGATATTGCAGCGCGATATCCAGTATTGGCCGGCTGGTAAGTCGTAAAGCCACGGCGGCTTTAGACAGTCGCCGCGCCCGGATATAGGCGCCAATGGCATGGCCTGTTACGTCTTTGAACATCCGCTGTAAATGCCATTTTGAATAACCTGCTTTCGCTGCAACGTTATCAAGCGATAAGGGCAGATCTAAATGGCCTTCCAGCCACACAAGTAAATCATGAATGATACTGGCCTGATCCATAATCGTCCTCAATTTTTTGATCCTGGCGTGCCTGATGTAACTTGCCGGAATAATAGCATTGTTCGTAAAAAACGCGTCACTGGCGAGTATTACCGAATGTTTTTACTGTCTGCTTATGTTATTAATCCGGCTGACAAGAGTTGCAATCTGGTTGTACTCAGGTGGCTAACTTACAATGATGTTAGTTTTACTGGCAATGGTAAGGTTATGAAAATATTCAAAAGTATAATAATTTCGCTGTTTAAAAGTATAATGGTTGCGTTATCACTGCTGGGTGGCGTTGTCCATGCGGAGCAAATTGGCTCGGTTGACACCGTATTTAAGCTGTTCGGACCGGATCATAAAATCATTGTGGAAGCGTTTGATGATCCTGACGTGAAAAATGTAACCTGTTATATCAGCCGGGCAAAAACCGGCGGTATTAAGGGGGGACTGGGTCTTGCAGAAGATACGTCTGACGCAGCCATTTCCTGTCAGCAGGTGGGGCCTGTCAGTTTATCGGATAATATCATCCACGGTAAAGCACAGGGAGACGTGGTATTTCGTCAGCGTACTTCACTGATTTTTAAAAAGTTACAGGTTGTGCGCTTCTATGATGCCAGACGGCGTGCGCTGATTTATTTGAGCTATTCCGATAAAGTGGTAGAGGGTTCGCCGAAAAATGCCCTGAGTGCGGTGCCTATTATGCCGTGGCATGAATAATTAAACGGCAGGCCGGTTTTAATCAGCCTGCCGTTTACAGTTATTCCTGCAGATCGCCGCAGAAACGGTAACCTTCGCCATGGATGGTGGCGATAATTTCCGGGGTATCCGGCGTTGATTCGAAATGTTTACGAATACGGCGAATAGTCACATCAACCGTACGATCGTGCGGTTTCAGCTCGCGGCCGGTCATTTTTTTCAGTAAATCAGCGCGGGTCTGAATTTTTCCTGGGTTTTCACAGAAGTGCAGCATGGCACGGAATTCACTGCGCGGTAACTTGTACTGCTCACCCTGTGGGCTGACCAGTGACCGGCTGTTGATATCCAGTTCCCAGCCGTTAAACCGGTAGCTTTCAACCAGTTTGCGTTCTTCGCTACTGGCCGCCAGATTCATCGTACGCGACAGCAGGTTGCGGGCGCGGATGGTGAGTTCACGCGGGTTAAACGGTTTGGTGATATAGTCATCGGCACCGATTTCCAGACCGAGAATTTTGTCCACTTCGTTATCACGACCGGTCAGGAACATCAGGGCAACATTCGCTTGTTCACGCAGTTCACGTGCCAGTAATAAGCCATTTTTTCCTGGCAGATTAATGTCCATAATCACCAGGTTCACGTCATTTTCCGTCAAAATATGATGCATTTCGGCACCATCCGTAGCTTCATACACCATGTAGCCTTCGGCCTCAAAAATACTTTTGAGTGTGTTACGAGTGACTAACTCGTCTTCAACGATCAGAATGTGCGGGGTCTGCATGAGTTCGCTACCTAAAATTGCCAACAAAAACGATACCAGAGAATCCGTCGCCTGCCGGGTGCCGTGCACTTGAGCGACGAAGCGATTTATATTGCGAGTTATAACATTTGGATCGCCAACATCTGCTTAACGATGTTGCTGAAAGATTCCAGAACATGATTATTCATCTGGCGAGTATCCTATCCTATTAACAGCAATATAACAGCAGTGACAACATCCATTAAGTACAAAAACAACGCTCAGTTGACTTATATCAAACCAATTGTAGCATGTTAATATCGGCATGAAAAATGCTTAGCATAATGCTAGCTTAGCTCACAAAAGTGCCTATTTATTGCCGTTTTTTTTATCACGGTAAACACCTCAGCTTTCCATTATTTAACAAAAGCTATCCTTATGAAAAAAAGAGATGTATTATGCTTCTTTGAGAAAATAACCGGGCAAGCATAGTTAAGTTAATCCTGTTGGTTAATTTAAGCTATTTAACCTGATGTTTTTTGACGTTAATTTAATGTAAAAGTCGCAGTGCGGATTATTCAGAAAATTCTGTCATTGTATAATATTCGTTTATGTCTGAGCAGGTCATCTATGCAGATCTCCCTTATTCTTGTCTCTCCGGCCAGAGCAGAAAATGTCGGCGCTGCCGCCCGTGCAATGAAAACCATGGGATTTAGCGATTTGCGGCTGGTGGATAGTCAGGTACACCTGACGACGGCCGCCCGTGCCGTCGCGCATGGTGCTGGCGATATTCTGGATACGGTTTCCTGCTGGCCAACTCTTGACGCCGCGCTGGCGGATGTTGACTTCAGTATTGCAACAACGGCGCGCAGTCGGGCGAAATTCCATTACTACGCGACACCGCAGCAAGTGACGGCCATTCTGACTGAAAAGCAGGACTGGGTTGAGCGCGCCGCACTGGTTTTTGGGCGGGAAGACAGCGGACTGACCAATGAAGAACTGGCGCGGGTCGACTTGCTGACCGGCGTGCCAATGGCACAGGATTATCCCTCACTGAATCTTGGTCAGGCGGTCATGGTCTATTGCTACCAGCTTTCGGCGCTGATTCTGACCTCTGCTGATTACCATGAAAAGTCTGATCGGCAACAACTGGCGGCACTGCGTCAGCGTAGCCAGCGGCTGATCGATCGCCTTGGCATCCGCGGGGACAGCAAACTGATTGAGTGGCTGGATCAGCGAATCGGCTATCTGCAGCAAAGAGACACCGCCATGTTACATCGTTTGCTGCATGATATAGAAAAAAAACTTATAGATGAAAATGTCGGATGAACGCTTTTTTTGTGGTTAATTGTTCTGGTAAAACACGGTATCTTGCCATATCCGCTTTGTCCGTTTTCCCGCCGCGCTAAGGCCTGCGGTTGCGTGGAATGAGCCGTTGGAATAAAAAAATTGACTTCAGAGGCCGATTGCTTTACTTCTGAAAGCCGACAGATTTCATAGCAGACAAATAAATCTACAGCCCATGCGTAATCATAGCCTGACCATTACAACCATTATTATTACCACCATTACTACAGGTAACGGTGCGGGCTAACGCATAGAGAAAAAATAAAAAATTAAGCCCGCACCTCAACAGTGCGGGCTTTTTTTTTCGATTAAATTCAGGAGATTCAACAAATGAGAGTGCTGAAGTTCGGCGGGACGTCGGTGGCAAATGCGCAGCGATTTTTGCTGGTTGCCAATATTCTGGAAAATAACGCACGCCAGGGACAGGTTGCAACGGTGCTCTCCGCCCCGGCTAAAATCACCAACCTCCTGGTGGCGATGATTGAAAAAACCATCAGTGGTCAGGATGCTCTGCCGAACATCAGCGATGCCGAACGTATCTTTAGCGACCTGTTAAATGGTCTGGCGCAGGCTGAGCCAGCGTTTGATCTGCCGCGGCTTAAAACCCTGGTGGAGCAGGAGTTTGCGCAGCTCAGGCAGGTATTACATGGCATTAGTCTGCTGGGGCAGTGTCCGGACAGTATCAATGCCAGCATTATTTGCCGTGGAGAAAAGCTTTCCATCGCGATCATGGAGGCGTTACTGCAGGCGCGTGGCCACGCGGTCAGCGTGATTGATCCGGTGAGTAAGCTGCTGGCCGTTGGTCACTACCTCGAGTCCACCGTTGATATTGCTGAATCAACCCGTCGTATCGCTGCCAGCCAGATTCCACCACAGAATATGATTCTGATGGCCGGGTTCACCGCCGGCAACGAGCAAGGGGAACTGGTGGCGCTGGGACGTAATGGTTCTGACTATTCGGCGGCGGTGCTGGCAGCCTGCCTGCGCGCCGATTGCTGTGAAATCTGGACCGATGTTGACGGCGTCTATACTTGCGATCCGCGTCAGGTCCCGGATGCCCGCTTGTTGAAATCCATGTCTTACCAGGAAGCGATGGAGCTGTCTTATTTCGGTGCCAAAGTCCTTCATCCTCGTACTATCAGCCCGATTGCCCAGTTTCAGATCCCGTGTCTGATTAAAAATACGGCCAACCCACAGGCGCCAGGTACGCTGATTGGGGGGGACAGTCACGATGATGAAAATCCGGTTAAAGGCATCACCAATCTGAATAATATGGCGATGTTTAACGTTTCTGGCCCCGGTATGAAAGGCATGATTGGTATGGCGGCACGTGTGTTCGCCGCTATGTCCCGGGCCGGCATTTCGGTGGTACTGATTACACAGTCTTCATCAGAATACAGCATCAGCTTCTGCGTACCGCAAAGTGAACAAAAGCGGGCAAAGCGTATTCTGGAAGATGAATTTTATCTTGAACTGAAAGATGGCCTGCTGGAGCCGCTGGATGTGATGGAGAGGCTGGCGATTATTTCGGTCGTGGGTGACGGCATGCGGACCCTGCGCGGCCTGTCGGCCCGTTTTTTTGCCGCGCTGGCACGCGCTAATATCAATATTGTGGCCATTGCTCAGGGGTCGTCGGAGCGATCTATCTCGGTTGTCGTGAATAATGATGATGCGACTACCGGCGTGCGCGTGGTGCATCAGATGCTGTTTAACACCGATCAGGTCATTGAGGTGTTTGTTGTTGGCGTTGGCGGTGTTGGGAGTGCGTTGCTCGAACAGCTGCAGCGTCAGCAGCCCTGGCTTAAAAACAAGCATATTGACCTGCGGGTATGCGGAATCGCCAATTCCCGCGCGCTGCTGACCAATGTTCATGGTATTAATCTGAGCAACTGGCAGGCCGCATTAAGCGAAGTCAAGGAGCCGTTTAATCTTGGGCGGCTGATTCGCCTGGTGAAAGAGTACCATTTGCTTAACCCGGTGATCGTGGACTGTACCTCCAGCCAGGCCGTGGCCGACCAGTATGCCGATTTTCTGGCAAACGGTTTTCATGTCGTGACCCCCAATAAAAAGGCCAATACATCCAGCAGGAACTACTATCAACAAATGCGGGCAGCGGCGGCTAAATCCCGGCGCAAATTTCTTTACGACACCAATGTAGGCGCCGGCCTGCCGGTCATTGAAAACCTGCAGAATCTGCTGAGTGCCGGTGATGAACTGCTGCGTTTTTCCGGTATCCTTTCCGGATCGCTATCGTTTATTTTCGGCAAGCTTGATGAAGGCATTTCATTGTCAGAAGCGACCCGTATGGCCCGTGAACTGGGCTACACTGAACCCGACCCGCGTGATGATCTGTCTGGTATGGATGTGGCGCGTAAAGTGTTGATTCTGGCGCGTGAGGCTGGCTATCAGCTGGAGCTGGAAGATATTGAAATGGAGCCGCTGTTGCCGCAGGCATTCATTGATATTGCCGATGTTGATACCTTTATGGCGCGCCTTCCGCAACTGGACGATACCTTTGCTGCGCGTATCGCTACCGCCCGCGATGCCGGTCAGGTATTACGGTTTGTTGGCGAAATCGAGCAGGGCGGGCGCTGTAGCGTGAAAATAGCCGCGGTTGACGGCAATCATCCATTGTATAAAGTGAAAGACGGTGAGAACGCGCTGGCCTTTTACAGTCGTTATTACCAGCCCATCCCGCTGGTGCTGCGTGGTTATGGTGCTGGCAACGATGTGACGGCAGCCGGGGTGTTTGCTGACCTGCTGCGGACCCTTTCCTGGAAGCTGGGAGTATGAACATGGTAAAAATTTATGCCCCGGCATCAATCGGTAACGTCAGCGTCGGATTTGATGTGCTGGGGGCGGCGGTTTCACCGGTTGATGGCAGCCTGCTGGGCGATTGTGTGACCGCTGAACCGGCGGCGAGCTTCCGTCTTGAGAATCGTGGTCGTTTTGTCAGCAAGTTACCCGACAACCCACAGGACAATATTGTCTGGCAGTGCTGGGATCGCTTTTGCCAGGAAATGGGTGAACAGGTTCCGGTAGCCCTGACGCTGGAAAAGAATATGCCAATTGGCTCCGGACTTGGCTCCAGTGCCTGTTCAGTGGTTGCCGGCCTGATGGCAATGAATGAGTTTTGTGCTAAGCCGTTAAGTGATACTCAGCTGCTGGCGTTGATGGGGGAACTGGAAGGGCGCATCTCCGGCAGCGTGCATTATGATAACGTTGCCCCCTGTTTTCTTGGCGGTATGCAGTTGATGCTGGAAGAAAACGGGATTATCAGCCAGAACGTGCCGGGTTTTGATGACTGGCTTTGGGTGATGGCGTACCCGGGAATCAAAGTCTCCACGGCGCAAGCGCGCGCGATTTTACCGGCACAATACCGGAAAGAAGATTGTATTCGTCACGGCCGCTATCTGGCTGGTTTTATTCACGCTTGTCACACCGGGCAGCCGCTGCTGGCCGCTACACTCATGAAAGATGTTATTGCTGAGCCGTATCGTACCCGGTTGTTACCTGGTTTTGCTGCAGCGCGCCAGGCGGCGGTGGAAATTGGGGCATTGGCCTGCGGTATTTCCGGCTCCGGACCCACATTGTTCGCTGTCTGCCAGCAGGCGGAGACCGCGCGCAGAATGGCTGACTGGCTCAGTCAGCATTATGTACAAAACGAAGAAGGCTTCGTCCATATCTGCCGCTTAGATACGGCTGGCGCTCGAAAACTGGGATAATGCATGAAACTGTATAATTTAAAGGATCACAACCAACAGGTTAGCTTCAGCCAGGCCGTAAAGCAGGGACTGGGTAAACAGCAGGGACTTTTTTTTCCGCTGGAGTTGCCGGAGTTTGAGCTCACAGACATCGATGCGATGCTGGAAATGGATTTTGTCAGCCGCAGTAGCAAAATTCTTTCGGCGTTTATCGGTGATGAAATTCCGCCGCATCAGCTGACTGAACGAATTGCCGCCGCTTTTACTTTTCCGGCACCGGTTAGCCGGGTGACGGATGATATCGCCTGTCTTGAATTATTCCATGGTCCGACGCTGGCCTTTAAAGACTTCGGTGGCCGCTTTATGGCGCAAATGCTGCAGTATGTCAGTGACAGTGCAGAACCCATCACTATTCTGACGGCGACCTCCGGTGATACCGGTGCCGCAGTGGCCCATGCTTTTTACGGCATGGAAAACGTGCGGGTGGTTATTCTTTATCCGCAGGGCAAAATCAGTCCTCTACAGGAAAAGTTGTTCTGTACCCTGGGCGGTAATATTCAGACGCTGGCGATTGACGGTGATTTTGACGCCTGCCAGTCACTGGTTAAACAGGCGTTCGACGATGAACATCTGCGTAAAGCGGTCGGTCTGAACTCCGCTAACTCTATCAATATCAGCCGGTTATTGGCACAGATTTGTTATTATTTTGAAGCTGTCGCGCAGCTGCCGCAGTCGCAGCGTAACCAGCTGGTTATTTCAGTGCCAAGCGGTAACTTCGGTGACTTAACGGCGGGCCTGCTGGCAAAATCTTTAGGGCTGCCGGTAAAACGCTTTATTGCTGCCACCAATGCTAATGATACCGTCCCGCGTTTTCTGCAGAATAATCTCTGGCAGCCGAATAAGACGCGCGCGACCCTCTCTAATGCTATGGACGTTAGCCAGCCGAATAACTGGCCGCGGGTTGAAGAGTTGTATCGCCGTAAAACCTGGCCGTTGCGCGAGCTGGTTAGCGGAGCGGTGGATGATGAAACCACCCGTCAGGCAATGTGTGAGCTGCGCGATCTTGGTTATATTTCTGAACCGCATGCGGCGATTGCCTGGCGTTTGTTGCGTGATAATTTGCAGGACGGCGAGTTCGGCCTGTTTCTTGGCACCGCCCATCCGGCTAAGTTCAAAGAGAGTGTGGAAGCTATCCTCGGCCAGACGCTGCCTTTACCAAAAGCGCTGGCTGACCGTGCCTCGTTGCCACTGCTTTCGCACACAATGGCGGCGGACTTTGCCAGCCTGCGTGATTTTTTGCTGCAAAAATAGGGTGACAGGCGCCCCGGTTTTGCCGGGGCGTCATTGCTCAGTCTGATTCGCGGCGTCTGAAGATAAGTTCATCGTCTGTGCTGCCTGAGGCATCAAAACGGTAGCCCTCGAGATCAAATGTCTGCAGCTGTTCTACCTGACTGATTTTGTGCTGGATAATAAAACGGCTCATCAGGCCACGGGCTTTTTTGGCGTAAAAGCTGATTACTTTAAACTTGCCATTTTTTTCATCAAGAAATACCGGCTTAATGATTCGGGCCTGTAGCTTTGCCGTTCTCACCGCTTTGAAATATTCGTCGGAGGCCAGGTTTACCAGGATATCGTCTCCCTGACGGGCCAGCGCGTCGTTGAGCTTGTTGGTGATGATATCGCCCCAGAAGCTGTAGAGATCGTTGCCGGCCGGATTTTTTAACCGGATGCCCATTTCCAGCCGATAGGGTTGCATCAGATCGAGCGGACGTAGCACACCATACAGGCCTGACAGCATCCGCAAATGCTGCTGAGCAAAATCAAAGTCGTCGTCGCTGAAGGTTTCAGCCTGCAGACCGGTATAAACATCGCCCTTAAACGCCAGCACCGCCTGACGGGCATTTTCTGGCGAAAAGTCGGGCTGCCAGTCGTTAAAGCGGTTCGCATTCAGGAGTGCCAGCTTATCGCTGATATGCATCAGCGAGGCAATTTCCGCAGGTGTCAGGCGGCGGGCCACCTTGATCAGCTTCTGCGACTGGTCGAGCAGTTCAGGCTGGGTAAAGCGGCTGGTGGCCAGTGGCGATTCATAATCCAGCGTTTTCGCCGGCGAAATAACCAGTAACATGGTTGCATCCTCTAACAATAGCTGCCGCAGGCAGCAAATTCGGCACGCCGCTACTCTAGCAAAAAACCATCCTGTCGGCTGTAATTGCTGTAATAAGTGGTGCCGGGCGTACTGTCCGGTGAATACTGTCTGATAGCCATGTAGCCTTACCTTGCGCCATCAGGCTTAAGTGATATTATCCCCACAGACCTTTCAATACTTCCGACGTATCAACTTTGATGAGAATGACAACGATGACGGACAAATTGACTTCTTTACGCCAGCTAACCACGGTTGTTGCCGATACCGGTGATATCGCCGCCATGAAACTGTATAAACCACAGGATGCAACCACAAACCCTTCGCTTATTCTTAACGCAGCGCAGATCCCTGAATATCGTAAGCTTATAGATGAAGCGGTGGCATGGGCTCGTGACCAGAGCAGCAGCAAAGACGCACAAATTCAGCATGCTTCTGACAAGCTGGCAGTAAATATCGGTCTGGAAATTCTTAAGCTGATCCCCGGCCGTATCTCCACAGAGGTGGATGCCCGCCTTTCTTACGACACCGAAGGCAGTATTAATAAAGCGCGCAGCCTGATTAAACTGTATAACGATGCCGGTATCAGCAACGATCGTATCCTGATCAAACTGGCTTCCACCTGGCAGGGTATCCGTGCGGCTGAGCAGCTGGAAAAAGAAGGCATTAACTGTAATCTGACGCTGCTGTTTTCCTTTGCCCAGGCTCGCGCCTGTGCCGAAGCCGGCGTGTTCTTAATTTCTCCATTCGTTGGCCGTATCCTCGACTGGTACAAAGCCAACAGCGATAAGAAAGAGTATGCTGCCCATGAAGATCCGGGCGTGGTCTCTGTCACCGAAATCTACAATTACTATAAACAACACGGTTACGAAACGGTGGTTATGGGCGCAAGCTTCCGCAACGTTGGCGAAATTCTTGAGCTGGCAGGTTGTGACCGTCTGACAATCTCCCCGGCCTTATTGAAAGAGCTGGCGGAAAGTGAAGGGACCCTTGAGCGTAAACTGAACTATCAAGGTGAAGTGAAAGCGCGTCCCGCCAGGATGACAGAAGCCGAGTTTCTCTGGCAGCATCATCAGGATCCGATGGCGGTGGATAAACTGGCGCAGGGTATCCGTAATTTTGCTGTTGATCAGGGCAAGCTTGAGAAGATGATTGCCGATCTGCTGTAATCTGTATCAGGCGGCCTGCCAACCGGTCGCCTGATTTATCTGTTATTCCTGCAGAACACGTTATCCTCCAGGCTTGATGCCTTGTTTACATTATATTGCCCGTGCTGGTGATGACCGGCGGGATATTGCGGTAACGCCATGACAAAATTACGCATAGGATTGATTTCGGTTTCGGACCGCGCGGCACACGGTGTTTATCAGGATAAAGGGCTGCCGGCGCTGGAAAGCTGGTTAGCAAAAGCCTTGACCACTCCGTTTGAAACAGAAAAAAGGCTGATTCCGGATGAACAGCCAATGATTGAACAGGCACTGCGTGAGCTGGTGGACGAGCATTTTTGTCACCTGGTATTGACCACCGGCGGCACCGGACCGGCGCGGCGTGATGTAACCCCGGATGCGACGCTGGCGATTGCCGATCGTGAAATGCCGGGTTTTGGTGAGCAGATGCGTCAAATCAGCCTTCATTTTGTGCCAACCGCCATCCTGTCGCGTCAGGCGGCTGTTATCCGCAAACAGTCATTGATTATTAACCTTCCTGGTCAGCCCGCTGCTATCGAGCAAACGCTGGAAGGATTAAAAGCCAGCGCTGAACATAAAGCGGTAACGGGAATTTTTGCCAGCGTGCCTTATTGCATTCAGCTGCTGGAAGGCCCCTATATTGAAACCGATCCGCAAGTCGTAGCGGCTTTTCGTCCTAAAAGTGCAATTCGCCAGACAAATAGCTGAATATCAGCATCATTCAGGCATAACATGCAGCGGCTATGGTGTGTAAGAAAATTGCCGTTATAGTAAGGTCAGCTTTACAGTTGTAACGTCAATTTTTTTAGCTTCCGGATAAATTGCCCGCTATGCAGCCTGAAAATACTCGTCGCCTGAATCTGCAGGATTATAAAACGTTGTCCCTGGCGGCGCTTGGCGGCGCGCTGGAATTTTATGACTTCATTATTTTTATCTTCTTTGCCAACGTTATCGGCCAGCTATTTTTTCCGGCCGATATCCCGGACTGGCTGCGTCAGGTACAAACGTTTGGCATATTTGCTGCAGGTTACCTCGCCCGGCCATTGGGCGGATTAATCATGGCGCATTTTGGCGATAGCCAGGGGCGCAAGAAAATGTTTAACCTCAGCATTCTGCTGATGGCGTTGCCTACCCTGGCCATGGGCATGTTGCCAGACTATGCCAGCATTGGCATTTCCGCACCTATACTGCTGCTGCTATTGCGTATTTTGCAGGGGGCCGCCATCGGTGGTGAGGTGCCGGGTGCCTGGGTGTTTGTCGCTGAGCATGTACCTGAAAAGCGTATTGGTTTTGCCTGTGGTACGCTGACTGCCGGCTTAACCGCCGGCATTCTGCTAGGGTCGGTGGTGGCGACAGTAATGAATACTCACCTCAGCGTCGGGCAGATGAGCGCCTGGGGCTGGCGTATTCCGTTTTTCCTCGGCGGGGCATTCGGTCTGGTTGCCCTCTATTTACGGCGCTGGTTGCATGAAACCCCGGTGTTCCAGCAGATGCAGCAACAAAAAACTCTGTCGGCGCTGCTGCCGTTAAAAGCCGTGATTCTTAATCATCAGCGCAGCGTGATTATTGCCATGTTACTGACCTGGTTACTTTCTGCCTGCATCGTGGTGGTGTTGTTAATGGCTCCCGCACTGTTGCAAAAGCTCTACGGTTTGCCGGCGGCACTGACGCTGAAAGCCAATACTCTGGCCACCATCATGCTCCTGATGGGGTGTATTATTGCTGGCGCGCTGGTGGATCGCTTCGGTGCGCCAAAAGTGCTTATCGTCGGCAGTGTACTGCTGGCCGCTGCCAGCTGGAGTTTTTTTCAGGCAGCAACCTTATCGGCAGGCTGGCTCTATTCTGCTTACGCGGCTGCCGGCCTCAGCGTTGGCGTAGTGGGTGTGGTGCCCTTTATTATGGTGGGGCAGTTTCCGGCAGCGGTGCGTTTTACCGGTATCTCTTTTTCTTACAATGTTGCTTACGCGATTTTTGGCGGCCTGACGCCAATGGTGGTCAGTCTGTCGATGCGAGTGACCCCGCTGGCACCGGCCTGGTATGTTTTGGCGTTATCAGTACTGGGTCTGCTGCTGGGCATTTATCTGCGGCGTGACGCCGGCAACCGCCGGCTAGCCAGCCGGCTGGATAGCCTGAGCTGAAAGTTGCCTGTGCCGGTACACGGCCAGCCTGTTCGGCTGATGTGATAAGCCGTGGGATGTCTTTAGTCAGCCGGTGTTGTCAGGCACCAGGTCGAAAAAACAGCTAAATTTTCATTATTTGCAGCGGAAAATGAAAATTTTTTATCTTCCCCCCTTGATGCTGTCTAACCTGGCCCCATCTTATTTGGCATCTGAGAGCCTGAACCCTAAAAAAAGCCGGACGCAGGCGGTTGAAACCGCAAATTTAGCCCGCACTTAAGGTTCATAACCTGATTAAAACCGAATTTCAGTAGGAGACGTTTAGATGGGTAAAATTATTGGTATTGACCTGGGTACGACTAACTCTTGTGTCGCAATTATGGACGGCGCTAAAGCCCGCGTGCTGGAAAATGCAGAAGGCGATCGCACCACGCCTTCAATTATTGCTTATGCCCAGGACGGTGAAACGCTGGTAGGTCAGCCTGCTAAACGTCAGGCCGTCACTAACCCTGAAAATACCCTGTTTGCGATCAAGCGTCTGATTGGCCGTCGCTTCCAGGATGAAGAAGTGCAGCGTGATATCAAAATCATGCCATACAGAATCACTCAGGCAGATAACGGTGATGCCTGGCTGGATGTAAAGGGCCAGAAAATGGCGCCGCCGCAGATTTCTGCCGAAGTGCTGAAGAAAATGAAAAAAACGGCGGAAGATTATCTTGGTGAAGCCGTTACCGAGGCGGTTATTACAGTACCGGCCTACTTTAACGATGCTCAGCGTCAGGCAACCAAAGATGCGGGTCGTATCGCCGGACTGGACGTTAAACGTATTATTAACGAACCGACAGCGGCTGCGCTGGCATATGGCCTCGATAAAGGTCAGGGCAACCGTACTATTGCGGTTTATGACCTCGGCGGCGGTACTTTTGATATCTCCATTATTGAGATTGATGAAGTGGAAGGTGAAAAAACCTTTGAAGTGCTGGCTACCAACGGTGATACCCACCTTGGGGGTGAAGACTTCGACAGCCGTTTAATCAACTATCTGGTTGCCGAATTTAAGAAAGATCAGGGCATTGACCTGCACAACGATCCGCTGGCGATGCAGCGCCTGAAAGAAGCGGCCGAGAAAGCTAAAATCGAGCTGTCTTCTGCGCAGCAGACGGATGTTAACCTGCCGTATATTACGGCGGATGCCACGGGTCCTAAACACCTGAACATCAAAGTCACCCGCGCTAAACTGGAATCGCTGGTGGAAGATCTGGTGGCCCGTTCCATTGAACCACTGAAAGTGGCTCTGCAGGATGCCGGACTGTCGGTTTCTGATATTAACGATATCATCCTGGTGGGTGGTCAGACGCGTATGCCGATGGTACAGGCTAAAGTGGCTGAGTTCTTCGGTAAGGAACCGCGTAAAGACGTTAACCCTGATGAAGCGGTTGCGGTCGGTGCGGCAGTGCAGGGCGGTGTACTGGCTGGTGACGTGAAAGACGTGCTGTTGCTTGACGTCACGCCGCTGTCACTGGGTATCGAAACTATGGGTGGTGTGATGACGCCGCTGATCAGCAAAAATACCACCATACCAACCAAACACAGCCAGGTGTTCTCGACAGCAGAAGATAACCAGTCTGCGGTGACCATCCATGTGCTGCAGGGTGAACGTAAGCGTTCTTCTGATAACAAATCGCTGGGACAGTTTAACCTTGATGGCATTCAGCCGGCACCGCGCGGTATGCCACAGATTGAGGTAACTTTTGATATTGATGCCGATGGTATTCTGCACGTATCAGCGAAAGACAAAAACAGCGGTAAAGAACAGAAGATTACCATTAAAGCCTCTTCAGGTCTGAGCGATGATGAAGTGGAAAAAATGGTGCGCGATGCTGAAGCTAATGCGGAGTCGGATCGTAAGTTTGAAGAACTGGTACAAGTACGTAACCAGGGCGATCAGCTATCGCACAGCACCCGTAAGCAGCTGGACGAAGCCGGTGACAAACTGCCTGCCGATGACAAAACCGCGATTGAAACGGCGCTTAATGACCTGAACAGCGCGCTGAAAAGCGAAGATAAGGCGGAGATTGAAGCCAAAATCCAGGCGCTGGTACAGGCTTCCGCTAAGCTGATGGAATTCGCTCAGCAGCAGGCTCAGGCAGGTGCTGCAGAAGCCGGCGCAGGCGCTGATGCCTCGAAGCAGGAAGACGATGTCGTTGACGCCGAATTTGAAGAAGTCAAAGACAAAGACAACAAAAAATAATTGCCCTTAAGCGGGCGCAGATTTTCCCCTTACGGGGATATCTGATAACCAGCACGGGCGGCGGAGTCATCTCCACGCCCGTGCACGCATGTTAAGGGGGCGAAAATAAGCATGGCGAAACAAGACTACTACGAGATTCTCGGTGTTGCGAAGTCTGCCGATGAGAAGGACATCAAAAAGGCCTATAAGCGCCTGGCGATGAAGTATCATCCGGATCGTAACCCCGGCGACAAAGAAGCAGAAAATAAATTTAAAGAAATTAAAGAAGCCTACGAGATCCTGACGGACGCACAGAAACGTGCGGCATACGATCAGTATGGCCACGCGGCGTTTGAACAGGGCGGCATGGGCGGTGCAGGTGGCTTCGGCGGTTTTGGGGGCGGCGGCGGGGCTGATTTCAGCGATATCTTTGGCGACGTATTTGGCGATATTTTTGGTGGGGGACGCCGTCAGCGTGCCGCACGTGGTGCCGATTTACGCTACAACATGGAGCTGACGCTGGAAGAAGCGGTGCGCGGCGTGACCAAAGAGATCCGCATACCGACACTCCAGGAGTGTGAAGTCTGCCACGGCAGTGGTGCCAGGGCCGGTAGCAAACCGCAAACCTGCCCGACCTGTCACGGTGCCGGCCAGGTACAGATGCGTCAGGGTTTCTTTACCGTACAGCAAGCTTGTCCGACCTGTCACGGACGTGGCTCGGTGATAAAAGATCCGTGCAATGCCTGTCATGGCCACGGTCGGGTCGAACGCTCAAAAACGCTGTCGGTGAAAATTCCGGCAGGCGTGGATACCGGCGATCGCATCCGTCTGAGCGGTGAAGGGGAAGTGGGTGAGCAAGGGGCGCCTGCTGGCGATCTTTACGTGCAGGTGGCGGTTAAAAAGCACCCGATTTTTGAACGTGAAGAGAACAACCTGTATTGTGAAGTGCCGATCAACTTTGCCATGGCGGCGCTCGGTGGTGAAATTGAAGTTCCGACGCTTGACGGCCGCGTGAAGCTGAAAGTGCCGGCGGAAACCCAGACCGGTAAACTGTTCCGCATGCGTGGTAAGGGTGTTAAATCAGTACGCGGTGGCAGTGTGGGTGATTTACTTTGCCGCGTGGTGGTGGAAACGCCGGTCGGTCTTAATGACCGGCAGAAAGCGCTGCTGCAGGAGTTGCGCGAGAGCTTTGGCGGGCCCACCGGTGAAAATAACAGCCCGCGTTCGAAAAGTTTTTTCGACGGCGTGAAGAAGTTCTTTGATGATTTGACGCGCTAAGTCCGGCCATTTGTTATCATAACTTCGCGAACGGGAGCTAATGGCTCCCGTTTTGTTATCTGTCGGGGCAACCCCGCCATCCATAAACAGACGGTCTTTACTGGCGCAGTTACTTGTCACAATAACACCATTGTCAGCATGGCCACCGTCGCTGCGCTGCTGACATCCTATGATAGTCTGTTAACATATGCGGCCAGAATACCTGCAGAACGTCGTTTCGTGCCCCTGATGTGATTTTAACGGGTCACTGATGGTGAAGTAGGTGACTTATTTGTCTCAGGAGGAGCTGTGACGAAAAAAAGAAATTTAAGCCATCTGATAAAAGCGTTTATCAGCAGCGATGTCAGTAATGGCATTGTGCTGATTCTGGCGGCTGTAGCCGCTATTATCCTGGCGAATAACGGCGTCACTGCCGCTGGCTACCAGGCGCTACTGGCACAGCCGGTACAGATTCGCTTTGGCGCGCTGGATATCAGCAAAGACCTGTTGTTGTGGATTAATGATGCGCTGATGGCGCTGTTTTTCCTGCTGATTGGGCTGGAGGTAAAGCGTGAACTGCTGATTGGTGAACTGGCCAGTCGTTCCCGCGCCACTTTCCCGGTGATTGCCGCGCTGGGTGGAATGTTGCTGCCAGGACTGATTTTTTTTGCGTTTAATCATGCCGACCCTATTGCGCGCCGTGGCTGGGCTATTCCGACGGCGACCGATATTGCTTTTGCACTGGGCGTGCTGGCGTTGCTCGGCAGTCGGGTCCCGCCGGCGCTGAAAGTTTTTCTGATGGCGCTGGCGATCATTGATGATCTCGGTGCGATTGTTATTATTGCCCTGTTTTATACCAATGACTTGTCGCTGTTATCACTCGGCGTGGCGGCCGGGGCGATTCTCGTGCTGGTGCTCCTCAATCTGTACCAGGTCCGTAATATTGCCATTTATATGCTGGTCGGCATGATATTGTGGACAGCGGTGCTCAAATCCGGTGTTCATGCCACGCTTGCCGGGGTGATTGTGGGCTTTTTTGTCCCGCTGGCGGAAAAAAATGGCCATTCACCGGCAGAACACCTGGCGCATGGCCTGATGCCCTGGGTTAACTGGTTGATATTACCGCTGTTTGCTTTTGCTAATGCCGGTATTGCGCTGTCGGGGATCAGTCTTTCTGCTGCGCTCTCGCCTGAACCGCTTGGCATTATTCTTGGGTTGCTGCTGGGAAAACCCGTTGGCATTCTGCTATTTTGCTGGCTGGCGGTCAGGCTAAAGCTGGCGGTACTGCCCGCCGGCACCCGATTGACAGACATTGCTGCCATCGGCGCGCTCTGTGGTATTGGTTTTACCATGTCGATTTTTATCAGTTCGCTGGCCTTTGATGCGGCACATGCCCAGCTGATCACTTTATCCAAACTGGGCATCCTGAGCGGCTCACTGTTTTCTGCTGTGATCGGGTATATGTTGCTGCGGATGAAGCTGCGGCACTAGCGTCGTGGTTGGGCGATGGCCAGGCTGGGCAAGGGTGTGTTATTGCGCAGTCTGGTTTCGCACCAGAGTACCCTATGTTTCACTGATAGCGCGGCGTCTGTATCAGTGAATCTCCCTCCTGTTTATTGCTTCTGTTGCTATTCCCTGTTCGCTGCATGCTGTGGCACGGGTAAATACTGGCCTGCGCTACGCGGTTGTATTGTACATTTCGCTATCTGCCCCTGTTTTAGTCTTGCAAGCGCCTGTTTCTTTGGGCCCGCTGAGGCATCCGATCGATAAACTTATGCTTGCGCTTTAGATCCAGGTAATTTTGCGAAACCCGGCTAGAATTGATTAGGGTTTTTTACCAATAAAAAAGGTGCAAGATGAAAAATAATCACTTTGTATGGATTTATTCTTTATTTTTTCTCGTGTTATCTGGTTTTGGATTAGCGAATGCAGCAAGCCATACTTCAAATTTATCAGTAGTATTTGACGCTGGTAGCAGCAAAACCCGGGCCTATTTGTATCAGTTATCGGGTGATGAGGTGAAGCAAATCGCGGTTTCAGATTCAGGCAAGCCACTTTCAGCGTTTGGCAAGACGCCAGACAGTGCCGGTAAAGAAGCTATTGGTCCCTTGCTGAAGCAGCTCAGCAGCAAAATAACCGGCGAGCATAAAAACGTCACGGTCAATGTGCTGGGTACTGCCGGTATGCGGCAGCTCACTGAGGCACAGCAGAACGCGATTTATGCCAATATAAGGCAGGAAATTACACAGGCAGGTTATAGCGTTGGCAGAACTGAAACGATCGCCGGCTGGGAAGAAGGTGCCTATGCCTGGGCACATCTTAATCAGCTGACAGGCAAGGCGGGAACCGATAATACTCAGGGAATTATTGAAGTGGGAGGCGCTTCTGCCCAGATCACCTTTGACGCTAAAGATGCAAATCTTGCCGGCGTCCATAAAGTTGATATGAAAGGCAAAACGTACTATTTATGGAGTGAAAGCCTGTTGGGATTCGGCGCGAATTCCGTGCGTGATTCGATGAATAAAGAAAGCGAGAAAAATAGCTGTTATCCGGCGGGTTTTGAATCATCGACGGGTTTTAAATTCTCCGCCTGTGACAACGCTTACGATAAGGCTATTGCCAGCGATCCTGATGCCAAAGCCTTGCTGGAAAAAACCGCCGCTATTCCGGCGCTAAAACAGACTCACTTCGTTGGTTTGAGTGCACTGAATTACACGCTTGAGTTTTTTGATAATAAAACCCCGCAAAAAGACAGTCTGAAACAGAGTCTGGAAACCAGCTGTAAAAGTTATCAGGAGATTCAGGATTCACTGGCGCGAAATCCCGCGAAAGATCGTTATGATCCGCAGTTCAAATGTGCTAATGGTACTTTTGCCTACAACCTGCTTTACGACTATCTGAAACTGAATGACGGGTCGATTGAGGCAGTGAAAAAAGTGAACAATGTGGATATCCGCTGGACCTCAGGTTTCCTGCTGCTTGATACACATGCAGCGAAAAAGTAATCCTGTGCCGGTTTTTTTGCTGGCGATGCGCGTGCATGACTTACGTGAACCAGCCAGCCGGATACCGTCCAACGCTGTTGTGGGATAAAGGACGGCGTCGGTATCGCGATTGGCCGTCAGCCGTTACCCGGTGAACAGACGGCCAGTTTTACCTTCAGAGGTTAGCGGTTTTCGTAATGGCAAATAAAAAAGCCGACGCAAGCGTCGGCTTTTCAAAGCAGATTATCAACGTGGCAATCAGGCCAGTTTGTTGATCTGTGCAGTCAGGTTTGCTTTATGACGTGCTGCTTTGTTTTTGTGGATCAGGCCTTTAGCTGCCTGACGGTCCACGATAGGTTGCATATCGTTAAATGCTTTTTGTGCTGCTTCTTTATCGCCAGTAGCGATAGCCGCGTGTACTTTTTTGATAAAAGTACGCATCATGGAACGGCGGCTTGCATTATGTTTGCGACGTTTTTCTGACGTTACGGCGCGTTTCTTAGCTGATTTGATATTAGCCAAGGTCCAGACTCCCAAATGTGTTCTATTAGGACAAATCAAAGGCCGAGGACTATGCCTTTTCGGACTTCTGTTGTCAATGGATTTGTGCAAATAAGCGCCGATTTAACTGCGACGCCTGATTACGGATTTGATGGCGCAAGATTCTATCAGCTTCGCGGTAACGAATACAGCAGTAAACGTAAAAAAGGGCATAAATCTGCTCCGGCCGCGGCCTGCAGATGAAATGCAGACAGAAACAGGACAAAGCGGTGATTAGCGGGTTAACCTTCCGCGCGGTACAAGGTATAATCCGCCGATTTCCATACTGTTGGGCCAGCCATGAAGTTTATTCGCGGCATTCATAATCTGAAGGAGCAGCATCGCGGCTGCGTGCTGACTATTGGCAATTTTGATGGGGTGCATCGCGGTCACCAGGCGTTACTTGCCCGTTTGTGTGAAGAGGGACAAAAACGCCAGCTACCGGTTATGGTGATGCTGTTTGAACCTCAGCCAATGGAGCTTTTCTCGCCGCAAAATGCGCCGGCAAGGCTGACGCGGCTGCGTGAAAAAGTGCGTTATCTGGCCCAGGCGGGTGTTGATACCGTGCTTTGCCTGCGCTTTGACCGCCGTTTTGCCGCCCATTCTGCCGACAGCTTTATTACCGATCTGTTGGTCAGCAAACTGGGCGTTCGTTTTCTGGCGGTGGGGGATGACTTCCGTTTTGGGGCAGGACGCGCAGGGGATTTCGCATTATTACAGCAGGCTGGTAGTCGCTATGGTTTTGATGTTATCAGTACCCACACATTTTGCGAAAACGGTGTGCGTATCAGCAGTACGGCGGTGCGCCAGGCGCTGGCGGATGACAAACTGGATCTGGCCGCATCGCTATTAGGTCGGCCCTTTAGCCTTTCGGGGCGCGTGGTTCACGGCGATGCTCTTGGCAGAACTATTGGTTTCCCGACGGCTAATATTCCCCTGCGCCGTCCGGTGTCGCCGGTACAGGGGGTTTATGCGGTGGAAGTGTATGGGCTCGGGGATAAGCCAGTGCCTGCGGTGGCGAACATTGGTACCCGGCCAACGGTAGGCGGTGTGCGTCAACAGCTGGAAGTGCATCTGTTTGACGTTGAAATGAATCTGTATGGCCGCCATATTGAAGTGGTATTAAAACAGAAAATACGTAACGAGCAGCGCTTTGAATCATTCGGGGCGTTAAAGCAGCAAATTGCTAAAGATGCGGTGACTGCCCGCCAATTTTTTGGGCTGAATACACCGGCTTAAACCGAACCGAAATACGGAATCGAGAAACTGATGAGTGACTATAAATCAACCCTGAATTTGCCTGAAACGGGGTTCCCGATGCGTGGCGATCTGGCAAAACGCGAGCCGGGAATGCTGCAACGTTGGTATGATGACAACCTTTACGGCATCATCCGCGCGGCAAAAAAAGGGAAAAAAACCTTTATCCTGCATGATGGCCCTCCCTATGCGAACGGCAGTATTCATATTGGTCACTCAGTTAATAAGATTCTGAAAGATATTATCGTCAAGTCAAAAGGCATGGCAGGGTACGATTCGCCTTACGTGCCGGGCTGGGACTGCCATGGTTTACCTATTGAACACAAGGTAGAACAGACTATTGGTAAACCCGGGGAGAAAGTCAGCGCAGCGGCGTTTCGTGAAGCGTGCCGCAAATATGCCGCTGAACAGGTGGAAGCGCAGAAAAAAGACTTTATCCGTCTTGGGGTGTTGGGGGACTGGGAGCATCCCTACCTGACAATGGATTTTCGCACTGAAGCCAATATCATTCGTGCACTGGCAAAGATCATTGGTAACGGCCATTTGCATAAAGGTGCTAAACCGGTGCACTGGTGTCTTGACTGTCGCTCGGCGCTGGCAGAAGCCGAAGTGGAATATTATGACAAAGCGTCGCCTTCCATCGACGTCATGTTTGAAGCCGCAGATAAAGCGGCGGTGCAGGCCAAATTCGCTGCGGCACAGGTCAATGGTCCTGTCGATCTGGTTATCTGGACTACCACTCCGTGGACTATGCCAGCTAACCGCGCCATCTCATTGCATCCTGATTTTGACTATCAGCTAATACAGATTGACGGCCGTGCGCTGATCCTCGCCAAAGACCTGGTGACGAGTGTGATGGCGCGCGCAGGGATCAGCGACTGGACGGTTCTTGGCGAATGTAAAGGCGCCGCGCTGGAGCGGCAAGCGTTTCGCCACCCGTTCCTGGCGATCCTTTCGCCGGTAGTCCTGGGGGAGCACGTTACCCTGGAAGCCGGTACCGGTGCGGTACATACCGCCCCGGGACACGGCCCTGACGACTACGTGATTGGCCAGAAATATGGCATTGAAATTGCCAATCCAGTGGGGCCGGATGGCTGCTATCTGCCGGGTACTTATCCCACGCTGGATGGCGTGAATGTCTTCAAAGCTAACGATCTGGTGGTGGATTTACTGAAGGAAAAAGGTGCGTTGCTGCACGTGGAAAAACTGCAGCATAGCTATCCACACTGCTGGCGGCATAAAACCCCGATCATTTTCCGTGCCACCCCACAGTGGTTTATCAGCATGGATCAGAAGGGGCTGCGCGCGCAGTCGCTTAAGGAAATTAAAGGCGTGCAGTGGATCCCAGGCTGGGGCCAGGCGCGCATTGAATCTATGGTCGCTAACCGCCCGGACTGGTGTATCTCGCGTCAGCGTACCTGGGGTGTACCTATGGCGCTGTTTGTGCACAAAGAGAACGAGCAGCTGCATCCGGATAGTCTGGCGCTGATGGAGAAAGTCGCCCAGCGCGTTGAGCAGGATGGCATACAGGCCTGGTGGGATCTCGACCCACGTGACCTGATGGGCGACGACGCCGACAGCTATGTTAAGGTTCCCGACACCCTGGACGTCTGGTTTGATTCCGGCTCTACCAGTTTTTCCGTGGTGGATAACCGTGCAGAGTTTGAAGGTCATCAACCGGATATCTATCTGGAAGGTTCGGATCAGCATCGTGGCTGGTTTATGTCATCATTGATGATTGGCGTGGCAATGAAAAATAAAGCGCCTTACCGCCAGGTACTGACTCACGGTTTCACTGTAGATGGACAAGGACGCAAAATGTCCAAATCTATCGGTAATACGGTGGCTCCGCAGGACGTGATGGATAAACTTGGCGCTGATATTCTGCGTCTGTGGGTCGCTTCCACCGATTACTCCGGCGAGATGGCCGTTTCCGATGAAATTCTTAAGCGTTCGGCGGATGCTTATCGCCGTATTCGTAATACCGCGCGTTTCCTGCTGGCGAATCTTGCCGGCTTTAATCCGGAAACCGATCGGCTGAAACCGGAAGAGATGGTAGTGCTTGACCGCTGGGCGGTTGGCAGAGCCTATGCGGCACAGCAGGATATCATTGCTTCATACGACAGCTATGATTTCCATGAAGTGGTCCAGCGTCTGATGCAGTTTTGTTCGGTAGAAATGGGTTCTTTTTATCTGGACATTATTAAAGACCGCCAGTATACCGCGAAAAGCGATGGCATTGCGCGCCGCAGCTGCCAGACCGCGCTGTGGTACATTGCCGAGGCGCTGGTGCGCTGGATGGCGCCAATTCTTTCTTTCACCGCCGATGAAATCTGGCAGGCCCTGCCAGGTAAACGTGCGCAGTATGTCTTTACTGAAGAGTGGTTCGACGGTTTATTTGGCCTGGCGGACAATGAGCCAATGAACGATGCTTTCTGGGCTGAGCTGCTGAACGTGCGTGGTGAAGTGAATAAAGTGATTGAGCAGGCGCGTAACGATAAACGGATAGGTGGTGCGCTGGAAGCCGCCGTCACGCTGTATGCCGATAAGACGCTGGCAACCTGCCTGACCAGTCTGGGTAATGAACTACGCTTTGTATTACTGACTTCCGCAGCGCAGGTTGCTGACTACGCGCTGGCACCGGAAGAGGCGCAGCAGAGTGAACAGATTAAAGGACTAAAAATCGCCCTGCATAAAGCGGAAGGGCGTAAGTGTCCACGTTGCTGGCACTATACGCATGATGTCGGTCAGAATGCTGAGCATCCTGAACTCTGTGGCCGTTGTGTCACTAACGTAGCCGGTAACGGCGAAGAGCGAAAGTTTGCCTGATGAGTAAGTCTGTATTTTCAACCGGATTATGCTGGCTATGGCTGGTGGTGATAGTAATAGCTGTTGATTTCGCCAGTAAGCAATGGGTCATCAATCACATGATGCTGCATGAAACATTGCCACTGATGCCGTTTTTTAACCTGTTCTATGCACATAACTATGGCGCAGCATTTAGTTTTCTTGCCGATAAAGGCGGCTGGCAGCGCTGGTTTTTTGCCGGCATCGCAATCGCAATTGTGGTGTCATTGCTGGTGATGATGTACCGCACTGCGGCCGGAAAGAAATTGAATAATATCGCCTACGCGCTGATTATCGGCGGTGCGCTCGGCAACCTGTTTGATCGCGCCTATCATGGATTTGTCGTCGATTTTATCGACTTCTACGTTGGAGACTGGCATTTTGCCACCTTCAATATTGCCGATTGTGCCATTTGTATTGGTGCGGCGCTGATCGTGCTGGAAGGCTTTATCTCGCCGTCCGGCAGGCAGGCGAAGGTAAAAGGTTAAGGTTATGTCTGATTCTGTAGAGCATGACAGCGCGCTGCTTGTACATTTTGTCCTGAAGCTGGAAGATGGCACTACGGCAGAGTCAACGCGTAACAACGGCAAACCGGCGCTGTTTCGCCTGGGAGACGGCAGTCTCTCTGACGGGCTGGAAGCGCAGCTGATTGGGTTGCGTACTGGTGATAAAAAAAGCTTTTCGCTGGCACCTGACGCCGCATTCGGGCTGAGCAGCTCCGACCTGATTCAGTATTTTTCGCGGCGTGATTTTGCCGCCGCCGGTGAACCGGAAATCGGGGCAATTATGCTGTTTACCGCGATGGACGGCAGTGAAATGCCCGGCGTCATCCGCGACATTTCCGGTGATTCAATCACCGTGGATTTTAATCATCCACTGGCTGGGCAAACGGTTCATTTTGAGGTTGAGGTTCTGGATACAGATCCTGACCTGGAGGCTACTCATGCGAATACTGCTCGCTAATCCACGCGGCTTTTGTGCCGGAGTGGATCGCGCCATCAGCATCGTTGAGCGTGCGCTGGAGATGTATGGCGCGCCAATTTATGTGCGTCATGAAGTGGTGCATAACCGCTATGTGGTTAACAGTCTGCGCGAGCGTGGCGCTATTTTTATTGAGCAGATTTCAGAAGTTCCGGATGGTGCGATTCTGATTTTTTCCGCTCACGGTGTTTCACAGGCGGTGCGGGCGGAAGCAAAAGCACGTCAGCTGACCATGCTGTTCGATGCCACCTGCCCGCTGGTGACCAAAGTGCATATGGAAGTGGCCCGTGCCAGTCGTAAAGGCGTGGAAGCGATCCTGATTGGTCATGCCGGCCATCCGGAAGTGGAAGGCACCATGGGGCAGTATAATAACAGTGCGGGGGGGATGTATCTGGTGGAATCCCCGCAGGACGTGTGGAATCTGCAGGTTAAAAACGAAAAAAATCTGTGTTTTATGACGCAGACGACACTGTCTGTCGACGATACTTCCGATGTTATTGACGCGCTGCGGGCGCGTTTTCCCGAGATTATTGGTCCGCGCAAAGATGATATATGTTATGCCACCACCAACCGTCAGGAGGCGGTACGTCATCTTTCCGGTGAAGCGCAGGTGGTGCTGGTTGTCGGTTCGAAAAATTCGTCGAACTCTAACCGTCTTGCTGAACTGGCACAGCGTGCTGGTAAGCTGGCGAAGCTGATTGATTCCGCCGATGACATTCAGGAAGAGTGGGTCACTGGCGTCGAGTGTATTGGCGTGACGGCTGGCGCTTCGGCACCGGATATTCTGGTTCAGCAGGTTATCCAGCGTCTGCGCGAGCTGGGCGGCGAAGCGGCGATTGAACTGATCGGTCGCGAAGAGAATATCGTATTTGAAGTGCCTAAAGAGCTGCGCGTTGAGGTCCGCCAGGTTATATAGCCATTCCTGCCTGAACATGCTTTCACCCCTACCGGCAGGCCGGCGTCTGACGGTAGTTTATCTTTTTTACCATTACATTTTCCATACACAATCTGTTTTACTGATAATAGTGTGCGCTTTCACTGAAATTCTTATTATGTGCGTTTAGAGGTGGCACAGGTAACGGCCTGCCGTTAACCTGATGTTGTAACTGAATACCGGGTTTAGGGAATGAATAGTTATGAGTAATGCACAGGTTCGTCTGGCTATTGTCGGGGCCTCCGGACGCATGGGGCGTCAGCTGATCGCCGCCAGTCATCAGATGGCGGGAGTGACGCTCGGCGCGGCGCTGGTCAGGCAGGAATCGACCTTGCTGGGCTCTGATGCCGGCGAACTGGCAGGCATGGGTGCCATTGGTGTCAGGCTGCATCACAGTCTGCAGGCAGTTGCCGACGATTTTGATGTGGTGATCGATTTCACCCGTCCGCAGGGTACGCTGGCCTGCCTCGATTTTTGTCGTCGTCATCATAAAGCGATGGTGATCGGTACCACCGGTTTTGACGAGGCTGGACGTGCGGCCATTGCGCAGGCAGCTGCGGATACGGCGATTGTTTTTGCCGCCAATTTCAGCGTTGGCGTTAATCTGGTACTGAAGTTGCTGGAAAAAACCGCCAGCGTGATGGGCAATGATTGCGACATCGAGATTGTTGAAGCTCACCATCGCCATAAGGTCGATGCGCCGTCAGGCACCGCGCTGGCAATGGGGGAAGCGATTGCCACGGCGATGGACTGGAATCTCAGTGAACACGCGGTGTACAGCCGTGAAGGCTATACCGGAGAACGTCCGCCCCAGGCGATCGGGTTTGCCACAGTGCGGGCTGGCGACATTGTCGGTGAACATACGGCAATGTTTGTCGATAGCGGCGAACGGGTAGAGATTACTCATAAGGCATCAAGCCGCATGACTTTTGCAAAAGGTGCAGTAAAAGCAGCATTATGGCTTAATGGCCGAAAAAACGGCCTTTATGACATGAAAAATGTGCTTGATCTTGATAGTTTGTAGTTTTTAATTACCATCGTGATGTGGTTATTCTGGTCATAACTTATTGACTGGAGGGGTAATAATTTTATTGCCCTTTTATTTTTTCGTGATTATGGTGTTATTTGTTTTTAATTCATTATTTTTGTCTTTTTCTCTCAGTAAAATGCCATAAAACCAACCTCTGTGCCCTGTTTTCGACCCCGCAATGCTGCTTTTCGCCGCCCGGCCAGTCTGTTGATGATAAACTTGCCTTTTAAGGTAAATTTTTCAGCTTTTAAGGCTGAATTTCAGGGCAATCAAACGCTAAAGCTCTCCAGTGACACAAAAATATAAAAAAATTACCTTTCAGGGTGGACAAGTACGAGGACGATCCGTAGAATGCGCGCAATTTGCCAAAAATTGACCAGTCAGGCGGTTTTTGCATTGATTAGCCCCTGCCTATGAATTAATATGCAAATATATTGACTTTTTATTCCCTGGAGGACGTTTTGATTAAGTCAGCGCTATTGGTTCTGGAAGACGGAACCCAATTCCACGGCCAGGCCATAGGAGCAGCGGGGTCGGCAGTGGGGGAAGTCGTTTTCAACACCTCAATGACCGGTTATCAAGAAATCCTCACTGATCCTTCCTATTCCCGCCAGATTGTCACTCTCACTTATCCCCATATTGGTAACGTCGGCACCAACGCCGCAGATGAAGAATCCTCTCAGGTACATGCACAAGGACTGGTCATCCGCGACCTTCCACTGATTGCCAGTAATTTTCGCAATGAAGAAAATCTTTCTGATTACCTCAAACGCCATAATATTGTTGCTATCGCCGGGATTGATACCCGCAAACTGACGCGTTTGCTGCGTGAAAAAGGGGCGCAGAATGGCTGCATTATTGCCGGCGACAATCTGGATAGTGCCCTGGCCTTGCAGAAAGCGCAGGCATTCCCTGGTCTGAAAGGAATGGATCTGGCAAAAGAGGTTACGGTAAGCAGCGCCTACAGCTGGCAGCAGGGAAGCTGGAGTCTGGACAACGGGTTGCCGTCAGCGCGTGCGGCTGCAACGTTGCCTTTCCACGTAGTTGCCTATGATTATGGGGCCAAGCGAAATATTTTACGTATGCTGGTCGACCGTGGTTGTCGCCTGACGGTAGTACCGGCGCAGACCCCGGCTGAAGAGGTGCTGCAAATGCAACCGGATGGCATATTCCTTTCCAACGGCCCTGGCGATCCGGAACCCTGCGACTATGCGATTGCCGCCATTAAAACCTTTTTGACAACGGAAATCCCGCTATTTGGCATCTGCCTTGGCCATCAGCTGCTGGCATTAGCCAGCGGTGCACGGACGGTGAAAATGAAACTTGGTCATCATGGGGGCAACCATCCGGTCAAAGATCTCGATAATAATACCGTGATGATCACCGCACAAAACCATGGCTTTGCCGTTGATGAACAAGGGCTGCCGGCTAACCTGCGCATCACGCATCGTTCCCTGTTTGATCATACGGTGCAGGGTATTCATCGCACGGATAAACCTGCATTCAGCTTTCAGGGACATCCGGAAGCCAGTCCCGGGCCGCATGATGCTGCTCCGCTGTTCGACCATTTTATTGCGCTGATTGAAGTTTACCGTTCTCACGCCCGTTAACCAGGAGCTAATAAATGCCAAAACGCACTGACATAAAATCCATCCTGATCCTGGGTGCGGGGCCGATTGTTATCGGTCAGGCCTGTGAATTTGACTATTCCGGCGCACAGGCTTGTAAAGCGTTACGCGAAGAAGGTTACCGCGTGATCCTGGTGAACTCTAACCCCGCCACTATCATGACTGACCCGGAGATGGCGGATGCAACATACATCGAGCCAATCCACTGGCAGGTTGTCCGTAAAATTATTGAAAAAGAGCGTCCGGATGCGGTGCTGCCAACCATGGGGGGCCAGACGGCACTCAACTGTGCGCTGGAGCTGGAGCGCCAGGGGGTGCTGGCGGAGTTTGGCGTTACCATGATTGGGGCTACCGCCGACGCGATTGATAAAGCCGAAGATCGCCAGCGTTTTGATAAAGCAATGAAAAACATTGGCCTGGGAACGGCACGTTCCGGTATTGCCCATAATATGGAAGAGGCGCTGGCGGTGGCAGAAGACGTCGGCTTTCCCTGTATTATTCGCCCCTCTTTTACCATGGGTGGAACCGGGGGCGGTATTGCCTATAACCGCGAAGAATTTGAAGAAATTTGCGAACGCGGGCTGGATTTATCGCCAACCAGTGAACTGTTGATAGACGAATCACTGATTGGCTGGAAAGAGTACGAAATGGAAGTGGTGCGCGACAAAAATGACAACTGCATTATTGTTTGCTCAATCGAAAACTTCGACGCGATGGGTATTCATACCGGCGACTCCATTACGGTAGCACCGGCGCAGACCCTGACGGATAAAGAGTATCAGGTAATGCGTAACGCCTCACTGGCGGTGTTGCGTGAGATCGGTGTTGAAACCGGCGGCTCTAACGTACAGTTTGCGGTGAATCCCCGCGACGGTCGCCTGATTGTTATTGAAATGAACCCGCGCGTATCACGCTCTTCGGCGCTGGCCTCAAAAGCCACCGGTTTCCCGATTGCCAAGGTGGCGGCGCGCCTTGCGGTGGGTTACACCCTCGATGAGCTGATGAATGATATTACCGGCGGTCGCACCCCGGCGTCGTTTGAGCCGTCAATTGATTATGTCGTTACCAAAATCCCGCGTTTTAACTTTGAAAAGTTTGCCGGTGCTAACGATCGCCTGACAACGCAGATGAAGTCAGTTGGCGAAGTAATGGCTATTGGCCGCACTCTGCAGGAATCAATGCAAAAAGCGTTGCGGGGTCTCGAAGTAGGGGCGGCGGGCTTTGACCCGAAAGTGGCGCCGGATGATGCCGACGCCGCCACGCGTATCCGCCGCGAGCTGAAAGACGCTGGTGCAGAACGGATCTGGTATATTGCCGATGCTTTTCGCAGCGGGATGAGCGTCGACGAGGTGTTTGCCCTGACAAACATCGACCGCTGGTTCCTGGTGCAGATTGAAGAACTGATGCAGCTTGAAGCAAAAGTGGCGCAGCAGGGTATTACCGGCCTTAGCAAGGATTTTCTCTACAGCCTGAAACGCAAAGGTTTTGCCGATGCACGGCTGGCGCAGCTGGCCGGGGTGGCGGAATCCGAAATTCGCAAACTGCGCGATCAGTATCATCTGCACCCGGTCTATAAACGTGTGGATACCTGCGCGGCAGAGTTCGCCACCAACACCGCCTATATGTATTCAACCTGGGAGGAAGAGTGTGAAGCCAGTCCGACCCAGGGGCGGGATAAAATTATGGTACTGGGGGGTGGTCCTAACCGTATCGGCCAGGGCATAGAGTTTGACTATTGCTGTGTACACGCTGCGCTGGCGCTGCGGGAAGACGGTTTTGAAACCATTATGGTCAACTGCAACCCGGAGACGGTTTCAACCGACTACGATACCTCAGACCGCCTCTATTTTGAGCCGGTAACCCTGGAAGACGTGCTGGAAATTGTGCGAATTGAACAACCGAAAGGGGTGATCGTGCAATACGGTGGTCAGACGCCGCTGAAGCTTGCCAGAGCGCTGGAAGCGGCGGGCGTGCCGGTGATCGGTACCAGCCCGGACGCTATTGATCGGGCAGAAGATCGCGCGCGCTTTCAGCAGGCGGTAGAACGTCTTGGCCTGAAGCAGCCGGCTAATGCGACGGTTACTACTGTCGAACAGGCAGTAGAGAAGGCGGTGGCCATTGGTTATCCACTGGTTGTGCGTCCTTCTTATGTTCTCGGTGGCCGCGCGATGGAAATTGTTTATGACGAGATGGATCTTAAGCGTTACTTTGCTAATGCGGTGATGGTGTCAAATGACGCGCCGGTCCTGCTGGACCACTTTCTTGACGACGCGGTGGAAGTCGACGTTGATGCGATTTGCGACGGCGAACGCGTGCTAATCGGCGGCATTATGGAACATATCGAACAGGCCGGCGTGCATTCCGGTGATTCCGCCTGTTCGCTGCCGGCCTATACGCTAAGCGAGCAGATTCAGAATGTGATGCGTCAGCAGGTGGAAAAACTGGCCTTTGAACTCTGTGTCCGCGGCCTGATGAACGTACAGTTTGCAGTCAAAGATAATGAAGTTTATCTGATTGAGGTCAATCCCCGTGCTGCCCGTACCGTACCATTTGTTTCTAAAGCTACCGGCGTACCGCTGGCAAAAGTAGCCGCCCGGGTTATGGCCGGTAAATCACTGCTCAGTCAGGGGATGACGCAAGAGGTGATTCCACCTTATTATTCGGTGAAAGAAGTGGTGTTGCCGTTTAATAAGTTCCCAGGCGTTGACCCTATTCTTGGCCCGGAAATGCGTTCCACTGGCGAAGTAATGGGCGTGGGCCGGACGTTTGCCGAAGCGTTTTCAAAAGCCATGCTTGGTGCACAGAGTAATATGAAAAAAGGCGGCCGGGCGCTGCTGTCGGTGCGAGAAGGGGATAAAAAGCGCATTGCAGCCCTGGCCGGCAAGCTGGTGCAGTCTGGTTTTGAGCTGGATGCCACCCACGGTACGGCAGTGGTGCTGGGAGAAGCGGGCATTAATCCGCGTCTGGTGAACAAAGTGCACGAAGGGCGGCCGCATATTCAGGACCGGATCAAAAACGGCGAGTACAGTTATATCGTTAATACCACTGCCGGGCGTCAGGCGATTGAAGATTCCAGACTGATCCGCCGCAGCGCTCTGCAGTATAAGGTTCATTATGACACCACCATTAACGGCGGCTTTGCCACGGTGAATGCACTGACGGCGGACCCCACCGACCGGGTTATTTCGGTGCAGGAGATGCACAAAGAAATTCACGGTTGAAGGCCCGCCGGTTTGCCCTAAATCTCCCCGCTGCGGCGGGGATTTTTGTGTCTCCCGGTGGTCGGTCTGTGTATGAACACGCGCATTTAACGGCGTTTTTCGGCAAAAACGTCATCGATTCTGACAGAAAGATTTAACCATTCCGGATGGCGTGCCGCCAGACACTGAAAAAGCACTTCGGCAAAGGCGCAACCAATCACCCGATCGAGTACTTCTGCACTGCCTGGCAGTCCCGGTGAGGTGGGTAACAGCACCGTCAGGTCTGCCAGTCGGGATAACGCTGATGAGGCGGTGCCGGTAACCAGCGCCAGCCGTGCGCCATGCTGGCTGGCACAGCGTGCCGCCCATAGCGTTGGCGGCGTACTGCCGGAATGTGATACCACCAGCGCCAGATCCTGCTCATTCAGCAGCGACGCAAGGGTAACCTGGGTATGATACTCCTCGCAAAAACGGACCGGCAGTCCAAGCCGCACCAGCCGCATATAAAGCACCTGGCATACTGCCGCGGACTCTCCGGCCCCCAGCAATAAAATATTTCGCGCTGTTGCCAGCGCCGGAATCAGATCCGTTAGCGTCGTGCTGGCGCTTAATATGCGTGCCATGGCCTGTGCCCGCAGTGCGACGGCCGACATCACCCGGCTGGCTATCTGACCATCAAGATCGTTGTCATCACCCTGACTGGCTGTTGCCAGCGGGTCGTCAGGGACGTTTTCCGCCAGTAGTGCTTTACGCATCTCTTTCAGGCCAGGGTAGCCGAGTTTGCGCGACAGGCGGTCAATACTTGAGCGACTGGCGCCGGAACGCTGTGACAGATCTGAGGAAGTAATAATGCCTATTTCGTAGTGCGGAATGCCAAGCAGCTGCGTAACGATGCGCTGTTCCGCCGGGAATAAGTTTACTGCCGCCACCCGTGCGGCAAAGCTGGGGGCCGCAGTTACCGACGGGCTGCTCAGCGTCTGGTACTCTTTTTCTTGTGACACATGATGTCCCTCACATTTATATAAAACACTAATTGCGACACGTTATGTTCCGCATTAGGGTGGTCAAACCTTAATCAATGCTTCATTTGATACGCACTTAACGATAAGTGGAGAACCTATGAAACAGTTTGTGTCAAATAGTATGACGGTTTGCTGCCTGCTGGCAACGTTAACCTTGTCCCTCTGTTCGTTTGTCTCGCAGGCCAAAACCCCCAGGCTGGTGGGGGTGACGGTGGTGGATCTGGGAAATCCGTTCTTTGGCGCCATTACGCATAATATTGAACAACAGGTAGCCGCCAGTATGCCGGGTGCAAAAACTCTGGTGGTTTCCGGTGACTATGATTTGGGTAAACAGTCGACGCAGTTTGATAATTTCATTCAGGCTGGGGCCGATATCATTATTGTTTCCGCCATCGATTCGCAGGCAATCAGCGCCGCAGTCCGGCGCGCCCGTGCGGCCGGTATTGTTGTGGTTGCTATTGATAATACGGCGGATGGTGCTCAGGCAACGGTGACCACCAATAATGTGCTGGCCGGCCAGCAATCCTGCGCTTATCTGGCGCAACGCCTGAAAGGTAAAGGCAACATGCTAATCATTAACGGTCCGCAGGTGTCCGGTGTGAAAGATCGTGTCAAAGGCTGTGAAGAGGCGCTGAAACCATACCCGGATATTCATATTCTTTCGGATAATCAGAACGGGGTAGGAACACGTGATGGTGGGTTAAACGTCGCCACCGGCCTGCTGACCGCACATGATAACGTGAATGCCATCTTTACCATTAACGATCCTTCAGCCATTGGCGCTGACCTGGCGGCCCGGCAATTACAGCGTCAGGGCATTCTGATCGCCACCGTCGATGGTTCGCCCGACATTGAAGATGCTTTAAAAAATCCAACCTCAATTGTTGCCTCCTCTGCTCAGCGTCCGGCTGAACTGGCGAAGGTTGCAGTGCAAACGGCATTGCAACTGTTTAATCAGTCAGCCCCTGCGCAACCCAATCAGATGGTGTCACCCCAGCTGGTTACGCGTGACAACATCAGTAGCTATCAGGGCTGGAAAAGTCAGTGACCGGCGTTCGCTACACCGTCAGACAGTTAAATACATTTATTCACAGGTGAGGATACTGATATGCCCGTTGTTTCTTTAGACCGACTGTTGTCTCATGCCCGCCAGCATAACTATGCCGTTGGTGCTTTTGTTAGCATGAATATTGAAATTATTCAGGCGGCTATCCGCGCTGCGGAGAAAAAGAATTCGCCGGTCGCCATTCGTATTCATCCGGACAGCAGACAAATTACCCGCTTTGATACCCTGACGACGGTGGCAAGGCAGCTGGCGGCAGAGGCCAGCGTGCCGGTGGCATTCAGTCTCGATCATGGCGCCTGCCTTGCGGATACCATTGATGCGATTCGTGCCGGTTGTACCAGCGTGATGCTTGATGCTGCGGAATTACCGCTGGATGAAAATATTCGTCAGGTGAAGCAGGTGGTGGAGGTGGCAAAACCGCTGAATATTCTGGTAGAAGCGGCGGTGGGTAATATGGAACATGGAGCGGTGCAGGGGCAGGACGATCTGGCTACCGTTGACGAAGCGGTCAGGCTGGTACGGGAGAGCGGCGCAACTATTCTGGCACCGGCTATTGGTAACGTGCACGGTTCCGCCCACGGAGAAGTAAAGGCGACCCCTAACCTTGCTATCGAACGTATTGCCGAACTGCATCAGGCCACCGGCGTACCGATCTGCCTGCATGGCGGGTCGGGAACGCCACCTGCCCAGATGAAAGCGGCGCGTGAGGCGGGCGTGGCGCTGGTTATTTTGTTTACCGATATCATTACGGCGTATAACCGCGAGCTGCAGCGGGTACTGAATGAAAATTCCATAGGGATTGCAATTATTGACGCGCTGGTGCCGGCGCAGCACGCTGCTCAGGCCGTTATTGAAGAAAAAATGGATGATCTTGGTTCCAGCGGCCAGGGGCGGGCATTTATGCAGTGGCTGGCGGAGTAACAGCGATGATTGCGCAGCCTGTGTTGCTCGGGATTGATATTGGCACCACCAATTTCAAAATTGTCGCCGTCACTCCGCAGGGTGAAACGCTGGTTGTGGTGCGGCGTGCGATGGTGATCGACCGTCCATCGCCTGGGGCTGCCGGGTTTAATATTCCTGCGCTTAACCGTCATCTGGTCGAGGGGCTGCGTGAACTGGTGACGCAGCTTGGACCGGGTAATCTTGGTAATCTTGCCGCCGTTAGCGTAACCAGCATTGGTGAAAGTTTTCTTGGCGTGGATGCCAACGGCGAGGTCATCACCCCCTGTCCTGCGTGGTATGACCGGCGTACCGTGCCACGTCAGCAGGCAATCCCGCTGGAGGCAGCATGCTGGTATAACATTACCGGCATGGTGGATGATGACATTTACACTGCCTGCCGCCTATGGTGGTGGCGGCGGCAATCTGCTGACCATTTCCGGCGTGTCCGTCGTTGGCTGATGGTGGCCGATTATGTGGTGTATTTGCTCAGCGGTAATTATGTCACCAGTCCGTCGCTGGCGGCGCGCAGCGGGCTGGCCGATCGTCATCATGGCTGCTGGTCGCCCACATTGCTGCAGGCATTATCTCTGTCTGAGCAGGTGTTACCGCAGCTGAAAGCAGCGGCGCAGACAGCCGGGGTGCTCAATCGTCAGATGGCCGCGCTGAGCGGACTGCCTGCCGGGCTGCCGGTTATTCATGCCGGTCACGATCACCCCTGTGCGGGATTTGGCTGTGGGTTAGTTGACAGCGGACAGTTTATTGATTCCACCGGGACCTCAGAAGCGCTGAAAACGGTTGTCACGCGTCCATTGAGCTGGCAGGAGGTAGGGAACGGTGACTATGACTGTTATCCCCATGTTATCCCCGGCTGCTGGTTACTGTCCGGCCATATTCCATCATCAGGGAGTTTCCTTGACTGGCTGGTGCGCATGCTGTCCGGACCGTCACCACAGCCGGCACAGCGTGACTGGCTGTGGCAACAAGCCGCTGCTTCCCCCGCCGGGGCACAGGGGGTCCGTGTGGCTCCTTTTCTTGAAGGCAGTGGCGCCCCCTGGAACCAGCGTGATGCCCGCGCCAGTTTGACGGCGATTGGTGACGATTGCGCTGCCGGCGATTTGTTACGTGCCGGGGTGGAATCACTGGCAGCCTGGCTTGAAATCAACTTCACGCGTTTTATGCAGATCACCGGCCAGTCTACTGATGCACTGACGCTGACCGGCGGTGGTGCGCGCCAGACGCTCAGCAATCAGATTAAAGCCGCGATGCTGCAGAAAACCTGTCTGATTCCCCAGGTTGAAGAGGCCGCCGGACTGGGGGCCGCCCTGGTCGGTGGTCTCGCCGTGGGGGTATTTGATACTGCCCATCAGGCGGCACAACGTCCGGCAATTTTGCAACAAACACTGTCTCCCGATGCCCGGCTTAGTGCTCAGTACGCCGCTTTGCGGCCGCGGCTGACGGATACGCTGCAGCTGAGGAAATCGCCATGACTCAACCTTTGCTTGAGATGCGCCAGATAGGAAAAACCTTTGGTTCGGTCAGGGCGCTGTACCGCGTTGATCTGCGTATCTACGCCGGCGAAGTCCATGCGCTAATGGGGGAGAACGGTGCCGGGAAGTCCACTCTGATGAAAATTTTGTCGGGGGCTTATAGCGCTGATGCTGGCGGTGAATTTATTGTCGAAGGACAGCCGGTGCGTATAGCCAATCCGCAGGATGCCCGTCGTCTGGGGATTGCCGTTATTTATCAGGAACTTTCGCTGGCAGCGAATCTGACCGTGGCGGAAAACATGATGCTGGGCAATGAACAGAGCAAACGTGGTCTGATCCAGCGTAAGCCGATGGCGGCACGTTGCCAGACCATCCTGACGCGCCTTGGGGCTGATTTTTTTCCGCAAACCCGGGTGGCAACACTGTCAGCGGCGCAGCGACAGCAGGTTGAAATTGCCCGGGCGCTCTGTAGTGAGGCGCGCATTCTGGTGATGGATGAACCCACGACAACGCTTTCAGCGCGCGAAACCGATTTTCTGTTTGCTCTGGTGAAACAACTGCGGCGCGAAGGGCTGGCTATCATCTATATCTCACACCGCATGGAAGAGATTTATTCGCTGGCCGATCGCTGCTCAGTTCTGCGTGATGGCCATTATATTGGCACCCTGGAAAAAGAGCATATTACAGCGGGTAAGTTAATCAGCATGATGGTCGGACGCGATCTGGGCGAATTTTATCGGGCGACGCCTAAAATGCGGCCTGATGGAGAAACCATGCTGACGGTCAACAAGCTGACCGATGGCAAGCGGTTACAACCCTGTTCGCTGACGCTACGAGCTGGAGAGGTGGTGGGGCTGGCTGGCCTGGTTGGTGCCGGCCGCACCGAGCTGGCGCGGCTGATTTACGCCGCGGATAGCGCCAGCGCCGGTGAGGTGGTTATGCAGGGCAGGCCGCTGCGTCTGCGCCATCCGGCGGATGCGCTGAAAGCAGGCATTGTCTACCTGACGGAAGACCGGAAAGGGCTGGGGCTTTTTCTGGATATGAGCATTGCGGAAAACATCAATATCGCGGTGCTGGATCGCGACGCCCTGCCCGGTGGTCTGAGGCGTTTTCGCCCGGGCCGTTTGCGAGCATAGCAGGCGATACATGACCTGCGTATTAAAGCGGCCTCCAGCGCGACCGCAGTGGGTGGGCTGTCCGGCGGTAACCAGCAAAAAGTGTTGCTGGCTCGCCTGTTGTCGCTGGCTCCAAAGGTACTGATTCTTGATGAGCCAACGCGTGGTGTTGATATCGGCGCAAAATTTGAAATTTATAAACTGATTGGCCAGCTGGCGCACAGCGGAGTGGCGATACTGCTGATCTCCAGCGAGCTGACAGAAATTGTTGGTCTGTCAGACCGGGTTATGGTGATGCGTGAAGGTGAACTGGTCGCGACGCTTGAACATCCGCCATTTACTCAGGAAGCGATTATAGCCATCGCCACCCAAAGCGTTATGCCGGACGACAGCGCACAACCCGCTTCGTTATCGGATGCATCCGCAAACTCTCAGGAGAATAGCTATGAGTCATGAATCTGATACGCTGATGCCACAGTCTTCAGCCGGCCAAGGTGCCCGCTGGTCAGCGCGTAGCGGGTTGAGAACGCTGGGCATGTTGCCGGTACTGGCAGCGCTTTGTGTTGCTTTTACCCTCGCAACTGACCGGTTTCTCTCTCTTGGCAACTTGCTGATTGTTCTGCAACAGGCGTCAATCAATCTGGTGCTGGCCTGTGGCATGACCTTTGTTATCCTGACGGGAGGAATTGATCTCTCGGTGGGGTCGGTGCTGGCAGCAACCGCAATGATCGCCCTGATTACCTCGCTAGACCCGACACTGATGATGTTTGCAATACCGGCAGCTTTGCTGACGGGGATGGTGCTGGGAGTGATTAACGGTACGTTAATTGCGGCGATCCGCCTGCCGCCGTTTATCGTCACCCTTGGCGCATTGACCTCGATTCGCGGTATCGCGCGTTTGATGGGGCATGATTCAACGGTATTTAACTCCAGCCTGAACTATGCCGCATTGGGTAATCAGAGCATTTTTGGTATCCCCTGGCTGGCAGTGATTGCCCTTAGCGTGGTGATCGGTTCATGGTTTATTTTACGGCGTACTGTGCTGGGCGTTCACATTTATGCAATTGGCGGTAACCTCGATGCGGCTCGTCTGACCGGCATAAAAACCGGTCGGGTACTGCTGTTTGTTTATGCCCTTTCTGGCTTACTGGCGGGACTGGGTGGCGTGATGGCTTCCTCCAGGTTGTATGCCGCTAACGGTTTACAGCTTGGCCAGGCTTATGAACTGGATGCCATTGCGGCGGTCATTCTGGGAGGAACGTCGTTTGTTGGCGGCATTGGGTCGGTGTGGGGAACGCTGATTGGCGCGCTGATTATTGCGGTTCTGTCGAATGGACTGATACTGAACGGGGTGCCGGATGTCTGGCAGTATATTATCAAGGGGCTGATTATTATTGTTGCCGTAGCGTTAGACCGCTTTCGGCTGGACAGCGGCGCTCGCACCTGAACGCCGGCGGCGTGTCGGTATACCGCTGCCGGCGTTAGCGCGAACTTCAGGGTTCAGGATTGAGCGCGTTTTTTACGCTTAATGATCATGGCGATACTGCCGAACAGGCTGATACAGAGTAATGCAACCGGAATCACCATCAGAATCGCCATTACCTGATCCTGGTGACGTTTAATAAACGGCACCTGGCTGATGGTATAACCGAGGGCGATAACAATGCCGACCCAGAGAAAACCGCTCAGCCAGTTGAACAGCTGAAAACGGGTATTTTTAAGGCCGGAAATGCCGGCAAGTGTTGGTAACAGCGTGCGGACAAAAGCCAGAAAACGCCCGACCAGCAGGGCCATCAGACCATGACGATGGAACAGATTCCAGGCCCGCTGATGATATTGTGCCGGCAGGTGTAACAGCCAGCTTTTGACCAGTCGGGTATTCCCCAGCCATCGTCCTTGCAGGTAACCCAGCCAGCAGCCTAGGCTGGCGGCGGTCGTCAGAATCACCATGGTGGGGACCACCTCCATGACGCCTCTGGAAATCATGGCGCCGGCCAGTAAAAGCAGACTGTCACCGGGCAGAAAAGCAGCGGGTAACAACCCGTTTTCAAGCAGCAGCACCACAAACATGATGCCATACACGACCCATAGTACCTGGGGATTGCCGAGCGCGGCAAAATCCTGATGCCACATTGCCCGCACAATCTCATGCATTACACTCATTTTTTATCCTGAATTAGCTGCATTAAACCCTCATCCTTCACGGGCTATGGCCCAAACCTGCCGGACAATAATACCATTGCAGCGGCAAACATGTTGGTGTCAGGGACACTCCTTCAGCGGAACCGTCAACCGTTAGTTTTCCGTTTAGCTATTTTACCGTGCAGGCCACGATATTACCGTGCCGTTGCACGAATTCTCTCCAGGCCGGCGGCCAGATCGGCGATCAGGTCATCAATATGTTCCAGACCAATATGTAATCGTACCAGGGTGCCGCTGAAATCTACACCACCTGCCGGACGTATGGCGGCAATCTCTTCAGGCTGACTGGCAAGGATCAGCGATTCAAATCCTCCCCATGAATAGGCCATACGAAAATGGGTGAATTTATCCAGAAATTCCGTCAGCTGAGCGTCGCTAAGCCGCTGTTTCAGAATGAATGAGAACAGGCCGCTGCTGCCGTTAAAGTCACGCTGCCAGAACGCATGGCCTTTACTTTGTGCCAGTGCCGGGTGATTGACCCGCGCGACGTCTGGCTGGTCCGCCAGCCAGTTTGCCACGGCCAGACCGCTTTCTTCATGCTGGCGCAGGCGAACCGCGAGGGTACGCAGTCCGCGACTGGCCATATAAGCGGTATCAGCATCAACCATTTGTCCCATCAGATAAGCATTTTCGCGCAGCTGTGGCCAGCAGCGTTCATTGGCTACCGCAGTGCCGATCATGGCATCGGAATGGCCGATCAGGTATTTGGTGCCGGCCTGAATAGAAATATCGACACCCAGCGCCAGTGGCTGGAACAGTACCCCGGCCGCCCAGGTGTTATCGAGCATAATTACCGCATCGGGTGCTGTGCGGCGTACCGCGGCAACAATTGCCGGCACATCCTGTATTTCCATAGTGATCGAGGCGGGCGATTCCAGAAATACCACGCGCGTTTCTGGCCGAATCAGTCCGGCAATCTGCTCGCCGATATTGTGATCAAACCAGGTGGTTTCCACCCCGATTTTACGCAGAATTTTATTGCATAAATCCTGCGTCGGTTCATAAACCGCACCGCTCATCAGAATGTGATCGCCGCTGCTGACAAAAGCCAGAATGGCGTTAGCAACGGCTGCGGCCCCGCAGGGAAAAAGGTAGCAACCGGCACCGCCTTCAAGCTCGGCCATCGCATCCTGCAGTGCAAAGTGGGTCAGGGTACCGCGGCGGCCATAAAACAGTTCGCGTGCGCTGCGTCCGGCGGTGGCCTGCTTTTTATCGGCGACGGTGTCAAAAATCAGTGAGGACGCGCGCTGAATAACGCTGTTTACTGCGCCTTGTGTATAGCGACTGTCACGCCCGGCGGAAACCAGCGTGGTTTCAATTTTTTTACTCGGCATGCTAAACAGGCTCTGTGATTGACAGGTATTGGCTGAGGGTAACACGCCCGCTGGCGTCGGCATATTCATCAGCGGTAAAAGACCGGTACTTTCAGTAAAAAACTGTGGGCACAGGGTGCCAGTTCCATGGAATCAGGTGCAAAGTGTAAATACTAATGAGAACTACTATCAATTCACTATGGTTTTGGTATGATCCGCGCTGGAAATTCTAAAGCAGAATAACGTTGGAGACACAGCGTGACGAATGACTTAATGCAGACGGACCTTTCTGTCTGGGGCATGTACCAGCATGCGGACATCATTGTAAAAATAGTCATGATCGGGTTATTGCTCGCTTCCGTCGTGACCTGGGCGATTTTTTTCGGCAAATTTACCGAATTAAGCAGCGCCAGAAGACGCATTAAAAATGAACAGAATGCGCTGGCTGACGCCCGCTCGCTCGATCAGGCTGAGGCTACCAGCAGCCAGTTTCACCGTAACAGTCTGGCGCAAAGGCTGATTAAAGAAGCGAAAGACGAACTGGCGTTATCACAGGGCAGTCAGGACAACGAAGGCATTAAAGATCGTACCAGCTTTCGTCTCGAACGGCGGGTAGCGGCTTTTAGTCGACATGCCGGACGCGGTAATGGATTTCTGGCTACTATTGGCGCGGTGGCGCCTTTTGTTGGGTTGTTTGGCACCGTCTGGGGCATCATGAATAGTTTTATTGGTATTGCCCAGACGCAAACCACCAATCTGGCGGTGGTGGCCCCCGGCATTGCTGAAGCACTGCTGGCAACCGCCGTCGGGCTGGTTGCAGCGATTCCTGCCGTGGTGATTTACAATATATTCGCCAGGATGATTGCCGGTTACAAAGCCACACTGGGTGACGTTGCGGCGCAAATTTTGCTGCTGCAGAGCCGCGATCTTGACCTGGCCGCGTCAGCTCAGAACGTGCAGTCGCCAGCGACCCAGAAGCTGCGCGTGGGGTAAGTGTATGGCAATGCGCTTGAATGACGACCTTGACGGTGATGGCGAAATGCATGAAATCAACGTGACGCCTTTTATTGACGTCATGCTGGTTTTGCTGATTATTTTTATGGTTGCCGCGCCGCTGGCCACGGTTGATGTGCGGGTCAACCTGCCCGCTTCGACCAGTGCGCCGCAGCCGCGTCCGGAGAAACCGGTCTATTTGTCGATTAAAGCAGACAAACAGTTGTTTCTGGGTAACGATCAGGTGACAGCGGATACCCTGGTCAGCGTGCTGAATGCCCGGACCGAAGGGAAAAAGGACACCACCATTTTTTTCCAGGCAGATAAAAGCGTGGACTATGAAACGTTAATGGGTGTCATGGACCAATTGCGTCAGGCCGGCTATCTGAAAATTGGTCTGATGGGAATGGAAACGGTGTCACACTAATCTCCACGTGATTTGCAGACAAAAAACCCATGCCAAAGCATGGGTTTTTTCGTGATGCAGGGTGATTATGTCCTGCCCGGCGCAGCGCAACTGCCGGGTTGGTTGTTTGCCAGCGCTCAGGAACTGCTCACCACGCTGGCAGTAACAGGACGCTCAACCTGATACTGTCTGACCAGCCGCTTAATACACAAGGTACCCAGCAGACCGCAGATGGCGGCAAACGTCAGCCAGACGCCGGGCATTGCTTTATCGCCGGTAACGTGAATAAGGTAGCTGGACACCGCCGGCGTAAAGCCACCGAACAGCGCGGTTGCCAGACTGTAGGCCAGCGAAAAGCCGGCGGCGCGAACTTCGGCTGGCATGATTTCAGCCAGGTAAACCACCATTGCCCCGTTATAGCTGGCATAGAGGAAAGAAAGCCAGAGTTCGGCAATTAACAGGTGGGAGAAACTCGGCGCGTTCACCAGCCAGAGCAGGACCGGCCATGAAGTTAACGCGGCAAGGATAGTGAAGGTTATCAGCAGCGGACGGCGGCCAATACGATCGGAAAGGGCACCCATTACCGGCAGCCAGATAAGGTTTGACAGCCCGACGCACAGTGTCACAAAGAAACTCTCTTTATCACTCATCATCAGCACCGTTTTACCAAAGGTTGGGGTAAAAGCGGTAATGGCGTAAAACATCACGGTTGTTGTCACTACCATCAGCATGCCTGCGAGTACCAGCGCCCAGTTACTGGCCACTGAACGCATGATGTCTCCCATGGAAGGGTGATGTTTACGTTTACTGAAGGCTTCGGTTTCCGACAGCATGCGTCTTATCCAGAACAGGAAGGGGACGATCAGGCAGCCGACAACAAACGGAATACGCCAGCCCCACTCGGTCACCTGTTGTTTTTCCAGCAGATGATTCAGTGCCAGACCGAGTAGCGCAGCGAAAATAACCGCGATCTGCTGACTACCGGATTGCCAGCTGACGTAAAAGCCTTTGCGACCTTGCGGGGCGACTTCGGAGAGATAGACCGACACGCCGCCGAGTTCCACGCCGGCAGAAAACCCCTGCAATAACCGTCCCAGCAGGATCAGAATGGGCGCGGCGGCGCCAAGGGTTTGATAGCCCGGGACGCAGGCAATGGTCAGCGTACCTATTGCCATTAGCGTTAAGGTCAGCAGCAGCCCTTTACGACGGCCGTGATGATCGATGTAAGCGCCGAGCACAATCGCTCCCAGCGGTCGCATCAGGAAGCCCGCGCCGAAGGTCATCAGGGTCATCATCAGGGAAGCAAAGGGATCATCGCCGGGGAAAAAAGTTTTTGCAATGGCGCTGGCATAATAGCCAAACACCATAAAATCATACATTTCAAGAAAGTTACCGCTGGTCACGTTGAAAATGGTTCTGGCGCCATTCTGTCTGGCTGATGGCGTTGTTATGCTCTGTTCGGTCATAGTGCTTCCTGATTTCCTTGCAATTAAGCTGATGTTTTAGCTGTCAGTTAGCTTGCTTGTTGTGAGCTGGGTCACTATTATCTGTTTACACTTATCAGCAATTGGTAACAACCTATTAACAAGCATCCGGCCGGCGATTAATCAGCGATGCGGGAAATATCAACCTGGGTTAAGAGTTTTTACCGCAGTGCTAACGATGCAACACTTGCTGCCTCGCTCTGCCAACCTATAATAGTGTTCATTTTCTCCATATTGGCCTGTAACAGATGTCCAAATATCAGACGCTGGTGGATAAGATTCGCCAGCAAATAGCCAGCGGCATCTGGCTACCCGGCGATAAACTTCCGTCGCTGCGTGAGCAGGTTGCCCGCAGCAATATGAGCCTGATGACGGTAATGCATGCCTACCAGGTGCTGGAAAGTCTCGGTACGCTGGTATCACGCCCGCAATCCGGGTATTACGTTGCGCCCCAGGCCGAATACCTGCGCCAGCCTGAGACGCATCAGAAAGTCCAGCTGGCAGAGTCGGTGGATATCAACACCTTTATTTTTGACGTGCTTCAGGCTACCCGTGACCCGCATATTCTGCCTTTTGGTTCGGCGTTTCCCGATCCCAGCCTGTTTCCCCAGCGGGCGCTAATGCGATCGCTGAACACCGTTGCTCATAATATGAAACCTGAAGATGCGCTGAATAACCTGCCGCCAGGTAACGAAGCGCTGCGTAAAACCCTGGCACAGCGTTATGCCATGCAAGGGATAGCGGTAACCCCGGATGAAATTGTGATCACTAATGGTGCGATGGAAGCGCTGAATCTCAGTTTGCAGGCAGTAACGGAACCGGGGGATTGGGTGGTCATTGAAAACCCTTGTTTTTATGGCGCTTTGCAAGCCGTTGAACGTCTCCGGTTACGCGCAGTGGCTATTGCCAGCGATCCCCGTGATGGTATTGATCTTGAGGCACTGCGGCAGGCACTATCCCGGTGGCCGGTAAAAGCCTGCTGGCTGATGACGAACTACCAGAATCCGCTGGGCTGTACGCTGAGTGATAAGAAGAAAGCGCAGTTGGTGACTTTGCTTGAGGAAAAAGGGGCTTTTTTAATTGAGGACGACGTTTACGCCGAACTTGGCACCGACGGCGGGCATCGTCATCCGGCGCGTTACTGGGACCGTCAGGGAAGGGTGCTGCACTGCAGTTCTTTTTCCAAGAACCTGGTTGCCGGTTTTCGTGTAGGCTGGGTAGCTGCCGGACAGCACGCGGCAAAAATCCAGCGTTTGCAGCTAATGAGCACACTCTCAACCAGTGTACCAATGCAGCTGGCTCTGGCTGATTATCTCAGCAGCAATAGCTACGAGCGCCATCTGCGCGCGCTGCGCCGTAGTCTGGCACAGCGGAAAATGCAGGCCTGGCGGGCGCTGAGGCGCTGGTTGCCGTCCGGGGTCAATATTAACGACACCCTGGGGGGATATTTTCTCTGGATTGAATTACCGCCAGGCGTGGATGCCATGCAGCTTTATTATCGCGCCCTGGCGCAAAACATCAGCATTGCTCCCGGGAAAATGTTTTCCTCCGGCGACCAGTATGCCAACTATTTTCGCTTTAATGCTTCCTGGACGTGGCAAGCCCAGCAGGAACAGGCTGCACAAATTCTGGGCCAACTTATTCGTAACCTGATGGATCAACAGTAAAACAGGCTACTTAGCCAGTCCTGATACCGGCGCGCGTGCCCCCCAGGTAAGATGAAACATGTCATAGAAATCTACTTCGCCTTTGGTTGTCAGCAGCCGCTGCACACCTTGTTTGATGGCGTCAGGTACTGCCTGATGGTTAAGAATTTCATCAATTGCCGCGCTGGAAAGGGTGCGCACATAATACCATTCGCCGTTATAGCAAACGCGCAGATCGAGGGTGTCGATATCTTCAAAACGGTAGCGCGGATTGATGTCCATCAGCATCAGAATGCTCATGATTAGCACAAACAGCGTTGCGCCCCAGAATGCCGGCCAGCCGAGAAAGTCTGTGGTAAATATCAGGGCAGTGGTGAGCAAGTAGCAGATAAACATCAGTGCCCACAGACCCGGATGTTTTTTCATAAAACCGAGGCTGAAACGGGGCTTATTATCACGCTGTTCTGTCCGATTAATCTGCTCAATTTCGCGCAGCATAATCGCTTTAATGATCTCCATAATTTCCCCTGCAATGAGTAACTGACTTATTAAATCATAACCAGTCAGCGGTCAGCAGGTACAGTTCACAGCGATTAAGCTATAACAGTGCAATCTATTTGGCTTAAGTCAATAAAATTAGCACGTTATGTAATATATAATCGCCCGGGCATGTTGCAACTTACTACGGAAATGCCACAATTAATTAACAGAGGTTTTACCGACCCGGCCATAGGAGATGCCGCATGTTATCTGCTTCTGATAGTCTGATATCGTTAATGTCGTTTGCTGCCGGTAGCCTGATGACCGGGGCACCCTCTCAACCCTACGCATTTTTATTGTCACATGCTGATAACGGGATACCGAATAACCCGCGCTTGCCGCTGATCTTTTATCCGCGAGCCGTCCCGCAAGAAACGGAAGACCTGGCGAGCTGGTTCGAGGGGCGGTTTACCCTGAATCAGTGGCAGCCCCGCTGGCGTTACCCGGTTTATCCTTATAGCCATTTTCATCCGAATAGCCATGAAATGCTGGGGATGTGCGCTGGCTGGGCAGAAATCTTATTTGGCGGTGATGGTGGTCGGGTGATAACGGTCCATGCCGGCGATGCCGTATTGATCCCTGCCGGTGTGGGGCATAAGCAGATTGCCGCCAGCGAGGATTTTTTTGCTGTCGGTGCTTACCCCTGTGGCTTGCAACCGCAAACCCTGCGTGATGATATAACCTGTCTTAGCCAGATGCAGGATGCGGTGAAACAGGTTGCGGTGCCGGCAATGGACCCGTTACTGGGTGATAAAGGCGGAGTAACGCAGCTCTGGCATCCACTGGCTGCGGCGCAAAACCATAGTAACCCCTGATCCCATCGGCCTGACGTTCTGTCGCTAACCCCAACCCCCGGCGCGCTGTTGTTCGATCAGCAGGGTGCCCGTTCGCCTGAATCCGTCATGTTTATTAATGATTTTCGGTATATTTTAAGCAATCACTGAAAGTTAACAACCCGCTAGCGTAACGGCTGACACTATGCCGAGCGTGCTTTTTGCAACTTTGTTATTTGAAAAAACATAGCAGGAGCTTAATATTTCTGTAATAGGATCGTCACAGGCGAGCTTTACTGTCGCGGTAAAAACCCCCGGAGAGAAATTGTGTTCACTGTCGAACATGTTCTTGCAGATCTCTACCCTGAGCATAAACCGGCTGGCTGGCAGCTGGCGTTGCTCAGAAGGCTGCTGCACGAAAAGGAATTCCAGCAATTTGATCAACAATACCGCCACCTGCAGGGCCTTGATATGGTCGAACAGGTGCTGGAATATTTTGATATTCGTTGTGATACCAGTGAACGCGATCTGGAACAGATCCCGTCAACGGGGCCGGTGGTTATCGTAGCAAATCATCCGCTTGGTTCTCTGGATGGTCTGGCCCTGCTTCATGCAGTGTCACAGGTCAGACGCGATGTGAAAATCGTCACTAACCGCCTGCTTGGCTGTCTTCGTTCGCTGCAAAGCCTGATGGTACCGGTAGACAATATGAGTAACCGTACCAACCGTCAGCAGGTAGCGCTGATGCAGGAACAGCTGGATAACCAGGGCGTGCTGATTTTTTTCCCTGCCGGAGAAGTATCGCGGCTGGGCAGCAAGGGTATCCGCGACGGTAAATGGAGCCACGGTTTTGTCCGCCTTGCCGCCCGGTCGCGAGCGCCGGTGGTGCCGGTGCACGTCAGCGGGCGTAATTCCTCCTTCTTCTATGCCACTTCGGCGCTTTATCAGCCGCTCTCTACCATGCTGCTGGTCAATGAAATGTTCGGCCAGCGCGGTAACCGGCTTAAGCTGCAGATTGGTGAACGTATTCCTTTTTCTCACTGGTATGATGGCCATACCCCGGCCAAAGAGCTGGCTGCCCGGTTCCGGCGCCATGTCTATCGTATCGGTCAGGGGAAAAGCGCGCTGTTTCAGACCGAAGCGGCTATTGCCCGCGCGGAAGATCGCGCGGTGCTGAAAAAAGCGCTGGCGGATTGCGAAGTACTGGGGCAGCTGCCGGATGGCAAAATTATTTATCTTTACCGGCGTAACGGTGAGGCCTATGTGCCCATTTTGCGCGAGCTGGGACGGCTGCGGGAAATTGCCTTTCGCGCGGTGGGTGAAGGCAGCGGAACGCGGCGCGATCTTGATGATTATGATGACGATTATTATCACCTGATTTTGTGGGATGACGAGGCGCTGGATATTGTCGGCGCTTACCGGTTTATTCCCACTGCCGGCCAGGTCAGCCGCAAAGGATTGGCCGGTTTGTACAGCTACAGCCTGTTCAATTACGACCATGAAATGAACCCGATTCTTGACCGTGGCATTGAGCTAGGTCGCAGCTTTATTCAGCCGGCTTACTGGGGTAAACGGGGTCTGGATTATCTGTGGATGGGGATTGGTGCTTATCTGGCTAAATACCCACAATACCGTTATCTGTTCGGACCGGTATCCATTTCCGGTGGCTTGCCGCTGGCCGCGCGTGACTTGCTGGTGGCATTTTACCGGCTTTACTTTGCCCCAACGCTGCCGCTGGCCCAGTCACGCCGCCCTTATCCGGCGTCTTTACCGGCGGTCCTGGCGCAGTTCAGCGGTGATGACTATCAGGAAGACTTACGGCGGCTGAAACGGCTGCTGAGCAATCTCGGCACCGCTATCCCGCCGTTATACAAGCAGTATTCTGAACTCTGCGAACCCGGCGGCGTGCAGTTTATCGATTTTGGCAGTGATCCGGATTTCAATAACTGCATCGACGGCCTGGTTCTGGTTGATATCAGCCAGCTTAAAGAGAGTCGTTTTCAGCGTTATATTGCGGTTCATCAGCCAGCGATCGGTCCGTCAGACTGCTAACTGTCCCGCCGTATTTCTTTTTTCCCTGTTAGTGACGGTCTGACAATCTGTACCGTTACGAACGGGGCTGCGACCGTATTTCATGGCGTTGTTATTCTTCCCGGTAATAAGCCCTTAAAAAAAAGCACTTGTTCTCACCGCGCTGGAATGAAAGTCTGTCGCGGTGTGCCGTTTTATCACCATAATTAAAAAGGAATATTTTATGCGTTTGCTGTTTCCGGCTCTGGCCGCGACGCTGCTTGTCAGCCCGTGCCTGCAGGCAAAAACTGAAGCCGATTTTTCTGCTTTGCATCAGATAGTTGAGACCACAACCCCCGCCAGCAAAAGTCCGGAGTTTGTCAGCTTTCAGGCCGATGTCACTCAGCGTCTGCGACGTGCTTTGCAGGGCGATGCGCCGGCGCTGACTCTGCAGCAGGTAAAAGAGGCCAGGCAAAATGCGGTACAGGCAGATGACGCCTGGCTGAAAGCCAGCGGCTTTCATTTTGCTAAAAAGGTGCTGAAGCAGGAAAATGTTGCTTTGCTGAACGCCTTCACCTCGTTGCCTGAAGGGGTATTACAGCAAAATCTGGCAACGGTTGAAAAAATTAATAACCGTGCCAGCGAAGCCGATCGTCATCAGGCGCTGGTGGATGCTGATGGCCGTGCCTATCTCTATTTTCTTGCCGATGCGTTGGGCCCACGCTTAGGCCACGCTTTTCTGCAGGCATATGACAACGGTGAACTGAATAAAGCCGCGGCGTTGATTAAACATACTGAAGTAAGTATTCACCAGGCTAAAGAACAGTACCATAACCCTCGTCCATTCCGGGTAGCAGGAAATACTATCCGGCTGGTAAACGATAACGTCATTGTCAACAACGATGGCCTCTATCAACCCAGCGGCGGTTCCTTTCCCAGTGGTCATACCAATACCGGTTACACCGATGCTTTATTACTGGCGGAGATGCTGCCGGAGCGTTTCGTTCCCCTGTTGAACCGTGCGGCAAAATATGGCTATTCACGCCTGGTAATGGGGGTTCATTATCCGCTTGATTTGGTTGGCGCGCGTATGGTCGCTCAGCGCAACGTTGCTATTTATCTTAACGATGTGGGCTATCGTAAGCTGTTTAATGAGGCGAAGCAGCAGCTGCGTCGCGCGCTGGAAAAAGCGTGTGGTACCTCAATTGCCGTCTGTGCACTGCCGGCAGACAGCGGGCAGGACCCTTACAGTGCGCCGCAAATGGCAACCTTTTACCGCTACACCATGACATGGGGATTGCCGCAGCAGCCTACGCCACAAACTGCGCTGCAGATACCAAAAGGCGCAGAAGTATTACTGGAAGCACCCTTACCGCATCTCAGTGCTGAGCAGCGTCGTCAGCTGATGGTACAAACCGCGCTGGCAAACGGCTATCCGTTGTCCGGCTCCAGTGAACAAAGCTTCTGGCAGCGTCTGAACCTGCATGACGCTGTACAGCAGGGACTGCACGCCGGCCATTAACCGGGCCTGATGTTGCCGCTGCGCTGTGGGCGCAGCGGGTTTACCTCGGTGGAGAATCCTGCTATCACTCGTTAGTCCGGCAAAACCCGATTAAAAACCAGTTTGCCTGGCAGGGATAGCGGGCCGCCTAAGCACAGTGTGCTGAGCCGATGAGGCGTTCTCTGGCGCAATGATTGAGAAAACAGGGTCGCGCGTGGATGCATTATTGATTAAGGTAGAGATCCTCTTTTACGTTGCGCACCATGCAGGAATTTGTTATGGAATCCATCCGTATTCAGGAATGGCGCCCCGATTTTCGCCAGCAGGTTATTGATCTGATTGTTCCCATTCAGACAACAGAATTTTCCATTGCGATTACTGCCCAGCAGCAGCCGGATTTGCAGGACGTCGCCGGGTTTTATCAGCAGGGCAAGGGCGGATTCTGGCTGGCTCTCGCCGGGGATGAGGTTGTGGGCTGTATTGCGTTAAAGGATATTGGTAACCGGCAGGGCGCATTGCGTAAAATGTTTGTGGCAGCCGGGTGGCGCGGTAAACAGCATGGCGTGGCGCTGGCATTGTTAACCCGGCTGTTGTCCCATGCCCGTGAGCAGGAAATGCAGGCGGTTTATCTGGGCACCACGGCCGCTTTTCTTGCTGCACATCGTTTCTACGAAAAGCACGGCTTTAGCCTGATTGATGGCGACGATTTACCTGTCGCCTTTCCGCGTATGGCGGTTGATTCGCGTTTCTATAGCCTGGCGCTATGATTCACCTATGCCGCTGTAGCGCAGCGGCACACAGGATCACACCGGTTGCTGGGCGCCCATTTTGCCCAAATCTTTGTCTGCCAGATAGAGGCCTTTACCGTCTTCACCCACCAGGGAGAGCTTATCGATAACCGCTTTAAACAGCTTCTCTTCTTCGTGTTGTTCTGCAACATACCACTGCAGGAAGTTAAAGGTTGAATAATCCTGGCTGGTCATGGCGGCATGGGCCAGTTCATTGATTTTTCTGGTGATGAGCTTTTCGTGCTCGTAAGTCAGCGCAAAGACTTCAGACAGCGAGTTAAAGGTTACCGGCGGCGCGTCAATACTGCCCAGTACTGGCATTGCTCCGGTATCGCTTAAATAGTTAAACAGACGCTGCATGTGATCCATCTCTTCGCGTGAATGTTCACGCAGAAAGGCCGCTGCACCTTCGAAGCCTTTATCGCTACACCAGGCGCTCATTTGCAGGTAAAGGTTGGCAGAATAAAATTCAAGATTCAGCTGCTCGTTGAGCTTCGCCGTCATATCATTGGTAAGCATGGTGACTCCCGGAGGTTATTTTGAATATAAGTATCAGGTGATGTTACATATTATGCATAGCCGAATAAAAATAGAAATGGTGAAAAGGCTTATTTTTTAATTTTTTGTTTATATCCCTCAGTAAAATGATTAATTAGTAATTATTTCGCTGTTAAAAAGGAATTATTCTCAATATTCAATGTGGATGATAATTATTTTTATTATCGCTACATCATTATGGTGATCGGTGTTGTGGGATACTGCCTGCTATCAGCTGCGGGTAGCCTGAGGCGCGACATTACTGCCGGCCGACGCCGGGCAATATCGTTGCCACATGGAATGAATGCTATATCTGTGTCAGTAATAAAACGCTGATAGCCGCAATGGGTTTCTGATAAATTCTGGAAAGTAACAGCTTTGCGAAAAATAAGCCGGATAATATAAATGTACGAAAAGAATAACTGCCAGAAAATAGCAATAAACGGGTTAAATATTCTGTGCAGAAATTATTCTGCGCTAAAACACCGGTGCGTTGTTCCATAAAACTGATGCTAAGCGCGCTTTTCACCAGGGCGGTGAGCGGCCAGTCATAGCAGCAGCCGGCAGAAGCCGATCGCACTGCGCGCAACTGGCGGTCTGGCAATAGCAAAGGACAGTAGGTTTGTTGTCAACGGGCAGTCAGATTGCCAGCTCGGGCTATAACAGTAAAAGCGCTGGGGTTTATAACAGATTGCGGGTAACGTTTTTTCCGGTTAATCATGTTTAATATCAGTAAGTTGTTTTCTTTATGTTGCGTCATTGTTAGCGATATTTTTCCTCTTCATTAACATTTGTTAACATTTTTTGCGGCTTACCCTGACAAAAAATAAGATTATTTTATCTCCAGTTAAAATACTTCAAAAAACTATTAGCGTGCTTAACGTTGTTGTAGCTGATGGTTACGTTATGCACTTGTTTTGTTTGGTTATCACCGACTGGAAAGCACAATGAGCAAGAAAAGCAACGAGGGCGTGCCCTCGCGGCGGCGTTTTCTTCAAAAAACGCTGTCGATTATCCCATTGGCTGCCGTAGGTAGCAGCAGCGTCGTTTCTCTTGGTTCCCTTGCTGCTGATGCAGATACCAAAGCAGAAGGGGTTTCAGCGCATTACGTTCCTGTTTTTTTTAATAACGATGAGTGGCGATTTATTCTTGCCGCCACCGATCGTCTGATCCCGACCGATGCCAACGGGCCGGGGGCAGTGAGTGAAGGCGTGCCGGTTTTTATCGATAAACAGATGGAACTGCCCTACGGTTATGGCCATTTGTGGTATATGCAGGCACCTTACGCCAGTGCCCCTGCTGAACTGGGCTATCAGTCAAATCTGGTGCCGCGTGAAACGTATCGCCGTGGTATCAAAGCGGTTAACGGTCACTGTCAGCAGCAGTTTCAGAAAGTGTTTGCCGATCTCAGCCATCAGCAGCAGGAAGATATTTTGCACCAGCTGGAGCAGGGCAAACTGACCTTTGATGATGTGCCGGGCAAATTATTCTTTGAACAGCTGCTGGAAAATACCAAAGAAGGATACCTCGCTGATCCGCTGCACGGTGGTAACCAGACGCTCGCCTCCTGGAAATTAATCGGATTCCCCGGCGCTCGTGCCGACTATCAGCAGGTGATGGATAACCCTAACAAACCTTATCCGTTAGGGCCGGTGAGTATTTCCGGAAAAAGGAGCGTTTAATCGTGGCAATTAAAAAAGATCCGGTTGATATCGTTATTGTCGGCTTTGGCTGGACAGGTTCGATGATGGCAATGGAGCTGGCTGATACAGGGCTGAAGATCCTCGCACTGGAGCGCGGCGAAGCGCGTGATACCTATCCTGATTTTGCTTACCCGCGCATTATTGATGAACTGACCTATGGAATTCGTCTCAAGCTTTTCCAGAATGCGTCAAAAGAGACCGTAACGGTGCGGCATACCAGTGGTGAAACTGCGCTGCCTTATCGCCGTTTTGGTTCATTTTTGCCTGGTGATGGCGTAGGTGGTGCCGGAGTGCACTGGAATGGCATGCTGTGGCGTCCGCTGGAAGCGGATATTAAAATGCGCAGCACCGTGATTGAAAAATACGGTGCGGACTTTATTCCCAAAGACATGACGGTGCAGGATTATCCCTTCAGTTATGAAGAGATGGAGCCGTTTTTTGATAAATTTGAAAAAATTTGTGGAACAGCAGGCCAGGCCGGCAATATTAACGGCGAAAAAATTGACGGCGGCAATCCGTTTGAAGCGCCGCGCAAAAATCCCTATCCGACGAAAGCGCTGAAGCAGCAGTACAGCGGCATGCTGTTCAGTAAGGTGGCAAAAGAACTCGGCTATCATCCGTTTCCGGTGCCGGCGGCAAACTGCTCAGAACCTTACACCAATCCCTATGGTATTGACCTTGGCGTGTGTAATTACTGTGGTTTCTGTGAGCGTTACGGCTGTTTTAACTACTCGAAAGCATCGCCTAATGCCAACGTATTACCAGCGTTGCGTCCTTATAAAAACTTTGAGTTGCGTACCCAGTCACATGTTTTGCGGGTGAATACCGATGCCACCGGCAAGAAAGCGACCGGTGTTACCTATATCGATGCTAACGGGCAGGAAGTTGAACAGCCGGCAGATCTGGTGGTGCTGAGCGCCTTCCAGCTGCATAACGTTCGTTTGTTGCTGTTATCTAAAATTGGTAAACCTTACGATCCTGCTACAGGTGAAGGCGTGGTTGGCCGTAATTATGCTTATCAGATGACCGGTGGTATTAAACTGTTCTTTGATAAAGACACTTACTTCAATCCGTTCGCGGCCACCGGTACCACCGGGATGTATATCGACGAATTTAATGCGGAAAACTTTGATCACGCCAGCCTCGGCTTTATCGGCGGTTCAACTATCTCCGCGACCACCACCGGCGGCCGACCAATTCAGCAAATGACCCTGCCAGGTAAAGCGCCCAAATGGGGATCCGGCTGGAAAGCGTCTATCAAAGATAATTACCTGCATTCGATGGGGGTCGGGGCTTCCGGTTCGGTTATGCCCTATAAGCAGTGCTACCTTGACCTCGACCCAACTTACAAAGATGTCTTTGGACAGCCGCTGCTGAGGATGACCTTCGACTGGCAGGAAAATGAGCTGAAAATGACGGGATTCATCGGCAGTAAAGCCGAGGAGATCGTGAAGCATATTGCACCAAAATCCTATGAAATGGGTTTTAAAGGCATGAAGGCCCATTATGATGTGCGCCCCTATCAGTCAACCCACACCACTGGCGGTGCGGTGATGGGCGACAATCCTAAAAACAGCGTGGTGAATAAATATTTGCAGAGCTGGGATGTGCCCAACCTGTTTGTGCTGGGTGCTTGCTGCTTTCCGCAAAACCTGTCTTACAACCCGACGGGCATCGTGGGTGCCACGGCGCTGTTTGCTGCGCACGCTATTCGCACTCAGTATCTGGCTAACCCCGGACCGCTGGTCCAGGCATAAACAGGGTAGAGACGACAATGACTATGCGTTTAAAAGGAATCATTTCCCTGTTATCACTGGCGTGGCTGCCACTTGGTGCTTACGCCGTTGATGGTAGCTCCGCGATCAGCAAGGGACAGTATCTGGCAACGGCGGGTGACTGCGTGGCCTGTCATACTGCCGCAGACGGCAAACCTTTTGCGGGTGGCCTGAAAATGTCAACGCCGGTCGGGGCAATATACAGTACTAACATTACCCCGGATAAAGAGACCGGTATTGGTGAATACAGTTATCAGGAGTTCGCCACCGCGCTGCGAGACGGAATTGCGAAAGATGGTCATCATCTTTATCCGGCGATGCCTTATACCTCGTTTGCGAAAATTAATGACGAAGATATGCACGCGCTGTACGATTTTTTTATGCAGCAGGTGCAGCCGGTTAAACAGGCTAATCGTGACAGTGATATTCCGTGGCCGCTCAATATGCGCTGGCCGCTGGGGCTCTGGAACCGGCTATTCCATGACAACGACGTGTTTCAGCCCGATGCCAATCAGAGTGCTGAATGGAATCGCGGCGCTTATCTGATACAGGGGCTGGAACACTGCGGTACCTGCCATACGCCGCGTGGTATTGCTTTTGAGGAAAAAGCACTGGATCAAAATGACAGTGCCTATCTGACGGGTGGAACGCTGGAAGGCTGGCATGCGCCCAATCTGACCGGCAACATGAAAGATGGCCTGGGACGCTGGAAGCAGGAGGAGATTGAAACCTTTCTGAAAACCGGCCGAACCAGCAACACCATGGCGTTTGGTTCAATGACGGATGTGATTGAGCATAGTACCCAGTATCTCAGTGATGCTGACCTGAAGGCGATGGCGGTCTACCTGAAATCGCTTAAACCTTCCGATCCGGCTGCCAAAGCACCTGCACAACAGGATGACACCACGGCCGCCCTGGTAAAAGGTGACGTCAGCCAGCCTGGTGCCCAAGAATATATGGACAACTGTGCCGCCTGTCATCGCATTGATGGTAAAGGTTATACCAATGCATTCCCGGCGTTGGCGCACAATAGCGCGCTGATGAGTGATGATCCCTCATCATTGATCAGTATTGTGCTGAAAGGGGGCAAAGCCGCGGTTACACAGAGCGCGAAAAGCGGTATGTCGATGCCGGATTTTGGCTGGCGGCTTAACGATCAGCAGGTTGCCAGTTTGCTGACCTTTGTGCGCAATAGCTGGGGGAATCAGGCCAGCGCGGTGACGGCCGATCAGGTCAAAGAGGTGCGTAAAGCGTCTTCTACTGCAGAACAGAAAGACGTTCATCATAGTGATAAGCGTTAAGACGCATCCTGCCAAATGCTAAAAAAGCAGCGCTATTGCGCTGCTTTTTTTAACCTGCCAGCGGGCAGTGTTGCGCTATCTGTGCGCTGAGCTGGTCTAGCAAATCATAACGCCGGCGATATTCAGCCCGCTTTTTACTGGCAATATCGTCAATTGCTTTTCTTGGCATCTGTAACGGTAGCACGAAGCGGTTTTTCGCATCCTGTACCGCACCAAGCGACTCCCAGAACTGATCGTAGTCTGCGTGAATTTTATCTTTTTTCCTGCTCTTGTAACGCCAGGACGCATAAATATGATTCACATTACTGACGGCGATAACCTGCTCAACCGATAATTGGCGCGCCAGATTAATCATGGCCTCGGTCAGTAAACGCTTCGGGAACAGTCCATGACAGGACTTGGTTGCCAGCTGAATTTTCTCGTGCGGCGTCTCGTTTCTTGCCCCTTGCAGGCCACCAATGAAAATGGTTTTTCGGTTATCGATGTTGACTAATGCAAAGGTCAACAGAGCCAGTACGGTATTCTCTTCGTCACAGAATTGCAGCGAGGCTTCGCCTTCCTTACTCAGAAAGTCGTGAGCCGTTAATTTAATGCTGAACTTTTCCTGGTTTTTGCCGCTAATCTCCGCCAGCGTTGCGCCACGATCGGACAGATAACCGTCAGTAATATTAGCCGGCAGCGCCTCGCAGAACGTGCGGTAGTGGTTGTTAATACCAGCAAGTTTCTGGCTCTGGCTAATACCCAGCGCCATCCACGGCCGCTGTAAGCGACAGGGCAGGCCAGGCTGGGCCTTTATAATCTGATTAAAAAACGGATTTTTTGCCATTTCAGAGAGATAAAAAAAAGTGTGAAATGGCATACAAAGAGAACGTATGACAAATTTTCTACGGTATTTTTTTTCCAGCCAGTACTTGCCCGGAGTCATATTACCCCGAGCCAGACTCAAAAAAAGAGACCAGCCGTTTAACGGTTTAGCGCCATAAATGTTATTTGCTGTATGAATAGATGACACAATAGTTCCGCCATAATAATCTGAACCACGATGCAGGGTAAACGATTGATTATAATTGCTAACATTACCCGTAACATAAGGCGTGGCAATAATATCATCAGTATGATAAACGGATTTTAAACCTGCAGTTAGGCTATTTTCTTCCGTAGGGCAACAAAAGGTGTTTTATTTAACTTCCGTTTAATAATCTTTATTAAGGCCAGAAAGGTCTTATCCATAAGAAACGGATAAAACAGGGCGATAAATTAAATTTATCAATGAAAATAACGTCCTGTCTCGGGTGGCTGGACGTTAATACTATTGCCTGAGAATGGCGTTTAATTTCTCAGACAAACTGCACAGTTCTTCGTCCGGCGTGCGGTGGGTTTATCGGTAAACCGGAAAAAGGTGATTATTGCCAGGATACGACAACCTGCCGGTGTTTACTGAATGCCAGGGCGGATGACCCTTTCTTCGTGCGCTGAGCACCTGTTAACTCTGTGTTCCGTGCGGCGGTCGCAGAGGGCAGCCGGCTAACCGCTCGCCAGTATGTGGTGTGGTAGAATAACGGCTGTGGTGATGGGACCGGCCGGTGCCAGGCTTAAACCACCTTTGAAGATACCGTCATCCCCGCAGCGTTATGGCAGTCAGTGACGATGTCTGTCAGGTGTCCGTGCCGCCAGTCTCTATTCTGGTCGCCTGTTTTAATTATGACGCTGCGCTCGTCAGTCAGCGCATAACAGCCTGACAGAATGCGGTTGTCATAAATAAAGCAAAAGATGTTAAATAAACTGACTGGCACGGCAATCTGGATTTAAAAGACAGGGGGTTATAATATGATATTATAATAATCTCAGCAATTACAGTCAGTTACTTTGTTTTATGTTGGTCAGGTTTGTGATGCGTGGGTTATTATTTTGCACAGACTTATCCGAAAAACGATTTAAATAATATGACAAAATGTGTTGGTTAATAACTGATAATAAATCAGCGCGCTATATTTTTGATCTCTTTTACATTGTAGGTGTTTTGATTCCAGCACGCCTTCCTCTATAATAAGAAACGTCATCCGCAAATAAGTATTACGTCAGGTTCCCGACGACGTATAAGGAGGAGGTTATTATCAATATTCAGCATAAAGATATCGATAACATCTATCCTGGCAGTAACGACGAAGAGAAGAACCTGTTCAACAAAGACTGGGAAATTATTCCTGCCGATCCGGCTGAGGTCGAACCCCAGCCGGAAGTGATTCATGGTATGCCGGTTCCGGATGTTCTGACGCCGGCAGACCGATATCTTGAGCTGTTCGAGACGGTTCAGCTTGAACGTGTCTTTGCTGACAGCAAAACGTTTGCCGATTGCGCACCGCTCAAAGATCCGCAGCTGATCCTTGACGAGTACCGCCGGCTGCGCCATCTGCCGGAATTCGATCTAAAACAGTTTGTTGCCGACAACTTTGAATATACTCCGGTCGAAGAGAGCGACTACGTTTCCGATCCGCGCAAAACGCTTGCTCAGCATATTGATGAACTGTGGCCGATCCTGACGAAGGAGCCGCGCAGCCAGTCACCGTTTTCATCGCTATTACCTCTGCCTAAATCCTATGTTGTACCCGGTGGGCGCTTTAGTGAGACCTATTACTGGGATTCCTATTTCAGCATGCTTGGGCTGGCAGAAAGCGGACGCGAAGATTTGTTGCGCAATATGGCTGACAACTTTGCCTGGCTCATTGATAATTACGGTCATATCCCCAATGGCAATCGTACCTATTACCTGAGTCGTTCACAGCCGCCGGTTTTTGCGCTGATGGTTGAACTGTTTGAAGAGGACGGCATTCGCGGTTCAAAACGTTACCTCAGCCAGTTAATTAAAGAACATGATTACTGGATGGATGGCGCTTCTACACTGGAACCACAGCAGGCGTATCGTCATGTAGTGAGATTGCCCGATGGTTCTTTGCTTAACCGTTACTGGGATGATCGCGATACGCCGCGCGATGAGTCCTATGCCGAGGACGTGGAAACCGCCCGAATGTCTTCGCGGCCGGCCAGCGAAGTGTATCGCGATCTGCGCGCTGGAGCGGCCTCTGGCTGGGATTATTCCTCGCGCTGGCTGCGTGATCCGGACCGGCTGGCCAGCATTCGCACCACCCAGTTTTTGCCGATCGATCTTAATGCGTTGCTGTATAAGCTGGAATGTATGATCGCTACCATTTCCGCCAGCGCGGGTGACGAAACCACTTCGGCACGTTTTAATCAGTTTGCGATTCGGCGGCGGCGCGCAATTGATCGCTATATGTGGGATTATCATGCCAACATTTATCGTGACTATGACTGGCGTCGTCAGCGGCTGGCTGCCTACACTGCGGCGGTTGTCGTGCCGCTGTATGTCGGACTGGCCAGCCCGGTGCAAGGCACTTTTGTTGCCCGCGCGCTGGAAAAAGACCTGCTCAGTGCCGGTGGTCTGGTCACTTCCCTGCACCATTCCGGTCAGCAATGGGATAGTCCTAATGCCTGGGCGCCACTACAATGGATGGCGATTCAGGGGCTAAATGCTTATGGTGAAGAGGCCATGGGTGCCGAGCTGGCACGACGCTGGCTGACCACGGTACATGATTTTTATCGCCAGCATGCCAAGCTGGTGGAGAAATATGACATTGTTGGTAGTGAGGTAAAAGCTGGCGGTGGCGGTGAGTATCCGTTACAGGACGGGTTTGGCTGGACCAACGGCGTGACGCGCCGGCTGATCGCGCTTTATCCCGGCGTGGTTGATTAATACGCCGCCGTTTGTGCTTCTGGCGATATCCTTTTTTTCTGATTAGCGCGCCGCCGACTGGCGGCGTAATGATGAGCAATAAAATAGTTGCTCAGGGATATTGCTTAAAATATTTGAATAATACTAACAAAAGCTTTTACTAACCTGCGCCAGCAGAATTCTGCACAATCACTATTCCATTCTGAATAAAAGGGCCGACGAATGTCAGTAATGAAAAAATGGTGTGTACCGCTGGTAATGGGACTGGGTATCTATTCGCAGCTGGCCGCTGCTGCAGGTGAAAGTTATGCCATTGATCCTGGCCATACTTCGGTGATCGTCTCCTGGACCCACTTCGGTTTTTCCCATCCGACCGCCTCCATCAGCGATGCATCAGGTCATATTCTGTTTGATAAAGCCGACCCCACGCAATCAAAAGTGGATGTCACTCTGCCGCTGAAAACCATTGATACCAGAGTACCGGCTCTGACTAAAGAGTTTTTGGGAGCCAAATATTTCGACGTGAAAAAATACCCGACGGCCACTTTTCGTAGCAGCAAAGTCAGCGCAACCGGTGATAATAAATTTGATGTTGCCGGCGATCTGACCATAAAAGGCATTACCAAACCGGTGGTGTTTCACGCGCTGCTGAATAAGCAGGATATGCACCCGATGGTGAAAAAGCAGGCGATTGGCTTTGATGCCACTACCACCATTAAACGTTCTGATTTCAAACTCGACCAGTATGTTCCGGCGGTCAGTGATGAAGTTGAACTGCGTATTTCTACTGAAGCCTACGCAAAATAATCGTTTGCCGCGACCCGGCCCGTGAGCGAAGAGCCACGGGCCTGGGCGCCGGAGAAGGGTTATGCGCGTTTGCCGCAGGCGCGCTCTGAGACGGTCCAGCGCCGTGCCTGTTCACTGATAGTAATCCCCAATCCATGGCGTGCCGGGATGATCATCCGACCATCCCGTAATTCAAGCTGTTCGTCAAAAAGCGGGTTCAGCCATTCAAAATGTTCAAGCCACGGCTCGGAGGGATAAGCTGCCGCCAGGTGCAGGTGAATCTCCATCGCAAAATGGGGTGCCAGTTTCTTACCGTGGCGGGCTGCCAGATCCATAATTTGCAGAAAAGGTGTAATACCGCCAACGCGCGGCGCGTCGGGTTGAACCACGTCGCTGGCGTTGCCAAGGATCAGCTGTTGATGTTCACCTAAGCTGGTAAGCATTTCGCCGGTGGCTATCGGGGTGTCCAGTGCGCTGGCCAGCGCGGCATGCCCGTCCACGTCATAGGCATCAAGCGGCTCCTCAATCCACACCAGATTAAAACTCTCCATTTTACGTCCCATACGCATCGCCGTTTCCCGATCCCACTGCTGATTAGCATCAACCATCAGCGGAAAATCATCACCTAATTCGGTGCGTACTGCGGTGAGACGCCGCAGATCCTGTTGGTTATCCGGGTGACCGACTTTCAGCTTAATACCGCCAATACCGCTTTCGCGCGAAATGGCGACATTTTTTATCACCTGCTCCAGCGGCGTATGCAGAAAGCCGCCGGAGGTATTGTAGCAACGTACAGAATCCCGCTGTGCGCCTAACAGTTTTGCCAGCGGCAGGCCGGCGCGGCGGGCTTTCATATCCCACAAAGCAATATCAATTGGTGAGATTGCCTGTACTGCCATGCCGCTGCGTCCGACCGATGCCCCGGCCCACAGTAATTTGCTATAGATTTTCTGAATATCATTTGGATCTTCACCCAGCAGGTTATCGGCTATTTCTGCGGCGTGTGCATAAATTCCTCGTCCGCCTGCGCGCTTGGAGTAGCTGAAACCCACGCCTTCAAACCCGTCACGGCTGCGGATTTCAGCAAAGATTATCGCCACTTCAGTCAGGGGCTTTTGCCAGCCGGTAAGAACCTTGGCGTCACTTACCGGGGTCGCCAGCGGTAAAAACGCCAGCGTAATATTCACCCATTCGATACGATCAGCATTTTCTGCGGCGCTGCCGCCACCGCTGGCCTGCGCATAGCGGACCGCGTCGGAATTTCCACTGGTTACCATGTTTGCCTCCTCCAGGTTAAAATGTTTGCGCTAACATTTTTGCTGTTGCGATTATCTATAATAAAAATTATCTTTAAACCGCTCATGATCACAGAATATGCTAGAGGTATTAGAATTTAACCGATTATTTGATTGCGCTAACATTTTTTGTTTTCCGCTATACCACTGCTGGCAAAGCCGGTGAGCATGCCAGATAATAAAACCTTCAGCTGCATCATGAAGAGGCCGGGATGACAAGGGGAAAGCAGAGGGGGGAATACGCCGTTGCACCGACGCTGGAAGACGTCGCGCGCGAAGCCGGATTATCGTCGATGACTGTCAGCCGGGCCTTGAATAACCCGGCTATTGTGCGTCCGGCCACGGTGGCGCGGGTGATGCTGGCGGTAGAAAAAACCGGCTATATTCCTAACCTGCTGGCCGGTAGCCTGGCGTCGCGACGCAGCAGGCTGATTGCCGTCGTGGTGCCACAAATCAATAACAATATGTTTGTCGATACGATTCAGGCCATTAGCGATACCCTGGCGCAGCGTGGCTATCATATGCTGCTGTGCGTCGGGGGTTATGCTAGCGATAGCGAAGCGGCGCTGGTGGCAACCTTGCTGTCACGTAAACCGGATGGCATTGTGCTGACCGGCATTCATCATGCGGCGGCACTGAAGAAACGCCTGATTAATGCAGCGCTGCCGGTGGTGGAGATTTGGGACCTGACGCCAACGCCGATTGATATGCTGGTCGGCTTTTCCCATGAGAAGGCCGGTAATCTGAGCGCGCGCTTTTTGCTCGACAAAGGCCATCGCCGTTTTGGCTTATTATGGACCGGTGACCAGCGGGCTTTATTGCGTAAGCAAGGGGCTATCGCTGTTTTGCAAACCTGTCGCGAATGTCAGTTTGTTGAAGCCGAAGCCGGGCTACCGGCAACTCTGCGTCTTGGGCGTGAAGGGATGCAAAGATTGCTGGCACAGACGCCGGTGCCTGATGCCGTGATCTGCAGCTCTGATACCCTGGCACAGGGGGCGATTCTTGAAGCCAGTGCGCAAGGCATTGACGTTCCCCGGCAGCTGGCAGTGATGGGATTTGGCGATCTTGACTTTGCCGCCTGGCATTCACCCTCTATCACCACCGTGGCGATTGATCGCTGGCGTCTCGGCGAGGAGGCGGCCACGATGCTGGCCGATAAAATTGAGGGGATAATGCCCACTGAACCGGTACGCGACCTGGGATTCTGGCTGTGTGAACGACAGTCGGCCTGATTGTTACAATCCTGGGTAAATGTCACACTTTTCGTTTACTGATGCCCCTTTTTAGCTGGCACACTCTGCATGAACCCTGTGTTTTCCCCCCGTGTCTACCCGGATATGCCTGCTTATGAAATTGCCCGATTTTGAACAACAAGAAAAGCTGTTTATCCGTCGGGCGTTTACCGCATTCACGCTGGTGCTCTGCGGGTTTATCGTGCTGATCATGAATCTCTGGCATTTGCAGATTGAAGACTCTCAGTATTATCAGACTCGCTCCGATCAAAACGCCATTAAAATGATCCCACTGGCCCCGACTCGTGGGATCATTTATGACCGCCATGGTACGCCGCTGGTGAAAAATATCAGAATGTTCGATCTGAGCGTGATGCCCTATAAAATTCATAATATGGCGGCACTGGTTAAGGCGCTGACGCCCATTATTTATCTGACACCGGACGACATTAGCACCTTCTGGCATACGCTCAGTCGCAGCAGTCGCTACCGGCCGGTTGTGCTGAAAAATCAACTCAATAGCCTTGAAATGGCGCGTTTTGCGGTGAATCAGTTTAAATTTAGCGGGGTCAGTATTGAGAGCTACTTTCAGCGACAATATCCTTATGGCGCCGCGTTGTCACACGTGCTTGGCTATGTTTCCCGGATTAACGCAGCGGATGAGCAACGACTGATAGCGAGTGGACAGCAGGAAAATTATCTGGCCGATCGCAATATTGGTAAGCAGGGAATTGAAGGCTATTACGAGTCGCTGTTGCACGGTAAAACGGGCTATCAGGAAGTTGAGGTCGACAACCGCAGCCGGATTGTTAGGGTGCTGAAAGAAGTGCCGCCAGTCGCCGGTAAAAATCTCTACCTGACTCTCGATTTACCCTTGCAACTGTTCGTCACCCGCCAGTTGCAAGGGCAGCGCGCCGCAGTGCTGATAGAAAATCCGCAGGATGCTTCTGTGCTGGCAATGGTTTCCTGTCCGGGTTATGACCCTAATCCTTTTGTTAAAGGCATCAGCTACCAGGCCTATCATCAATTGTTAGCAGATCCCGGTCTGCCGCTGATTAACCGCGTTACCCAGGGCCTTTATCCGCCGGCTTCAACGGTCAAGCCCTATATGGCTATGGCGGCGCTGCTGGATAACGTCATTTCACCACAAACGACGTTTTATGGTGGCGCGCAATGGACCCTGCCGGGCACCCGCCGTCGTTACCGTGACTGGAAAAAAAGCGGGCATGGTGTGCTGAACGTCAGTAAAGCGATTGAGGAGTCGGCCGACACTTTTTTCTATCAGGTAGCCTTTGAAATGGGTATCGATCGCATTCACACTATGCTGTCACAATTTGGTTATGGCCAGCTGACAGGGATTGATCTGCATGAAGAATATCCCGGGCTGCTGCCTTCACGTCGCTGGAAAAAGCGTGCGCACCACCAGCCCTGGTATCAGGGGGATACCATTTCGGTTGGTATTGGCCAAGGTTACTGGACGGCGACGCCGATTCAGATGGTAAAAGCGTTGGTGACACTGCTGAACAACGGCCGGGTGATGACTCCCCACTTACGTTATGCAATCCGTTCCGGCCGGCAGGTTAGTGATTACCGTTCGCCGGCAGCGGTCGGGCAGATAGCTTCAGCCAGCTCGCCTTACTGGGCACTGGTTCGTCAGGCCATGTTTGGCATGGCGAACGCGCCAAACGGTACTGGCTATAAATATTTCCACAGCGCGCGCTACGGCATCGCGGCCAAAAGTGGTACGGCACAGGTGTTTGGCCTGAAGCAAAATCAGGCCTATAACGCCCGCGCAATTCCGCTGCGCCTGCGCGATCATATTTTTTACACTGCCTTCGCGCCATACCAGCATCCCGCGGTTGCCATGGCCCTGATACTGGAAAACGGCGGTGACCATGGGGTGGTTGCTGGTCAGGTTGTGCGCCATATCCTTGACTTTATGTTCCAGCCAGAAACCACAAAACCCCGGCTGGCAGGCGCGGCGACTCACGCCCCCCGCCGTCTGGTTGCCGGCGAAGCTGCATGACGCCGGTGCGCAGTTTGCCGGCGAATACAAAGGGTTTTTTTAAAGTTATCAGCAATGTCGCCGATAAAACGGTTTTTAGCGATTGGAAAAGCCGCTATGTCTGCTGAAGCCCCGACTGGTATAAAAAGTTATCCCCCCGAAGGAACCTCTTTAATCCGCATCTGGCGTCAGGCCGACAGGCTGATGTTTTCACTATGCTGTGCGCTGTGGCTGATCGTTATGTTGCTGGGCGGGTTGACGGATCAGTTCCACCTGGCAGTTATCACCGGTGCGATACTGGTGCTTCTGGCGAGCGGACTGCGTTATCTGTTCTGGGGCAGTGTTGTCAGCCGGCTTGGCTTTGCAATAGTGTTGCTGGCCTTTGCCGGGTTGCTTATTCAGCTGGGTAATGGTGAGACAGAATACCACTTCTCGGTTTTTGTGTTGCTGTCCGCGTTACTGGCCTACCGTGATTATCTGCCGCTGCTGGCTGGTGCCGCGACGGCTGCGCTGCACCACATACTGTTTAATTATCTTCAGCAACATCATTTGTTTGGCGTGGTAGTCTTCGTCCATAGCGGCTGGCATATGGTGTTTGTACATGGGTTATTTGTGATATTGCAAACCATTATGCTGCTATGGATTGCCCGCCACATGGCCGCAGATGCCCGTGCAGCCAGCGAGGTGGCTCAGCTGGCCGCCTGGATTAATCGGGAACCCGGTTATCTGACGCTGGTTGCGGATAATGCCGCCAGTAAGACCCCTTTTGCCCGTACCTTTAGCTCTACGTTAGGCACCATGCACAGTACCTTAAACCAGGTCAATCAGAGTGTCGTGGCGCTGTTAAGTGAAGCGGAAAGCATGCTGCAGCGTAATGCCAATCTGTCACAACGTAGTCATGCTCAGGTGGGTTCGCTGGCGCAGGTCGCCAGCGCCATGGCCGACATGAACCTCGCCGCCGCAGATACCAGCGACAAAACCCTGGCCGCCTGCCAGCTGGCCGGCAATGCTCGCCATGTCGCCGCTCGGGGTCAGGAGAACATTGATGCGGCCAGGCAGTTAATGGACCGGGTAAGTGAAGACTCACTGCGGGTAAGTGGCGTGCTGGAATTGATTAACAGTATCGCCTTCCAGACCAATATTCTGGCGCTGAATGCCTCGGTGGAAGCGTCCCGCGCCGGGGTGCATGGCCGCGGTTTTGCCGTGGTTGCGACAGAAGTCCGCACCCTGGCACAACGCTGTGAAAACGCGTCAGAAGATATTCGTCAGCTGATTAATGCCGCGGCCGACAGTACGCAAAGCGGGCAGCGTCAGGTTGAACACGCCGGGCAGACGATGACTGAAGTAATGAGCTGTATTGACGCGCTGTCTCAGCTGATATCAGAACTGTCACAAATGAGCGAGGAGCAGGGAAGCCGCACCCGTCAGATGAAAGACAGCATCGTCAGCATTGATCAAAGCGTGCAGGATAACCTTGAGCATGTGGCACAAACGTTACAGGTGGCACAGCAACAGCAATCAATGGTGAATTCGCTTAAACAGGCCATCTCGGTATTTCGTCTTGCCTAGCCGGCTTATCTGATGGACTTAGCGTGCCAGTAGGCCACGGCCCGTATCCGCTCTTTTTCCAGTGGTCGGGTTTCCAGCAGTCGGTCGGTCAGCTGTTTTACCGCCGAGCCTTCACCGGTTATCCAGATAAAGTAGTCGGCGCCGGTTGTCTGTGCCTGTAACGCGCTTAACGCTTGCTGTAAATTTTCGCCGTGCATCATGCCGCTGCCAAGCCAGTGGCGCTCCAGTTGCAGGGGAGTGTCAAGATAGGCCTCACCAATACTGGCATCGGTGAACGCATACAGACAAAGTTCGCGTTCACCAGGGGTGGCGGCAAGATCGTTCAGACGTCGCTGCACGGCGGGCAGACCGGTTTCATCACACAGATAAATTTGCTTAGCATAGTCAGCCGGGACCAGTAAGGATGCGCGTGGGCCACCAATGAGCAGGGTGTCACCCGGCGTGGCGGCTGCGGCCCAGTCACTGGCTACGCCCGGCGCATGAATATAAAAATCAATGGTTAAGTGGTTGTTTTGTGCATTAAAGGCCAGCGGCGTGTAATCACGCATCACCGGGCGCGGCCCTTCAGGCGAGATGATGCCATCGTCGCTGACGCTGGGTACCAGCAGCGTGCCGCTTTGCGGGTCAGGGAAAAAAAGTTTGATGTGATCGTCAAAACCGCGGGATGTAAAGCCTGATAGCGCCTCACCGCTAAACGTCAGACGGTAAAAAGCGCTGGCCAGCCTGACTTTCTTTTCAAGTGTAATCTGGCGAAAGGCCAGTTCGTTCCGTACCCGCTGTGGCAGTGGTGTTAATATCGGGGAATCGGACATTGCAGTCATCCTGTCAGGGTGAAAGTGATTATCATTTACCGAAAAATTATGACGAGGTTAGCCGGCGGCTTCAAGTTGCATGCTGTTCATTCCGTGCCTTTTGCTGCGTCAGTTTCATGCTCCGGGGCGGTCGGTACAGCGGTACCAGTAATCTGCGGCCTCTTTTCACGCATAAGGTTAAGGCATTTACGCAAACGTGCCGGATCGTCACTGGCACAAGAATACAAAAGCCAGACTGGCAGGGGCTGCGCTTCCCGGTTACTCAGCAAATGTTGCAGGCACCCGGCAGCACTATCCTGTCTCACCGCCTGTGGTGAGACGATGGTGACGTCAGGCAGGTCAATGCCGGCGATGAGAGAGGTGTCTTGTCTGCGGGTTATCCATTGATGCTTGCTCCACAGGATTGTCATATTTCACCGCGTGCCGCCTGTGATGATAGGCTCAGGCAACGGCCATTTCACCCAGCTGCCAGCGGATTGCGCTGACGCCTCTTTCGCGGCTAAGACGGCTGACCAGTTTCTCAACGTGGTGAGCGGCGCCAGGCAGTCCCAGCATATCGGCCTGAACCCGCATTTTTCCGGCCTGCGGCAGATCCTCACTTTCCAGCCCCTGTAGCTGCAGGCGACCATTTTTCAGTCCTTCCAGAATCAGGCTACGCATCTGAACTTCTTCCTCAGCCAGGCAGGTTAGTTGCAGATGATAGAGCTGGGCGGCTTCACTGGCCGCCAGTCCGTGCTGGCCGTTAATGCGTAGCGTGACTTCACGCAGCAGTATATTTGCGCACAGAATAATGACGCAGCCGAGAGCTGCTTGCAGAATCAGCCCCATACTGCAGAGTACGCCGATTGCCGCCGTACACCACAGCGTGGCGGCCGTATTCAGGCCGCGTACGTTCATACCATCGCGCATGATCACACCGCCACCAAGAAAGCCGGTACCCGATACCACGTAAGCAGCCACGCGGGTGGCGTCCAGCCCCTGAACACACTGGGTCATGACAACGAATAAGCAGGCGCCGGTGCAGACTAACGCATTGGTACGTAAGCCAGTAAGACGCTGACGAAATTGCCGCTCTGCGCCAATCAGCGCGCCGAGCAGTAGCGCGACCAGTGCGCGCAAAAAAAAGATTTTCCAGTCCATGTTACACCTCAATTTAGCGGTTTGTGTTCCGCAGATCGTGAGGGGTTACATACAGGTTAAACCTGCTATCGTCAGATATAGCAAAGAGGGAACAACAGAAAAGGTCTGCCGTGCCGACAAGAGTAAGCCAGCGACCAGCAGCGTGGGACTGACTTACTGATTAACCTGGCGTAACCCGCCGGGATGACTGTCCAAGAGTGGACTCCTCAGTAAGTGATTGATAAAAGCGGGGGAATGATAGTGTTATCAGCCGCGTGGTGCAAGGCAACTTCATTAACCAATTGACAACGAAGCGCAGAATCCGCCAGTTTAGGTGGATGAATCAATACGTTGCCGCTGCCTGGCTTTTTGCCTGTAATGCGCGTCAGCCGAAAAAAAACCTTTTCTCGTACGCGTTAACGTTAATCAACGCCATTAACCATGACGAAAACAGCCATGATAAGGTACGCGTAACATGATTAAACCGCCGCCGTCTTCCGTTCCCAGCCTGCTGACCCTTAGCGCCATTATTTTATTGGGCGCAACGTTACGCGCGCCGATTACCAGCGTAGGTCCGTTGCTCGGCCCGCTAATGATGACTTTTCATCTTAGCGCCGTTTCAGCCGGCTGGCTTAATGCCTTGCCTCTGCTGGCGTTTGGTCTGCTGGCTCCGCTGGCCCCGTTGCTGGCTCGTCGGGTTGGACTGGAGCGTGCGCTGTTTATCGCGGTGCTGCTGGTGGCCTCCGGCACGCTGATACGCTCTCTGGGGTCGCAGTGGGCACTGTGGTTGGGTACGCTGTTAATGCCCGCCGGAATTGCGCTGGCAAACGTGTTGCTACCGGCACTCGCCCGGCGTGATTTCAGCCGTAACCCCGCGGCGATTATCGGATTATACGTTACCGTGATGTCGGTCACCGCTAGCCTGGCTTCTGGCATTGCCAACCCGCTGGCAGCACTGAGTGGCAGCTGGCAGTTTGCCCTTGGCATCTGGTCATTACCGGCAATACTGGCGGCAATCCTTTGGGGCTATCGCGCCAGGGCATTGCCGCGCAGCGGGGGGGGCTGAAGCGGGGCAGATGACGGCAAAGCTACCTGTTTCTTCGCCGCCCGCCGGGCCGCTGCCCAGCCCGTGGCGAAGTGCACTTGGCTGGCAGGTTTCGCTGTTTATGGCCCTGCAAAGCCTGAGTTTTTACACGCTGCTTGCCTGGTTTACCCCTTATGCCCAGAGTCAGGGATTTAGCGCGAATGCGGCGGGCGGCTTGCTGTTTTGTTACCAGATCGTGGCGATTGTGGTTAACCTGTTTGGCGTCGCGTTACTCAAAAAGTCCAGCGATCAGCGCCTGCTGGCCTTTGTTGCTAGTCTGGCCATTTTTATTGGTATTGCCGGGCTGCTTATCGTGCCGGCGCTGGCGTTGTGGTGGATGCTGATAACCGGTATTGGCAACGGCGGCGCGCTGCTTATCAGTTTGTCACTGTTCGGTCTGCGTACGCGCAATCATCATCAGGCGGCGGCGCTGTCAGGCATGGCGCAATGTGTCGGTTATATTACGGCTTCTGTCGGCCCGCTGGTTTTTGGCGTGATCCAGCGGGTATTTCATGCCTGGCAACCGGCGCTGGTCATATTGCTGCTGACTGTGGTTGTGCAGATGCTGTTTGCCATGCTGGCAGGACGTAACCTGAAAATATGACTTTGCCCCGGCCGGTGCCAGCATAGACGCAATAGCTATGCGACCCGGCACCGCCTTGTTACGCTCAGGGATGTAATCCCTGCCAGCCGTGATAAGCCATCATCCCTGCCATGGCGAGCATCAGCGCAACGGAAAACCACGGCGCGCGCCGGGCAAGCGCATCAAAACCGTCCCAGCGTTGTGCCAGCTGGTTGATACTTAGTGCTGCGGCCACGCCTACGGCAACCAGGGTTAATGCCAGTCCGAGACTGAAGCACAGTACCAGGGCACAACCCACCACCAGCGCTTTCATTTGCAGGCAGAGCAGCAACACCGTGACGGCCGCCGGGCAGGGGATCAATCCCCCGGTAAGGCCGAACAGGATAATCTGACCGTGAGTGACAGCCTGGCCACTAAACCGTTTTTTAATCTGCCTGGCATGGGCTTGCTGGTGTGCATCCGGCAAAGGGCCGGCTTCACCGTCCGGCCGGGCAAACCGCAGATCGTATTCATGGCTATGTCCACCATGACTGAGCATCAGCCGGGCACCGGCAGGCGGCTGAACTGAGGTGACTGCCTGCGTTGAATGCAGGACCCCGTCGACCATCCGAAACTGAAACAGAGGGGCAAAGCCGCCGCCAGACGCTGCGGCTATGGTCACTTCATTAGCCTGCCAGCGGCGGCCGCTGCGTGTACGCAGTTGCCAGCGTTTTTCCCCCTGCTGTTGAACCAGCGAGACTTCAACCCGCCCATGTCCGGTATCCACCACGCAAAGAGGGGTGTCTGTGGTGAGCGGCTGGCGGCGCATCTGTTGCTGGCGCCAGTTTTGACAGGCAATCCAGCCGGCGATGACAACAATAATCAGTGCAGAGACCAGGGTTAGCCAGGGTTCAGCTGCCGCGACGGTAAAGCGAGTGCTAAGCCAGGTTCCTGCCAGTGCTACCAGCCAGACCACCAGCGTATGAGAAAGCGTTGCCGCTACGCCCAGTAATATTGCCTGACGAACGCTGCCACGGATAGCAACGATAAACGCTGCCATCATGGTTTTCGAGTGACCAGGTTCCAGTCCATGCAGGGCGCCGAGAAGAATGGCCCCCGGCAGATATAGCCAGGCATTGCTGTGCTGAATAAAGGTAGCGAAGTCAAACATCTGTCAGTTCCTTATTATTAAATATACCCCAGGGGAGTATTTTGGCAGTGAGAGTATATATACTCCCCCCTGGTATATCAATGTTCATCTGTTATACTGCGCCCAGCGAACAGAGGAGAGATACCATGGCGCATACCATCCATGACAAGAAAAAATTACAGGCACGGGTAAACCGTATTCAGGGCCAGCTTAGTGGGTTAGGTAAGATGCTGGAGCAGGAAGCCGATTGTGATTTAGTGTTGCAGCAGATAGCGGCAGTACGCGGTGCGGTTAATGGACTGATGCAGGTAGTGATTGAAGGGCATCTGCATGACCATCTGGTGCATGAAGATGATCCGGCAAAGCGTGCTGGCGGACTGGATATTATGCTCAGAGTAATGAAAGCCTATATGAAATAATGCTTCAGCCGGGCCATCCCCGGTTCTGAAAGGTTCGCTAAACGCCCGGTTGATTATTCATCCTGTAGTTTCTTCCGCCCGTTGACCGTATTACGCGTCGTTGAGCGGCGAAAACGCCTTGTGGTGCCCCCCCTGCAACAATAAAGTTGCGAACGGTTTGTTATTATCCAATTGTCAAATATAAAAATTAACATATATTTACATGCTTAATACTAATGCGTATAGTTCTCATTTGTTTTTGTGGGCTCATTCTGAATTGCATTAATTGCAGGTCGTACAAGCCACTTTTCAATTAAGCGCACGCTCAGGATCCGGACACAACATCCCGGCAGGGAGAGGCGTATCTGGCTTATCTCCGTCCGTAAGCAGCGGCGAGCAGGACCCTGAAGAGGTTCGCTCCATAATCAGAAATACACAGAGGAATAATCATGTTTTACGAGCTTTTTCGTATCAGGGAAGGCGCGCGTGCGGGGGGGCGTCCGGCATTCTCCGTACTGGCAATGATGATAGCGGGGACATTGTACGCACCCACGGTCGCAGCTGCCAGCAGCAGTAAAGAACAAACCATGACCGTCAATGCCAGCAGTGATAGCAGCGACAGCGACAATACCAGCCACGATTACAGCCGGCCGCTGACCAAATCGGGCACGAAAATGCAGCTGGCGCCCCGTGACGTCCCGCAGTCGGTGAGCACCATTACCAAACAGCGTATGCAGGATCAGAATCTGCAAAGTCTGACCGATGTGCTGACTAATACTACCGGAGTGAGTGCTTACAGCGTTGACTCAAATCGCACCACGTTCTATTCGCGCGGTTTTATGATCAACAAGTATCTTTATGATGAGATTCCTACCACAATCAGTAACGTATGGAACTTTGGTGACGCAACCAGCGACACCGCGCTGTATGATCGCATTGAAGTCACCCGTGGTGCCACCGCGCTGCTGACCGGCACGGGTAATCCGTCTGCGGCGGTGAATATGGTCCGTAAACACGCTGACAGCAAAACCTTTACCGGCAACCTGTCTGCCAGCTACGGTAGCTGGGATAAACAGCGTTATGTGATGGATCTCTCTGCACCGCTTACCGAGTCAGGTAACGTTCGTGGCCGCGTAGTGGCAGGTTATCAGGATAATGACAGCTGGCTGGACCGCTACCATTTCCGTAAAAAATTCCTCTATGGTGTTGTCGATGCCGACCTGACAGATTCCACCACCCTGTCACTGGGCTATGAGTATCAGCAGGGGCACACCAGTAGTCCGACCTGGGGCGGTCTGCCACCCTGGTACAGTAATGGCAGTACTACCCATTATGATCGCAGCTTTAGCGTATCGCCGAGCTGGGCCTATTCCGATAATGAATCGAAAAAAGCTTTTGCCACGCTGACCCAGCGCTTTGATAACGGCTGGGAAGTCAAGCTGAATGGCACCCATGCTGAAGCTACTCTCGACAGCAAAATGACCTATCCCTACGGTTACCCGGATCAGGTTACCGGCCAGGGGGTAACCTATTACGGTGGCTGGAACCGGGGTAAACGTAAAGTGGACGCCGGCGATCTGTATGCTAACGGCCCGTTTGAGCTGTTTGGCCGCCAGCATCAGCTTATCGGCGGTCTGAGCTACAGCCGTGAAGATAACAAATTCTGGAATTCGTCTAATCCCACCGTTGATTATGGTGATTTTAACCATTTCGACGGCTCGTTACCTGATGAAGGCTGGAGCGACTGGAAAGAGTCACAGCACGACACCATCCGTCAGAAAATGGGCTATCTGGCTACCCGCCTGTCGCTGGCTGATCCGCTTAACCTGATCCTTGGCGCTACCTACACTGATTGGCAAGCGGCTGGCTCTTCCGGCAATCTCAGTGATGATAACCTCGCGCCTTATGCCGGCCTGGTCTATGACATTAATGATACCTACTCCGCCTATGTCAGCTATACCTCTATTTTCCAGCCGCAAACCCGACGTGACGGAAACGGCCAGTATCTGGCTCCGATGCAGGGCAAAAGCTACGAAACCGGGATAAAAGGCGACTGGAATAACGGGCGTCTGAGTGCCAGTCTGTCGCTGTTCCGGACCGACGTGGATAAATACGCGGTCGCCACCGAAAACTATGTGCCGGGCACCACGGAAACGGCCTATGATGCGGTTGACGGCACCAAAACCAGAGGGGTTGATTTTGAAGTTAACGGCGCGTTAACCGATAACTGGCAGATGACTTTTGGCGCCAGTCGCTTCTACGCGGTGGATAATCAGCACAATGAGCTGAGTACCTTTATGCCACGCACCACCATGAAATTGTTCACCAGTTACCGGCCAGCGGTACTGCGTGATCTGACGCTGGGTGGCGGGGTAAACTGGCAAAACAGCATCTGGCAGAGCGTGACCGGTCCGGATGGATCAAGCATTCGTGCCAGCCAGGGCAGCTATGCACTGGTTAATCTGTTTGCTCGTTATCAGTTGACAAAACAGCTGGCGGTGCAGGGTAACGTTAATAATCTGTTTGACCGGTCTTATTACGACTACATTCAGACATATGCTGTTTACGGCGCACCACGTAATTTCTCTGTTTCTCTCGACTACAAATTCTGACTGAAAGTGCAGGGGGCAATGCTGCCCCCTTTTTTCTCAGACAGCCTGCCAGCGAAACCCCTGTTTTTGCCGCTGAATATATCCGGCAGAACGACCGGCAAAATGTGAACTGAACCACAAAGCATGGCGATCGGCTGCCCAGTCGAGCATCCGGCGACGTTGGCTTTCAGCCTGCTGACGATGTTCGCAAAAACGTGAAGCCAGCCCGGGCTGACTGACCTGGATTTCATTGTGCATCAGATCGCCGCTGAACAGGGCATACTCTCCGGCACTGTGTAAAATGATTGAGGCATGATCATAACTGTGGCCCGGCGTCGGTTCATAGTGCAGCACCCCGGCAAATTGCGGTCGTTCGTGGGGACTAATGGTATGCAGTAAGCCGGCGTTAATAACCGGCGTCAGGCTGTCTGCCACCATCGCGGCGCGCGACGGGTCCTGCTGCCAGCGTGTTAGTTCTGCATCAGAACAGATATAGCGGGCATGGGGAAACATAGGTTGCCATTGGTCATTCACCCGGTGTGTGTTCCAGCCAACGTGGTCACCGTGTAAATGCGTCATCAGTACCCAGTTTACCTGCCGGCGATCGCCCAGTATGTTATTCAGACGCTGTGCATAGTCAGTATTAAGCTGATGAAACATCGGGCTGGCCGGACGTTCACGCTGATTGCCGCTGGCGGTATCAATCACTATGAGTGCGTCCGGGGTTTTAACTACCCAGCTGTGTACTGACAGTTGCAGAGTGGATGGCTGAAAGTGATCCGTTAGCTGATCGGGAAACAGCATGGTTGCTGGAAGGGGGATTTCCTGTTCCAGCACTTTAAAGATTTCGCACTCGCCTACCCGAAAATGGTCGGTTTTCGTCATGTCTGATTCCGTGGTGTTATGGCGGAGCCGGCAGGCTCCGCAGGTCAGAGAGGTTACTTCAGCTTATCAAAGTCGGTGGCGTCATGGCGTTCGGCGAGCTGTTCGTTCTGATCACCCCAGGTGCGGTTGACGATACGCCCGCGCTTCACTGCAGGACGGGCCGCAATGGCATGCGCCCAGCGCAGAACGTTTTTGTAGCTGGCAACGTCCAGGAATTCCCCGGCGTCATACTGCTGGCCGAACACCAGGTTGCCATACCACGGCCAGGTGGCAATATCAGCAATACTGTATTCCTCACCCGCCAGATAGGGGTGAGTGGCAAGATGCCGATCCAGCACATCCAGCTGACGTTTGGTCTCCATGGTGAAGCGATCGATGGCATATTTGATTTTTTCCGGCGCGTAGTGATAGAAATGGCCAAATCCCCCGCCGAGATAAGGCGCGGAGCCCTGCAGCCAGAACAGCCAGTTAAGCGCTTCGGTACGCTGAGCGGCCTGTTTCGGCAGGAAATGGCCAAATTTTTCTGCCAGATAAAGCAAAATCGCACCGGATTCAAACACCCTGCGCGGCGGTGTGACACTGTTATCCAGCAGCGCCGGGATTTTTGAATTTGGGTTAACCTCAACAAAGCCGCTGGAAAACTGCTCTCCTTCATTGATGCGAATCAGATGGGCATCATATTCTGCGCCGCTGATGCCCAGTGCCAGCAGTTCTTCTAATAAGATGGTAACTTTCTGGCCGTTAGGCGTTGCCAGCGAATAGAGTTGCAGGGGATGCCTGCCGACGGGCAATGCTTGCTGATAGCGGGCTCCGGCGGTGGGACGGTTAATGGCAGACCAGGTTCCGCCACCTTCCTGATGCCATTGCCATACTTTTGCAGGCTGGTAATTGTTGTCTGACATACCGATTTCCTCCGTTCAGATTGTGCAGGTTTCATCAACAATAATGGCCTGCTATGACAAAACCATCAGCGTAATGTGCTACCTGAAGTGTATCAGTCTGAGAACACTCGCCAGCGTGCTCTGCTGCATTTCATTGCAGTCTATTGATTATTAAGCTAATAAAATTTTTTTTGTCTCCGCTGCCTTATCCTTCTCCCGGTGCGAAAGCACAAATAATTTATGGCCAGAGGGCGCCATGATGGGATAATTCATCGACACTTATCTGGCGGGCGTGGCTGTAATGTCGCTATTGAATACCATCTGGTCGTTTATTGCTGAAAACTATATTCTCTACGTGATTTTTTTCAGTGGCGTGTTGCTCATATCCGGTCTGGTCTCCTGGCTTATCGGTAAGTTCTTTTTAGTCTTTCTGGTGCGCCGGCTGTTTTTTGCCACCCACAAACAGGACGTGCCGCTGGAAAAAGATGTGCGTATTGCCGACAAGCTGGCGAATATGGTGCCGGTGGTCACGGTATATACCCTCAACCAGTTTATTCCCAATCTGCCGTTGCATATGGTGGATACCATCAATACCTTTTGCGGCATTTTGTTCATTGTTTATCTGGCAAACCTGATTAATGAAATTCTGGAGATTATTAATCAATCCTGGGTGCGTAAGACCCGTAAAAAAAACCATTCTATAAAAGGGTATATTCAGGTCGGTAAAATTGGCGTACATGTTATCGCCGTGATATTGGTGCTGGCGACAATGTCAAACAAATCGCCGGTTATCATTCTTTCCAGTCTGGGTGCGGTTGCTGCGGTGCTGATGCTGGTATTTCAGCACACGCTAATTTCGTTGGTGGCAAATATTCAGGTTTCCACTTCTGACATGCTGCAGCTGGGGGACTGGATTGAAATGCCCGGCTCAGATATCAGTGGTGAAGTCATTGATATTGCGTTACATACCATTACCGTGCGTAACTGGGACAATACTATTTCACGTATTCCTACCAAGAATTTTATTACCGAAACCTATACCAACTGGCAGGCGATGTTTGCTTCCGGCGGTCGTCGTATTAAGCGCAGTTTTTATATCGATCAGCTATCGATTGCATTTGCGTCACCGGCTTTAATGCAGTCACTGGCACGTCTGCCGCTGTTACATCAGATGGTGGAAGATATTCTGCCGGCAGATAAACCGGCCGACCTGGACCCGTCGTGGTTTGTTGAACAGGGTATTACCAATATCGGCTTGTTTCGCAAATATATCGCCCGCTGGCTCGGCAACCGCGGGGATATCCGTGGCGATATGTATCTGGTGGTGCGTCCTCTGGCGCCGACGGCGCAGGGGTTACCGGTGGAGATCTACTGCTTTACTTCCTCTACGCTCTGGATTGATTACGAAGAGTCGCAGGCAGAAATTTTTGAGTATATTTATGCCATTGCCGACTATTTTCAGCTAAGCATTTATCAGCAGCCCACCGGTAGCGATTTTCGCCACCTTGCTGGCGCGCCAGCCTCCTGATTACCCGGCGGTCACTCTGCGATTACGGTGACGGGGCAGTCTGCATGGCTTCAGAATTACGGTATTTACAATCTGACTATCCCGGAGATGATTATGATTGTTAACAGCATTGCTTATCGCCAGGGGCATGAGCCACAGCGGGTGGAAGTAGAGAAAATCAGTGAGGTGATTAAGCAACCGGATACGTTTATCTGGCTCGGCCTGCTGGAACCCGACCCGGACTTTATGAGCACCATCAAACAGGAATTTAATCTGCATGAGCTGGCCATTGAAGATGCGCTTACCGCGCATCAGCGACCTAAAATTGAGCGCTATAAAAACTCGTTATTTATAGTTCTGAAAACGGCTCATCTCAATGAAAACGGCGAGGTGTGTTATGGCGAAACCCACCTGTTTGTCGGGAAAAATTTTATTATCTCGGTACGCCATGGTCAGTCAGATAGCTATGCATCGGTACGTCAGCGTGCGCTGGAAAATCACGATAAATTTGCCCTCGGTGCAGGCTACGCGCTGTATTGCATCATGGATTTCATCGTCGATAACTACAGCAACATTATTGCCAGCCTCAACGAGCGCATCGCTGAAACAGAAAAGGCAATGTTTGACAGTGAATTCAACCGGCAACACCTGCAGTCTGCTTATAACATGCGGCGTGAACTGTCGTTGCTGCGTAATGCGGCGCAGCCGGTTGAAGAAATTTGCTCACAGTTAATCCATTTACATGAGGAAATCATTCCCGACCCTCTGCGGGCTTATATCCGCGACGTGCAGGACCATGCCAGTCACGTGGTGATTGATGCTGAAGAGATGCGCGAAGTACTGATAAGCGCAATGCAGGTCAAGCTGGCGCTGATTTCGGTGCAGCAAAACGAAGTGGTGAAAAAGCTGGCGGGCTGGGGGGCTATTCTGGTGGTGCCAACGGTGGTCTTTAGTATGTATGGCATGAACTTTAAAAATATGCCCGAACTTAACGAATCTTATGGCTATCCCGCCTCGCTGGTGATAACGCTGGCAATCTGCGCCTGGATCTGGAAAAAATTCCGCCATGCCGGCTGGCTGTAAGCTGTTGCCCGGCGGACACAGGCCGCCATCAGTTCAGTGCCACCCAGCGATACCCAACGAGCGGAGTCAGTACGATAATCGTCAGCGCGGCGGCCAGGTGCATCAGCAGGTCCGCCCGTTCCAGCACAACCGGATGACAGAAGGCCAACAGGGTTGCCGTCATAAAGGCGATACCACAGCCGGCCAGCATCAGGCTGCGTACCGGGAAGAGCGAGCGGGTACGGCGCAGACAGAGGATCGCAATAAACATCATTGGCAGGCTGGCTGTCAGCATAAACTGATAGCAATGCATGCCTTCTCCCGCCTGTAACGGGTGTGTGGGCTGGAGGCCGGTATTTAACAGTGTTGTTATCAGCCAGCTGAGTATCAGCAATACCAGCCAGCGTGCTTTCACTGCGCTGCGTCCGGCAATACTGAGGTTAAGGGCGCTGAAAATTGCCACGCTACCGCTAATAAATGCCAGTAACATAGCGGCTGCGGCGCTGATTGCACCCGGTTGCGTCCAGTCGGTCAGGGCATGGCGCAGCTGCCAGCTGGCCAGTGCGCCGGCTGGCAGCGCGCTGGCAATCCAGCAGGTTACCCGCCATAGCGTTGCTGGCATGCGCCTGACCGGCCGTGCATCACGGCTTAAGGTTTCAATGAGTTTGTCATGATTTCTCATGCTGACGGACTCCGGATTTACGCAGATTGCGCATAGCGCGGTGCAATAATGCTTTTACCGCTGAGACGGAGAGATTATTTTCTGCCGCCGCCTCGGCGAGGCTACTTTCGCGCAAATGCACGGATTCAATAATCTGACGCTGGCGCGCTGGCAGCTGTTTTAACCAGCCATTCAGCATCTGGTGATGGCTAATTTCATCCGTCAGCGGGTTCTCGCCGTCGCTGGCCTTGCGGGACAGTATCGCCTCATCCTGCCATTCCCAGTCACGACGGCGGCCGCGCTGGCGAAGCGCATCTGTTGCGCGCGCGCTGGCAATGGCGGCCACCCAGGGGAGTAGCGGGCGCGCAGGATCATAGGTATGCCGCACCCGGTGAATGGCCAGTAACGTCTCCTGAATAACATCTTCAATCAGCGTATCATCGCTGATTTTTTTACGGATCAGGGCGCGGATTGCCGGCACTATTGCCTGCAATAACTGGCTATAAGCCTGGCGGTCACCTGCCTGCGCACGCGCCATTAACGCCGGCCAGTGTGCGCTGGCTTTTTCCCCATTACCCATAGTCGGTTTAGCGCCTGGCAAGGGAAATTGCCAGCGGTTGTTCAGCGCTGGCGGGCATGATGCAGCACGCCACAGGTTAAGGCTGAATTCATGCTTTTTTCCCCGCCGCGCTGGCTTTATCAAGGGCTGAAATTACCGTATCTGGCGTCAGTACCTGCGGCAAAACCAGCGGTTTACCGCCATTTGCCGGATAAACCACATAAAGCGGTAAACCGCCCCGGCCAAAGTCACTCAGTGCCTGTTCAATGTCCGGGTTAAATTTGGTGGAATCAGCGATCATATAGATGGTGCCGGTTTTCGCCATCGCCTGTTTTACCGCTCTGGTTGTCAGTGAGGTGCGATCATTGACCTGGCAGGTTATGCACCAGGCGGCGGTAAAGTTAACGAAGACCGGTTTGCCCTGGCCTTTTACCGCATCGACGTTCTGTGGTGACCATACTACCGACGCCGCGGCGTTGTCCGCTACGGATGCTGTCATCCCGTCATCGGCCTGCGGGCTGCTGTTGAGCGCAATCAGCGCAGGCGCCAGTAACAGAATAAACAGGCCGCTTGTCACATATGCCGGCAGCGCAGGTTTTCCCTGCATATAACGCTGTTGTGCTATGCCATACAGCCAGGCGGCAAGGCTCAGCAGCAGGGCGCAGGCCAGAATAGTGGCCAGTGCAGCGGATCCTGCCTGACGTTCCAGTACCCAGACCAGCCATGCCGCCGCGCCGAGTATTGGAAATGCCAGGGCTTTTTTCAGCGTTGCCATCCAGGCGCCGGGATGCGGTAGCCATCTGGCCACCAGTGGGAAGCAGGAGATCAGGGTAAAGGGTGCGGCGAAGCCAATGGCCAGTGCCGTGAAGATCACCAGGGTTACCGCCGGCGGTTGTGTCAGCGCATAACCTACTGCGCTGGCCATCACCGGTGCCGTACAGGGAGTGGCCACCACAATGGCCAGCGCACCGGTCAGCGTGGCGCCAGTCAGACCACCACGATCGCCGGCCACACCGCTGGCGCGCTGAATGGTCAGACCCATTTCAAACAGGCCAAAAAGATTGAGCGCACAGGCCAGCATTATCAGTGCCAGCAGGGCAATAACCTGGGGTGATTGCAGCTGAAAACCCCAGCCAACTGCCGACCCACCAGCACGCGCCAGCAGCAGGGCGGCAACCAGAATCAACATGGTCGCCACTACCCCCAGCATAAACGCCAGTCCTTCAAGCCGGGTGCGGGCCGGGGAGTGTTGATGTCGTAGCAATCCCAGCGCCTTAAGCGAAACCACCGGAAACACACAGGGCATAAAGTTGAGAATAATGCCGCCGGCAAAGGCGGCAACAATCGCAGTCAGCATGATTCACCTGGCTTGTTGGTCACAGTTTATTGAACACTATCAGGCGTGATTAATGGCTCTGACGGTATTTTTTTACCGCATCCATGGTTTTCTCGATATGGGTCTCCGGGTTTTTGTCGCTGTAGCTCAGCAGGATGTTGCCATCAGGCGCGATAACAAAAGAGGTCCGGTCTGAAAGAGTCTTGCCTTTCATTTGCATTGTTGCCTGGTATTCTGCCGCTACTTTGGCACCAGGATCGGCGGCGACAGCAAATTTGTTGCGGCACTCCAGCTTAGAAAAATCGGCAATCTGCCCGACGTTACCGGCCGTGACTCCGATGACGGTTGCGCCGAGTTTTGTAAATCCATCACTGGCTTCAGCAAATTCATGGGCTTCAATGGTACAACCTGCACTGAAGGCCGCCGGAAAAAAGTAAAGCACCACCGGGCCTTTTTGCAGCGCCTGCTGTAATGAGAAGGTCATCGGTTTGCCACCCAGTGCAGCCTGTAGCTGAAAATCAGGCGCTTTTGTGCCGGCGCTCAGGGCGGCGAGGGCTGAGGTAACGGGCAGGATAACGCTCAACATCAGGGCGGCGGCCAGCCGGGTTTTCATCTGCATGGTTGTTCTCCATTTGTGGTCAGTAAGGAAGGCTATTGATTACAGGTTCGTTCAGCAGGCGCAAAAGGTTGCGCCCGGCTGCAATTTTTTTACGGATGCGCTGCACCCTGCAGGCCGACGTAAAAGTACGCTTTATCCATGATGTTGCTGTGGCGCTCTGCTTTCTTCTGCCGGACAACAGCGGGCGGCAGGTGCACAATAGCAATAGCGGTGTGCAGAGGGTGCCGCCGTTAGCGCACCGAAGGAAACCGGCCAGACTGTGATTTAGCTGCCAGCGAACACGCCGGTCAATACAATCCCCAGCAATGCCGTGGCTACGATGGCCACTACCACCACCGAGCCGCCGCCAACCGCTGCCGCGGTTTTTCCGTTGGATATTTCGCGTTTTTCCAGCTGGCTGATTTGTGACACCGGCAGTACGCGTCCGTCATCAGCATAAATATTCTGCGGGTCACTGCGTGAAACCGTCAGTGTACCTTTGTCCCCGTTTTTAAGCTGATAACGAATTTTGTCACCAGAATAAAGCGGTGGCTGCAGTAAATAGTCGCGACCGTTATTTAATGACTGCTGGTGGACGTTAACACCATAATAGGAATGGCAACCACTGGTAATCATCATGGTGGTTATCAGTGTGGCTGACAGAATAGTGTTCGGCTTCATGGTCCGGTCCTTTTTGCAGGAAAACTGAGGGCGTGTTTAAAAGATAGCTCAGCGTTTACCAGCAGACCAGCAGTTCCCCACTGACGTATTTCTCTTTTTTATTCTTCACAGACGCCGGCAATATCGTCAGTTTCATGCTGTGGCCAGTTACCCTGGTTGTGACTAATTACAGCATTGAGTAATGCAACAACCAGCCGCCGATCTCTGGGGGCTAAAACTTTCACTGCGATAAACTGCGCCAGCAGTTCCTGTGAGGGGGGGTATTTTGCATTGGCGAAAACTAATTCATCCAGTGAGACGTTCAGCCGGCTTGCCAGTTTAATCAGCGGTGTCAGCGTAGGTTGCGCGGTGCCTGCTTCATAGCGACGGAGCTGATTAACGTGAATGGCCACGCTGTTAGCCAGTTCCTGCTGGGTCAGTCCGGCCGCTTTACGTAGCTGGGTTAACTGTGCGGAAAATTTCATTATGAACCCCGCCGGGCGAGTTTCAGCATAATCTAAGTCCTTTTCTGATTGATTGATTGACATGGTCATCATAAAACTTTCAGTGCTGCTGCAAAGCTTATTTTTGCAATAGATAAAAGCGTTGTGCACTTGCTCGCATCATTGTGTATGCCATCATGGCGCTATTTTTCTGACAGTGTGATAAATAAATCCTGATGCGCGAAATACAATCTTTTTTTATCTGAATTTTCTTGTTATGTGAAATTTTATCGTCTGCCTTTGCCTTTATTATTCATAATGGTTTAACCCGCACCGGTTTTGCCGTTTTCGTCGGGAAAAACAATATTATTTTACAGATGATTTCTGCTACCGTAAATTTGTTTACTACCGGTTATTAATTGACTCAGATTACTTCGATAAATAAATAGTCACGCAATTCATCAATAAATAAGTGTATTTTATTTTGCTGACGCTGATCAGGATGGGGTGATGCCTCTAATTGGTTGAATCTGATGTATAATGCGGGCTTTTGAGGTTCTCTTATGGCCAGCGTTAACGTTCATTGTCCCCGTTGTCAGTCTGTTCAGGTTTACCGCCATGGTCAGAACCCTAAAGGCTATGACAGATTTCGCTGCCGTGACTGCCACCGCGTGTTTCAACTCACTTACGCTTCA
>NZ_MOMB01000073.1 GCF_002752165.1 Erwinia sp. OLFS4
GTATTTAAACCCGACGGTTACGTAATGAATTTACGCGTTCACTCTTCAAGACTTGATACTACAAATAGTTTTGCCATATCAATCCTGCGAGTGCCCACACAGATTGTCTGATAAATTGTTAAAGAGCGCTGCGACCGGCATTACGCCTGCTGTCGCGAGGTGGCGTATATTACGTCACCCCTCTGAAGAGTCAAGGATTTTTTCCTTCTTCTTCAGCGGAAAATAAATCGTTTTATCTTCCTGCCAACCCGGTCCGCGTTGCCGCTATGCCGTGTCAGTGGAGGCGCATTATAGAGAGGAATCGTTATAGCGCAAGCAGAAAGTTAAACTTGCTATGCTGACCGCTGAAAAATCCAGCAAATGCCGCATATTTATCCCTGTCGGATGCGAGCAGGCAGGCTGGCAATACTGTCAATGACCCAGTCGGCGGCTGCTTGTGATTCGGCGGTGACCGGTTTGCCCGTACGCACCAGCACTTTTGTCCCGACGCCGGCGGCAGCACCGGCCTGCATATCTTCCCGTTTATCGCCCACCATAAACGAACGCGCCATATCAATGTTGAGAAATTTCTGTGCGTCAAGCAACATGCCAGGCTGCGGCTTACGACAATGACACGCCTGACGAAATGCCTCGATAGTGCCATCCGGGTGATGCGGGCAATAATAAATACCGTCAAGATCCACATCCCGATCCGCCAGAGACCAGTCCATCCATTCCGTCAGCTGCCTGAAGTCGTCTTCACTGAACATGCCACGCGCAATGCCAGACTGATTGGTCACCAGCACCAGTAAATAGCCCATTTTTTTGAGTTCACGTAACGCATCAATAGCCCCCTCAATAAACTCAAAGTTGTCTATTTCGCAGACATATCCGTGATCGACATTAAGCGTGCCATCACGATCAAGAAATATTGCCGGTAGACAATCAGCCACGTAGAAACTCCTGCTACAAAAGAGGATATAAAGTATTGCATGATGACATAGAAAGTAAGAATGCCAGTTTGATTAACTTTGATTGATTTAGACGTCTGGATACCTTACCATCCAAACTACGATGTTATTTTATCATCCGATGATACCACCAAACATGACGGAATGCATTTTCAGATTGCACACATAACCTAATGATTAAACTATCAAATATTACTAAAGTCTTTCATCAGGGAACCCGGCAGATAACCGCACTCAGCGGCGTCAGTCTGCATGTCCCTGCTGGACAAATTTACGGTGTTATCGGTGCTTCCGGCGCCGGAAAAAGCACCCTGATCCGCTGCGTTAACCTGCTGGAACGGCCGACGTCTGGGAGCGTCACCGTCGATGGCATAGAGCTGACGCATCTGTCAGAAAACCAGCTTATTCAGGCTCGTCGCCAGATTGGCATGATCTTTCAGCACTTCAACTTACTGAATTCACGCACCGTTTTCGGTAACGTCGCCCTGCCTCTTGAGCTGGATAACACCCCGCGCGCAGAAATCACAAAACGCGTCAGCGAGCTGCTGGAACTGGTTGGACTGGCGGATAAAAAAGACGTCTGGCCCGCCAATCTTTCTGGTGGCCAGAAACAGCGTGTTGCTATCGCCCGCGCGCTGGCCAGCGATCCTAAAGTACTGCTGTGTGATGAAGCCACCAGCGCGCTGGATCCGGCAACAACCCGCGCAATCCTCGAACTGCTGAAAGATATTAATCGTCGTCTCGGACTGACGATTCTACTGATAACCCATGAAATGGACGTCGTGAAACGTATCTGCGATCGGGTCGCTGTTATCAGCAACGGTCAGTTGATTGAGCAAGATAGCGTCAGTGAAGTCTTTTCCCATCCGAAAACACCGCTGGCGCAGCAATTTATCCGCTCCACCCTGCATCTTGATATTCCGGAAGATTACCGCCAGCGTATGCAGGCAGAAAAAGGCCCGGATGCCATACCACTTTTACAGCTGGAATTCACCGGGCAGTCCGTTGATGCCCCCCTGCTTTCCCTCGCTGCACGCCGTTTTAATGTGAATAACAATATTATCAGCGCGCAGATGGATTATGCCGGCGGCGTCAAATTCGGCATTATGCTGGCTGAAATCGATGGAGAAGAAAGCGCCGTTACCGCCGCAATCGCTTTTCTGCAGGAGCACCATGTGAAAGTTGAGGTTCTGGGTTATGTCTGAGGGAATGATTTGGATTTTGCTAAGAGGACTGGGTGAAACGTTAACGATGACCTTTGTTTCCGGTTTTCTTGGTTTTGTTATTGGCCTGCCTTTCGGTGTCATGCTGTATGTCACCCGTGCGGGACAAATCATGGAAAACGCCAGATTGAACCGCATCACATCAATCATCGTCAATGTGTTTCGTTCGATTCCCTTCATCATTCTGTTAGTGTGGATGATTCCTTTCACCCGACTGGTGGTCGGAACCTCAATTGGCCTGCAGGCTGTCATCGTTCCGCTGACTATAGGAGCTGCCCCTTTTATCGCCCGGATGGTAGAAAATACCCTGCTTGAATTACCGACCGGCCTGATTGAAGCTTCGCGCGCTATGGGTGCCACGCCATTACAAATTATCCGCAAAGTTTTATTGCCAGAAGCGCTGCCCGGCCTGATTAACGCAGCCACCATCACATTAATTACTCTGGTCGGCTATTCTGCTATGGGGGGAGCGGTCGGCGCAGGGGGACTTGGACAAATTGGTATTCAGTATGGCTACAATACTTATAATCCACCGGTAATGAACACAGTATTAATACTGCTGATTATCCTGGTCTGGTTAATTCAATTTTGTGGCGATCGTATTGTTCGCACGGTCACTCACAAGTAACGCGAAACACAACACAGTCAATTATTGAGGAAGGGATATGTCTGAATTCAAAAAAGTGGCCGCTCTGGGTGCATTAATTGCAGCGTTAGCACTCGCGGGCTGTGGCCAAAAAGAGAAAGATCCTAATCACATTAAAGTGGGCGTCATTGCCGGTGCTGAACAGCAGGTCGCTGAGGTTGCACAAAAAGTCGCCAAAGAGAAATATGGTCTCGACGTTGAACTGGTAAGCTTTAATGATTATGTTCTGCCGAATGAAGCGCTGAGCAAAGGCGATATTGACGTGAACGCTTTTCAGCATAAACCCTACCTCGATCAGCAAATCAAAGATCGTGGTTACAAACTGGTGCCGGTCGGCAACACGTTCGTTTATCCTATCGCAGGCTATTCGAAAAAAATAAAATCACTCAACGAATTACAGGATGGTGCGCAGGTAGCAATCCCTAACGATCCCACCAATCTGGGTCGTTCCCTGTTGCTGTTGCAGAAAGTGAATCTGATCAAACTCAAAGACGGTGTGGGCCTGCTGCCGACTTCGTTGGACGTGGTTGAAAATCCCAAGCATATCAAACTGGTTGAGCTGGAAGCCCCTCAGCTTCCCCGTTCACTTGACGATCAGCAAATTGCGCTGGCGGTGATTAACACTACTTATGCCAACCAGATTGGTCTGACCCCAACCAAAGATGGTCTGTTTGTCGAAGATAAAGATTCACCTTATGTAAACCTGATTGTCGCGCGTGAGGACAATAAAGATGCTGAGAACGTCAAAAAGTTTGTTCAGGCTTATCAGTCAGACGAAGTGAATGACGCCGCCAACAAAGTATTTAACGGCGGCGCGGTGAAAGGCTGGTAATAGGATTATCCGCGCTCAATTCTGCGCAACCACAGTCGTCAGTCAAAACAGAGCGGACCAGGTCCGCTCTGTTATTTTGTGCTGCTGCCTTGTTATTTTTCTGATTGCTTGCTTCAATAACGCAACTTTTTCGAACATGAGGATGTTCCCATGCGCGCATTGCCACTCTGTCTGTTAGCGCTAATGCTGACGGGGTGTTCACTGCACAACTCCCCGGCACCGGAGAAGAACCGACCGCTGTTTTCACGGCCGGACAGCCAGGTACATAACAAACCGGCTCCGCGCCCACAGCAGGTCACGATTTATACCGATGCCGCGCAGCTGGTCAGTAAACCTTTTCGCGATCTGGGTGAGGTTACCGGTGAAGATTGCCAGAGTAGCAATCAGGACTCACCGGCTAATATCAACACCGCCCGTAAACGCATGCAAATACGCGCCTCGGCCCTGAAAGCCAACGCGGTGCTATTACATAAGTGTGAAGTCATCACCACCACCTCAGGATGTTACCGCCAGGCGGTATGTCAGGGGTCAGCGCTCAAAACCACCCGATGAGACTGATAAAACATCGCGCCAGTCCTGCTGACTGCCCGGTTCAGGCCGGGCGATGACGGCTTTTTCATTACAGCCCATCGGCGTCATTCATTCTCCGTGGAAAGAAAAATTTGCCGTCCCGCGTCAGCCTGGTCTCATCAGAGACGGTGGCGGGACGCTTGAGTTACTGCCGCCCTATAATCAACCGGAAGCGGTTCGCGGACTTGATGCATTCAGCCATATCTGGCTGCTGTTTATTTTTCATCAGACCCAGGCATCAGGCTGGCGGCCAACGGTCCGTCCCCCCCGTCTTGGTGGCAACACACGGCTCGGGGTATTCGCCACACGCTCAACATTCCGTCCCAACCCAATCGGCATGTCACTGGTCGCGCTCCATCACATTGAAATCGCCGGCGGCAAAGTCCAATTACAGCTCGGCAGTCTCGATCTGGTCGATGGCACCCCGATCGTCGACATAAAACCTTATTTACCCTTTGCTGAGGCCTTGCCGGAGGCGCAGGCAGGCTTTGCCCAGCAGGCACCCGCTGCCACCATGCCAGTGCACTTTTCCGCGCAGGCTATGGCGCAGATAGCTAGCCAGCAGCAGCGCTATCCGCACCTTGCGCGTTTTATTACCGACGTTCTGGCGCAGGACCCGCGTCCGGCTTACCGTAAAGGTGCCGAAGCCGGACGGGAATATGCCGCCTGGCTACTCGACTTTAACGTTCGCTGGCGTATTACCGCCTCTGGAACAGAAGTTATTGCCGTCGATCGGCGCTAATTTATCTCCCGCACTCTTTTGGCAGACTGCGCGGGCTGCTAAACTAGCCGCCACTCTTTTTTCGATTGTCTAACGTCGATATTTGCCGCATAACTGGAACCATAGCCCATGCGTACTACTCAATATCTGCTCTCCACGTTGAAGGAGACCCCTGCCGATGCCGAAGTCATCAGCCATCAGCTGATGCTGCGTGCTGGTATGATCCGTAAACTCGCTTCCGGCCTGTATACCTGGTTACCAACCGGTCTGCGTGTACTGAAAAAAGTTGAAAATATCGTACGTGAAGAGATGACCAGGGCAGGTGCTATCGAAATCTCTATGCCGGTAGTTCAGCCGGCCGATCTGTGGCAGGAAAGCGGTCGCTGGGAACAATATGGCCCTGAGCTACTGCGCTTCGTTGATCGCGGTGACCGTCCGTTTGTATTAGGTCCGACCCATGAAGAAGTGATTACCGATCTGATCAGAAACGAGCTGAGCTCTTACAAGCAGCTGCCGCTTAACCTGTTTCAAATCCAGACAAAATTCCGCGACGAAGTGCGGCCGCGTTTTGGCGTCATGCGCTCCCGTGAATTTATTATGAAAGATGCGTATTCCTTTCATACCAGCCAGGCTTCGCTTCAGGAAACCTATGATCTGATGTACCGCGCCTACAGTCAGAGTTTCAGCCGTATGGGGCTTGATTTTCGCGCAGTACAGGCCGACACCGGGTCGATCGGCGGTAGCGCCTCCCACGAGTTCCAGGTGCTGGCCGAAAGCGGTGAAGACGCCATCGTCTTTTCAACCGGCTCAGACTACGCGGCAAATATTGAACTGGCTGAAGCCGTCGCCCCACAGGGCGAACGCGCCGCAGCATCACAGCCGCTGAGCCAGATTGACACGCCGGAGACCAAAACCATTGCCGATCTGGTCAGCCGGTTTAATCTGCCTATTGAAAAAACCGTTAAGACGCTGATAGTCAAAGCCACGCCGGAAAGCGGCCATACGCTGGTTGCGCTGCTACTGCGCGGTGACCATGAACTTAATGAAGTGAAAGCGGAAAAAATTGAGATTGTGGCAACGCCGCTGACCTTCGCCAGCGAAGCAGAAATCCGTGCACAGGTCAATGCCGGTCCGGGGTCACTGGGCCCGCTGGGCTTAACGCTGCCAGTCATAGCAGATCGCGCGGTTGCCGTCATGAGCGATTTCAGCGCCGGGGCCAACATAGACGGTAAACATTACGTCGGCATTAACTGGCAGCGCGACCTGCTGCTACCGCCGGTTGCTGATATCCGGAGCGTAGTTGAAGGCGATGCCAGTCCCGACGGCCAGGGGACGCTGCTAATCAAACGCGGCATTGAAGTCGGCCATATTTTCCAGCTCGGCACCAAATATTCCGACGCGCTGAATGCCTGCGTACAAGGTGAAGATGGCCGCAATCAGGTCATGAAAATGGGTTGTTATGGCATCGGCATCAGCCGGGTGGTTGCTGCCGCAATTGAGCAGAACCACGATGAACGCGGGATTATCTGGAGCGACGCGCTGGCCCCTTTCAACGTCGCAATTCTGCCGATGAACATGCATAAATCCTTCCGGGTAAAAGAAGCAGCAGAGGCATTGTATAGCCAGCTTCAGGCACTGGGTATTGACGTTATTCTTGACGATCGTAAAGAGCGCCCGGGTGTTATGTTTGCCGACATGGAACTGATTGGCATCCCGCATATGGTGGTGATTGGCGATCGCAATCTTGATAACGATGAAGTGGAATATAAACACCGTCATGAAGGAGAAAAGCACATGATCGCCAGCAATGACATTGTGGATTTTCTGGTAAAAGCGATTAAAGGCTAAACCGCCGGCAGGTCAGTCATCACGCGATCCCTCCGCCCCCTCGGGGGGATTTTTTTGCCTTATTGTGTCAGATTGCGTACCCGCGCACGCAAAGATTTGGTCTGTGATTTATGTGATTTGCCCGCCAGCCGGCGCTGTTTTGCCGCGCGTGTCGGTCGCGTGGCGCGTCGGGTTTTTTCTGCTTTGGTTAATTCGCGAATCAGGCTCTCCAGACGCTGCAGCGCGTCCTGGCGGTTCAGCTCCTGGCTACGGTGCTGCTGAGCCTTGATAATGATGATGCCATCCTGGGAAATCAGATGATGACTGGCATTAAGTAAACGCGTTTTATAAAATTCCGGCAACGTAGAAGTGCGGATATCAAAACGCAGATGAACGGCAGTGGCATTTTTATTAACGTGCTGACCGCCGGCACCCTGTGCACGAATTGCCGTTATTTCAATTTCATCACGCCGGATTACCGCGTTGCGTGACAACACAATCATACTGATACCTCTTGCGGCAACCATTCTGCCAGCGCTATTTCAGCATGGTGCCCGGCGTCAGAAAGCCAGATAATCCCTTCCTGAAGCGTGGCCTGCAGCGACATGGTCCGGGCGGCAAAGCCAGCCAGCGTCGCCAGCTGCTGGTCGTCAATGTAGCGGACATGCAGATTCGCCAGCCGCGACAACTTGTCACGTTGCTGCGACCACCAGACTGACGCCGCCCGGGCACCGTAAGCATACAGATAAACACGTTCGGCCCGGGCGCAGGCCTTCTTCATTCTCTTTTCGTCAGGCAGCCCCAGCGCTATCCAGCACGTAATCTGCTGACTGTCATCCAGTAACCACAATTCCGGTTCATCGTCCGCACACAGACCACGGGTAAATTGCAGACGCGCATCAGCATGGCAAATCCACGCCAGCAAACGCAGCATCATCCTCTCTTGCGTTTCAGAAGGATGGCGGGCCAGGGTCAGCGCCGCATCCAGGAAAAACTGACGGTCCATATCCGCAACGTTGACCTGGGCTTTATAAATTGTGGCTTTCAGCGCCATATAATTCCTTAGCTAAAATCAGACAGGATGACGCGGCATCATATATCAAATTGACAGCATGCTGGCTGATTTCACGCTAAACCCTGTGTTATAGTCGCCGGAGCACCATAAAAAATGCAGCAAGGGGGTGCAATGCAATACGATTATCAGTTAATTCGTCGCACCGGCAGCGAAGTCACCAGTAACGCAACGGGCAATAAGCCGGCGAGGCCGGAACATCCGCTTAGCGCGCCTGGCACAATCGCCGCAAATAGTGAGCTACACTTTTCCATCAGGGAACGGGCAGCTTGTGCTGCTAAAACTTATTGGTGAGCGATTATGTTGACGACAGAATATAAACCCATCAATTGTGATGATTACGATCATCTCGAACTTGCCTGTCAGAAGAGCTGGACCCTGACGCTGGCGCTGAAAAACGGTGAACAGCTGAAAGCAAAAGCCGTCGATATGGTGTCACGTAAAAAAGTGGAATATCTGGCGGTCGACCTCGCCGGCGAAATACGCGAATTACGTCTGGACCATATTGCCAGCTTTAGCCACCCGGAACTGGGTACCGTGATGGTCAGCGACGAGGATTAACAACATCTTAGGGCGACTCGTTGAGTCGCCCTTTCCTCCCTGGCAGAGCTTCTCTCCGGTTACCGCATCAGGCCAGCATAATAAGCGACCAGCTCAGCAGGTATTATTCATCACTCAGTCGTCCCGGCGTGGTTATCCAGCCACCGGATATACCAGCATGGCTTATTTTCATCTCCAGCCTGCCCGTCCCGGGTAATAAAAACTCCCAGCGCGGCAATCAGCGTTTCGTTAAAAAATATCAATGGCGTGCGTGTTCGCAGCCAGGGCGGTATGCCATATTCCTGCCACAATTTTTTCAGGCTGCGGCTGCCGCTACGCCCCACAACATAGAATGCACCTTGTGCCTGGAAGCGCACGCTGACCCGCTCATCCGGACGCGGTGCACGACATTGCCAGCCGTCCTGCGAGACAAGCTGTAATCTGCCCAGCCCAGCAGGTAACGCTAAGGTGGCGTAGGGTGGCAGCCACTCTACCCTTTGCGGACGGGCCAGTTCTGCCGCAGAAAGCAGCCACAAACGCTGACGGTAGCGTCTGACCAGCTGGTTACCCCAGCGTAAAACCGGCATGGCGTCCTCACGGCTTATTACCACTTCCTGCCACAACCGTTGCAACCCTTCCCGTGACGGCATCTCACCTTGCTGAGCAGCAATCCAGCGACGCAGCAGCGCATAGCGCTGAAGCGGGCTCATTGCATGTAAAGGCCCGGTATCGAAACTGCCGTCAGGCTGTATACAAACAGCCAGCTGAGGGGCCAGTAGTTCGTCAAGCAACGCCTCCTGCTCAGCGCATAACGCAGCCGAACGTGCAGCCATAGCGGAAAAATGCGGCCAGCGAACTTCCAGTTGAGGGATAATCTGCCGGCGCAAAAAATTACGGTCGTAGCGACAATCCTGATTACTCTCATCTTCAATCCAGCTCAGCTGATAATCCTGCGCCCAGCGAGCCAGCTCACTGCGGGTTTCCTGTAATAGCGGGCGGGCATGCGCATGCTGCTGCTGGCAGCGAAAAGCTGGCATTGCAGCGAGACCCGCCGGTCCACTGCCGCGTTTTAATGCCAGCAAAAAAGTCTCACACTGATCATTAAGATGCTGTGCGGTCAGTAACAGTTCATCAGGCTGCTGTAACTGACGTAAAGCATGATAACGAGCCAGCCGTGCCGCCCCTTCTATACCCTGCTCGCTGGCAGCATCAAGCTTCACACGAATCACCTCGCAATCCACCTGCCATTGCTGGCAAATCAGCTGGCAATGTCCGGCCCACTGATCGGCATGACGACTCAGACCGTGATGAATATGCACCGCACGTAACTGCAGTTCCGGCTGTTGTTCACGCAACATAACCAGACGATGTAATAACACCGTTGAATCCAGCCCGCCGCTAAAAGCCAGCAGCAGATGATGATAGCCGTGAATCGCATTGGCGAGTGAAGTGAGTGCTGACATACCTGGCCCTTATTGCAAGCGTGACGCCCGAATTACCACAATGTAAAACGCGGCTATTTTACGCCTGATAGAATTCCAGCGGCAAACCGTCGGGGTCACGAAAAAAAGTAAAGGCTTTACCCGTTTGCGCATCAATCCGTAGCGGTTCACAATACACGCCACAGGCGGCCAGATGGGCAACCGCTGACGACAGGTCATCAACGCTAAACGCCAGGTGCCGTAAACCCAGCGCCTCCGGGTGGCTGGTACGCGCAGGTGCACCAGGAAATGAAAAAAGCTCAATCTGATACTGACCGTTAAGTGCCAGGTCCCCTTTCCATGAGTCGCGGCTTTCCCGATAGACTTCCCCGATAAGGGTAAATCCGAGAATAGCGCAGTAAAAGGCTTTGCTGCGCCCATAGTCACTGGCAATGATAGCAATATGATGAATCTGATTAAGTTTAAGCATGATATTTTCCCCCTGGCTGCACCATAGTAACGACCAGCGGGAAAAAGTAAAAAACACGGTGAAATTGAATAAAAAAAAGCGAGTCTTACCATAAGCACAACAACAATGTCTACTATGCAGAGGACGATGCGACAAACAGCGGGGAAACAGACAGCAAACCGGCGAGCAGAAGCCATCAGCAAAACAGAAGGGAAGCGGGGACGGCCACGTGCTAACGCGGCCGCTCAACAAAAGATAACGCACAGCAGACCACTCAGACAGGCAACTCCTGATCGGTCTGATTCCAGCGTTCCTCAATGATTCTGGCAAAATCTCTGAAAAGAGGAGAATAAAATTTACGATGCCGCCAGACCAGATAAACCGGCATATCAGGTATTTTCCATTGCGGCAGTACAACTTCAAGCTGGCCCGCTTGCACATAGTTTTTTGCCAGCCAGGCTGGAAGAATCATGACTCCGCCTTCACCGTTGAGCAAAAGATTAAGCAAGGCAAAAACGCTATTAGAGAGTAAGCCGGAATGATGATTCATCGTCAGTGTAAAAGACTCACTGTCATTGGTTAATATTGCCGCCTGACTTAGCCATGGATGAATAATCCCCAGAAGCAGGTGCGCTTTAAGTTCAGCCGGATGGGTAATTTCTTTATGATTACGCAGGTAATCCGGGCTGGCACACAATAAAAGTTTTACCGGGTTTAGTCTTCGATGTATCAGTTCTTCGCTATCAATAAAACCGCTTTTAAACACCAGATCGTCAAATTCTGGTGAATTACGATCAAATTCGCTGCCCTCGCGCGAACTAAGAATGACTTTAGTCTCCGGGTGCATTTTTGCGTAATCGATTACCCAATAATTTGCCAAAAACTCACACATTAATGCCGGTGCGGAAAGTCGAATCTGGCCGCTAATATCACAGCCGGGATTACGTAGATCGGATAATAACGCATTAAAAGCTGCGGTAATATCTTTTGCCCTCCAGTAAGCCGTTTGTCCGGCACAGGTTAGCTCCAGTTTACGCGAATCGCGTCGGATCAGGGAGGCAGAGACAAAATTTTCAAGGCGGGAAACAGACTTACTCACAGCGGCAACACTGACGCCCAGCGCTTTCGCTGCGCGAGATAAACTGCCTGTTTCAGCAACCAAAATAAATATCATCCAGTCTCGCATACCACGATTATTACTACTATGCATAATCCCTCAAAGCATGACAATAAAGCACACGATAATTATTCCTGAAAATACGGCCATTGAAAAAACCGCAAAGAAGTTTAACAATACCGCGAAATTAATAAATATAAAACAAACACACCCAGGCTATTACCACAAGATAATATAATTACCATGATTACAAAAACGTTCAAAAACCAATCACGCCAGGTGAATTTAACATGGCGCTCGACAGTAACACGACAAATAACACAAGAAAAAGTATAAATAAAAGAAGTGGCAGTACAAATATAGCCACGTTAAAAAAACGACTGCCACTTCAAAAGTGTGTTAGCTGGAATATAGAAATTTAATAATAAAAACCAGCACGTTAGCGTAAAGTATACTTAAGTTTTACTTTCCCTTTGTCGCCGCCGGCCGCTTTAGAACAAGCGGAAACAGCCTCACTAACTGACAACGCCTTAGTATAAAAATGATCAGGATCACCCCCAGAATTAGCTTCAACAATACCCAGATTAACAAAGCTATCACCAAGATTAAGACGGGCTAATGCCGGACATAGGTCATAAGGAATAGTATAGGTCAGCTGCCAGACAGTTTGCCCTGGTTTCTTTTCATCCCCAGATCCCTGCGCACCAGGAAGTGACCAGACCTGATCACCATTAGGTGTAACAATAATCATTTTCTTAGGGTCTGTGGGATTAGGGGCAACATATTGCGCTGGCAGCATACCAGATTTTGCAATGGTATCTTCGTTCATACCATCATAATTAGTTTGCGATGCATAAAGACTGTGAACAGCAGAAATCAAACTGACAACCATTGCGGTTGTTTGTTCAGCCTTTTCATTGGTGCTGGCGGATTGATAATAAGCTACCACACCAGCAATCACCACCGCCGACAGAGCCAGTACCATTGCCGACTCAATCAAGGATAGCCCTTTACGAAACTTCTTTATCAGTGAAGGAGCGCGCACCACGGTACTTTCATCTACAACATTCGTTAAAACCATTATTCAATCTCCAAAAAATTATTTAATGAGTTATCGGAAAAACATTAATTATTAAATTCGCACCTCCATAACGCAAAAAATATAAAACAATTTAATATACATCTCGCCAGTAAAGATAACCAAAATGCCGTTATCAAAGTCATTGATTTTAGATTTTATAATAATAAGTCAGTGTATTTCCCAAATCATTTCAACAAACTGACTGCCATCAGAGCCTGTGTACTTTTCATGCTGGCAGGCATCCACTATCTGATTAATCGTCGAGTAATTATTGAGTAACTTATGTTGCCCCCCAAGATAAACCTGAATAAGGTTGCTACTTCTGTGTATATTAACCAGCGTGGGACATAATTCAGCAGATGAAACAAATGAAATACGCCAGCATTGTTTATTTAATGGATCAGAAACAGAACCGGAAGAAAGATGAAAAACCATCCCTGCAGGAGAAACTATTTTATTATCACGAACAAAATTCTGAGGTAGTATGCCTGAGTTAATAATAACATTATCAGAAATATCATGATGATCAGCACCTGATAAATATAATATATTAACATCGGCAACAATACTTTCCAGCATCATTATTGTTTGCTCAGCATCACGACTGCGTGATGCATACTGATAATATAATATGACACTTGCTATTAAAATAGCTGACAAGATAAGTACTAACGCCGACTCAAGAAGAGATAACCCATTCTGATAAAAACATTGACGCTGAATGCACCGGGAATTGGATTGTCTTGTCACCGCTGTATTCCTCAAAGTTTACTCAATAGAGTTATAAAAAATCAAAGCAGGACCTAAGAATAAAATAAATTTAAACGGACCAATAAACGGGCCAATAGATGGTTCAATAAAAGTGAAGTCACTGCTTTGAAAAAACAGCCAGTCCTTATCTTAAATCTGGCCAAAAAAACTTATCGATAAGTAAATGTATTGTTGTTGTAGTAAAAGAACTAGTTGATATTAACGCAAAACCCAATACAAATCGATAAAACCATTGTCATCATGTGCAGCAGCCGAGCAAAGCTGAACCGCATCTGAAACAGTTAATTTACTGCCATGTGCTGTATTTTTATCCCCAATATACATATTAACCAGGCTATCACCGAGATTTAATCGCGCCAGTGCCGGACAGAGATCGTGAGCAACTGTAAATTGAATATTCCAGTATTGCTTATCATCAGGTTTATTAATTGTACCGGGTCCAATAATAACCGGATGACCACCAGGATCGGTAATAGTAGCAACGTTATCTTTTTCGCTGACAAATTGTGCCGGGATCATACCAGACTTAGCAATAGTGCTAGTATCAATAGAGGCATAATCGCTCTGTGATGAATAAAGACTATGCACTCCAGAGATTACGCTGGTAAGCATGGCAATAGTCTGCTCAGATTTTTCATTACTACTCGCTGACTGATAATAAGCAACCACACCAGCAATCACCACAGCAGATAAAGCAAGCACCATCGCAGACTCAATTAATGACAAACCTTTTTGCAGACGGTTATTAACTTTATGATAGGTTTTAAAAGGAGAACGAAGAATATTTTTCATTACGACACCATTATATATTTAAAAAACACACGACTAGAAAGTTAACAATTAACACTTACAGCAAAACACATTAATTATAAACTGTTTAAAACGTCAACACCGAAACCATGAATTTATTTTTGTTTAACCTCCTTCCGAAAAAATAATTCCATATTAAAATCACAAGCCATGAAACATATTCAATAAAAAAAATTCAGACTGCATTAGCCATGATGGATAAAGAAAGGTTAATTTTGCAATCACAAAAGACATTAAAAAGAATAAAATGACAAAGCCGATAAAAAAGCCACCGACACCAAGAGTAAATAAAGAGATATTATTTCTCACAGCATACCTCTGAAGATAAAAGTAATCATCCACCACAAATGGTGAGCAAAAAACCCATTAATTTTACGCCATGCGCTGGCGAATAAATCATAAAGCAAAGCCAACCGACAACGGATAAAAAAGTACTAAAAACGCCACCGATGGCAAACGCACTCCAGTAAACAAAAAAAGCATTACCGCATTTATATACATTCATAAATAACCCTGTTAACATCACCAGGAAATATCCCGTACATTGCCATCTGCATCAGGCCAGTTAAGTGTAATATTGCTAACCGTCATGAAATCATTAGTCAAAATAGATCTGGCCTGAAGAGTAACATATGTATTCATATCTGAAGTGAGACCACAAGAAGAAGCCGATATATCAATAGCATTGCCAGGGTCATCATCATTACCATAAAAACTATAATTATCGGCCGATGTAATTGCACGCCAGGAAAAAAACTTGCCTTGTGGTAATTTTGAAACAGAAGGCGGTTGATACAATAAAGAAAATTCCAGTGGCACTAACAAGTTACCTGCAGAAACATTATCCTTTGTGTTAAACACCACCGCCGAAACCCGGGCAGCGACAATGTCTCGCGGACTCAGACATTGAGAAGCTTTATAGCCTTCCGGAGTCACAGGAGATAAAATATGAGTGTTTATTTTAAAATCAACAGACTTAAATACTGAATGGAAGTAATCATCAAGATTCTTTTTATCAACTTTAAAATAAAATTCATAGCTACGATCAGGTATATCACTGAATTTGCTGTGAGCAACAAAAGACAATTTAAGTGTTACCCCTTTTTTTACCCAATCGGCTTCAGGATGAATGACTAAAGAACCATTATAAATTTTCTGTTGCAAAGCAGGATCATCACCTATCGAGACGGTTACATAATCAATCTGCTTACTCTGAGAGAAAAATAATTTAATAATATCATCAGTATACACAGGGTCCCAATTAACAACCTTCGTCGACTTATTAAAGATAAACGGTCGAAGCTTCCCACCAGTCATTATGTCACCATGAAAATTACTCAAGGCGGCAGAGGTTTCCTTCTCTGGAACGATTAAATCAAAAAAAAGTGCATTTTTAACATCCGTCGCACTATTATTCCAGGTTGCCAAAGGGAAAGACCAACTGTCAGAAACGCCCGAAATAATTCCAGTTTGATTATTATAACTACCAGCAGAAGCCCCAATCTCAGTTTTTAACATACTAAGAAACCCAGGCTTGATTCGGTAGACATCCCCGTTATCAACCAGCATGCCATATAAATTTCCGTCAGAAATACCAACTAAAGCAGAAAGAGAATTACCATAATCATCCATAAAAATAGAGTCATCGATATTTTTTATGAAACTTGTCATATAAAATCTGATCGTATTATTATTAACAACCAGGGGAGAGTTATTATTATCTGTTATCTCCTCACGCAGTAAGTCATGATTAAAATCGATATAATTATTTAGCGCATGGGAAATTACGTTAATATTTTGAAGCGTTTTCTCATTATGAATAATATGATTACGCAGTGGGTGATAATTTAAACCAAGAACCGCCAGAACACAGATAAGACTTAAGGCAACGCCAACTTCAATAAGCGACAACCCCTTATGAATTGCAGACTTCATCTCTACACCACCAGACATTGATATAATCAAGGATGAACTGTTGTAAGATCCCATAATGGCTTATCCCCAGTCCATTTTTGGGCAAGAACATTAGAGTAAAATTTCTCATCAACGGAAATACTGGCTTTAAGATCAAAAGAGTCTTTTTTCTTACAACTGTCTGTAAGAAGATAGAAACCATTATACTTAACGTTCATACCCGGTATCAGTGGCGAATGACTATTACGAATATCGTTTGTTCCCCAGAATATTTTCCCTGAAGATAATTGAGATGGATTACTTATCACCAAATCAAGAATAGTATGATCATTAAGATTAAATTTAATATTATGTGATGAAAGATAACCTGCACCGGAATGAGATGTTTTCATATCAAAAAATAACCCTTCGATATCAAAACCAGCAGAAACTTTGTCTGTGGTTTTATCTTTATCCTTGCTGCCGGTTTTATTTTTTTCTTTATCCTTACTTGCGTCATCAGCGCACAGCCCTATATCACTACGAGTACCATTTAATGGTTTTTTCGGAATACTCATATCTGAATTATAAAGGTTAGCTTGCACATAAAAATCAAGTTTATTCCAGATGCTATCAGAATAATTTTCTATATTAATCAAACCATCATTTGGAGGAATAGTGATAGCATTCCCTTTGTTGCCAGCAGGATCAAGAGGATAGATATTTATTTTTATACTATTACCAATAAATGCCTTGGTAATATAAACATAATTAGTATGTTGATTAAGATAAGATTGCATCATGATGCTATCATCTGCACCAGAAACAATCTCCATGTACAGACTTTTGAAAGGAGAATTGTTAGTGATAACTAATGCGTCATCTTTAAAAAGAGGTTGCCAAGCACTGTCGAAAATTGCTTTCTGTTGACCATCTGACATCCCCATTACCACGATATCACCATCAGCCAGAACAGGTTTATCTATCTGATTACTTTTATTATTTACAGGCATATAGCCAGTCAGATTAAAAACACAATTATCCGGATTTTCTAATAACTTGTTGCTGAAAAGGGTTTTATACTCAGCAGGATCAAGTACCCAGCCACCTGCAGCCCCAAAGACTTTTGATGTATCACTGCCAAAGTTTCTTAACACCCCACCGCTAAAACCCAGTGCATGAGAAATAGAATATTTTTCACTCTTTAAACTCTTATCACAAAGAAAAGTTACACCCGCCAATCTGCTCACATTTTTATTATCGTTAATAAGTTTAATAATGTAACTGGATTCATGGGATGGAAGAAATGAAGATAAATCATACTGTGCTGAAATGAAATCTTTATCAGCCAACTCCTGAATTGGAACCTCATAAGGATATACATCACGATCAGATTCCGAAAGACTACCAATATAGTTATCCAGACCATTAGATATTTTCTTCATTTGCCTGGCAATAATATTTTTTGTAAAAAATGAATTTTTTATAGTCACATAGCGGGTCATAGACACCATAAGTACAGTAATAGCAACTATAAAAAAAGAAACCTCCAGCAATGACGCGCCTCGATTATTAACTTTGGCATTAAACCCTAAAATAAAGCATTTAAAATTATGCATCTTAATCATTTTATCTTTACCTGATCTATTTATTTACAACAGGAAATTGATCATTAGTTTATAAAAGGTAAAACTTAAGACACACACAAAAACTATTGACCAACATAATTAACCAAAAATAAACCATAACCGTTCTTCATATAATAAGTACCAGATGAACTGCTGCAAATCTCATCTGGCATTTTATTTTTAAAGAAATCAGTTTCAGGTGTGATAACGAAAGTTCTTTGATTAACATCTTTACGAAGCTGTGCAGCAATCTGATTTATATTGATATTTGATTTTATAAAATCAGGATTATTATCTCTGGTGTAAAATGTATAAACATAACCGTGATTATAAA
>NZ_MOMB01000075.1 GCF_002752165.1 Erwinia sp. OLFS4
AGCATCTGACGGGCAAAATTTTCACCCAACGCATTGAACGTAATAACCTGACGCTCCGCACCCGCATTAAACGGTTGGCTCGTAAAACAATCTGCTTTTCGCGCTCAGTTGAGATCCACGAAAAAGTCATTGGAGCGTTTATCGAGAAACACATGTTCTACTAATTGGAGGCATCACCGTTGGTTCGCATAATGTGTGGCGTTATGTTTAAAAGGCCGCTGCGAAAATCAAATCCCGCAGCGGCCTTTTTAGCATAATGCGCATTGTGCGAACCAATCATCATCCGTAAGCGTCTCACCTGCACCGTCTTGCGCTTGTACTATCCGTCGTACCCCACATACCTGTTTCGGCTAATCGATTTCAGTGCTCCATATTTTTACTAAGATTAATCTGGGCGCGGACTAATCCCGCCTTTTCATTAACTTTTAATGGAGATTACAATGGAACTTGTAAAAGAAGCGGAACTGAACAGGCGCGTCTCATGGGGAAGTATCATTGCTGGCGTGGTAACGGTAATCGCAGTATCTCTGCTACTGGCCACTCTTGGATCCAGCCTGGGTTTTTCAATGCTTTCACCTCAGTCTGACGATGTAATCAACGGTGCTGACAAGGCTGTTCTCATCTGGTCTGTTATCTCGATAGTACTGAGTCTGGCCTGCGGCGGTTTTGTGGCTGGCAGGCTGGCGGGCGCGGATGGAACCATCCATGGATTTCTTTCATGGGCGACATCTCTGCTCGTGGCCTCAGTGCTGGGCTTCACCGCCGCTGGCGGCATTCTGCACATGGCCGGAAGCGCCATTGGCGCGGCAGCATCTGCCACAGGTACTGCCGTGAGTGGATTGGGCAATGCTGCAGGAAAAGCGTCTGGCACAACAGCAGATATTGCCCAGAACATTGCTGACAGGCTCGGACTGAACACTCAGCTCACGGCCCCACTTGCGAACGGACAGCTAATGGATGCGCTACGCAAGAGTAATATAAAAGAACTCCAGCCGGAGTTTCTGCAGTCCCAGCTTCAGGCAGCCGGAAGTGACATCGCGAGCTCTGTCAAAGATTTGGCCGTTAACCCGGGCAACAGTGAAGCCATTATTAATACGTTAAGCGATAAACTGAAGTCACGGGCGGAAGCGGTCAGCAAAAGTGTCGACAGGAATGAGGTGAAAAAAGCGCTGACAGACAATACCCGCCTGTCACCGGAAGAAGCAGACAAGGCCGTTGATAACTTCATTCAGGCCCGTGACAAAACTGTTCAGGAGGTAAGCGAGCGTATGGCTCAGCTCCAGAGTAATCTGAACGATGCGAAAGCGCAGTACGCTGAATTAAAAAAACAGGCAAAAGAGAAAGCTGATGAAGCCGCCAGCGCGGCTGCAAAAATTGCACTATGGTCATTTTTTGCTCTTCTGTTAGGGGCTATTGTCAGTGCGCTGGCTGGTTTGTGGGGAGTCAATACTCACCCTGCATACCGAAAAATCAGAGCCTGAAAAGAACCGGAAGACATAATCATCACACTGGCATTCCGGTACCTTTTCTGATGCGTGGTTCATCTGCGGATTCACCATAAATAAAAAGGCCTGCGGGTAAAGCCGCAGGCCTTTTGTCTGCTGATAAACTCCAGCTGTTCCGATACGTCGCAGCCCAGCGTGCTGAGTTCGCCGCCGCACGCCGGACAGGCGGTTTCTGCCGGCGACAGCGTGCGGGTTTCGCGGGGAAGCGTGGCCGGCAGCGGTTTACGGTCAGAAGGCTGGTGCACCGCGCAGCGGTTCGGGGTTCTGTGACACCCGAACTTTACCCCGGTTTCCCGGGGTAAATCATCATCTCCAGATTGATGTTGATCTCTATTTCCGGATGCCTTTCAGGGAGGAGCAGCGCGACGGAGACCCCCGCAGCGCTTGCCGCGAGGACTCAGAAAGCCCCGCGACCCTTCGCGGGAATTCCCCTCACTGCAGAGCCGCTTTTAGCCGGGCGCTTCCCGTGCCCGTTGATGACACCGGCGCATCCCGGACGGCATTCAGTACGTCAGCCGGTAGAGGAGCCGGACGACGGGCGCGTTAAGCGCCCGCCCGCAGCTGGGCGAGGACGGACGCATTAACGTGACGGAGGACGGCCCGGATGAGAAAGACGGCCGTGACTGCGTCTGAATGGCCCTTAGTCGTTCGCATCCGCGCCTCTCACCGTTGCATGAAAAAATGCATGATTATTGAGTACGGTGTCTTTAATACCGTACTCTTGTGCCAATATGGCACTTTTGAATATAACTATTCATTTTGTTGAATGGTTATTCACTTTTTTTAATCATTTCTGGTGTGGATCCATCCAGATGTATATTTAATCCAAAAAACACTTTTCTATCAGCCATTTGTTGCAAACTAGTGGCGATGCAATATTTATCAATGATTGTTAGCAGTACCTTTTTATCATCTTCACCTAGCTGTTTTACTCGCTCCAGCGCTACAGCAATAACTGAGTCGATGTTCGATTTTTCAGTGTCTATTAGCAATGCATCGGCGCTACATCCCATAGCATTTATAAGCTGATATATAGTACTAAGCTTCGGATCTGTCTTGTTTTTTTCTATTTTTGAAATCTGCGCCATTCCTACGCCGCTTTTGATTGCAAGCTCCCCCTGCGTCCATCCTTTATCTCTTCTTAGTCGCTTTAAATTGTCACTTATAGACATAATTACACTCCGCTATTTTGCTTGTAAGACCAATTATAAGTGGTTATATTCTGCTCTCGGGCAAAATTGGTCTTATAGAATCAATTTATTTTTCCTTGCAGGGGTATTGACAGGGTTTGGAGTGGTGGGGTGATTGACCTTATACAGTTATCGATTCCGTTCAAATCTGAGTATGTGATCGAGGTTCTCTCGGCAGATGAGCGGGGCGGGTATTACATCGATCTGGAGGAAATCGCCAGGCGCACCGGATTGCGTCTGACCGCCCGTGACGTTGAGTTTGAAATCGGTGGTGATTTGCAGGTGACAGGGCTTTCTCACCCCTATGAGTCGTTGCCGTCTCACTTCGCCAGTCTGGCTATGAAAGTGCATCAGGGGTCTAATCTGGCTCCGCCTCGTGTAGAGCTGAAGGCTTCACCGGCTAAGTTATTGCAGGGTCATAACGTGTTTGGCCCTACGGATGTTGCGTTATGTGCTGAAGCGTTATTTACACCGTTCTGTCTGGCGATGCCGCTTCTGGCTGGTTTCTGGATTTTGAAGAAACGTATAAGACCACCAATCTGTAACGCTCAGTCACATAAACCTGTAAGGAGGTCTGTATGACTGATTTGAAGAATACATTATCTGTGGATGTTTACGATTCTTTTTGTACATTGAGAAAATCAGTTGATGCTTTATTATGCGCTGCTGATTTGATTCCTGAGGGCGGCGACGATGAAAGCCTGGGGCATCTGTTCCGGTTGCTGTCGTCACGTATTGAGACTGATTTAAACGTGTATTTTCAGACGTTTTGTTTGTCGCGTTCCTGACGTCTTTCTCCTTGTCGTATTTGCCGCAACCGGTGTTGCGGCTTTTTTGTATCTGTCGTGTAGCTGCGTGACCAACTGGAGATAGTCGCAAAACAGGATGACCGTACACCACAAAAAAATCCCGCCATGCACATAACGCGGCTGAGAAGCGTTTTAAGCCGTTTTCACCAAAATCCAAGCCAGAATAAGGACACACCAGTAAAATCCCGCCACAGAGCTTCCTGTGAAGCCATTCTCCCATGCTCCCGCTAATTGGTGCGCATAATGTGTGGCGTTATGTTTAAAAGGCCGCTGCGAAAATCAAATCCCGCAGCGGCCTTTTTAGCATAATGCGCATTGTGCGAACCAATCATCATCCGTAAGCGTCTCACCTGCACCGTCTTGCGCTTGTACTATCCGTCGTACCCCACATACCTGTTTCGGCTAATCGATTTCAGTGCTCCATATTTTTACTAAGATTAATCTGGGCGCGGACTAATCCCGCCTTTTCATTAACTTTTAATGGAGATTACAATGGAACTTGTAAAAGAAGCGGAACTGAACAGGCGCGTCTCATGGGGAAGTATCATTGCTGGCGTGGTAACGGTAATCGCAGTATCTCTGCTACTGGCCACTCTTGGATCCAGCCTGGGTTTTTCAATGCTTTCACCTCAGTCTGACGATGTAATCAACGGTGCTGACAAGGCTGTTCTCATCTGGTCTGTTATCTCGATAGTACTGAGTCTGGCCTGCGGCGGTTTTGTGGCTGGCAGGCTGGCGGGCGCGGATGGAACCATCCATGGATTTCTTTCATGGGCGACATCTCTGCTCGTGGCCTCAGTGCTGGGCTTCACCGCCGCTGGCGGCATTCTGCACATGGCCGGAAGCGCCATTGGCGCGGCAGCATCTGCCACAGGTACTGCCGTGAGTGGATTGGGCAATGCTGCAGGAAAAGCGTCTGGCACAACAGCAGATATTGCCCAGAACATTGCTGACAGGCTCGGACTGAACACTCAGCTCACGGCCCCACTTGCGAACGGACAACTAATGGATGCGCTACGCAAGAGTAATATAAAAGAACTCCAGCCGGAGTTTCTGCAGTCCCAGCTTCAGGCAGCCGGAAGTGACATCGCGAGCTCTGTCAAAGATTTGGCCGTTAACCCGGGCAACAGTGAAGCCATTATTAATACGTTAAGCGATAAACTGAAGTCACGGGCGGAAGCGGTCAGCAAAAGTGTCGACAGGAATGAGGTGAAAAAAGCGCTGACAGACAATACCCGCCTGTCACCGGAAGAAGCAGACAAGGCCGTTGATAACTTCATTCAGGCCCGTGACAAAACTGTTCAGGAGGTAAGCGAGCGTATGGCTCAGCTCCAGAGTAATCTGAACGATGCGAAAGCGCAGTACGCTGAATTAAAAAAACAGGCAAAAGAGAAAGCTGATGAAGCCGCCAGCGCGGCTGCAAAAATTGCACTATGGTCATTTTTTGCTCTTCTGTTAGGGGCTATTGTCAGTGCGCTGGCTGGTTTGTGGGGAGTCAATACTCACCCTGCATACCGAAAAATCAGAGCCTGAAAAGAACCGGAAGACATAATCATCACACTGGCATTCCGGTACCTTTTCTGATGCGTGGTTCATCTGCGGATTCACCATAAATAAAAAGGCCTGCGGGTAAAGCCGCAGGCCTTTTGTCTGCTGATAAACTCCAGCTGTTCCGATACGTCGCAGCCCAGCGTGCTGAGTTCGCCGCCGCACGCCGGACAGGCGGTTTCTGCCGGCGACAGCGTGCGGGTTTCGCGGGGAAGCGTGGCCGGCAGCGGTTTACGGTCAGAAGGCTGGTGCACCGCGCAGCGGTTCGGGGTTCTGTGACACCCGAACTTTACCCCGGTTTCCCGGGGTAAATCATCATCTCCAGATTGATGTTGATCTCTATTTCCGGATGCCTTTCAGGGAGGAGCAGCGCGACGGAGACCCCCGCAGCGCTTGCCGCGAGGACTCAGAAAGCCCCGCGACCCTTCGCGGGAATTCCCCTCACTCGGGGCCGGACAAGCGCAGCGCGTCAGTATATGAATATCGATAATTATGAGGTTCTATCTTTGTATGAGAATGTTAAATATTTACCCTGATTCATATATTGTAAACAGTAACCCCAGAGAAATTTCAATTATCAGTCATGGTTTACGAGGCATGGTTATAATTGATAGAAAGTTACTTAACCCACCCAGATTTTATCAGTATTTATCTCGCTGGATGCCTTTAAGAGATATTTCATGTGTGCGCATAATTGCATGTGAAAGTGCTAACAATGTTTCCAATAAAACTTACTGGAATATTGGAAATAAATCCTTTGGTGAAGCACTATCCTCTATTATGAGAAATGCCGTCATTGAGTGTTATTTAGACACTGTAAGATCAGAATGTGACCCTGAATTGCTATGGCCAGTCTATCAAACATTAGGTTTACAAGGAACTGAGAAAATCATTCAGCATCTTTTCACTAATGGCGTGTTTAATGATCCCAATAATCAACCAGTAATCTATGTTAATGGCAGGCAACAAAGTCAAAGACCCTGATAACAATTAGGTATCCGGTTTGAGCAGCGCTTTTAGGTTGTCAGGAGTCGCCAGGCTCTTTTTGAAGACGAATGCAAAACCCCAGCCCGCAGCATTGCGAGGACGGACGGGGATTTGTCTGCCTGCCGGGGCCGGACAAGCGCAGCGCGTCAGTATGTGAAACAACCATGCAATCATGGGCAAAAACCATCAGAATCCGTCTGGCGCTACGTTGGTTCGCATAATGTATATTATGTTAAATATAATCTATGCTAGCATTATGTGTCGTATGGTTAGCAGATAACGTCCCCTTACCTGCAGTGTGTGTTTTTAGCGAAAATCAGGCTAAGAGATAATCCTGTATGCTACTTTTGCGGGCAATCTTTCACGGTAACTGCTGCCGAATACAAGCATTAAATCTTTTTTTGGGCACACAGAGAAAATAAGTCTGCGCACATATTACTGCCAGTAAGCTGCAGACAGAAACGAACAATGCCTGGTCACTTCACCACGAACTAATCTTCCTGCAAGCAAGAGCCAGTTAATGACGATGCATTTAAATGTCCTGGTTTTAATTCTGGCCATTTAACGAATAATTCCGGGCAATCCGGAGGCATAACGTTTTATAAGGACTGTTTTATTTATCATGAAAAACATCTTACATCCCCCTCTCTTCAGGTAATATTAATTGCTGTCGGTAGTGAATTAATGTGAGGCGGCGATTGAGTAAGTAACATATTGATATCCATGCGATAAGTTACCCTAAGAAGGACTGGCATTTAATAACAGAACCTCATATGGCATTGCTAAATTTACTAATAGCTCAATAAGTGATTATCCTGATGCTTATTCTTTCCTGCTACTTTTGGTAAGTATCATAAAAATTATATCCTTGCTATATTAGCTTGTTAGTGATGATGGCCAGCTATATTCTGACAATAAAAATAAAAAGTTAACTTATTGACTTCGGTCAAAATAATAAGAAAATATTCCTTGTGTATCTTAACAGTTCCCCGGAGCATAATATTCGCTATTTCAACGGTTACTTCTCTGCTGATTCAGCAAAAAAGGCACAGATACTGGCTGCAGTAGGTTTACTTCTTGCTGGCTGTGCTTCTGAACCGCCGCGTTCACTGGTCACCCCTTTCCCTGTTCCGGCAGTAAGCCATAAAGCCCCGCTCCCTGCCCCGGCTGTTGAACCACAGCAGCCGCTACGTGGCGTTTGGCTGGCTACCGTTTCTCGTCTTGACTGGCCCCCGGTCTCATCCATCAATGTCAGTCGCGCTGAACGGCGCATTGCGCAGCAGCAACAAAGCCTGAAGGATAAACTTGATCAGCTAAAAAGCCTCGGCGTTAACACCCTTTTCTTTCAGGTTAAACCTGATGGTACGGCGCTCTGGCGCTCAAAAATACTCCCCTGGTCCGATATGCTGACGGGAAAAATTGGGGCCGATCCCGGATATGACCCTTTGCAGTTTGTTCTCGACGAAGCGCATAAACGGGGTATAAAAGTACACGCCTGGTTTAATCCTTACCGCATATCGGTGAATACCAGTGCGTCGACGGTGGCTGCTCTTAATCGCACCCTGTCACAACAACCTGCCAGTATTTTTGTCCTGCATCATGACTGGATACGTACCGCCGGGGACCGCTTTGTTCTTGATCCGGGTATCCCAGCGGTGCGCGACTGGATCACCAGTATTGTTGCTGAAGTGGTTGAACATTATCCGGTCGATGGGGTGCAGTTTGATGATTATTTTTATGCTGAATCGCCGGGTTTTCTGCTGAATGATAATGCAACGTTCAAACAGTATGGCCAGGATTTTGCCCGTAAAGGCGACTGGCGGCGTCAGAATACGCAACGGTTGATACAGCAGGTTTCACGCGTGGTACACGGACTGAAACCCGATGTAGCGTTCGGCGTCAGCCCGGCTGGTGTCTGGCGCAATCGTGCGTCTGATCCGGCGGGTTCTGATACCCGGGGTGCGGCCGCCTACGATGACGCTTATGCTGATACCCGTGGCTGGGTACAACAAGGGTTACTGGATTATATTGCCCCGCAAATATACTGGCCTTTTTCTCGCAGCGTAGCACGCTATGATGTGCTGGCAAAATGGTGGGCCGATGTTGTGGCACATACCCATACCCGCCTTTATATTGGTGTCGCCTTATATAAGGTTGGCGTACCGTCAAAAATTGAGCCTGAATGGTCGCTGGACGGTGGTGTGCCTGAACTAAAAAGACAGCTTGATCTCAATGATGCCCTGCCACAAATCCAGGGTACGATCCTTTTCCGTGAAGACTTCCTTAATCAGCCACAGACACGTAAGGCGGTTGACTTCCTGCGCCAGCGCTGGAATCGCAATCATTTCTGAACCGGTACTTTTTAGCTACGACGCCAGTATCTGACGGCGTAGCTCCCCTCACTGCCCTGCGCTTTATGTCATTTACAGATAAGCTTTGCGCAATTGATTTGTTCACCTGATGCGTATGTCACCCGATGATAAAAGCCAGTGTTAGCTGATTCAGCCGACCTTTTGTTGCTTTTCAACATCAAGGATAAACATGTCATTGCCTTCAACTGAACAATTGATTAGCTGGCGGCGCGAGCTGCACCAGAATCCTGAACTGTCTAATCATGAATTTGCCACCAGTGAGCGTATTAGCAGCTGGTTACAGCAAAGTGAAATAAGGCTGTTACCACTGGGATTAAAGACCGGTGTGGTAGCAGAAATTGGTCACGGGGAGCCGCTTATTGCTTTACGTGCTGATATTGATGCATTACCGATTAATGAAACCAGCGAACGCCCCTGGAAATCACAGCAACCCGGGGTAATGCATGCTTGTGGTCATGATATCCACACATCGGTAATGCTGGGCGTAGCACATCATCTTAAGCAGCAGGAAAATAGCCTGCCGGGTCGGGTACGTATTTTATTTCAACCAGCCGAAGAGACGTTTAACGGTGCCCGCCAGCTAATTGATGCTGGTGCACTGGACGGTGTTCAGGCGATTTTTGGCATGCATAATGCGCCAGACCTGCCGTTGGGTGAACTGCGCACCCGTGGCGGTGCGCTGTATGCGAATGTTGATGGTTTTACCATCCGCCTGCAGGGTAAAGGTGCGCATGCGGCCCGTCCACAGGAAGGTATTGATACTATCGTTATTGGCAGCCAGATAGTCACCGCGTTGCAGGCATTGCCAGCCAGAATGTTCAGTTCGCTGGAATCGGTGGTGTTGAGCGTGACACGCTTTACTGCCGGTAATACCTGGAACGTATTACCCCAGCAGCTGGAGCTGGAAGGCACGGTACGCACCCACAATGATGCTATACGCACCGCGATACCAGATAAAATACGCACTCTGATTCAGGGGATTGCCTCAGGATACGGTGCCGAAGCAACACTGGAATGGATTGCCGGCCCCCCTGCGCTGATTAACACCCCACGCTGGGCTGAGTTTGCGCTGCAACTGGCGCAGGAAAGTGGTTACCGTACCCGGGTTGCTTCCCCGCAGATGGGCGGCGAGGATTTTGCTTTTTATTTACACCATGTGCCAGGCACCTTTGTCAGCATTGGGAGCGCCAGTCCATACGGGTTACACCATCCGGCTTTTGACCCTGATGAAGGCATTATTGCCCCGGCAGTCAACTATTTCAGCCAGCTGGCACCGCGGGCGTTGGCGCTGGTTAGTCACCGCAGTGAAACAGGAGCACAACAATGACCTCCCCAGTTGCGTTTCCGTCACCGGTGCTTGACCATGTGGTGATTAATGTCGCAGACAAACTGGATGAAGCCAGCAATCTCTATCAGCGTCTCGGCTTTCAGCTTTCTGCACGGGGTCACCATACGCTGGGTTCCAGTAATCATCTGGCAATCTTCGGCGAGAACTACCTTGAGTTGTTAGGTTATGAGCCCGGCCAGGGCGATAAGCGAAAAGATCTCTGGCAGGCGCCGGCCGGACTGACCGGGCTGGTGTGGAAAACCCACAGTGCAGATAGTGAATTTCGCCACCTGAAACAACATGATCTTGACGGTGATCCGCCGGCATCCTTCTCACGTCCGGTAACATTGCCTGACGGACAACAGACCGACGCACGCTTTCGTACCGTGCGTTTACGGCCTTCGCTGGTTCCGAATGGCCGCAGTTTTTTTTGCCAGCATGATACGCCAGCTGCCGTCTGGCAAACCGCCTGGCAACAGCATCCCAACGGCGTACGCCATATCACGGAATTTGTTATTGTGGCACAACAACCGGCCAGTGCTGCCGCGGTATACCGTCGCTTATTCGGCGATGCGTTCATTGAGCATGAGCGTGATGGATCGCTGGCAATCCATGCCGGTAACGCTACTGTGCGAATTATGTCCGCGCAGCAAGCGCAAGCTATTTATGGCACCCTGCCGCGTGACTACGATGGTTCGGCGCGTATGTCGGCACTCAGCCTGCAAACCGATTCGTTAAGTAAAGTGAAAACGAATTTGTCACAGGGCAACATTCCTTTTCAGCAACAAGCGAATGCGATTATTGTAGCGGCCGACGATGCGTTTAATCTGACGCTGCGTTTCCATCTCTGAGCTATCAGGCGGTGTCTTTTTCCGCCTGATAACTATCTTGTCAACCGCTGGTATAAATAGCTTGCCGGTTATCCCACTTGTTTTTCTATATTATGATTTAACAAGTGCTTTATATTCAGCTATTCGCTTCTTATATATCGAAATTGATACGTCTTTGCCATTTATGACAGATTGATTTTGACTCAATCTGTCACAAATGGTTTGATTTTTTTTGTTAATAATAGTGCCAATTCTTTCCCAATGAGTACGAAAATATTGTTCAAGGCGTTTTTTACTTTGAGTGTGTTTGTAAAAAGTTACCGGGAGATACGCGTCCAGCCCATTGCAGGGTAAATAATTTACACTGTTACTATCATATAGTATACCTTTGATATTATCTTCATGTATTTTTAGCAGGCTATCCTGTTCGAGATAAAGTTTTTTTGCCAGCGCCAGACTAAAAATACCACATTCAGATGAGCTTCGCTGAATATCCATTTCTACCACGGAAAAATGACAATCCGGCAATGGATTTCGCTGAATCGACATTCTTGCCCTTAATGCAAGCAGTGATGCCCCACTACCCTTAAATTTTGCTGGCTCGAACAAAATTACAGATGTATTGTTATTTATATGCTTGTAATCAATAACAGCGAAATGTATTCCATCCGATCCCATGCTAATAATAAACCGAGCGGATTTTATTCTTTTCTCTATGGTTCTTTTTATCGTTATCGACAGGTCTCGTGGATACAAAATATAATGAGCATTCATTTCAGGATACTTATTATTTGCCTGCGTTATCAATGCAGGCATGATTTTCATATCATTTTTTCCATAATCCTTATGAGTCCAGGTGCCATTTACCAGATCTGTTTCTAACTGTGTAATAATTTTTTTAATTTCTTCATTATTAATTACAGTGCTAGTATTATTCTGTGATGCGTTATCAAATTTTTTTATTGCCGACATTGGTCCGGTCATATACATATCCTTATTGATGAAAAATAACAGAGATAAAACTATACCTATTAAAAACAGTATATTTAAATATCAATAATCTGTCTGATTGTTGACGGGATGCACGGAAGATCCGGGCAGCATCAATGCATGTTTTCTATCGTGATGCCAGCAATGAGACAATCTCTTTTTACAGCACAGGTGTTAATTTGCGACGTCGTTCACTATTCTGATCACCAGGGTGTGGCATCGCCAGTCCATATATTGTTCGTTAATGAAACATTGCATGTTCATATTCAACAAAGAGGTCAGCGATCTGCATTATCATCATTAAGCTGATCATCTTTGCGTAGCTGTTATAAAAAACTTATTACACAGGCGCTCGCAACCACGTTCACTATTTTTTCTGGAAGAACGGTTCCTAACCGGTTGGTTTGAGTGCCGGGATCGACACCGGAGTATTCGGTTGCTGTCATCAAAACCGGACATAAGCCATGCTCATAACTACGATTTTTGTTGCCATTTATTTGCATATTGTAATATATTTTTACAATGTACAAGGCTGCATAGTTTCGCTGGAACATGGAGAGCTTGCAAAAAATGTTGATTAACAATATTCATGCACTCAACAAAGAGGGAAATAAATGCCAGTAAATCCTGTCAGAGATAATACTGTCGTACCTGTGGATGTGATAAGGCAACAGCGTGTTGAATTGAGCCAGCTTAGCAGTAAGCTATCACAGAAGATTACAGGTATTAAAAATAGCGTCACTGAGATAAATAAATCAATTATTACTTATAAAAGGAATATTGCCGGCAACCAGTCACTACTTAACAGTCTGCAGTCAATCTTAGAACAACAAGGTGAGGCTGCCACTGTACGCCTGAAAAATGATCATTTTAAATACGGTCAGGCAAGTCACTTTTTTAAAAAAATGCTTTATGGTAGCCGTTATCAGACTGAACGCGACGCTGCAGTCGAGAAAGTCAATGCGGCAGAGCGCACAGTCTCTGCTGGCGAGGTAAGAAAAACGCTGCAGATAAGAATTGATAGTGCCTTAACGAAAGTTAATGAGCTAAAAAATGATGTCATCATCCATGGTCAGAGCATCAATCATTTTCAGGCGAAAAAAGATGGCATAGAGAAAAAAATAGACAAGCTGGCTAAAATTGAAGCCGATGCGAAAAAGGCTGAAGAAAAAAAAGACAAGATCCGCCAAAATTTTTCCATGATCTATCAAAGCAACGCCGGTTGTAAAGCACTCAATATTGAGGCACGTCATCAGTTTGGCAACGCCCCCTCAGCAGGCAAATTAAGCGCGAGTGCAGTCGTTGAAGAGTACCGCAGGGTTCATGGTTATGAGATTTTTAGCCGTGGCAATAAGGCGCTTGAATCAACGATTAAAGCCAATTGTAGCGATTTGCGTGAACTGGTAAAAACGGCCGCTAACGCCTGGTATACCCCGACAGAAAAAAATATCACCACTTACCGCGGGCAAGGAATCACACAGAGCGGAATTAACGCGTTAATCTCAGGATTTAATGCTGATGAACACAACAAAACTGAAACCCTTTATCACCCAGGACAATTCTTCTCAACATCCTGGCATCTGAATGTTGCCAGCGATTTTGCAAACCGCAGCCAGGATGATGTAAAAGTCATATACAAAATGACAGGCAATAGTAGCAACGTGTTATCCGTCGCAGGGGGGTTGTCATTTGAAAATGATGAGGGCGAAAGGCTGTATTCCCCGCTGACGAATGTCAAAGTTACGGCGATATCCAGAGTCGCACCGGATATTTACCATATCGCGCTGGAAGAAGTCCCCAGCAGCGATCGGGCACGACTCCTGCCCTATTAACTGAACAACGCGCTGTCAACGTAGCGTGCTGTCAGGCCGCTACGTTAACAACCGGGACAACAATAAGCGTCGGTGTAAATGTTCCCGCTGGTCAGTGCTGAGCGATTTTCTGCCCTATTCCCCGGCACTAATAATACCATGCCATTCATGGGAAGTTCAGCTGTGCAGCGGTTCTGCCAGCGCATCATCCCAGCGTTGTTGTTGCTCCAGTGTGAGTGCCAGCTGGCGCAGCTGCTGACGATCAACTTTGTTGGTGGCGGCCCACGGCAGTTCATTCACAAACGCAATACGGCGCGGATGCTGGTACGCTGGCCCATGTGTCAGTGCATGCTGCTTTAGCGCATCCTGACTGGTGCTCTGCCCTTGCTGTAACACCACAAAAGCAACCGGAATCTGGCCGCGTTCTTCATCGTCAAGCGGCACCACACAAGTCTGCCGCACAGCTGGATGGGATTCGAGTAGTTTTTCCACTTCGCCAGGATAAATGTTTTCCCCCGAGCAGACAAACATGTCATCGGCTCGGCCGACAAAGAAATAGAAACCGTTTTCGTCACGTCGCATCACGTCACCGCTGTAGTACCAGCCATCGCGTAGAACAGCGGCGCTTTTTTCCGGCAGCCGATGGTAACCCGGCGTTACCGCCGGATTACGCATCATCAATACCCCTTGATCGGCGCTGGCTCCTTCGGCAAATTTCACCTCACCTGATGCCAGCGGGTAACCGAGCGATAGCGGCGGTACAGGCAATCCATCAGTATGTGGGCCAAACACTGCCGGGCCGGCTTCCGTGGTGCCATAACCATGGCTAATAGTCACGTCGGGAAAAGCGGCCTTAATGCGATTAAGCAGGCCGGCGGTTATCGGCGCTGAACCCAGCATGACTTTTTGCAGCTGACTGAAATCATAACGGCTGATGTCAGGATCGCGCAGCAGCCGGGCAAACATGGTAGGCACGGCGGTAACAATGTTTATACGATAGTATGACAGCGCATGCAGATAGCTTTCTATTGTAAATGATGGCAGTACCACCAATAAACCGTTTGCGGCAAATACCCGCTTCACCAGAAACAGGCCATTCATATGAAACAGCGGTTGCGCCACGATATAACGGGCCTGAGCGGCATCAGGTTCCACACCTGCAAATCGGGTCGCGTCAAGAGCCCAGTACTGCCCGGCATGGGTAAGCGGCACCCCTTTCGGCCGTCCGGTTGAACCGGAGGTATAGAGTATCATGGCCAGTTCCCCGGCAGCAGGCGCCACGCTGTCAAAGGTACACGGGCTAATCTGCTGGACAAAACCGGCGGACGAATCATCGTCAAAATTGATTGTCGTGACGCTGTCACCGATCAGTTCCGCGCGCGCGTTATCAACAAAAGCGAGCTTAATGTCCGCATCATCAAGGAAATAATGCAGGGTCTCAGCGGGTACCTTAATATTTAACGGCACCGCCACCAGGCCTGCGCGCATAATGCCAAAATAGGCGGCAATATATTCCGCGCGATTGAGAGAGGCGATGGCGATAGCATCGCCGCGCCGGTAGCCCCGGGCCTGCAAATAATGCGCCACCCCACCCGCCAGTTCATCAATCTGCTGGTGCGTATACTCACGCGGCTGCCCGGCATCACGCAAATCAATAATCGCAATGCGTGACTGGGGCAGCGAGCGGTCGATAAGATCGCCAAGATTACGTAACGTCTGATTCATGGTTATGCTCCGACATCAGCTAAGATGGAAATGGCATGCCACCTGTCGCTCTGAAGTTAAGGATTGAAGTGGAGGCCGTTGCTGGCGGCACACAGCTTGTACAAAAGGACAACGGGTATGAAACGGGCATCCTGCAGGCGGATTGAGCGGACTGGGGAGTTCACCCTCCAGCAACGTTTCGCTATGGGCATGGCGCGGGTCGGCAACCGGTGCAGCAGCCAGTAACGCCCGGGTATAAGGATGCGCCGGTGTTTTCCATACCTGCCCGGTTGGCCCGCTTTCCACAATCCGGCCGAGATACATCACCATTACACGATGAGCGATGTATTCAACAACCGACAGGTCGTGGGAGATAAACAAATAGGTCACCTGTGAGCGTTGCTGAATATCACGCATTAAATTAATCACCTGTGCACGAACGGAAACGTCGAGCGCGGACACCGGTTCATCACAGATAACAATTTGCGGCTCCAGGGCCAGCGCACGCGCGATACCAATACGCTGACGCTGACCACCGGAGAATTCATGTGGAAAACGCGTGGCGGCCTGGGCCGGTAAGCCAACTTCTTCCAGCAGCTGATCAATCCGTGCACTGATTGCTTTTTTTGACCAACCGGCCACTTGTAATGGCCGGGCAATGCTGGTGCCCACGCGTTGACGTGGGTTCAGCGATCCTTGCGGATCCTGAAACATCATTTGCACCTGGCGGCGGAACGGTAGCAGCTGTTTACCCTGCAACGTCAGCACATCGTCACCATTAAGCCTTAGTCGTCCGCTGGCTGGTAGCAGGCGCATCAGTGCCTTACCCAGTGTGGATTTACCACAGCCGGACTCCCCCACCAGGCCAACGGTTTCCCCTGCATTGAGTTGCAGGCTGACCTCTGCAACCGCCTGAACCCAGCCATTTTTACTGGCGTAACCGACTGAAATATTTTCCGCATCAAGCAATGTAGTCATAGCTTTCCTCCGGACGCGGGCGTGATGGTGCATTGACCAGACAGGCGGCACCATGCTGGCCGCGCGGATGGTCTAATTCGGGTATCTGCTCGCTGCATGCCGCGCGCGCCAGCGGGCAGCGGTTGCGAAAAGCGCAGCCGGAGGGTAACGCATTAAGCGGCGGCACCCGTCCGGGAATGGCGAACAGTCTTTCGCCCGGAAGCCCGCTTTTAGGCGTTGAACGCAGTAAGCCCTGGGTATAGGGATGAATCGGATTATCAAACAGTTCCATCACGCTGGCCTGTTCAATAATCTGTCCGGCATACATTACCGCCACCCGCTGGGCCATGGCTGCCACCACGCCGAGATCGTGGGTGATCAATAGCAGACCCATGCCGGTGTCGCGCTGGATATCCCGCAGTAGCTGTAATATCTGTGCCTGAATAGTCACATCAAGGGCCGTGGTTGGTTCGTCGGCAATCAGTACCTGCGGCTGACAGGCTATTGCCATCGCAATCATTACCCGCTGTGACATGCCGCCAGACATCTGATGTGGATAGTCATTCAGGCGCCGTGCGGCATCGGGAATTTTCACCCGTTCCAGCAGCGCAATTGCCCGCGAACGTGCCGCCCGACGTGTCATATTAAGATGAAGCTGTAACACTTCCATAAGCTGTGCGCCAACGGTTTTAACCGGATTCAGCGCCCTCATGGCATACTGAAATATCATGGCAATACGCTGACCGCGTATCTGGCGGTATGATTTTGGGCTAAGACGGGTGAGATCCTGATGGTCAAACTGTATTGTGCCAGTGGTAATGCGGGCGCTGGCCGCCGGCAGCAAGCCCATGATTGCCAGCGCAGTCATCGATTTACCACAACCCGATTCACCAACCAGTGCCAGGGTTTCCCCCGCTTCCAGCTGAAAAGATAAGCGTCGCAGCGCCGTCAGTGTGGTGCCGTCACTACGCAGTGTCAGACTGAGATCGTTAACGTCAAGGAGTGCCATTAATCACGCCCCCTTAACTTAGGATTAAGCGCATCGTTGAGGCCGTCACCCACCAGATTGTGTTACCAACGGTGCAAAACTGATCCACCCCAACGGTTGAAAACTGATCCAGGGGTTAATCTGCTCCTCTGAATACAGGGGAGCTTATGATCACTTTTGAGATTCGTATGGAAATTAAAGTCTTGCA
>NZ_MOMB01000077.1 GCF_002752165.1 Erwinia sp. OLFS4
AGCATCTGACGGGCAAAATTTTCACCCAACGCATTGAACGTAATAACCTGACGCTCCGCACCCGCATTAAACGGTTGGCTCGTAAAACAATCTGCTTTTCGCGCTCAGTTGAGATCCACGAAAAAGTCATTGGAGCGTTTATCGAGAAACACATGTTCTACTAATTGGAGGCATCACCGATTTTTTTATCCTCCCACGCAACTCATTATTTTTCATCACGAATAAACCCCGCCTTTTCCTGGCAATCCTATGCTCGATATCGAAAGAATAAAACACCATATATTTATATTTGTTGGATTAAAAAATCATAAAAATAAAGGTATTTAAATCTAGTTTTTCCAATTACTTGTCAAAATGGTCCTAATTGTAAAGTTAAGCGTCAAAAAAAGACGTCGGGTAACGCATGCCCGATATCCGAGGGGGTTGGATGAGTAAAAAAACGCAGTAGAACCATTTCATCTGCTTCATCGACGCGAAAAAAGTGCGTTAAACGCAACGTGCCTGGCGGGTGTTCCGTCACCACGGTTAAACATTGTGGTGGCGAGTGGTGGCGAGTCTGAATGCGGCTGTGGTGGCGATAAGTGCTTGACTGGCGCGTTCATCGCTGCAGAGAGCGACAGGCTGCTCCTGTGCCACTTGCTGCTGAATGCTGGCGATGGCTGTTGTAGCGGACAAGGACTAAGTGACTGCCCCTTGTCCGGAGAATAATCCGGGGGCAATGCCTGGCGGAGGGCGGTAGCGTTGAATGTTGTGCTCAGTTGTTATTGATTTGGCAATTGATTTTTCCACGCCTGACGGCCCTTCTGAACGCTCCCTGTTTTTAACTCTGCACCTGCGTCATTCGCCGGGCAGGCGGATGCGACTATGCCCACTATGCTGCCTGGCTGCACTATCCGGTCCGGCTGGTTTTCTGATATCTGGCCTGCTTTGTCCGGCCGGGCGTCATTCTGACACAATAAGGAGAATATCCATGAAATCCGTATCTTCATCCGCCCGCTCCGGGTCGTGCCGTACTGCTGCGCGGCTGGCCGCAGGTTTGTTGCTGATGCCGCTGGCGGCGCTGGCGCAGGATGACGCTCCGTCATTTTCTCTCGGTGCTGGCACCCTGACGGCGCCGGTGTATGACGGTGCATCCGCATACACCACTACCCTGCTGCCGCTGGTAAAAGCGGTAGCACCAACCGCCAGTTGGGGGACCTTCAGCGCCAGTTTTCCTGAGGGATTACGCTGGGATCTGCCGGTAGGGGATACCTTCGGCGTGGCGCTGCTTGGTAATTACGATCCGGGATGCCGCGAGGATATTCGCACCCTGAGCGGTCATAACGACCATCTGCGTGGTATGGGTGACCTCGCCGGTACCGGGCAGGCGGGGCTTGAGCTGAGTCTGAACCTGCAGCCTTACCGGCTGTTCGTTCGCGGCATCCAGGCACTGCGTGACCGTGAATACGGTGGCCGCGATCTCGGACATACCGCTTATCTTGATGCCGGGGTGGATACCGCATTGCCGCTTGGCGATGACCTGACAATGACGGGAGCCGCCTTTGCCACCTGGTCTGATCGTAATGACATGATGGCGCGCTACGGGGTGACTGCTGAGCAGGCCGCTCGCAGTAGTTTTGCTGAACATGAAGCCGGTGGCGGGCTGCGGAGCGTGACTGTGCAGTGGGGCCTGAACTGGCAGTGGACACAGCAGGTTAGCCTGGGCGGCGGCGTGCGTCTGACGTCACTGACTGCTCGCGCGGCACGCAACAGCCCGCTGGTGGATAAAAGTACCGGTGCCGGGTTGTTTCTGAACGCGCTGTACACCTTCTGATGGCCGGATCCGCCGCATGAGATACCTGATTGTAAGCACCGACCAGGTGTACGCCCATCACGTGGCTGTCCAGCTGCGTAGTGCCGGGCGTGTGGCGGACGTGCATAAGGATGGATTGCTACCGCCGCCGGTACTGCGCCGTTACCTGGAAGATTACGGCGTGGATGCGCTGGTACTGGATGTCTCCGATACCGGCCGTCTTGCCGGCGCCGGGGTGGTACGTGGCTGGCGGCGGGCCTGTGGCCAGACCTTAACGATGATGGCAATCCACCGGCGCGACTACCGGCTCGACGTGCCGGCGCTGCTGGCCGCCGGTGCTGACATCTGTCATGACCGGGATGAAGATGCACGCATTATTGTCGCGCGGCTGGAAGCGGTAGTGCGCCGCTGCCAGGGGTTTTCTTCCGCGACACTGTGCGTGCCGCCGTTCAGCCTTGAAACAGACAGCGGTACGCTGCGGGCCGGCAACGAGCGGGTAATGCTGACGCGCATGGAAACACGGGTGCTGGAAGTACTGATGCGCCAGCGCGGACGCCTGGTGAGACGCAACGCGATTTTGCTACGGCTGCGCCAGGAGCTGCCTGCCGAAGGCAGCGTGCACTCGCTGGATGTGATTATCGGCCGGCTGCGTCAGAAACTGCGTAGCTGTCAGCCGCAGGCCGGGGAAGTAATACATACCCGACGCAATATGGGCTTTATGTTTGAGGTGAGCGCGGCTGAAGCTGATGTGCAACCGGTGAAAGGGCGAGCGACCGGATAAGGAATAACAACGACGTGGAAGAGACAGAAAACATTCAACACAACGATCACAATACCGCCCCTGGCGGAGAGGGCGAAGCCGCGCTGAGTGGCTATCTGCGTGCGCCGACACAATATGACCAGTGGCAGGCGGCCTGCTGGCAGGCCGCCAGACTTGAGCGCGGCGGTGAATATGCGGAAGCCGGCGCACGTTGGCTAAAGGCTCTGTCGCTGAGCCGGACGGGTGCCGACCGTCACTGGTGTGAGTCACGAGCATAGTGGTGTCTGCGGGCGGCGTCACTGCAGAAAACGGACGGTGTTTGACGAATTGCCCCGGCGGCTAACAGGTTCAGGAGAAAAGAGGATGACAGAGAATACAGGACGCCGGGTCGGGCCCGGCTGGATTATCGGCCTGTTACTGGCCGGCCTGCTATGCGGGGTGGCGTCAGCGGCGAGTACGCCAGGACAGACAGAGCTGCGTGATGGCTGGTTCCTGACGCGTGCAGATGCGATCAGTGGTGATGGCGCACAGCTTTCGGCTGCGCCACCGGCAAAGCAGGCAATAGCGGTTAAAAGTATGCCGGCTACGGTGCTAAAAGCGCTGACGGATGCCGGCCAGCTGGTGGACCCGTACATTGGTGATAACCTCGCGCGGGTAGATCGCACCCTGTGGCAGCATGACTGGTGGTACCAGACCCGGTTCAACGCGCCGGCGGGGCAGCCGCGCTACAGTCTGGTGTTTAACGGCATCAGCTACCGGGGTGAAGTGTGGCTTAATGGCCAGCGGGTGGCCGGTCCCGAGACCATGACGGGAATGTGGCGCCGCAATGAATTTGACGTGACCGGGCTGATAAAACCGGGTGAGGAAAACCGCCTGGCTGTGCGTATTCAGCCTGAACAGCGTACGCCTGGCATGAACCTGGCGCCCGGCATGAGCAAGGGACAGGGTGAAGGGGTTGACCTCGCGGATACCTGGGTGGACTGGATTAACTTCCGTTTCCTTGGCGACAGTAAAAGTATGGCTTCCTGGCTGCCGGATAAAAACGGCGGTATTACCGGGCGGGTTTATCTGACCTGGGGCGGACCGGTGACCCTGCGTCATCCCTATGTCGCTTCTGTTCTGCCGCTGCCGCGCAAGGATACAGCCGCCCTGTCAGTTTATGTCGATGCAGCGAATCAGAGTAAGGTTGCGGTGAGCGGGGTGCTGCGTGGCACCATCAGCCGGGCTGGCAAACCGGACCTGACGCTGGAAAAAGCGGTAACGCTGGCTGCCGGCGAAACGCGTGAGTTGAGTTTTACTCCGGCAGACACACCGGCGCTTAAGGTGACGCATCCCGATTTGTGGTGGCCCTATATCTGGGGTGATCCGGCGCTTTACCATCTGTCGTTGCGCTTTGATACCCAGGGTAAGGTATCTGATGATACGCAGACCGATTTTGGTATCCGTTCGGTGACCGGACATCGGGACAATACCCGATTATTTCCTGAACTCCCGTTTAAAGACGGTGGCAGCTTTTATCTGCAGATCAACGGACGTGATTATCCGGTGCGCGGCGCTGCCTATACGCCGGACCTGTTCTATGGGCACGATCCGAAGAGACTGCAAGCGGTGATTGCCTATGCCAAAGATATGGGGATTAACCTGCTGCGTCAGGAAGGCAAATTTCTTGATGATGATCTGCTGACGCTGGCTGACCGTGAGGGGATTCCGGTTATGCGCGGACTGGTGTGCTGTGGCGCCTGGGAACAATGGGACCGCTGGGATGCGCAGGACCATCAGGTGGCGCGTGACACGGTGCGCTCAGTGCTACGTGAGCTGCGTGGTCATGCCTCGGCAGCGCTATGGGCTAACGGCAGTGACGGCATGCCGCCTGAAGACGTACTGGCAGACTATCGCCAGATTCTGACCGATCTGCACTGGCAGAATGCCGTGGTGGATACCCTTTCCCAGCGTAACCGTGACTGGAGCGGCATTCATATGTCCGGCCCCTACACCTGGCGTGCGCCGGTATTCTGGTTTGACGGCAAGTTTTCCGGTGCCCGTGGCTCGGTGGCGGAAGAGGGGAGCGATGAAATCGTACCGCCGCCAGAGAGCCTGAAAAAGTTCATTCCCGCTGACAGTTTGTGGCCGGTTAACCCGGTCTGGGAAGTACACGGTGGATCGGTGCCTGGCAACAGCACGCTGGATGGTTTACGTCTGGCAGTGACAAAACGTTACGGTGCGCCGGCCAATGCGGAAGATTTTGCCCGCCGGGCTCAGCTGGCGATTTATGAAGGCGTCCGCGCGCAGTTTGAAGCCTATAGTGCACTGGACTGGCAGGAACATAAATTTACCGTTTACTGGATGCTTAACAGTCCGTGGCCGTCGTTTTTCGGACAGCTGTTTGACTGGTATCTGAAACCCGGTGGCGCCTATTTCGGTGCGAAGAAAGCGTTACGTCCGCTGAGCGTGGTGTCGGATTACTATGCCAGTGGCGATCACCACAAGGCCGTTATCCGGTTGGTTAACCAGACGCTGAATTCACATTCAGGCCTGCAGGTGCGGGCGACGGTGTACGATTTGCAGGGCCGGGTACTGCATGAGGAGAAAACCGGAGCGCTACGGGTGGCGGCACAGGACAGCGAGCCGGTCATGACGCTGCCGCGCTTTGACCAGGCCGGTGTATGGTTTATTCGCCTGCGCCTGTCAGATAGCCAGGGCCAGCTGTTAACAGAGAACGTTTACTGGCAGTCGCGTACCGATGACCAGCCTGACCTGGCACCGTTGAAGGATGTGCTGGCCAGTATGAAGTTACGTCAAACCGCATGGGCCGACTTTAGCGCGCTGCAAACGATGCCGGCGGTCCGACTGGAGAGTTCGCTGAAGGAAGTGAGCGGCGCTGATTCAACGCTATCTGCCAGCGAAAAGCAACGGCGTTTTGTTATTCGCCTGACTAACCCGACGTCGCATGTGGCCTTTTTCGTCAGGGCCACTCTGACAGCGCCTGGCAGCGATCAGGAAGTACTGCCAATAAGCTATGATGATAACTACATCACGGTGTGGCCACATGAAACGCGCACTGTCACCGCTACCACTGATGCACTGCCGGCGGGGAGTCAGCCCGGCCTGCATGTTGACGGGGTGAATGTACCATGAGCCGCGTCGTGATAAGCAGCGTGGTTGCAGCGTCGCTGTTGGTGACATCCGGTGCGTGCCGGGCAGCAGAATCATCCTGGCAATGGCAGGTGACGCCCTGGCTGTGGGGGGCCGGGATGAACGGTACGGTACGCGCCTTTCGTGATGCGCCGGCGATGCCGGTCAGCATGGACTTCGGTGATGTGCTGAAAGCCACCCGGCTGAGCGCGTTTGTCGACGTGACCGCGCGGCGCGATCGCCTGCTGCTGCTGGCTGATCTGATGTATATTCAGACCCGGCAGTCCGGGACGGCCGAGGGCGAGCAAGCCACGCTGGATACCCGCCAGCAGTCGGCAACGCTCGGCGCCGGCTGGCGGGTGTATCAGACGTCACAGACGGCGCTTGATGTGACCGGCGGCGTGCAGGGCTGGCAAATCAGCAACCAGCTGAGCCTGAACGGCACGCTGCTAAACGGGGAACATACGGAGCGCTTTGGCTGGCTGACGCCGGTGGCGGGGCTACGGGTATGGCAGGCACTGTCTCCCGACTGGTCGCTAACCGGCATGGCGCAGGCAGGGGGCACCGGTGCCGGTCGGCGCACGTGGCGACTGACCGGGGCACTAAGCTGGCAGGCCTCGCCGGAGGTAGCGCTTTCAGCGGGTTATCGGGTGCTGCGTGTGGTACATCATAGTGATGACCATACGTCAGATGTCACGATGCGCGGCCCACTGCTGGCGGTGACCTGGCAGTTCTGATAAAAGCTCCGGCAGGGTGCCGGCGCGGCGACAACCGTAATGGAGAAAAACCGATGAAGACGTTCAGCGTGTTATTACTACTGGCTTTTGTGCTACCGACGGCGAATGCGGCCGAACGCAGCGCGCTTCGTTCACCGGCCACCGGGGTGGTTTGTGATGCTTATCTGTGTGCTGATGCCAGTGGGGTTTCGGCGAAACTGACACGACTCTGGCTGGGTAAGCGCGCCGGTGAACGGCTGATTGCCCAGGGGGAGTTTGATCATAGCGCCTTCACTTTTGCAAATGGGGTATACTGCGATGTGAAAACCCGTTCCTGTCGTAAGGACCGCTATTTTGGTGCTGATGGTCAGCCGTCCGGCGCGCTGGATATTCGTACTACCCGGCTGTTGTTTGGCCACTAAGTCAGCCGGTTATCCGTAGCCGGCCGCAGGGACATACCGGAATATAAGGTAAGGCAATGAAGCTGTCTGTCACGGTTATGATTTATGCATTGTGCTGGTTTCTGGCATCGTGGTTACTCGACCCGGCGCTTCCTTATGATGCGGTTGAAGCGCTTAACTGGGCCAGTAACGGTGAATGGGGATCACCCAAAAACCCGTGGCTTCCCGGCGCGATAATGCAACCGTTGATTTATTTCAAAAGCCTGCCGGTAAGCCCCTACTGGTACGCCGTTCACTTTATTGCCGTTAGCATCGGGCTTACCGGGGTGGCTTACCTGGCGCGTGAGCTGGGCGAAAATAAGCGCCTGGCCTGTTTTTCACTGCTCTCCTGCGGCGTTTCAGGGGTGATTAATTTCGATATCATTCCTTATAACGATAACTATTTACTGGTTATGTTATGGCCGTGGATGTACTGGCTGTTTTACCGGTCGCTGACGCAGACCCCCTGGTGGTGGCTGGCTTTTGGGTTGGTGTCAGGGTTGGCGGTAATGGCGAAATACTCCTCACTGGCGCCGGTGATCATGGTCGTGCTGACACCGTTTTTTTCCCCCGCGCTGCGCCGGCATTATGCACATCCGGCTTTCTGGCTGGGATTACTGATCGGATGCGGATTAGCCCTGCCAAATCTCTGGTGGCTGGCTGAACACAATTTTTCGGCATTCAGGTGGGTGGACAGTCAGATCCGCAGCGGACTTAATCTGCACGTACTGGTGAAGCTGCTGTCGGTTTTTTATCCTGTTGCAATGGCCGGCTGTTTGCTGAAGTGGTGCGGGCTTAAACTGGCGCGGCCAGCAGATCCGGCGGTGCGGGCGATGCTCATGGTCTTTATGGTACCGCTGGCGGTCATTACGCTGTGGTTTTTGTTGCATAACGGCGGCCGCTTAACAGAATGGCTGCAACCTTTTCTTTTGCCGGCGCTGGCCTTGCTGCCGGCACTGTATCGCGGGGAGCCGGATTGGCACCGTCTGCACCGGAGTTACCGCTTTTACCTGGTTTGCGCGTTACTGATCCTGCTGGGTTATATTCTGGTGATGAGCCTGAACGTTAAAAATGCCGGTGAGAAGATGTCTGGCATCAAACCTTTCAGTCAGCAGGTAGAGCAACTGTGGCAACAGCAGTTCGCTTCGCCGTTGCGCTATGTTGGCGGTGAGCATCTTTCTGAATGGCTGACGGTCTACGTCAGCACACGGCCTGATATTATTACGCCGTGGGATAATGAGAAAATGCCGGGGATCTATAATGCCCATCTGACCCGTGCCCGGTTAGAAACCGAAGGGGCGGTGATTATCGGTCAGGTGGATAAAAGTTGTCAGGATGAACATTTTCTGGCATTCCATCAGGCGTGGCCTGGGATGGTGCTTTCTCTGAAAAGGCAACTGTTTTTTACTGCCGACCCGCATGCGAAACCGGTTCCGGTGTGTATAGGATTTATCGCACCAGCACAGTAATACGACGTTGCCTCAATAGCGGTTAATCTTTTGCTGTTAAACGCCAGGCATGATTAAAGCGTTCTGCATTGGCGGCAGTATAAGTGACGGTATGACGGATATTTTTATGACCAAGATAATCCTGAATAAGGCGGGTATCATTTCCCCGGTCGGCGAGGCTGTAACCACAGGCGTGACGGAGCATATGCGGGTGAACATTAATAAGCAGTCCGGAAATACTTGCATATAATTTAATTATCTGGCAAAAGCGTTGCCGGCTCATTTCTTTTCCGGATTTTGTCAGAAAAAGATAATCTGAAGTGCCGTCAGTATAGTTTTTTCTTTCTTCGATCCAATTATTAAGTTTCTGGCTGATTGCCGGGAGCACCGGATGAATTGTGCTGAAGCCGCCTTTCAGACGCTTTATATATATCTTTTCGGAAAATCGATCATAATCATTTATTTTTAATGAGATCAGCTCACTGACTCTGAGGCCATGATAAAAGCAGAGGCTGATCATACAGTCATCGCGTAATGCGTTGCGGCTTACCGAAGTAGCCTGCAAAATAAGGTTTATTTCTTCTTCAGTTAAAAATTTTCTTTTCATTTGAAGCTCCTGGTCGATTGCGCGAAAAATAAATTAATTTTTCTAACGATTCTAAACAAAAAGGATAAATATTCATTATTCTTCATCAGCGATGTTTACTGTGTTACAGCAATGCAGCGCATTGACTTTTAATAAATTATTTCTGCTATGGTGATAAAAGTCACATTCATTTTCCTGCAAGATTGGCAAATTTAACATTTACCTTTACAGCAACGTAATCTGCTTCTTGTTTGCTGCTCCCTGGCGGGCAAAAAACCGCACGCCGACAAGGGCGTGTAATAATTCCGGTAGTTTTATTGGGTGATAATGACGGCTGTATGCTGCTGAATGGTGCGGTGGAAGCAGACAAGCTATCTTTGTCGCTATTATTACACGTTACCTGCAATAAGATTAATCTGTTTTTTATTATATTCATTATTTGTATAAATTTCACACTATTTATGCAATCAAGGAATTAAAGTGATCGCCTATTTTCTGACGTTACCGGCAGTGGACGATATTTTGCTGTTAACGGTGATTTTTTTGCTGCTGGTCATGTCGGCCTGGAGCGGCCGGTTTATTGATCATCGCGCGTTGAAAATTAATCCGACCGGCACGGCTGTGGTGACCGGTGCTACTCTCACCCTGTCGGGACTGCTCATCGGCTTTATGTTTTCAGTGTCAATCAGAGGATACGCCGCCCGCGGGCAGGCGGAAGTTCGTGAGGCGCAGAGTGTGGCCAGTGTCTGGCAATATTCGCTATTGCTACCTGAGGCCACGCAGCAGACAGTACAGGGGCTGCTGGCAAATTATCTTGAAGATCGTATTCGTTTTTTCCGGGAAGGGACCCGCACCCAGGGGCAAGGCTGGTCACGCCTGTCGCAGGAGAATCAGTACAGGCTTTGGCTGGCGATTATCCCGTATGCTGGCCATTCAGCTACGCCAGTGATGGCTTCAGTGCTGTCCGTTTACAATACGTTGCTAACCGCGCAACAGCAGACGCATTCTGTCTGGAAACGTCAGGTGCCTGATGCCGCCTGGCTGGTACTGATGCTGTTTTCCATGAGTGCCTGTTTTCTGGTTGGTCAGCAGATGGCCGGTGGAAAGGAAAACTTTCCTTATCTGTTTATTTTACCGGTACTGACAACCCTGGTGCTGTTTGTGATTGCCGAAATTGATCTGCCGGGAGAGGGGATTATCCGAATTACGCCGGATGATTTGACGCTGTTATCAGAAACGCTAAGGTCAGGCAGTCCGTCCCCGTTCCATGAATTGTCGTTGAAGGTTCATCATGTTCAACGCTAACTGAGATGCCGCGCATATTGATGTAGTCTGATATCTTGCCGCTATATGGTTAAAACGCGCCCAGGGTGTCGAAAAACTGCATAATGACATTGCTTTTAACACTTAGTATCTCTGTGACATATTCTGTTAATAAGGGAAGATTGTCGCCCTCGGCGTGGCTCAGTAATATGCATTCTGTGCAGGAAGCCACCGACCGTCGTCTGCTTAACTTGTAAGCCACAGTAACAGTGATGTTACCGTGCTCATGATGGCGGTTAATATTTGCTTTCCGGTCAGCGATGAAGGGAAAACCCGGAGCGGCCGGAAACTCCAGGCAGATACGCTGCCGGCTTGTTTTTATCCAGTGTCATACTGATAAACCTATCGTCGGCTAGCGGTTAACGTCATGCAGATGATTAATTAATAAACTTGATATCTTTTTTTTGCCTGATGACAGGAAGGGTATTGTCTGGCCGTTATTTACAATCTGTCAGCTTAAAAAATTAAATGGAGTCATAATGAAGATAAAAAATACAGCGTTATTGTTGGTTGCTATTACGCTAATAAGCGGATGTGTCGATTATCGTTGGGTAAAAGCCGGTATGTCAGAACATGATCGTCAGGTACAGCTTACTGCCTGTGAAGCCAAAGCGCTGAAAGATCTGCCGCCAGATAATCAGGTAGAAAATAGTCGCTCAGAGTTATCGCTGAAAGATAAAACTGACGATAAAAAGCTTGATGAAAATAAGGAAACCTATAATCGCATCACCGATGCCAATGCGTCTCAGCGCGACGTATTGATAGATAACTGTATGTATCAGAAAGGCTGGGACAAAGTAGCAGTTAATTAAGAGGAACAGACTGACAAAAGATAACAAGGCGCGGGCAATCAACTCTGTGCCACAACCTGTCAGCGGGAGCAGCGATGATTCGCCATATTTTATTTATTGCTTTTACCGATGCGGCTACCCAACAACAAATACAATCGGTTAAACGTGCGTTCTTAAACATTCCACAGCAAGTCGAGGGTGTTTGCCGGGTGGAGTGGGGAGTCAATAACAGTCCGGAAGGCATGCATGCCGGCTTCAGTCACTGTGTGCTGATGACTTTTCGTGACCAAAATGCCCGCCAGCGCTACCTGCCTCATCCTGCTCATGATGCACTGAAGGCCATTTTTACACCGGTTCTGCATGACATTGTGGTGCTTGATTATAGTCTTACCGCCGGAAATTTTAGCCAGTCTGTGGCCGGCATACCAGGTAGTGGAGAGCCACAATGAATGCGCAGCAGAGCATCCTGCAACAAATGATACAGGGATGTTCGGAGCGTTTGTACCACAAAGGGGATGTTCTCTACGCCGCAAATGAGCCATTTAAAGGGGTGTTTGTGATGGTGGCTGGCGCGGTGAAGCAGGTAACGTTGACGAAGGAGGGGGAGGCGCTGGTAACAGGATTCTGCCTGCCGGGTGAATGGTGTGGTCTGGCTGAGTTGTCGTCAGTGCGTTATGCGGGTTATGCTCAGGTACTGGATACTTCAACGGTGCGCCAGCTACCGGCATCGTTACTGGAACAGCTGCTGTCCACCCCTTGCGGGCGGCGGGCATTGTATCAGCTGATGAGTGAAACTATCCGAAATAATAAAACGCGTTATTTTCAGATAAATAAGGCACGGGCAAATGTACGTCTTGCTATCTTTATCCAGGATATATCACAGCGTTTTGCCCGGCTGGGGTATTCGCCGCGCGAGTTTCAGCTGCCAATGACCCGGGGTGATATAGGTAATTACCTTGGACTGACCCCGGAAACGATCAGCCGCCAGATAGCCCGTATGGTCGATCTGAATATTCTTACCGTCAGCCATCGCTGTATTACTATTCAGCAACCTCAGACACTGGATGAGTTGATCGATAACGGTTAAAAAAACGGCAATAGTTAAAAGCTATTGCCGTTTTTATTACTATTGAAGGTAAACAATGCGGCCAGAAGCTTGATGATTAAAGCCTGTAGCAGCGCAATGTTATTGTCGGATCAATCGCCCTGCCGGAAGACTCTCTTCAAAATTACTTCTGAAAGGATTGATGTCTAAACCGCCTCTGCGGGTGTATCTGGCAAAGACGGTCAGTTTTTCCGGGTTGCAGTAGTGGCTGATATCACTGAATATCCGCTCGACGCACTGCTCATGAAATTCATTATGCGTTCTGAATGAAATGATATAGCGCAGTAAGCTCTCACGGTTTATTTTCTTGCCTTTATACCGGATGATGACACTTCCCCAGTCGGGCTGATTTGTTACCAGGCAGTTTGACTTTAACAAGTGTGAGACAAGGGTTTCTGATACGGTTTCATCGGCAACCGAGTGGCGCAGGTAATCCGGATTAAACTGGTAATCGTTAACCTCAATATCCAGATGGTCAATACATTCACCGGGTGCCAGCGTAATCATTGCCGGGTAATCATCGGGTTGAGAATAAAGTTTCACCTTGACGTTGCCAGCTGCAGCAGATGACAGATCGTTTTCAAGCGTACTGATTACCCTCGCCTCGCTGGCAAAGCGGGTCTGGTTGAAGCTGTTAAGGTAAAGCTTAAATGATTTTGATTCAATGAGGTTACTACTACAGGCCGGTATAAAGAACTCGGCAATCGCTACCACAGGTTTGCCTTTATCATTCAGCCAGGAAAGTTCAAAGCCTGTCCACAGATCGAAGCCGGCAAACGGCAAGTTGTCTGGTGAAAGATTAATTTCATCTCTGCCGCGTGAACGTGGCAGCGCCTCAAGTAAATCCGGCGCATAATTTTGGATATATCCCGTATTTTTACCAAGTAATGTAATCTCTTCAGTTTTCATATGCATTCCTTTGATTGTTTGACGGGGAGTTCTTTATTGATATAGCGTCTGAATAATTGCCGGGTAGCATAAATGGGTCCAACGCCAATAAATGCATATCCTAGCTTTATAATAAATTGAGATATAATCATGGTTTTAATCGTATCGGCACTGAGAATGTTGTGAAATGCGATGATACAAAAGACAACGCTATCGATGGCAGAGGCAATGACATTACTGGTTATAACCCGGATAAAAAGGTATCTGGAGTTTGTCAGCTCTTTTATCTTACAGAGGATAATTGAATTGATATTTTCGGATATCAGATAAGCTGCCGATGAAGCAAAGAGTACCGCTATGATACTATGAACAAGTTGGCTGTATGATGCATTCAGCTCCCACTCCGACAAGCCGGGAAGCAAACTGGTTGCCCACAAACCGGCAACAAACAGAATGTTAGAAATGAATGAAATAAAAATGGTTCTTCTCGCCATTCTGAGTCCGTAAAATTCATTGATGATGTCAATAAGAATAAACGAAACAGGATAGAAAAATATTGCAGGTGGTACGACAAAATTCACCACGGGGATCAGTATTGGTTTAACGCCCCCAACGGTACTGAGCATGTAAATCATGGTCAGCGTGACACTGATTATCAGGTAGGCATACCAGGAGCGTTCATGTCTGTCACCCAGTTCATAGGAGGTTATGGTATTACTATCACCATAAAGCCGTCGATACAGGGCTTTTATTTCATTACGATTTAAGTCCTCCATGATCTCACTGCTTTCAAGCTCCGGTAAACCAATACTGATATGTTTTCCTGTAGCAAGTACCATAACGTTTGCTGTGATTGTATCTGAGCGGCTGAATCCCAGTAATTTGTATTTTTTATTTTTTTCCATTTGAATCTTGTCCTTAAATTTTTTGTTATCACTTACTGAATTCTTTCTTCCACAATAACACCTAGTAGTGTCTCCCCTTCCTGACACAGATGAATAACGCTGTCGTCATTCTCTCTTATGAAAATGCCCTTTTCTGCTGAATAAAACAACGCTGGCTGTTTCATTTTTGCCGGACAATCTCGTTTTATGATAAGAATATCACCCGGATAGAACATATTATTAAGGTTCTTCTCAACCAGCAGCGCCACCATATTTGAAACATCACCAAAAAACCATGTCAGCGGATAATGGGCAGCAAGATAACCAATCCGGCGCTCGCGGCTAAGAATCAAATCCGACTGAGGAATTACCGGAACGGCAGCCGGATTTTTATTGCCATCGGGCGAAAGTGTTTTCTCAATAAGTTCAATGTGTTCTAAATTGTGGTTCTCAATAACCTCACAGGAGACGCCAAAAAAGTCGGCAATGCGCGTCAGCGTGGCGCGCTGAACGTTGTTCACTTTACCATCAAGGATTTTATATAAGGTTGCGCGGGTAACGCCTGTGCGATGCGAAAAGGAGACTTTTGTTTCGCTGCGGCTACGTATTATATATTCTATGTTGTTGATAATGTTTTTCTTTCTTTGCGTTGCCGATATCTTCATTGCTCAATCTTCCCTTTCGCTCTACATCCGGAATCTCACCATGGGGCTTTCAGAGACACCCTTCCGGGGACGTACGTTTATTCTATAAAGTAGACATTATTCATGCGTTCATGTATGTAATTTTTGGCATGACTTTAATTGATAGATCAAAGTTTTACCGGCTAAATCTACTTTTAGTTTTCATTTTATAACCCATTATGTCAACTTTTATGTTGACTTGTTTGACTGAAAAGCCTTAAGTTGTTGGTATTAAAATCATATTGATTAGTCATAATAATTTGATGTCATGGTTATATTTTTCTTCCAGCACCAGGGAATTGATATTAATTTTCTTACAATAGTTAATGTGTTTATTAATAATAAATAATGTTGTTAGTGTCTGTATTAATTGTCGGGTAACAACCGGTTAATATAATCCTGACTATCATAGCATTATCATAAATACAGAAGCGCAACGGGCACTGATTCTTCGGGGAGGCGCATAATTTATTTTGTGCCGCTCCCCGTTGAACAGCGCTGGTTTTATGGTCTGTCCGTTAACCGCCACAGGCCGTTTTCCCGGCCTGCCGGAACGCGGCTATTTATCCTTACGCTGCGCCATAACTTCCCGCCATTTTGTCTGTAAAATTCTGCGCTGCAGGTTTGACGTCCTCGCCCGTTAAGCGAAACCTGATGTGAGACAGAGCGCAGGGTTGTTGTCCGTGCTGACAACCAACGCTTATTCTGGCTGACTGAGATGACAGCTTCACGGTTGGTTTACCCTCCATTTCGCCTTCCCCCATACCAAAAAAGTGTCCGGTGCGATTAAAAGCATTCAAACGCTTTGTATGGGTAACGGTGCCTGCTGTGCATATCGCGTTAAATTCAGACTGGTACAGCTACCATTTGTGCCACAACCGGATAATGATGCTGACTGCGCTATTCACAGACATGAATGGAGATAACATGAACGGACGAAAATATCTGACCCAGACCGAGGTGCAGAGCCTGCTGGCACAGGCCCAGCAGAGCGCGACGGCGGAGCGCGACTACTGCCTGCTTTATATGAGTTTTATCCACGGTTTTCGCGTCAGCGAGGCCTGCAGCCTGCGGCTTTCCGATGTCGACCTTAAGGGCGGCAGTCTGTATATCCGCCGCA
>NZ_MOMB01000022.1 GCF_002752165.1 Erwinia sp. OLFS4
AGCATCTGACGGGCAAAATTTTCACCCAACGCATTGAACGTAATAACCTGACGCTCCGCACCCGCATTAAACGGTTGGCTCGTAAAACAATCTGCTTTTCGCGCTCAGTTGAGATCCACGAAAAAGTCATTGGAGCGTTTATCGAGAAACACATGTTCTACTAATTGGAGGCATCACCGAAAAATCTGAGGCGTCAGCTGATAATGTAATTTTTATTGGCATAGTGATCGGATGTTTACAACGATAAGGAACGGTTATATCTCGCTTATAAAAACTACCCGCTGCGCCAGGCGAGAGGCGCCATGACGGGATTTGTCCGAAATCAACCGAAATAACATTCCCATTGTTTATAGCACAGGTGCCCGAAGTAAATATGGAATCATTACCTGCGATAATTTTCCAAATAAAATGCCGGGGATGGTCAGATTCAGTCCCCCCTTTGAAGTGAGCATATTTATATAATCTTACCGTGGCTATCTCCTGTCCTTTACTTATTCTTGTCAGATAACCGGGAGTTTCTGACACTTTATAAAAAACCCTGAACGGGATTGCATGCCAGTTACCATCACCGTGCCATGGCAGTTTAAATATTTGGGTGTAAGGCACCGGGATATCATATTTCCCGCCATTGATATATGCGCCGACCTCGAAGTCCTTGTTAAGTACGGTGGATATGCCATTATCCTCTAAGTACATAAAATCGTCGTAAAAATATGGTTCTTCATTTCTGCACTCATAGTATTTCCACAAGTCAATAAAGATGACTTCTCCCGGGGTAATTTGCCTCGACAACGGAATAACTACCGGCGAATCACCGCCACGCAACTGCTGCCCGGTCTGCTTATTACGGCATATATAAGCCGATACATTGGTTGCAAAAACCGAGAGTACAATAATCAAAAAGATCCTGCCCGTTATCCGATACCAGCGCATTTTAATATCCCTGTGACGCACAGAATCCTTAGTCATAATTCAATTTGAAGTCCACCACCGCCCGCCAGGCGCCGGCAATAAGCGGCCCGGAGGTCCGTTCAGGTACAACGTAATAAGTAAGCTGACTGCTGTCAGGCGTCAATATGGTTGGCGATTGCGGACCACCAGCCGTACCAATATGTAAATCATTTTTGTTAACGTCCAGCAGTCGCAACCCCATCCCCGACGCACCTTTTACTGCCAGCAATTGCGAATTATCGCTGTCCGTTTCGCCCTGAAATATGATCGAAATGGTTGGCTGGATTGTCGTTGTGTTTTTACCGCTACTCAGATCGCTGCGTGTCAGGCAATCACGTAAATAAAGCCGGATGGCAACAGGAGTCCCTCTGTCACCGGGATGCCTTAACGGTGAAGCGTCAGTATTACCCAGTTCGATCTGTTGCATCGCGGAACGCATAGCAAGACGACAGGCGCCTTCAGTCAACTGACCGCTAACCTGTAACACACCGTGTTCCCCTTCAACCTGCCAGCCGTCTGTATCGGCGTTGACATTAGCCGCCGGCAGTATGCTAAGCATCCAGATCGGTCCTAACGCGCTCTGCCATAGCAGCCTGAAAGCACGACGGGTTTTCTGATGCAGACGTTTCTGTCTCATGATGCTCTCCTTAAGCCGCCATGAAGACAGGCAATTCAACCCGCAATATGCTTTGTGACCTGGCATTGATCGCCATTACAGGCAAACACTAACTTCGGTCGCCCACCAAAATCATTGATATAAGTTATCACCGGATGATTGCCCAGTGCAGCCGCACTGCCTTTCAGAACGGCACGCGATTTTGGGGCAACCATCAGCGGTTCAAATCCGGCCACATCAGGACTTTTTAACGTAGCAGATGCCCCCGCCAGGGTCACATAATAAGGTGTGGGATTACTGACCTGAAAATGATCGCCCTGACGGCTCAGCGTCAGCTTTTTCTGCCAGGGATTGGCATAGCCATCAGCGCTGACCAGCAAGGGCTCAGGGCGATAAAACAGTTTTACTCGCGTCTGAAGCGCAATTTGCAACGTGTTCGGTTTGGAACTCTTTGGCGGGATCTCCCGCAGATTGAAATAAAACAACGTTTCCCGATCTTTCGCTAACTGATTTATCGCCGGCGTCACCTGAATTCGTATCTGACTGCGCGCCCCTGGTTCAACTCTTTGCAGCGGCGGCAGCACCAGCAAAGGCGAAGTAATCTTCTTACCGTGCTGATCTTCAATCCATCCCTGCGCCAGATAAGGCAGTTCACGATTTTCATTGGTAATATTCAGGCTCATTGAATGGCTGCCACCGGCAAAAATAACCCGGGTACGGTCCAGCGAAATCGCTGCATTAACCTGCCAGCTGCTCAGCAAACCGCTGAACATAAGCGCGCTGAATACCAGGGAAGATAAATATTTCATGGTTAATCCTTAACCTCAGTTGAAAGTGAATGTTTTGACGCGTTACACGTCAGTGGCAGCGTTGTGTCAAGAGCGGGTAATGTGCCGGGTAGCCTGATGACACAGTGAGTTTCACCATCCCAACGTACCTGCATCACACCGTCTGGTGCCAGACCGGTCAGCCAGACGCTGCCATCATCGCTGACAATCCCCGCCTGGTTACCATCAGCATTAGTCACCATTGCTCCAAATGGGGGGGTTCCACCAGAATCAAGGCTGATTTTCGCCATGGCTTTTTCACCGGAGATAATGCCAAAACGCCGGTAGCCAATCGCGCCCTCAGTCAATGTTCCTTGCACCACCGACCGGGTAGCATCAACGTTATCTGCCAGATCATTGACATCAATACTGACTGAATTACGGTAATAGCTGTTCACATCGCTGATCACCGCTTTACCAAAAAAGTTGCTTCTTACCGTCGAGCCATAACCACGCACCGGAATATCACTCACACCATTGGTGTCAACCATCATGCGTGTGCCCCCCATGGTATTAATCCGATGTAATGCTGCCCCCCTGGCGGTGGCCGTCATACCGCCCTGTAAACTCATTCCTACTGAACGATAAGCCCCTCCCTGATAGCTAGCATTGGCGGTTACCTGCGCCAGGTCGCTGTCATGGGTGTAATATGCGCTGGCGCTGGCACGACCGTGCTCGTCATTACCCGCTTTCAGGTTGTAGCTATCATGATCATTCAGGCGATCGAAATAACCCACCATATTACTGGTGCCTGAGCGGCTAATCTGGTTATCGTAGGTCAGCGTTATCCCATCTCCCCAGGGGATGTTCAGACTGAGATAAAGACCATCATCACGCTGGTTATCGGTTAACGTCCGATAGGCTGAAAGATTCACGCTGGCATTTTTAAACATCCAGAAATCAAAATAACGGGATAAAGACAGGCTATAATTATCGTTCGCCGGACGATTCCACCAGGTCTGATGGCTGTAGCTAAGATAGGCGGATAATCCCCAGCGAATGAACTGCTTGGTTAATGAGATGGTATACAGCTCTTTGCTGTTGTTAATGTTGGAACCTTGATAACGCGCCTCCAGGTACTGGGACATTGTCATAAAGTTTCGTTCAGAAAAGCGGTACCCCGCAAAAGTGACCTGACTGTTGTATTTATCAAAACGCTTGGAATAACTCAGCCGGAACGAACGTCCGCTTAAGTTACCCTGCTGCGGCAGTACTGCCCGCGATTGGGTGACATCGAATGACAATGCGCCCAGTACCATCAAATCGCGTCCGATGCCAATTGCTATGGCGTAATAGTCATTTCCCCCCAAAACTGAACCGCCAAAAAGTGACCAGCCATTATTGACTCCCCAGGAAAATTCTCCACTGGCAAAACCCGGTCCCTGGCTATGACGCTGGTAATCGGTTGGTTTACCCAACGCGACTTTGTAACGTACTTCTCCCGGACGCGTCAGATAGGGAATATTAGCGGTATTAACCTGAAAAGTTCGCACTGAACCATCTTGTTCTTCGATTTTAACATCCAGCGTCCCACTGGTGGCTGAATTAAGATCCTGAATACGAAAAGGGCCGGCGGCTACGGTAGTCTGATAAAGTACCCGACCTTGCTGACTGATGGTCACTTTCGCGTTGGTTTTTGCCACCCCGGTTACCTCGGGTGCATAACCCCGCAGATTTGGAGGCAGCATGTTATCGTCGGAAACTAAGCTGGCCCCCAGATAACGAAAGCTGTCAAAAATGTCTGAAGACAGATAGCTTTCTCCTACCGTCAGGCTGGCGCGCAGGGCGGCAATTGCACGAAAGGCGTAAAAACGGCTCCAGTCAAAATGTTTTTCACTGCGCTGTCCATGGCCGGCGGTACTGTTATAGTTTCCCTGCCAGTCAGCGCGCAGGCGCCAGGGACCCAGATTTGCTCCGGTGGTGCCGTTACCGCTTAATGAACGGCTGCTATTTCCTTTAACCGGTTTGGTCGCCTGAGCGTTGAGGTTATAATCCAGCAGAATTCCTGGAATGCCGTTATCCCATGCTGAAGGCGGGTCCCAGTCCAGGTTGGCATATTCAAGATAGGCCTGCGGCACGCTGAGATAGAGCGTTCCATGCCCGAGATCGCCGCGCGCGGTTAATCCTTTAAGCGAATGCAAATCAAGGCATTCACCGTCATGCCAGTAACGAACCCCATGAAGCGCAGAGGATTTTAATCCCAGCTGTTTAACCGTTTCCGGAGTAATACAAGCAACACTGCCATGAGGATCATCCGCAGGCGGTAAAAAAGTAATACTTTGCTCAGGTAATTCGTTTTTATCGTTAATTTTAATCGTCATCAGATAATTACCTGGCATCAGATAACCAGCCTGGGTAAATTCACTCAAATCCACATGAGCGCGATCATTAACGTCGAGGACGTCGGTATTAAATTCAATCGATGACCCGGCAATAACCTGCTGATATAACAATGGGACAAGCAGTGAGCAGCGGGCAACAAAAATAAGGATTCTTTTCATCAGTAATAATCTAATTTGAATCGTATCGTTGCCCCGTAAGAACCGACGCGCAGGGGTTGATGATTTTCCACCAGCCGCAGATAAAAACGGATAATCATATCCGGCGGTTGTAATAATCCCGCTGGCATCGCCTGGCCCGGCAGTGCCACATTGCCATTGCTGTCACTAATCTGCAGTCCGATGCCCTTTCCCTCACCTTTGAGGGCAAATAAACTGCCGTCGCTAACCGGACCGTCAAAGGTCACCCGGAATTTTGACCAGTCATGTTGATCGAATAATGCCGGCGTTAACGTGCAATTGATGAGATGAATACTGAATACCTGCTTCGGCCCCTGACCATCGCGTAAAAGACGGGTGACAGGCAAGGTCGCCATCACAATACTTTGATCGCGACTTTCCACTGCAATTGCGCAGGGTGTGTCGATGATCGCCCCTTGTACACTGACCTGCCCATGCCCATGATCGTGCTCAGCTAAAGGCCGTGCCTGCACTGACAAAGACATTAAGCAAATCAATATAGAAAGGTGATAACGACAGCGCATCCTATACCCCGTAATCAGGAAGGGCTCGTATTGACCGTGCCCTTCCCTTTTGTTCGAAACTTACTGATAAGCGAGTGTGAAATTGGCAACCGAAGTAAAGTCACCGGGGACAATGACAGAGGGTTTTTCTTTGGTGCCATTATTCCCCTGCAGGTAGGCGGAAAAATTCATGGTTGATTCATTATCGATTACCTGCAGAGCTGCACTTGGCTCTCCCAGCTTAATATCCTTTTGACCATCGGCGGTGAAAACCGTAAGACCGATTGATGCCCCGGATGCGGTTCCGAAAATAGCCAGGTGATCTTTATTTTGCGTTGCCTGCATACCGGTAAATGTCGCGGTAACCGTTTTATTTTCCAGACTGGATACGTCACAATTTTCTAATTTAATGTAGAAAGGACGTGGGGCTGACTTTCCACCATTCTGCAGAATTTTATTAGCCACCTGTCCCATATCAACAGTCTGATCAATGCTTTCCGGCGCAATAGAACAAGGTGCATCAATAATGCTGCCTTTAAACGTGACTTTTCCATGGCCCTGATCTTTAAGCGCTGCATTAGCCGAGCCAGCAACAACGGTAGAAGATAACGCCAGCATTAACATGATCTTTTTCATGCGCATGTATAAACTCCATTTTTCATAAAAAATAAACAGCCAGCATCTGTTTATTAAACAGATGATTCCCGTATTCCATGTTTATATGGTGACGATAGAAATAATTCGCACTACCCGGCGGCAGTACCTTTTTAATCTAATATTTCCAGCACCATAACGATATACTACGACCCTAAATTATTTATTGAGAATAACCTCCTTTACCATCTGCAGAATGTATCTAACCACATCAATAATAAAATATTTTTCCCATCCCTCTCCTGTGAACATCAGACAGCCCGTTGTTTTAATTTTTAGCATAAAAAACCAACAAAACGACCTGTTATGACAATTTAACAGTTAAATACCAAATCTCTGTTTTTCACAGCCCATCAAAAAATAAAATAAAAAAAATAAATTAATTTTTCATCATTAGTTTAAACGCCATTAATAATAACGATGCATCATCAGCATGATAAATCGTTAATAACGATCGATATTAAAAACAAATGAGTATTTAACTATTAAAGCTATTCATCTTATTATAAAAATCCATTAAACAATCATCTCTCATTTAACAAAAAAACAACAAATTAGTGCTTATTTAAGCGTAAATGCAAAAAATGAGACTTAAGAGCACGCCTTAACAAACGGCCGATCCATTTTAAAAATAAGTGAAAACAACCCCGAAAAAAACATAAGTAAATTTTATATAATTGCAGAATATCCTAATAATTTGCTCGCTGCAAAAAAACAACCTGTCGCGGTGACGCTACACAATCACCAGATAAAAAAAGCATTTATTGTTAAATAGATCATCCGATCACATCATTTTACCAGACGCGGGCAGGGAGATTGACAAAGCAAAGCGGGATAACAGACAGAATAAATGGCGGGAACCGTTAACCTCAACCTGAACTTATCGGTTATTGCGTAACGGACAGCTAAAGCGGCAGCACCAGACCAGTACGAACATGGCGTAAAAATGGGGGGCCGTCATTCGCCCTGTAACGTGGCAATAATACAACGAGCGCCGCCGTGATTGCGGTGCTCACCCAGCCAGATCCCCTGCCAGGTTCCCAGCTGTATTCGTCCCTGGCTGACAGGAAGCAGCAACGAAACGCCCAGCGTGGAAGATTTGACATGAGCAGGCATATCATCGGCCCCTTCATCCTTATGTTGCCAGGGCGCATTTTCCGGCACATAGCGCATAAAATGCTGCTCCATATCGCTGCGCACGGTTGGGTCACAATTTTCATTAAGCGTCAGGGAAGCAGAGGTATGTTGCAGCAGCAAATGCAGTAAACCGATACGTATTTCGACTAACTTATCGATATTACGTATAATTTCATCCGTCACCAGATGAAAGCCCCGGCGCTTTTCCGCCAGGGTAACGTATTGTTGATGCCACATAATCCTGTCTCCTGCTAAGTGCGATTGTGATAAGGGCCTGAAACAAAAAGGGGCGCGGTTTTGCCCCCTTACTGATGATGTTGTTCGCCTTCGGTTACATGACGGCGGCAAAGGCTTCCGCTACCTGGTGAACATTTCGGCTGTTAAGACCAGCCACACACATTCTGCCACTGGCAATCAGATAGATAGCAAACTCTTCGCGCAGACGTTCAACCTGCTGTGCACTCAGGCCGGTGTAACTGAACATGCCTCGCTGTTTCAGCAGATAAGTAAAATCTTTGCCCGGTACCGCGACACTCAAAACCGATACCAGCGACTGACGCATGTCTACAATACGCCGGCGCATTGACTCGACTTCGGCCAGCCAGCTCCGTTTCAGTTCCGTATCGTTCAGCACGCAGGAAACCACCTGAGCACCAAAATTAGGGGGACTGGAGTAGTTACGCCGCACCGTTGCTTTTAGCTGTCCCAGAACCCGCGAGGCTTCATCAGCAGAATCGCATACCACGGACAACGCGCCAACGCGTTCGCCGTATAGTGAAAAGATTTTAGAAAACGAATTGCTGACCAGCGCAGGCAGGCCAGCTGCGACGATGGCCCGGATGGCATAAGCGTCCTCTTCCATTCCCGCACCAAACCCCTGATAAGCAATATCAAGAAATGGAATCAAATTACGCGCTTTCAGTACCGCGATGGTTTTATCCCACTGTTCGTTACTGAGATCGGCGCCGGTAGGGTTATGGCAACACGGGTGGAGCAATACCACACTTTTTGCCGGTAACGTGCTCAGCGCATCAATAAAAGCGGTAAACCGGACGCCATGCGTTTCTGTATCGTACCAGGGATAGGTATTGACGCTGAATCCAGCCCCCGCAAAGATCGCCACATGATTTTCCCAGGTCGGATCGCTGACCCAGACCTGCGACTGCGGGAAATAACATTTAATAAAATCGGCGCCGACTTTTAACGCCCCGGAACCGCCCAGCGTTTGCAAGGTAGCAATACGCCCGTCGGCAAGTGCGCGGCTATCAGCACCAAACAGCAGCGGTGCCAGGCCACTACGGTAAGTGGCCAGACCTTCCATAGGCAGATAAACTGCGGCACTCTGTTGAGGTTTGTTCAGGCGGGCTTCTGCTTTTGCTACCGCATTAAGCTGAGGGATAATGCCCTGTTCGTTGTAATACAGGCCGATGCTCAGATTCACCTTATGTGCACGCACATCCTGATTAAACGTTTCCATTAATGAAAGAATCGGATCGCCGGCGTAGGCATCAACGTTTTGAAACACAGTGCAGATCTCCATATTGAGCAGTTTGCAGACTCTGACGAACAGGCAGAGATAAGCGCGCGTCGGTCGGCCCTTTCCTGACAAAGCGAAAAAGCCAGCAGGCAAACAGTGTCGCATAAAACGCAGCTAAATCGACAGAATGGGGAAAATTTAACCGCAGAAAGTCACTCGCGCAGGGTGCTTTTTCCGCTCATCACACCGTTTTCTTTCAGCCGGTTGAGTACTACCGAGGTTTTTACGTGAGACACGCTGTGGTGCCCGGACACCAGCTGACTGATCAGGGCACTTAACGCCGGTAAATCTCTGACCGTCACTTTCAATAAATAGTCAGCATCACCGGTGGTTTTCCACGCATCCTGTATTGCATCCTGCTGTAACACCAGCTGGTAAAAAGACGCTTCATCTTCTTGCGTATGATGGATTAGCCGGACTTCAATCAGCCCGGTTACCGGCGTACCGATTGCATCGGCAGAAAGGCGTGCATGGTAGCCTAAGATGCATCCGGCCTGTTCGAGGCTGATACGACGGCGTGAACACTGTGACGCGGAAAGCCCTATCAGTTCGCTTAATTCCTGGTTGGTCAGGCGGCCATTGGCCTGTAATAACGCCAGCATTTTCAGGTCAAAATCATCAAGAGTCATTATCGTTATAGCGCAGGTGAAGGATGGATGAGATTGCTTTCTCAGCTAACCTTATTCGTTAACGACTTGTCCAACACTATTTTCGGATAGTAGCGGGTGAAAGATGCACGCTGTGACCTGGCTTACGTTATGGCCTGAACCACAGATAAGCCTAAACAGACGGTGAAACCTCAACAGTAACGTTACTCGTCGTCATAAGCCGGCCCGGCATAGTTGTCAAACCGCGACCACTGACCATTGAAGGTCAGGCGTACGCTACCAATCGGACCGTTACGTTGTTTACCAATAATAATTTCGGCAATGCCTTTAAGATCGCTGTTTTCGTGATAAACCTCGTCACGGTAGATAAACATAATCAGGTCAGCATCCTGTTCGATAGAACCCGATTCACGCAGATCAGAGTTGACCGGTCGCTTATCGGCGCGCTGCTCCAGTGAACGATTCAGCTGCGAAAGTGCCACCACCGGAATATTCAGCTCTTTTGCCAGCGCCTTCAGTGAACGTGAAATTTCAGCAATCTCCAGCGTACGATTATCAGAAAGCGACGGCACCCGCATCAGCTGCAGGTAGTCGATCATTATCATGCTCAGACCGCCGCATTCACGATAAATACGCCGCGCACGCGAACGCACCTCGGTGGGTGTCAGACCGGAGGAATCGTCGATATACATGTTCTTTTTTTCGAGCAGAATTCCCATTGAGCTGGAAATACGCGCCCAGTCCTCATCATCCAGCTGTCCGGTACGGATACGGGTCTGATCGACACGGGACAACGAAGCCAGCATACGCATCATGATCTGTTCACCGGGCATCTCAAGGCTGAAAATCAGCACTGGTTTATCCTGCAACATAGCCGCATGTTCACACAGGTTCATAGCAAACGTGGTTTTACCCATTGACGGGCGCGCCGCGATAATAATCAGATCGGAACGCTGCAAGCCCGCGGTTTTTTTATTCAGATCCTGATAACCGGTATCCACACCGGTCACACCATCATGGGGGGTCTGATAAAGTGACTCAATGCGCGATATAGTGGCTTCCAGAATCTGATCGACGCTTTTCGGACCGTCATCTTGACTGGCGCGTTTTTCAGCAATTTTAAATACGCTGGATTCAGCAAAGTCCAGCAAATCCTCACTGGATCGCCCTTGCGGATCGTAACCAGCATCCGCAATCTCATTCGCGACCGAAATCATTTCCCGCACCACCGCACGTTCACGCACGATATCGGCATAAGCGTTAATATTTGCTGCGCTGGGCGTATTTTTTGACAGCTCCGCCAGATAGGCAAAACCACCGACCATATCCAGCTCACCGCGGGTTTCGAGTGATTCAGAAAGCGTTATTAAATCAATAGGTTGACTGGATTCCAGCAGACGCTGCATTTCACTAAAAATCAGCCGGTGGGGACGGCTGAAAAAATCATCGGTCACCACCCGTTCTGACACGCTATCCCAGCGTTCATTATCAAGCATTAACCCTCCCAGCACCGACTGCTCCGCCTCGAGGGAATGGGGTGGCAGCTTCAGCCCTTCAACCTGCCGGTCGCGCGGCTGGTCTTTGAATTTGTTGGTGGGTTTATTTCCTGCCATAGTGAATGCATTACCAAAAACGGGTGAATGACGGGCCAGTTTACCCTGTAAGCAGGCTGGCGTCTCCCCCCTGACCAGACTAATCGAACGGAGTGATTATGGCACAACGTATTCAAATCTCCCGCAATGGTGGGCCAGAAGTCTTAGAAGTGCAGACATTCACCCCACCGGACCCCGCTGCTGGTGAAATCCAGATAGAAAACAAGGCCATCGGTATTAACTATATTGATACCTATGTTCGCAGCGGACTTTATCCGGCGACCTTACCTTCGGGGCTTGGCACCGAAGCGGCTGGCGTGGTGAGCAAAGTCGGTTCCGCCGTCAGCGGCTTCAAACCTGGCGATCGCGTGGTATATGCCCAGGCCACGCTGGGGGCTTACAGCTCGGTACACAATGTTATCGCCGAAAAAGTAGCGCATCTGCCGGCGGCCATCAGTTTTGAACAGGCGGCAGCCTCTTTTCTCAAAGGGCTGACCGTCTATTACCTGCTGCGTCAGACCTATGAGATCCAGCCTGACGAAACCTTCCTGTTTCACGCCGCCTCAGGGGGAGTCGGGCTGATTGCCTGCCAGTGGGCAAAAGCGCTGGGTGCCCATCTGATTGGCACCGTCGGCTCGGCAGAAAAGGCTCAACGGGCGAAACAAGCAGGTGCCTGGGCAACGATTAATTATCGTCATGAAAACGTGGCGCAACGGGTTGCAGAACTCACCGACAATAAAAAGGTGCGCGTGGTTTATGACTCGGTGGGGAAAGAGACCTGGGAGGCATCACTCGACTGTCTGCAGCGTCGCGGACTGATGGTCAGTTTCGGCAACAGTTCAGGACCGGTTACCGGGGTGAATCTTGCTATTCTTAACCAGAAAGGGTCGTTATACGTTACCCGTCCTTCGCTGTTTGGCTATATCACCACTCAGCAAGAGCTGACCTCTGCCAGCAATGAGCTTTTTTCATTGATTGCCAGCGGGGCAATCAGGGTGGAGGTGCCTGAAAACCAGAAATTTACCCTCAGCGAGGTGCAAAAAGCACATAGTGCACTGGAAAACCGGCAAACACAGGGTTCCTGCCTGCTGATCCCCTGAAAAAATAAGGGCCTCCGTCAGGAGGCCCGCTGCTTTTTTTTATCGTTCGTGCTGTCTGTAGGGTACAGCGCGATGAAACGTTGTATTGGATTACCACGTCATCCTGGCAGATTTCATAAGTAAAAAATATGTTTATATGATTAATAAAGAAAACAAATCACCGCTTTGTGATCAATCACGCAAAAATATCAGGGATTTATCACTAACCCAATGATTTAACGCTGGTATTTTTTATTATCTTTCAACGATGGTGCCTTATTACAGGCATGCCATAACCCGGCAGCGATTACCGCCAGCAGCAACCAGGGAAACAATTTTATAACAAAAACCAGCAGGCCACTGATGAACAGCAGCAGAGCCGCTACCATCAATGCCAGCAGCACGCCAAAAATTGATACCCCGGTCAGCACCAATACCACAAAAAAACCCAGCACAAAAAGTATTTCCATTTCAGCTCTCCACAACAGACCTGAAAATGCTATTACAAAATCCATGCCAACGGAGTTGCCAGGCTAACTATCTGAATAATCACACGATGCTGTGGCGGAGACAATCTTAACCTGGTGAAAATAACCTGGTAATAGTCACATTTACACTATCTGAGTCAACGACTGACGTTCGGCAACCAGCGAAAGCGCCTTTTCCACAACGCGTATATCTGCGCCGGGTTTGTGGGCATTTTCACTCAGATGACGGCGCCATTGTCGCGCACCGGGAACGCCTTGAAATAATCCCAGCATATGACGGGTAATATGACCAAGCCAGGTTCCCTGACTCAGCTCATACTCAATATAGGGATACATCGCCCGCACGACTTCAACCGTATTGGCCGCAGCAACCCGATCGCCGAAAAGCAGACCGTCAACCTGTGCCAGCAACGCCGGATTCTGATAAGCTTCGCGACCCATCATCACGCCATCAAGATGTTGCAGATGAAGCTGTGCTTCCTGCAGCGTTTTAATGCCACCGTTAATCGCCAGCGTCAGATGCGGAAAATCACGCTTAAGCTGATAAACCCGAGGATAATCCAATGGAGGTATCTCGCGGTTTTCCTTCGGACTCAGTCCGGAAAGCCAGGCTTTACGGGCGTGAATAATAAACGTATAGCACTCTCCACGTCCCGCAACTGTTGTGATGAAATCACAAAGAAACTCATAGCTATCCTGTTCATCAATACCAATACGGGTTTTTACCGTAACCGGTATCGATACCTGATCACGCATGGCTTTGATACAGTCAGCAACCAGCGTTGCTTCAGCCATCAGGCAGGCGCCAAAACGTCCGTTTTGTACCCGATCGGATGGACAACCTACATTAAGGTTAATTTGCTGATAACCACGCTGCTCCGCCAGGCGTGCACACTGAGCCAGGGCCGCAGGGTCGCTGCCGCCAAGCTGCAAGGCAACCGGTTGTTCCTGTTCGTTCCACGCCAGATAATCACCTTTCCCATGAATAATGGCCCCGGTGGTGACCATTTCGCTATAAAGCAGGGCCTGACGCGTCAGCTGACGATGAAAATAACGGCAATGACGGTCAGTCCAGTCCAGCATCGGCGCCACCGAAAAACGCTGGGAAGAGTACTGAGGGGCTGCATCACGACAATCGCTGGCGGAGTGCAAAGAAGCACCGGATTTGTTTTCGTACATTGCTATGTTTATGCCGTATCTTTTTCTCAGCGGCCTTATGGCAGGCGAGGCTGAACGAAGGTATAAGAAAAATATCGTCTACTATAGCATAGAAAAGCAGCGTTGCGCCGGCGGGCTAACACAGTATCGTGGGAGGGAAATAACACTGATGAAAGAAATCAATACATGGCGAACGCGTCCACAGCAGACTGCGGTATAACGCCATCAGACGAAGATAACCGGTAGCGGGCTGCCTTTTGCTGTCAAAGTAAAAAGAGCCACGCCGGCGCGTGGCTCCGTACTGGCTGCCAGAATACGGCACCATTAATGAAATGATTTAATTAATTTTCTTGTCTTCTTTACTGTCCCGATAACACAAGCGTTATCATCAGCGGATATGACAATAAAGCAAAAAGAATTAATAAAACTCCTGCCAGTCTTTGAACTCAAATTGCTGAGAATAATGCCAGCTCTTATTCCAGTAAGCCTCCATAAACTGACTGGTTTCCTCCTCACCAAAAAACATAAAACCAAACTCCTGTAAACCTAGCCCATCAGTAAAAAGCATTAAATAATCGTTATCCGAACCAATATAAAAAGCCTGATTATCGATAATATAATTTTGGTGATGCCTCCAATTAGTAGAACATGTGTTTCTCGATAAACGCTCCAATGACTTTTTCGTGGATCTCAACTGAGCGCGAAAAGCAGATTGTTTTACGAGCCAACCGTTTAATGCGGGTGCGGAGCGTCAGGTTATTACGTTCAATGCGTTGGGTGAAAATTTTGCCCGTCAGATGCT
>NZ_MOMB01000076.1 GCF_002752165.1 Erwinia sp. OLFS4
AGCATCTGACGGGCAAAATTTTCACCCAACGCATTGAACGTAATAACCTGACGCTCCGCACCCGCATTAAACGGTTGGCTCGTAAAACAATCTGCTTTTCGCGCTCAGTTGAGATCCACGAAAAAGTCATTGGAGCGTTTATCGAGAAACACATGTTCTACTAATTGGAGGCATCACCGTTTCGGGGATATGAACTTACGTGCACACTGCCGCTCCGTCCCCGAAAGCAGGCGGCAATGTTTGAAAAACCAATAAATAGATCTAAAAAATCAACAAATATAATTCACGAACATGATTAAAAGCAGCAATACAAATAATTCGCAGCCAGACAGTTATTACGTATGAAAAATAAATAACCGCCGGAGCTTAATCACGCCAAAAACCGCCCCCAACCGACACCGAATAGGTATCGGCAGGTACTCGCTGCTGACCATCAACATTAATGGTATATTTCAATGAGGGTGCAGCAAATGATTTAACAAACCACTCCTCGTGCTTATTGACCTCATCAGACAATTGTATTTTCACCTTTAATTCGTGACTTTTATCGTTTTGTCCCAAAAGCGTAATGGCTTGTGCACTGGTACTTCGTTCGCCCTCCCCCGCAACAAAACGCACTGCCATTTTTTGTTCGGAATTGTCCTGGGTGCTGACAACACCCTGTGCCAGTAAAGTATTGTCCGCAAGCTCACTCGGAAATACGGGCAAAACAGGGTTCAGCTCATGCATCAGCTCCGGCTGCTTATTAAAATCAAGCGAAACGGTTTGTATCGTTGGCTCTCCTTGCTCCACCGTACCTGTAGCATTCAGGGTAATGCTGGCCGCCCTGACGTCGAACAGATAACTGTCTGCAGTGACCGTTTGTTCACCATCCGATACGACATTGAAAGAAGCGACTTCATCACCCGTACGCATTATCAGCCCTTTGCCACTTGTGCTGTCCGGCTGCCCGCCCTCTTTTTCAATTCTGACACGTAACGTGTTCCGGCCATTCTGGACGCCGGTCACAACGTAGCGGTTCGGTGCACTGCCGGACTTCATTGCTTCGCTCCAGAACTGAAAACCACTATGAGCGTCCTGGGATGCTATCCGTACCTGCGTGATAATGTCACCATCTCTGAATTGCCCTGCCAGCTTTCCGCCCGTCTGGATGCTGACATGGGGAGATTCAGCTGCCAGCACAGTAAGCGGGCTGCCCAGGCAACACACAAACATCCCGGCCATCGCATATGCATGCATTTTTATTCTGTCCGCCATGAATATCCTTCCTGTTTACCGTTCAGTACAATACCGTTCTCATAATTATCATTGCGTGTTATCGGCAGGTTTCATGTGTCGTGACGATACCGCCTGATGATTCATGACTCCCTGTGTCAGGCAGGGTAAAACTCACCTGGCACTGTTTGTTATCTCCCCATCTGGCAATAAGCGAGCCCTGCCGCGGAAGACCGGTCAGATACACCTGCCCTTTGTCACCCACAATCCCCGCCCCCTGCCCTGACACGAGGGAAACAACAGAGCCAAATGGCACAGCCTCTCCGCCGGGCTGTAACAAGGTCATCAGCGCACGCTCACCCACCCGGGTGGAAAACTTCGCCGGCACCACTGCGCCCTGTGTGGGCACAACCGTCAAATCGGTCTGCGTGATTTCCGCATTCGGTGGTAACGCCGTCGGATCCAGACTGATGATATTTTCCTGATACGGCGATAAGAACGCTTTCGTCGTATATCCCCTAAAGTCTGTGCTGACGCCAGGGAACCCGCTGACCGGTACACCAGCGGCTCCGGGAGCCTCAACCAGCGCAACCGTATCGCCGAGCGGCTGGCCAAAGGTGATACCGTGCTGATGGATAAGCATACTCCCGGCAATCCCCCCTCCTGTTTGCCGCTGATGAGGGCTGTAACTGTAGTTACCCGACAGTTGCCCGTAGCGCCCATTCCAGGTCATGCGTAATGCGCTGTTATCACGGTCCGAAACATTATTGCCACTCTGACGGCGCTGCTGCACATCCCAGTTCAGTTGCCGGTCGAAGGCATAACCGTTCAGGCCCATCTGGTTGGTATCCGAATCTCTCGACGAGGTCAGCTGGTACGTTGCACTCACTGATGAACCGTCTGAGCTCAACCAGCGATCTAATGGCACGCTGACATACAGACTGGTCACGGTATCGGTTCGCTGTTCACCGCTGCTGTTGAACTGCCTGGTTTTGTTCAGACCCAGCGAGACAGAGACTCCTCCGACCCCGAAGCCATAACTCACCCCGTATGAATCATCATGACCGTCCCGGTTCCAGTAATTGCTCCGTTGACCATTGAGACTCAGGTATCCCCACTGCCCCATGGACTGGCTTAACGACAGCGAAGTGGTTGATTTCCTGCGATCATCCGGACGGTTCAGATAATACCAACCGGCCTGATCACCACGATCCCCCCAGGTATTCAGCACATCTGACAGCGTGTTATACCCCGCCGACGCATACTGATAACTGGTCATCGTCAACGTGGTTTGTGTGGCAATCACTTCCTTGCTGTAACGTACGCGCCATGCGCCACCGTTTTCGGTAGCCTCATCCCGACGCCGGGCATGACTGCCGGTACCGTCCACCGACAGCGCACCCCATTCCCCCATGGAAAGACCCAGCCCCAGTGACATCACCTGATAGTGATCGGCCACCTGTCCTCCACCGTACACCGTAAGGTCCCAGGGTAAGCCATACATCAGGGTGCCCTGGACCACCGAGCCCTTTGTTCCTGAACTTGCCGGGCGATAGCGCCCTGTCATGACGTTGTACTTAAGATACCCTTCCCGCAACGATATCGCCGGCGTCTGATAAGGCACGGTAAACACCTGCGGATTTCCGTCCGTTTCCCACACGGTCACCTGTAAATCACCACCACCACCTGACAAACTCAGGTCTGTCAGGGCAAAAGGACCTGATGCAACGGTCTGACTGTAAACGGTGTACCCGTTCTGTTTAACCTCAACACGCGCCTGAGTTCTGGCAATGCCCCGGACGACCGGTGCGTATACTCGCTGGTTATAAGGCACCATATTGTCATCGGAACCCAGCATCACCCCACGAAAAGGGACACTGTCAAAAACATCACCGGGTGTAGTACGCTCGCCCATCGTCAGCCGGCTCTTCATGTCATACAAGCCGCGGTCAGCATAGGTGTAAACACTCTGCCATTTTCCTTCAGCGTTCCCCTGTTTCTGCCAGTTTGTCTGATTGCGCAGTCGCCAGGGCCCGAGGTTGGCCCCCGGATTTAATTGCACATAGGCCGAATTGTTATTGCTGTTGCTATAGCCGTTCCGGTACTCCGTACGCGTTGCATTCGCATTGTAGTCCAGCAGTACCGCCGGAATGCCGTCATTCCATAATTGCCGGGGCGCAATGCCACTCAGTCGCGGTCTCAGTGAAACCTGTGGGATGTTCAGCAATAATTGCTGGCTGTAAAACGGAAAGTTCGCCTTCGCTCCCGGGATGGCCGACAGCGTCACACATTGCGCCGCTCGCGCTTTTGCATCGAAATATTTATCAACCAGCACACCATAGCGCGACAGCATCTCCACACTCAGGCACGGCGACAGATAAGAAGACGTGGCTGCATCTTCGGCTCTGGCAAAGACAACCTCGCGTGAATCCACCCGCTGACCGTTAACCAGAATATCAACGGAATATGTGCCGGGAAGTTGCCCCCCCTGATTAATCAGGGTCATATCCACATTTTTCCCTGAAAGCCCCAACACTGCGGGGTCAAAGGTATATTCCCTCGCTAAAGCAGTTCCGGGCATGCACCCAAGGGCGACGGCCAGAACAAGTAAATTGACTTTCACTTCCATTGAGGTTTTCCTTGCAGAACTCGCAGGTTATGTTTTAGTTAGCGCAGTACACCGGTGTAGGCACGACTGTCGCCCCCGAGATCGGTGATAATGCGCCACTCAACCGTCTTGCCGGACGAACCCTGAGGAAATGTGAACTCCCGCTCGCCCCGCGGGGGGATATACTCCAGCCCGGAGACTTTTTTTCCACCCACAGAAACGGACTGCAAACTCATGTAAAACGGCGTTGGGTTGGTGACTTTCAACTTATTCCCTTGTCGCTGCCACGTCAGTAACGATGCCATATCAGTCGGGCTCCCCTTGATGGATGACGGACGCACAAATAACTTAATGCAGGAACTCACGCTGACCTGTACATCGATGATGGGCCGTGACGGCCTGACGGGCTGCCCCTCTTTTTTCGCCCACTCATCATCCGCTTTCGGTGGAATACCGGTGACACAAAGCCACTGCAGCGTCTCACGGTCGTTAGCGAAATCACCGCCGGTACGGACGATGCGCACCCTGCTCTGCTGCTGCCCATCCAGTCGGAACAGCGGCGGCGTGACAATAAAGGGCACGGCGCTTTTGCGGTCTTCGCCGAACACCTCGGACTTCACTAACATCGGGTAGTCCTAAACGTTCATCACGGTCAGGGTGGCGCCGCTTGATTCAGGTGAATAAATCACCCTGGTCGCCCCTAATTTCAACGTGAAGGGCTGTTCTTTCGTATCAATATCCTGCGCTGCATTAGCGGTTACCGCACCACAGGAAACGGCTGCAAGCATCAAAACCAGTAGTGAACGGCGCACTCGCCACGTACGATTATGCATACAATAATTCGCCTTTTATTTCGGTTAACTTTTCCTGTCAGACTCCAGTGGCATCGTCCCCGTCGTACCTGGCCACCCCCATCGTCATATCAGGGCTAATAAAGTTTCCGCCGCGATGGAGACCTATTTCAGTACGCCCCGGAATCCCGTCTAATGACCACTGAGCTTTACACTTAGGACCATTTTGACAAGCACGTGGGAAAAACAGAGTTACCGGCGATACAGAGGGGAAATAGCAGATTTTTCAGCCAACATTTATTGCTGAATGGAATGAAATGCTTTCATAAACGAAAATTTATTTGCCAACTAAATGTAAGCATGATTCTCAACATAAAATATGTTTTTTAACAGAAGGTTAGCCATGGAGCAGGGGAAGAAAAATAACAATATTTACATCATGATACAGAGGATTAAGAATTTTCTTAATGAAGATGTGGACAGTTTTTTACGGATATGTATAATTGTTTACAGTTTGGTCCTAATTGTAAAGTTTTGCGCTTATTTATTAACCGTCCTATTCCCTTAAAGCGTTCCTCATTACTCGCCGTATAGCTCACCCTGTGGCGGATATTACGGTATCCGGGATAGTACTGAATCAGCCGCGAGTCTCCTCCTGCCCGCCAGAACAAAGCCGCAGGCATGGCGTAAAATGTGCGAATGCGAAATCACAGCCATATTGGCCAGTTGTTCCAGCAGGCTTATCATGTGATGCAGCTGCTATCACGTCAGCGGGCCGCCCTGACAGGATAACCCCCCATCACTCTCCTCTGCACCTGGCGTCATTTTGCCAACTTCCAGCCACACGTGGATAGCCTTAACCTCATTGTTACGATAAGAGTTTTTTAAAGTCAGGATGACGATGATGACCGTGTTTATACCCGCTTTCAGCTCCCTGGCTGGGTCGCCAAAACCGACACTAACAAGCCATTTCGGTGATCTGCGCTTTGTTATCCGGCTTGTAAGTGAGCTGAAAATCATTGTAAGCGGGCTGGTCAAATGTGACAGATGAGGATTCGGGCTTAACTAAATCTGGCAAGGCGATCGGCTAGCAAAGCTTGATCCCATTCTGGTGATACCCGATGATGGAAAATCCGTTCCCGTTAACCGCACTGACGTTTCCTGCCGTCCGGCCGATCATATCTATGGGAACTGACACAGCATCCGTTATGAGGAGGGGGGTGGCTTACGATCAAATATTTTCAGAAGGAAACAACGTCTATCAGCTTCAAACGCCCTGAACTGGTTGATAAAGTGAATGACATTATCGTCAGACCTTATCTATGGATGCTAGTAGAGAGGTGAATAAATAAAACCGTACCGTGCATTCTCAGGCCCATCAGCGCAAACCAGACCGTATTGGCATACTGGGTGGCATATCAAAAACCACAGAAAAGAAAAAGGCCATGCTAATCAATAGCATGGCCTCGAATGCTGGCGGAACGGACGGGACTCGAACCCGCGACCCCCTGCGTGACAGGCAGGTATTCTAACCAACTGAACTACCGCTCCGCGCGGTGCCCCCCGTCGGGAACGAGGCGAATATTAAAAGCATGCTCTGCCGGCGTCAACGCTTTTCGTTGCGAAACAGATCAAGCGGGCGAAATTTCAGCGCCTAGCTGTTTACTGATGATTTTTCTGCAGGTTAGCTGCGCCACAAGCAGCTGCCGCCCTTTTTCATCACCAGATCAAGGCGCGATTCATGTTCGCTGATTTCCTGTTCAGTCGCCTTGATCACCCGTAATCCGGACTGGGGACGCACAACCCGCTGGATAGTTTCTCCCTGATTAACCTGCTGGCTGTCATTTTCTACCGAGAAAGCCAGCGAGGTTTGTCCACCGGTCATCGCCAGAAAAACTTCTGCCAGAATTTCGGAGTCCAGTAACGCGCCGTGTAAGGTTCGCTTGCTGTTATCGATTTCATAACGATTGCACAGCGCATCCAGGCTATTGCGTTTGCCGGGGAACAGTTTGCGCGCCATGGCCAGGCTGTCGGTTACCCGGCAGATACTTTCCAGCTTGCTTACCTGATGGCCCAACAGCGACAGCTCATAATCAAGGAAGTCGATATCGAACGATGCGTTATGAATGACCAGCTCAGCGCCGCGGATATAATCGAGAAAATCCTCCACGATATCGGCAAAAACTGGCTTATCAATCAGGAATTCGTCGGCAATACCGTGAACCCCGAAGGCTTCTGGATCGATCAGACGGTCAGGCTTGAGATAAAGATGAAAATTATTGCCGGTAAGGCGACGATTCACCACTTCCACGCCACCAATTTCGATCACCCGGTGTCCCTCATAATGGACTCCGACCATGTTCATACCGGTAGTTTCGGTATCAAGAACAATCTGGCGTGTATTTGCTGTGCTCATGGCGCTCGTTATGTCAGACTTGGGGTTTTATTTTCAGAGAGTCTACCAGAGATGGTCAAGCAGGTAGAAATTTTCACCGACGGTTCGTGCCTGGGTAACCCAGGACCGGGAGGATATGGTGCCATTTTGCGCTACCGGCAGCATGAAAAACTTTTTAGCGCCGGTTATCGCATGACGACCAATAACCGCATGGAGCTGATGGCCGCCATTGTCGCCCTTGAGGCCTTAAAAGAGCCCTGTCAGGTGGTACTCAGCACCGACAGTCAGTATGTCCGTCAGGGTATTACCAGTTGGATACATAACTGGAAAAAACGCGGCTGGAAAACGGCGGAAAAAAAACCGGTTAAGAATGTCGATCTCTGGCAGCGACTGGATAGTGCACTACAGCCACATAGTATTGAATGGCAATGGGTAAAAGGTCACGCCGGCCACCCTGAAAATGAGCGTTGTGACGAACTGGCTCGCCGCGCTGCCGCCAATCCAACCGACGAAGATATCGGCTATCGCCCCGACGCCTGATCGCTATCAGACTGGCAATACTGGCGGGTTGCACCAATCACCGGACGTAACTGTGTTTTTCCTGGCGTCTTACGCGCCGGATTTAGCTTCAGGGGTAAAGTGCGTTTACGCGCCACCAGAATAGTCAGACAGCCCAGCGCGGGAAGGTGGGTACTGATAATTTTTCCGCCCTGCTGACTCCAGGGCAATACCTGAAAGCCACAGCGCTGAACCAGTTCGTAATTAAGTAATCCTAGCCAGTCAAGTAAGCGCATCTGGCTGAACATCCGACTATTCCAGGGGATGCGCCGGTGCAAACCCGGCAACAGTTTGCCTAACCCCAGCATACTGATGGGATTAAATCCGGTGAGAATCAACCAGCCATCATCAATCAGAACGCGATCGACCTCGCGCAGTATACGATGCGGGTCGTGGCTCCATGCCAGCGTATGCGCCAGCAGACAGGCGTCAACCGATTTGCTCTCAAACGGCAAATGCAGCGGATCGGCCTGAACCTGTATATTATCACCCTGTAAAGCCACATTAACCTGATGTGAAATCGGGCAGTCATCGGTTTCCAGCTCTGTGCTGAGCGGGCCGATTTTCAACAAATGGAAACCATAAAGCTTTGCTAGACAAGGCTTAAGATGTACAGACAGCGTGTCACGATAATATTCCCCCCACAGCATATCGCTCCAGGAACAGGGGATCGTGCCAATCTGACGTGTCTTTGCGGGTTTCATGCTCTACCCTTTATCTTCATTTCAGCTTCAGAGAGGTGATTATGCATCTTATTGCGGTTCCTGCGCTATCAGACAACTACATCTGGTTACTCTGTGATGAAACCGGCAGCACGCTGATCGTTGATCCCGGTGAGGATACTCCCGTGATTAACTACCTGCACCAGCATCAGCTGATCCCACAAGCCATTCTTCTGACTCACCACCATCATGATCATGTCGGTGGGGTCGCAGGTATCCTGCGTCACTACCCGGCAATCAGGGTCTATGGTCCGACAGAAACCGCCAGTAAAGGCGCCAATACCCTTGTTGCTGCCGGTGACCAGGTGCCTTTTGCCGGTCACCTGTTTGAGGTTATAGCCACGCCAGGTCACACATTAGGACACGTCTCATATTTCAGTAGCCCTTATCTTTTCTGTGGCGATACCATGTTTTCAGGTGGCTGTGGCCGGCTATTTGAAGGAACAGCAAAACAAATGTATCAGTCTTTTCAGTTAATTAATCAATTACCACCGGATACGCTGATTTGCTGTGCTCATGAATATACGCTGTCAAATATGACCTTTGCTAAAGCAATATGGCCGGAAAATAAGGAAATATCCGACTATTACGATGAAATTAACGCTATGCGCGCAGAAAACAAGATAACATTACCAACAACTTTGCAACACGAGCGACAGATTAATGTGTTTTTAATGTCACAACAGATTGAAATAAAAAACAAACTTAACCTTAACTCTCCCAACAATACGCCTGAGCAGGTTTTTGCGGCATTACGCACTAAGAAGGACTTTTTTTGATAATTCTGGTTGTATTGTGACAACAGCCCACGTATTATTGCTCGTCTTTTAATCAAAACTGTTGACACACACATGAAGGCTAAAGCGATACTTATCGCCTCGGTCTTGCTGGCAGGGTGCCAGGCGTCAGGGTATGACGCAAATGGGCCCGCACAGCATGCACAGAGTTTGTCTTCGCCAGGAGAAAAAGGGCAATCCCCGAATCGCATGTTGTCCCCACGATGGCAGGATGATGGAACCAACCTGACAAAGGACAGCGATTTGTGGACCTTAATCCGTGATGGGCTGAAGATGAAGGTTCCGGATAACCCCCGGATCCGCGCACAACGAGTAAATTATTTAAAAAATAAGAGCTATCTCCACGATGTAACATTACGGGCAGAGCCGTATATGTACTGGATAGTCGAGCAGATTAAACAACGTAAGATGCCGATGGAACTAGTACTGCTACCCATAGTGGAGAGCGCTTTTAACCCTGGGGCCACATCGGCTTCAAATGCCGCGGGCATCTGGCAGATTGTTCCTGCCACGGGTAGAAACTACGGTCTGAAGCAGAACCAGTATTATGACGGTCGCCGTGATATTGTCGCGTCAACCCGTGTAGCACTGGATATGATGCAGCGTATGAACAAAATGTTTGATGGCGACTGGTTACTCACCATTGCCGCGTATAACAGCGGTGAAGGACGGGTACTTAACGCAGTCAAATATAATAAAGCGCGTGGAAAACCAACCGATTTCTGGCATCTGACGCTGCCACGGGAAACCACCATTTATGTACCGAAAATGCTGGCACTCAGTCAGATACTCAAAGACAACCAGCGTTACGGTATCCGGCTGCCGACGCCTGACGAAAGCCGCGCCCTGGCCCGGGTTGACGTCGGTCAGCAGATTAAGCTGACACAGGTCGCTGAAATGGCTGGCCTGCCGCTCAGTAAACTGAAAAGTTTTAACAGCGGCTACAAAACCAGCGCCACGGCACCAAATGGCCCGCACTATATTATGGTACCGAAATCGCATGTTGATCAGCTGCGTGAGTCACTGGCCAGCACCGATATCGATGCGGTTCAGCCGGACAGAACGCTGGCAGACAATAGCACTCGCTATAAAGTCCGCGCCGGTGACACTCTGTCGACAATTGCGCAGCGGCTGAATGTTTCTGTCAGCAGCCTGAAAAGCAGCAATAATCTGCGCTCAGCTCAGCTCAGAGCCGGTCAGGTGTTAAACGTGAACCGCACTGGCAGTGCCCTTTCACTGGCCGATAACAGCAGCATCACTTACCGGGTTCGCCGCGGTGATTCACTGGCCAGTATTGCGAAACATCACGGCGTGAATATTAAAGACGTGATGCGCTGGAACAGCAGAGTCACGGGTAATATTCAGCCAGGCGAAAAACTGACTTTATATGTCAATGCCAACGCAGCGCCCGAAAGCTAATGCCGTTTGTATCTGCAAAAAAGCCAGACTTAGTCTGGCTTTTTTATTGCCGGAAACCGACGCTCTGCCCTGGAAAACCGGACTCAGCGTTTTTCTGCTTGTATAAAAATCGTGTCTGAACTAAAGCTGCCATCCGCCTGCAGTGAGAAATAAGCTTTCACTTCCTCTGACGCGCTGTCCTGATAGTGACGAATGACGTCAACCACCGCTTCAGGCGTACGCATTCGTGCAACCCAGCTGCGGAAATCGAGATCAAGTTGTCCCTGCTGTAAGGCTGTCACTCTGAAACCGGCCTCAGTAAACAATGCCAGCCATTCACCCGGTGCATAATTACGCACATGGGAAGTATCGCGTAGTGCTTCTATCGTTGACAGCCACACATCTTTAAGTGGCTGCCCCGGCGAACTGATATCCATAAAAATAGCCCTGCCACCGGGTTTCAGCACGCGATACGTTTCACGCATAGCGCGACCGACATCATGCCAGTGATGAGCTGAATAGCGGCTAATGACAATATCAAAGCTGGCGTCATCAAAGGGCAATACTTCCGCATAGCCCTGAAGAGTCGTCAGATGATGATAACCGTGCTCCTGCGCCGTACGCCTGACGACATCCAGCATCGGCAATGACAAATCATAAGCTACCACTTGCGCCACATGACGCGCTGCTACATAGCTGGCATGTCCGGCACCACAGCCAAGATCCAGTAGTCTGGCCCCCTTTTTCTCCGGACAGCTGCCCGGCTAGCTGCACCAGGTCGCTGCCACTGGCATGTACCTGACTATCAAGGTAAGCCTCTGCCTGTGCACCAAACTGCTTATCGATATTGTCGTGATGGGTTTGTCTTGCCATATTTCTGTTTCCTTAGATCCGCGTTCATCGCGATTAATAGCGGCAATAATAACTGACCCGTTCACAGAAGCGCCGGCGAGCAGACTTAATTCCGCTCAGGCTTAGCCGGGGAGAATTCAACCAGCAGCGGATTATGATCGGACGCGCGCGTCACCAGCACGGCGGCTTCAGCCACTTTCATTCCCCGGTAGAATACAAAATCAAGCGGCCGGCCAAACGCCTTACGCCGGTTATCATCCGTGAAACGCACTTCCCTTAGCCCCATTTCGCGCGCAAAACGATACAGTGCGTTAATGCGCTGGCGGCTCCAGGCGTTAAAATCACCGGCAAGAATAACCGGTCCTTTATGGTGGATAACCTGATCACCGATCGGCCCCAGCTGCTTACTGTAAACATCGATACCGAGGCTAAAATTCACCGCATGGATATTGACCACCATTAGCGTCTGATTATCAGGTAATGGATAAGCGGTGATTAACGCCGATTTAGCCAGCCTCAGCAGTGGCTCACGCTCAAGCAGAGGACAACAATATACCGGATACGCTGCCGCCAGCGTCATCACTCCTGACGGGTGTGCCGGCAGCATAAAAGCCGGTACCTGATCCGCCGTCATATAATTAGCAGTGGCAAACTGCACTAATTCTGGCGTGGCCTGCGCTTCCTGTAATAATACCAGGTGAGATTCCCGTCCAAAGCTCTGTAATACCGACTGCCAGTCCGCGCGTTGCTGCTTGAATATATTCCACACCAGCACGCGCAGCGTGTTCTCCATAGGTAATGGTTCGCCAGGTGAGAGCGCCTGACCCACATGCAACAGCGCCGCAGGTGCGGAAATTCGCTCCGCCGGCTGACCTGCTGTATAACGCATGGAGTAGGTCTTTCTGTTCACTTCCTTATAACCTCATCTACGACCGTAAGTTTCTACGTTAAGGATTTTAATCACGGGTTGCAATCTCAGCATCTCGCTTTTCAGGCAACCGCACTAAACTAACCTTTGCGGTTAACTTTACTCAAGTCACTTATCAGGGATGCAGCCAGCTAGCCCGCATGCTTTAATACTTATCTGGCAAAAAACTACGCTATATCTTTGTTCGGGAAGCAACAATGCGTGCCACTTCAGATGATCTTCTGCTGTTTGTCACTGTGGTTGAAAACGGTAGCTTTAGCCGGGCAGCTGAACAGCTGAATATCGCCACTTCCGTGGTCAGCCGGTCAATAAAGAAACTGGAAACCAGACTGGGGGTTTCACTGCTTAACCGCACGACCCGTCAACTCAGCCTGACGCAGGAAGGGGAAAGATACTTTCAGCGTATACAAAAAGTATTGCAGGAAATGCGTGCAGCAGAAGATGAATTAATTGAGGATAACCACGCTCCCCAGGGAAATCTACGCGTTGATGCCTCCACACCGGTAATGCTCTACCTACTGATACCAATGATTAAACCTTTTCTCCAGCATTATCCGGGTATCACGCTTTCACTGAGCTCATCCGAAAGTTTTATTAATCTGATTGAACGTAAAGTCGACGTTGCTATCCGCGGTGGCAATCTGCACGATTCAACCTTACGTGCCAGGCCGCTATTTATCAGCCACCGTCGTATTGTTGCGGCCCCCTCCTATATACAGGAAAGAGGTATGCCACAATGTAGTGAAGATCTGAACGCCCATCAATGCCTGGGCTTTATTGAGACAGCCCGGCTCAATCGCTGGCCGGTAAAAACCGCAGACGATCGTACTTTTGTTATTCCGCCGGGTTCTTCAGCTAACAGCGGAGAAACACTGAAACAACTTTGTCTGAACGGTAACGGCATCGCCTGTCTTTCCGAATTTATGGTAGATAAAGAAATTGCCGAAGGGAAGCTAGTGCAGATCCTGCCTGAGCAGACGCTGACTGAAGAAATGCCGTTTAACGCAGTCTATTACAGTGACCATCAGCTCAGCCCACGTATCCGGGTATTTATAGACTTTTTGTCCGCTTATATTGAAAAACAGCCATGGCGACGTTAAGTCGCTATCACAGACGCAAAAAAAAGCCCTGACAAAATTGTCAGGGCTTAATATAAAGTGGCGGAACGGACGGGGCTCGAACCCGCGACCCCCTGCGTGACAGGCAGGTATTCTAACCAACTGAACTACCGCTCCACCGAATTTTACTGATGCCGTTTATTGTAGCGGCTTCAGGTATTTCTCC
>NZ_MOMB01000023.1 GCF_002752165.1 Erwinia sp. OLFS4
TAAGCGTAAGTGAGTTGAAACACGCGGTGGCAGTCACGGCAGCGAAATCTGTCATAGCCTTTAGGGTTCTGACCATGGCGGTAAACCTGAACAGACTGACAACGGGGACAATGAACGTTAACGCTGGCCATAAGAGAACCTCAAAAGCCCGCATTATACATCAGATTCAACCAATTAGAGGCATCACCCGCAGTCGCTTGTACCAGGCAGTCCCGCGTACCTTTCGATTAATATGCAAGTGGCCGTGCCCCACCGCTCTGGCCAATACGTCGCTGAAATGTCTGCCACTGCGGATAATCTGTACTTCACCGCCCCCAACAGAGTGGAATTTGACTTCTTCAACGTATTAGTGGACAACCAAATGGCCCCGGGGGCAGAAATCCATCAAGGCGTGCCCGTGTTCAAAAGACCCGTCGTGGTCGACCATACCCCGGGCTACGAAGCCTCCGCAACGGTAGCAGACCCCATATCCTTCGGCACCATCGAACGGGGCACAACCGGCCAAACGGTGAAGTTCATTGAAGCGAAAAGCCCGAACGCCACACTGAAAGTGGGGTGCAACGGCAAGAGCCCTGACGTTGTCGCCACTTGCCAGGCGGATGGGCTCGCGGTGGAATTGGATGGACGCCAAGGCACCGCTACCATAAAAACAAACGACGCGCACGGGCCTGTGTCGATCCCGATCACTGTCGGTATCTCGGTAGAGTGACGCACTTAATGGTTAGGGATGTAAACGCGTTTTAAAATTTTCCTGACCATGAGTTTTATTACCTGAGGTGACCTGATAGCGCACGACTGGGTAACTTAGGGTGAGAAAATGCTGTTTTCGGCGTATTTTTAACCTTAAACCCAATATCAGGCGCACTTACCCTGCGGCTGAGCCAGAAGCCATCGTTTCGGTCGAATGTTATGCAGCCTTTCTGCCACTGACTCCGTGGCGTGTCTGCCGGCCTGCGCACTGCTGAAGGGCAGCCGGTTACCGCACAGGATGCATTTGTACGGGTCTGTGCGCAGAAATTCCTTCATCAGCGCCGCGACGCCCGGCAGCTCCGGTTTTTTCCGCGCTTCCATCTCCAGGGCTTCATACAACTTCGGCAGCAGTTCGCCCCGTTTACGGCTGGACAAAAAACCGTAGTAACATCATTTTAAAATGCTTCGCCGGGATATGACTGACATAGCGCCGGAACGTAGCGCCCCTGTGAGGCGAGCGTCACCGCTTCGCGGTTCCGATGGTTTGCATGCTCTGAGCCCCGTTTTATACTCTGCGGCATGTATATTCCGCGCCCTGCAAAGTTGCTCTTCACCACCGATGACGGCGGGAACAGGTTCCTCGAAAAATTTGGGGACCGCATCACTCCCTGGAGCCGCCTCTGCGTTGAGCGCATGCTCGCCTGCGGCACCACTGAGATGGGCGTTCGTCGCTATTGCTGTGTATCGCCAGACTGCACCCACTCCCGCTTTTTCTGCCAGAGCTGCAAGTCAAAAGCCTGCAGCTCCTGCGGCTTCAAAGACACGGAGCAGTGGGTGGCCCAGCAGAGCCACCTCCTCCCCGACTGCGACTGGCAGAACACCCGCAACCAATGCGGGTGAGCACAATCTGACACTCATTTTTGCTTATAACTGGTCATAGCAACCTATTGCGGTTACATCCCGTCATTATTTCAACAAATTATAAATCTAAACCTGCATATTCATGATATCGCTGTAGGCACTAACCAGCTTATTGCGCACCTGAATTCCCATCTGCATGGCGATAGAAGATTTTTGCATATTGACCATGACGTCATTAAGTGCCACACCAGGTTTACCCATTTCAAAGTCCTGCGACTGTGTTTTTGCGGTGTGCTGAATATCGCTGATTTTATCCAGCGCCAGCTTAAGCTGGCCAGAAAAATCACCCACAGATGCACTCCGCGCTTGTGTCTGGTCCCCTGCCGCCTGCACGGCGCTCGCCTGCATTTGCTGCAGAACGCTCTGGATACCTTCAATTGCCACCGTTCCCCCTTGCGCTATTACATCTATTATTTTCTGAGAGAAAAACTACCACATCGTCAATCAGACAAAGCCGCTAAATAAAAGCAAAAAATACAGCTTATCCAGCCATCGAATTTGGCTTTTGCGAAAATAATGACAGCTATCAAAGTTGGGTTACTTCATCTTCACCAACGGTTCAGGGAGTTAGTTTTGTTACGACACGACATCCACCTATCCGGTCAGCTTTCAGGCAGGGTTCTATCATGAATGCGACTGTCACACAGGATAAGCCAGCCTACAAAGGGTTCAACGACCTTCTGACAAAACTGCGAGCCAACCCGAGGGTGCCTATTCTCGTGGCCAGTGCCGCAGCCATTGCGGTGGTTATTGCTCTGGTACTCTGGGCGAAGCAGCCGGACTTTCGCGTACTGTATAGCAATCTGTCGAATGAAGATGGCGGCGCGATTGTTAGTCAGCTGAGCCAAATGAACGTTCCCTATCGTCTTGATGAACATAGCGGTGCCATCATGGTGGCGGCCGATAAAGTGCCGGAATTACGCATGCGCCTGGCCCAGCAAGGTCTGCCAAAGGGGGGAGGCGTCGGTTTTGAATTGCTGGATAAAGAAAAATTCGGTATCAGCCAGTTCAGTGAACAGGTTAACTATCAGCGGGCACTGGAAGGTGAACTGGCACGCACAATTGAAACCATTGGTCCGGTAAAAAGTGCCCGCGTGCACCTGGCAATGCCAAAACCCACGCTGTTCGTTCGTGAGCAAAAAAAACCGTCAGCTTCAGTTACATTGACTTTGCAACCCGGCCGGGCGCTGGATGACGGTCAGATTTCCGCTATTGTCCATATGGTTTCCAGCAGCGTTGCTGGTCTGCCCCCTGGCAATGTTACGGTGGTTGATCAGGCAGGCCATCTGCTGACCAAATCTGATGCTGCCGGCCGTGACCTGAATGATGCCCAGCTGAAATATACTGCCGATGTGGAAGCCCGCTACCAGCAGCGTATTGAGAATATTCTCTCTCCGCTCACCGGTAACGGTAACGTTCACGCTCAGGTTACCGCACAGATTAATTTTGATAGCAGCGAACAGACCAGCGAGCAATACAAACCTAATAGCAAGCCTGATAATCAGGTTATGCGTTCCCGGCAGACCTCAGCCAGCGAACAAATTGGCGGCCCCTACCCCGGCGGCGTGCCGGGCGCGCTGTCAAACCAGCCGGCACCGGCAAATACCGCACCGATTACTACGCCAAATAATAATGCGGCTAACGGTCAGAATCAGGCTAACCGTAACCCTAATAATGCCAGCAGCAATAAAAATAGCGCCAGCAACAGCAACAACACTGCGAACAACCTGCCATCCAGTACCCGCAAAGATGAAACCGTCAATTTTGAAGTGGACCGGACCATTCGCCACACCCGGCTAAACGTTGGCGAGGTACAGCGCCTGTCCGTGGCAGTCGTGGTGAATTATCGTCAGGACGCCGCCGGCAAACCCGTCGCCCTGACTGACGCCCAGTTAAAGCAGATTGAGGAGTTGACCCGCCAGGCGATGGGGTATACCGCCAGTCGTGGCGATAGCCTGAACGTGGTGAATTCACCGTTTAATCAGGCTGATGCCGCCGCAGGCGACCTGCCGTTCTGGCAACAGCAAGCGTTTATCGATCAGATGCTTGAGATTGGCCGTTGGCTGCTGGTGCTGATTGTCGCCTGGATCCTTTATCGCAAAATGGTGCGTCCGCAACTCCTGCGCAAGGCTGAACTGGATCGCTTAAAAGCGGAAGCAATCAGCCAGCGCCAGAACGAACAGCAAAACGACGCGGTTACGGTATCGCTGTCAAAAGATGAGCAGGACCGGGAACGTAAATCTCAGAATCGTATGAGTGCTGAGATGATGAGCCAGAATATCCGTGAAATGGCAGAGAAGGACCCGCGCGTTGTGGCGCTGGTTATTCGCAACTGGATGAAGGACGAACAATGAGTCTGACCGGTATCCAAAAAAGTGCTGTGGTGATCATGACCATCGGCGAAGATCGGGCCGCCGAAGTCTTTAAGCATCTTGGACAGCGTGAAGTTCAGCAACTGAGCGCGGCAATGACCAACATGCCACAGGTTTCCCATAAGCAGCTCACGGAAGTCCTGCGTGAATTTGAAGCTCAGGCCGAACAGTATGCGGCCCTGAGTATTAACTCTGGTGATTATCTGCGCGCGGTACTGACCAAAGCTCTTGGCGAAGAACGCGCCGCCAGCCTGCTTGAGGATATTCTTGAAACCAAAGAAACCACCAGCGGGATGGAAACCCTCAATTTCATGGAGCCTCAGGCAGCGGCTGATCTTATCCGCGATGAACACCCGCAGATTATTGCCACCATCATGGTGCATCTGAAGCGCGCCCAGGCGGCCGATATCCTGGCACAGTTCGATGAACGACTGCGCCATGATGTCATGCTGCGTATTGCGACCTTCGGTGGCGTGCAGCCTGCGGCACTGGCTGAACTTACCGAAGTGCTTAATAACCTGCTGGACGGCCAGAATCTTAAATGGGCGAAGATGGGCGGTATTCGCACCGCCGCCGAAATTATTAACCTGATGAAAACCCAGCAGGAAGAAGCTGTCATGGATGCCGTTCGCGCCTTCGACAGCGAACTGGCACAGCGAATTATTGATGAAATGTTCCTGTTCGAAAATCTGGTGGAAGTCGACGATCGCAGTATTCAGCGCCTGCTACAGGAAGTGGAATCCGAGTCGCTGCTGGTTGCACTGAAAGGTGCCGACCAACCGCTGCGCGAAAAATTCCTGCGCAATATGTCTCAGCGCGCGGCGGACATCCTGCGCGACGATCTGGCCAACCGGGGGCCAGTACGCATGTCGGTCGTCGAAAGCGAACAAAAAGCGATTCTGCTTATTGTACGTCGTCTGGCCGAGAGTGGCGAAATGGTAATTGGCGGCGGCGAGGAAACCTATGTCTGATATTAGCGCCCTGCCATGGCAACGCTGGCAGCCTGAGGATTTATCACAACAGACACCCTCTGTGATTGATGTTCAGGCACAGCCAGAGCCTGAACTGCTCAGCCCACCTGCTGAGGTTATCCCACCACAGGCACTAGAACAATTGCAGATGGCGGCCCGCAATGAAGCGCAGGCCATTGGTTATGCCGAGGGGCAACAAAAAGGCTACGCCGAAGGACAACAGTCCGGCTATGACGCCGGTTATCAGCAAGGACTGGCCGAAGCCCAACAGCAGCAGGCTCCGTTACAGGCGCGCATGCAGCAGTTAGTTGCAGACTTTCAGCACACGCTGGAAGCGCTGGACAGCGTGATTGCTTCGCGCCTGATGCAACTGGCGCTTGAAGCCGCCCGTCAGGTTCTGGGACAGCCACCGCATGTTGATGGCAGCGCCCTGCTGCGTCAGATTCAGACGATGATCCAGCAGGAGCCAATGTTCAGTGGTAAGCCAACATTGCGCGTCCATCCCGATGACTTTCAGCGGGTAGAAAACAGTCTTGGCGCAACACTCAACCTGCACGGCTGGCGACTGCTGGCCGATGCCACCATTCACGCCGGCGGCTGCAAAGTCAGTGCCGAAGACGGCGATCTGGATGCCAGTATCGCTACCCGCTGGCAGGAACTCTGCCGGCTGGCTGCACCCGGAGAACTGTGATGACAAGCCGTCTTTCTGCCTGGCTAGGTTCCCTGGATGCTTTTGAACAGCGTATTGCACAGTTACCCACTATGCGACGCTATGGGCGACTGACGCGGGCAACGGGCCTGGTACTGGAAACCAGCGGGCTGCAGTTGCCGCTGGGAGCAACCTGCGTTATTGAGCGCCACAACGGCAACCAGATTTGTGAAATCGAAACAGAAGTGGTTGGTTTTAACGGCCAGAAACTGTTTTTAATGCCGCTGGAAGAAGTCGACGGCATTCTGCCCGGTGCGCGCGTCTACGCCCGGGTGAATAGTGATACTGCACAAAGTGGTAAGCAGCTGCCGCTCGGCCCGGAATTATTAGGACGTGCGCTGGATGGTAGCGGGCGCCCGCTCGATGGGCTGCCTTCACCAAATACTGGCTACAAAGCTGCGCTGAATACGCCGCCGTTTAATCCGCTGCAGCGCACGCCAATTAGCGAAGTGCTGGATACCGGGGTTCGGGCCATTAACGCGTTACTGACCGTCGGTCGCGGTCAGCGTATGGGGCTGTTTGCCGGGTCGGGCGTGGGCAAAAGCGTGTTGCTGGGGATGATGGCACGCTATACCAAAGCCGATGTTATCGTCGTCGGACTGATTGGTGAGCGCGGACGCGAAGTTAAAGATTTTATCGAAAATATTCTTGGCAGTGAAGGCCGCGCCCGTTCGGTGGTTATTGCCGCACCTGCCGACGTCTCACCGCTGTTGCGCTTACAGGGGGCCGCCTATGCTACCCGTATTGCTGAAGATTTTCGCGACCGTGGTCAGCATGTTCTGCTGATCATGGATTCGCTGACCCGTTATGCAATGGCGCAGCGTGAAATTGCGCTGGCGATTGGTGAGCCACCGGCAACCAAAGGCTATCCCCCCTCGGTGTTTGCCCGGCTACCGGCACTGGTAGAGCGTGCAGGTAACGGGATCAGCGGCGGTGGCTCAATTACTGCTTTTTATACTGTACTGACTGAAGGGGACGATCAGCAGGACCCGATTGCGGACTCCGCGCGCGCCATCCTCGACGGCCATATTGTTTTGTCGCGCCAGCTGGCTGAAGCCGGGCACTATCCGGCGATTGATATTGAAGCCTCCATCAGCCGCGTAATGGCACATCTGATAGATGAACAACAATACGCTCGCGTACGTCAGTTTAAGCAGCTGTTATCAAGTTACCAGCGTAATCGCGATCTGGTCAGCGTTGGCGCTTACGCCGCAGGCAGTGATCCGATGCTCGATCAGGCCATCAAGCTTTACCCGGAAATGAAAGCTTTTTTGCAACAGGGCATTTATGAACGAAGTGCTTACGATGATGCATGTTTGCATCTCGCCGCACTGTTTGGCTGAGCATCATTACGATGAGGAACTGGCCATGAAAAATAGCAACACCATGAACACATTATGTGACCTCGCACAGCAGGAACTCGACAAAGCCGTAGTGCAGCTGGGCGACGTGCGTCGCGGGCATCAGCAGGCTGAAGAGCAGCTGACGATGTTACTCAACTATCAGGATGAATATCGCCTGCAGCTTAATGACAGTATGGTCGAAGGAATGGCTAGCGATCGCTGGTACAACTATCACCTGTTTATTCAGACTCTGGAAAAAGCGATCGAACAACACCGTCTGCAACTCAGCCAGTGGAGCCTGCGGCTGGAAAACGCGCTGACCTGGTGGCGCGATAAACAGCAGCGGGTACAGGCTTTTCAGACATTACAGGCACGCGCCGCTGCCAGCGAACGGCGGCAGGAAAATCGCCGCGACCAAAAACGAATGGATGAATTTGCCCAGCGGGCATCATTGAGGAAAGGCCAATGATTTCATTGCCAATGGTAATCAGTAATACAATCAATACCAGTAACCTGCCGGTCAGTGATGGCCAGCAGGCCGGCGAGGATATACGACTACCGGCGGGTCATGGCATCGACCCACACACAGCACCGCCATTTTTGCAGTTACTGGGTGACCGGCTGGTGGCCCTGATAAAAAACCAGAGTGTGCAGGCGTCAACCGGCCATGCGCACAGTGAGGCCTGTCCTGCGGTAGGCACCGCGGACAACGGCATCAGTGCTGACCTGAATCAGCTGCTCAGCCAGCTTGATAAACCGGAACTACTGCACACGTTGTTACATGCCAGCACCAGCCGCCAGCCTGTGAAAAACAGCGAGCCAACGCCACAAACGGCCACGGCCACGCTAAGCAGCGCTGACATGCAGACATTACAAGCCTTACTGACTATGCTGCCCCACAACATAGTGCAAGCAGCTGGTGCACCACTGACAGACAGTGGCGATGGCAACACGACCTTAATCACCGGAGAAAAACGTAGCGGGCCACCGGCTCCCGCCAGCCTGCTTACCGCGGCAAAACATGCACGTAACGCTATCAGTGTGTCCGCTAAAACAGCAAAAATCTCAACGGCAACAACGGCAACAACGGTGGCCCCTCCCCACGCCCATCACCCCTCCCCCGTGGCCACGCCAGAGCCTGTAGCGCCCAGGCCGGTGGAGTTTACACAGTCATTTCTCAGTGCGCGCTCTTCCGATAAAGAAAATTCAGGTTCCGGTCCGACGACGACACCCGGTGTAATAGTATCAACCGCCGGTGCCGCACAGACGCCCAGCCTGACCAGTCAGGTTTCTGCCCCACCAGGCGCCCATCTCAGTGCTCAGCTCGGTAGCCAGGAGTGGCAGCACGCTCTGGGTCAGCATGTCATTATGTTCAGTCGCCATGGTCAGCACAGTGCCGAGCTTCATTTACATCCCGAAGATCTGGGCAGTATCCAGATTAGTCTGCAACTGGACAACGATCAGGCAAACCTGAATATGGTCTCCGCGCATAGCCAGGTACGTGCCGCCCTGGAAGCCGCTATCCCTCATCTGCGTCATGCCCTCGCCGCGAGCGGCATCAATCTGGGGCAGAGTCATGTCAGTAGCGATGCTTTTGCTCAGGGTCAGTCGTTTGCCGGTCAGCACGAACAAAGTCACCACAAAAATCCAGCCGGCCACACATTCAGCCTGGCAAGCGGTAATGAGAGCGAAAGTGACAGCGTGGCGTTAGCCGTTCCGGTGTCAATCCAGCGTCTGGCCGCCGATCGCGGCGCTGTCGATATTTTCGCCTGAGGAGGACAAACGCCCAAGCTAGCCGTAAAAGCCGCGTCTTTTCTGGCAATTGTCTGACGCAGGACGCGGCATAATTTGCATTAAGAGCCATAAGGCTGCGGAGTGGTTTACCGCCCTAATAATCACAGGAAGTAACAGTAATTATGACTGATAAAGCTAAAACCAAAGGCGGAAAACGAAATATTCTGCTGCCGGTGTTAATGTGTTTAACACTGGTCGCCTGCGGCGTGGCAGGTTATGCAGTCTGGCAAATGAAGCACAACATGCCTACGGACAAGACCAGCGAAGTGAAAAAAACACCGCCGCCTGCAGCGCCGGTATTTTTGGCCCTCGATACCTTCACCGTCAATCTGGTCAATCCCGATAACGATCCCGAACGTGTGCTTTACGTTGGTTTTACGCTACGTTTGCCCGACGAAGCGACGCGTCAACGTTTAAGTGACTATCTACCCGAAGTGCGCAGCCGGTTATTACTGCTGCTTTCGCGCCAGAGTGCCAGTACGCTGGCCAGCGAAGAGGGTAAGCAAGCACTGGTCAGGCAAATTAAAGAAGTGCTTGCGCCGCCGCTGGTACCGGGACAACCTCCACAGGTCGTGACCGACGTACTGTTCACAGCCTTTATTTTGCGGTGATTCTGATATGGGTGATAGCATTCTTTCACAGGCCGAAATTGACGCGCTGCTTAATGGCGATAGCGACAGCGCGTCAAATGAACAGAACACAGGTTCTGGCGATAACGATATCCGGCCTTATGATCCCAATACTCAGCGGCGCGTGGTGCGTGAGCGCCTGCAGACGCTGGAGCTGATTAATGAACGATTCGCGCGTTCATATCGCATGGCACTGTTTAATCTGCTGCGTCGTAGCCCGGATATTACCGTCGGTGCAATTAAGATTCAGCCGTACCATGAATTTGCCCGTAACCTGCCCGTGCCGACCAACCTGAACCTGATCCATCTGAAGCCACTGCGCGGCACAGCGCTGATGGTGTTTTCACCCAGTCTGGTTTTTGTCGCGGTGGATAACCTGTTTGGCGGTGACGGACGTTTCCCGACCAAAGTTGAAGGGCGGGAGTTTACCCATACCGAACAACGCGTCATCCGGCGTATGCTCAAGCTGGCACTGGATGGCTACAGTGAGGCCTGGCAACCCATTTACCCGCTGGAGATTGAATACATTCGCTCCGAAATGCAGGTGAAGTTTACCAATATCACCACTTCACCAAACGATATTGTGGTGAATACTGCGTTTCAGGTAGAGATTGGCAACCTGATGGGGGAATTTAACATTTGTATTCCCTTCTCCATGATAGAGCCACTGCGTGAAACCCTGGTCAATCCTCCGCTGGCCAACTCTCGTCAGGAAGATCAGGCGTGGCGTGACACCCTGGTCAGGCAGGTTCAGCATTCTGAACTGCAGTTAATCGCGACTTTTGCTGAGGTTTCTTTGCGTTTATCGCGCATTCTCCAACTAAAACCTGGTGATATTCTGCCAATCGAAAAACCCGAACGCATTATCGCCCATGTGGACGGCGTGCCGGTCATGACCAGCCACTATGGCACGCTTAACGGTCAGTACGTGCTGCGCGTTGAGCATCTGATTAACCCGATTTTACATTCGCTGAACGAGGAACAGCCCAAATGAGTGACAGCAAAAAGCCGTCCGATGACACCTCTGCGGACGACCTGTGGGCTGACGCACTGGATCAACAGGCGGCAGGCGCATCGTCTGAAGGGATATTTAAGTCACTGGAAAACAGCGAAAATCCGGGGCCCATGCAGGATATCGACCTGATTATGGACATTCCGGTAAAAATGACTGTTGAACTTGGCCGGACGAAAATGACAATTAAAGAGTTACTGCGTCTGGCGCAGGGCTCAGTAGTGGCACTGGATGGCCTGGCTGGTGAACCGCTGGATATTTTAATCAATGGTTACCTGATAGCCCAGGGGGAAGTGGTGGTGGTCAATGATAAATATGGCGTGCGTATTACCGATATAATTACGCCATCAGAACGTATGCGTCGCCTGAGCCGCTGATGTCATTCTCTCCGTTAACCAGCGCCCACGGTAGTAGCCAGCCAACTGTACAAAGCCCGTCGGTGTCAACCGGCGCGGTAATGACTCAGGTTGGTGGGACCTTAGCCGCCATTCTGCTGCTGATTCTGGCCTGCGGCGGGCTGGCTAAACGCCTTGGACTGACATCGCGCAAAACCGGCGGTCAGACGCTGAACATCAGCGCCAGCTGCCAGCTCGGTCAACGCGAACGTGTGGTGATTATCGATGTGGAAGACGCCAGGCTGGTGCTGGGGGTCACCTCAACACAAATTTGCCATCTGCATACGTTAGCCCCAGTCTGCACAACGGATAATCCGCAGCCCGTCGTTCCTGAGACTGACTTTCGTCAGGCGCTGGGATCACTGCTTAAGCGTACAGGCCGATCACAATGAAGCGTTATTTTCTGCCACTCACGCTATTGCTATTTATGTCACAGGCTCAGGCACAGTTACCTGGGCTGGTAAGCCATCCAATGGCAAACGGCGGCCAGAGCTGGTCACTACCCGTGCAGACGCTGGTATTTATTACCTCACTGACCTTTTTACCCACCATACTGTTGATGATGACCAGTTTTACCCGCATTATCATCGTGTTCGGTTTGTTAAGAAATGCGCTTGGCACGCCTTCGGCACCGCCTAATCAGGTGCTGCTTGGCCTGGCGCTGTTCCTGACTTTTTTTATTATGTCCCCTACCCTTGATAAGATTTATCAGGATGCTTACCTGCCTTTCAGTCAGGACAAAATTTCGATGGAAGTTGCCCTGCAAAAAGGGGCCCAGCCGCTACGCAGCTTTATGCTGCGTCAGACCCGGGAGGCCGATCTGGCGCTGTTTGCCCGGCTGGCTAATACGCCGCCCATTGCCGGACCTGAAGCGGTGCCAATGCGCATTCTGCTGCCGGCTTATGTTACCAGCGAACTGAAAACCGCCTTCCAGATTGGCTTTACCGTTTTTATTCCGTTTCTGATTATTGATCTGGTGGTTGCCAGCGTACTGATGGCGCTGGGAATGATGATGGTACCGCCAGCAACCGTTTCCTTACCTTTTAAACTGATGCTGTTTGTACTGGTTGACGGCTGGCAGCTGCTGGTCGGCTCGCTGGCGCAGTCATTTTACTCTTAGCCTGTCGTCACCGTGGTGATAACCAGCCGGCTAAGCAAGGTTTACAGGAGAAATCTATGACACCTGAATCGGTCATGGTCATCGGACACGATGCCATGATGCTAGCACTTTCCGTTGCCGCCCCCTTGCTGCTGGCGGCACTGTTCAGCGGATTAGTGATCAGTATTTTACAGGCAGCTACCCAAATTAACGAACAAACGCTGTCATTTATCCCCAAGATCCTCGCGGTAATCACCACTATCGTCATCGCCGGCCCGTGGATGCTCAACTTGTTGCTGGATTATATGCGCACGCTGTTCAGCAACCTGCCCTATATGATTGGCTAAATGATTAACTTTGACAGCAGTCAGCTGATGCTCTGGGTCAGCCAGTTTTTCTGGCCATTGGCCCGCATACTGGCGCTGCTGATGACGGCGCCGCTGCTCAGCGAAAAAGCCATCAGTAAACGGGTTAAAATTGCCCTTGGCGTAATGATAACCTGGGTACTGCTGCCAGGGCTGCCATTAACTCAGGTCACTCTATTTTCGCCGGCGGGCTTCTGGTTGCTGATTCAGCAAATCCTGATTGGTATTGCCATTGGTTTTACTATGCAGTTTGCCTTTGCCGCAATCCGCATGGCCGGCGAGGTCATCGGCTTACAGATGGGCCTCTCGTTTGCGACCTTTTTTGACCCCTCCAGCCGGCTGAACATGCCCGTTCTGGCGCGCTTGCTGGATATGCTGGCCATGTTGCTGTTTTTATCCTTTAATGGCCACCTGTGGTTGATTTCAATGCTTTGCGACACCTTCCATACATTACCGATTGGCGGAGATACCTTAAATGGCAATGCCTGGCTCGCGCTTTGCCGCTCGGCAGCCGTGGTTTTCCTGCAAGGAATGAGACTGGCGCTGCCATTAATTACCCTGTTACTGGTTCTCAACCTGGCGTTGGGTTTATTAAACCGGGTTTCACCTCAGTTGTCGGTATTTGCCATTGGTTTCCCCGTCACTTTAACATTGGGTCTGGTATTTATCAGTATGATGATGCCGCTGCTGGCACCGTTTTGCGAACACTTATTCGGTGAAGTATTTGATCTGCTGTCCTCGCTTCTCAGCGAAATACCTGCCCTTCCTCGCCCATAATCATCCATTTCCAGCGCTACAACAGTTAAGAAATATAAATGTATGAGTATGTTAAATCAGCCACTTAGCGCTAAAAAAGCTCAGATTAATCTGAATATATTTCCAAATGAATGAAAATAATTCTTATCTTGTGTCTCATAGCGTATGTTTTTAAGCAAAATCAATGCGCTATTCAGACTAAAAAGTCGTTTATAAAATAAATATCAATATGATTATATTATAATTTGGTGATGCCTCCAATTAGTAGAACATGTGTTTCTCGATAAACGCTCCAATGACTTTTTCGTGGATCTCAACTGAGCGCGAAAAGCAGATTGTTTTACGAGCCAACCGTTTAATGCGGGTGCGGAGCGTCAGGTTATTACGTTCAATGCGTTGGGTGAAAATTTTGCCCGTCAGATGCT
>NZ_MOMB01000036.1 GCF_002752165.1 Erwinia sp. OLFS4
CGCGGAGGGCGGTAAGCAAATTATCAACGGATGCAGGGAACATATTTTTAACGGCGGTAACGCGGCAAAGGCCATCTATCACCGCGCGAATATCTTCCGGTGCTTCTTCGTCATTCAGCATGTCGTAGGCGTTTGACAGATACTCCTGATTTACAGTTTCCGGCACTGCGCCATACATGACGATATAGGCAATTCGAACATCTGTCGGAAGGTCAGCAATGGAACCAGGCTCATCAACTGCACATTCCTCAGTGACAATTAATTCAAAATCTTTGATTTCGTCATTCCAGATACGTTTAGAGATCCACTCAGAATCGAATTGATCAATTGGTGGATACTCTAAATCATCGCTTTGTACACAAATTTTAGGTTTGAAATAATTTCCGCTTGAATCCGGGTAAGATTCTTCCAGCGCTACAGATGCTTTCATTTCGGCTATTTTTTCATTTTTGGCTTCTACCGTAATAGCAAGAGCAATAGTGCCATTTACTATCGCTAATTTTTTTGGTATGAAACCACAAGTATATAATCCCATTAGTCACTCCTCGCTTATTAATGTTCAATGCATCGTAAGGACTGAATTTTTTCCTCAATTTCCTTGATTCGCATTTGTGAGTCGGTAACGATTCTACTCTTCATTTTTTCCAACCCATCTATTTCGCATTGTGTTAAATTGACAGATGGAATATCAATCGAAATATCTAGTGTTGTTAATAAGACCGTGGTTACGTTTTCATTATCAGGTGGGTCATAATCCATAACGCGAATACTAAATTCGTTTTCCCATGTATACTTTTGTGCAGCAATGAACAATTTTTTATTGATCGACGTTGGTAGCGCTGTTTGCATGATTACCTCGTAGTGTTATAATCCTTGCGTCCAGTGGTGGAAGCCATTGGTCATACCTCGCTGGAGTCGGTTTGGTCGCTGACTCCGCCGTCACCGGGACGTTAAGCCGGTAGACTGGCCCGCCTTGTGCGGGCCTTTTTACGGCTACTCTTCCTCGCCGCCAATCGCTACGCTAATTTCGTTAGCGAGTGATAGCCCATCGTTGCCTACCTCATCACAATGTTTAACAAAGTCACTCCATTGGGAATCGATAAATTGACGTAATACGGTTGATTGAAATTCATTAAGTTCAAACATATCTTTATTCCTGTATGTATTCGCGTTTATAAAGCCTCACACATTAACGCTCATGAAAATGTAAGAGGGGTTTATTTCTGATGGATGATACTTTTTATTTCGTAACAATTACCGTTAAAAACACGCCTTTCATAAATAACAGTTTCACACTCCCGCTTAGATTCATAAATTTCATAAACAACGTCTTTGCATGTTTCATGCGCAGGACATACTGTTACAACTAATGCGAATAATAGTTGTTGCATATATTCACCTGGTGTTTGGCGGCTTAACTTTTTTCGTCTACTACTGCGTGGTATTTCTGTTCGTCACCATCGCAGTAGTATACATAGCCGCGTCGATTAAACAGAAAAACTAGGGCGTCGATTGGAGTATTAGCGTAATCCATTTTCTATTCCTCTCTTTATTTGGAATTTAGCTGGCTGTGGGCGGTAATCATGGACTTTATGCACATAGCTATAAGAGGTCGGTTCTCCGTCACCACAACCAGCTAAATATTTTTAAATTACAGTTCTATTGCATCTTTTGGATATTTGGTTCTTTCATTTCCTTTCATAACCAACCACTTTTCTCCATCCCATATATATGAAAACTCTTCTTGATTTAGTGGGCTGGCTTTTTCTTTAAAAGATACATTTTCTTCGCCACGATCTCGGCCATAATAAACGGTATAGCCATCAACTCGATTATCGAACGAATGTCCTTCTGGTTTATCACAGCTATTATCTAATATTGATATATCACCATGTGAAACCAGCTTTTCCGCTAATTCCTGAGAATTGTAATGCGCTGTCAGAATCGGGCCGTGATGTTCAGGATAGCCATCCCAGTGACAGTAGACGCAGTGATAAATGTCACCGACTTTTACATTGATATTTGATCTGGTCGCCATTGGTCATTCCTCGCTTATAACGTGATTGGTCATACCTCGCCCGTCTTTCCGGGGTGTCAGAACTTTTACCCATATCAGCCTGCTGTGCCGTGTTTCTCGCGATTCACCCGGTGTTTCATACGCTCGCCGGTAGCTACTTCGTGGGCTTTCCTTGCCTTATCGCGTTGGCTGCTTGCCGTTGATGGAAGTGACTTTACTATTTACTAAAGCGAAAGTAAACCATTTGGTTTTGATTTTTTTTATTGAAGGTACAAAAACGACAAAACCGGCACATGGCCGGTGATTTTGTAGTAAGAATGTTGATTTATTTAGGGAGGCAGATAATTAAAGTTTACTTCGCCGCAAGAGTTCATCGAATAATTCATTGAATTCTTTGGCTTTTTCTTCAAATTCTCTAATCGTTCTGGTTTTTGCTGAATCAGGAAACTCTCTGAAAAGAGTTATCAGCCTTTCTTCTTGTTCATCCAGCACTACTGTAGGCTGTGAGCTATCTGAAGCATCATAAGGTTGGCTAAGGTACCCACCGGGCATCCCATAATCGTTCTCAATTCTTGCGGCTGCTCTCTCGCCAAACGATGATTTCCCATTGATTAATTGGGATATATAGCTCATCTCCTTCTTGGGTAAAGGCTTGTCAGCAAACCATTCTTTGAGGCGTTGTCGCCTTATCTCTCTTATGTCCATTCCATTATTTTGATTAGTAAATGGTAAACAAGCAAATGCTTGAGTTCTAATTTAGTGTTTGGTAAAGTCCATGCGAATTCTGAACGGAGTTAGATATGAATCTTAAGCAATACATAAAAACCCTAAAGCGGGGTGATGCCAAAAAGTTAGCCGAGAAAATGGGTATATCACCCTCTCATTTGTCGCAGATGGCCTCAGGTCAGTCACCGATCTCACCTGCACGTTGTGTTGAGATCGAAGAATTTACGTTAGGTGCTGTAACACGTATTGACCTACGCCCTGATGACTGGACAAGGATTTGGCCGGAACTTATCCCCCAGAACAATCAATCTACACCACCAGGAGCATAAAAACTGACTTATGGAAATCAATCATGAAGCCATTTGCATTGAGCTACGCCGTTGGGCCAGTGCAACAAAACGGGAAACGGTAGCGGCTGAGATAACCCAGCGTTATTTCGATCTCGGTGGTGGGGATTTACCTCTGTATCCGGTAGAAGCCCCTGGTGCAACACACAACAACATGCAGAACATCTTCCGTTGGCTTGACGGCGATAGCCGGAAGGCGAGAGCGAAGATTGATGAGTTGAAGCCCGCGATCCTTAAAGCACTGGAGCACCGCAGGAACGGGACGATCCAATATCAGGTAGCACAGGCGCAAAAAGAATGCGCTGAGGCGATTAGCGCGGCATTGCTGGAACTACCGGATGTTGATAAGGAAATCAGCGATGCAATTGAGGCATTGCATGTGCTGAGAAAGAGACCATCTGGCGGCATTTACTGCTGGTGACAACGAGGTATGACCAATGGCTAATTTTACGAGAGAACAGGTCGAGACGCAGATCCGCGATCACCTGGTTCGTGATGGATTCTCTGTCGATATTGCTCGTTCAGCAGCATTTCGCGGAGCAGATCATTATATGAGCAGACCCAACGCAACAATAGCAAGCTGTATTGCTATCGCTAAAACATATGCCAGACCGTTGAAACGGGTTAAAGGGAAGCAAGGTTGCAACGTCAATTCGCGCAAATAGTAACGCTGTTAGCGTTACAGAATTAAAATACCGAGGCTTCTATGGCGTCCAGTTGGATAAAAATTGAGGTGATAACCCCGGATAAACCCGAGGTGTACCAACTTGCCGAATTGTTGGACATAGATCCAGATGCTGCATTGGGCAAACTGGTGCGCCTTTGGGCATGGGCTGATCAACAAACAATTGATGGTAACGCAAAGTGTAACGCAGCAAGCGTTACCAAAAATGCTGTTGACCGGATCACATTCGTGCGTGGGTTTGCTGATGCGCTAATTCGAGTTGGATGGTTGGCAGTTGAGGGTGATACGTTAATTTTCCCTAAATTTGAACGGCATAATGGTAATTCCTCGAAAAAACGAGCACTTACAAATGACCGTGTTACAAAAATGCGCGAAATGAAACGCAATGAAAACGCAAACAGTAACGCTCATGGCGTTACAGGGAGAGATCAAAAAGCGTTACCAGAGGAAGAGGAAGAGATAGATATAAAAGATCCCCCCTTAAATCCCCCCAAGGGGAAAATAGCCACGAAGAAATTTAATCCGCTGGAAATTGATTTACCGGACTGGCTATTCCCTGAGCTATGGGCTGAATGGGTCGAGTTTCGCAGGGCATTGCGTAAGCCGATTAAGACATCCCAGGGAGCGAACGGGGCCATTCGTGAGCTTGATAAATTCAGGGGACAAGGCATTTCGCCTGAGGTGGTCATTCGGCATAGCATCGCCAACGAATATCAAGGGTTGTATGCCCCCGGAGGACGGGTCATAGCGAATAGTGGCAGGGATGTTAATAAAATTTCATCGCCAGATGTTTCCATTCCACCTGGTTTCAGGGGGTAACTATGCGCGACATTTCGGCAGTTTTTAAAAGATTGCAGAATATCATCCCGTCAGGCGTAAGCCCCAAATTTACCAGCGCGGAAGATCTTATGGCCTGGCACCTTGAGGAAGGGCGAAAGTACAGTGAAAACCTGATGCGCGAAAATCATCGGACACGTATGGAAAAAATTTTCGGTAGATCAGGGATCCGCGAGCGTTATCAAAAATGTACGTTCAAAAATTACCATGTTGAGAATGATGGACAAAGACGGGCGCTTACTCTGGCTAAATCGTGGTTGGCAAATTTTGGCTCTGGCTGTGTCAGCTTTGTTTTTAGTGGTTCAACAGGTACAGGAAAAAATCATTTATCGGCTGCTATCGGGAACGCACTACTGGAGCAGGAAAAAACAGTGCTAATTATAACGGTGGCGGATCTTATGCTTGAGGTTCGAGCTGGTTATAACGGTGGTAAGAGTGAAGATGAATTATTAACTGAACTATGCCGCGTTGATTTACTGGTACTTGATGAAGTTGGGGTGCAGCGTGACACAAAAAATGAATTTGTCATTTTGCATCAAATTATTGACCGGCGCACCGCCATGATGAAACCAGTAGGTGTTCTCACCAATCTTAACCATGCTGATTTAGCCGGGGTGCTTGGCCCTCGCGTAATGGATCGCCTGATGATGGATGGTGGTGTTTGGATAAATTTTAATTGGGAGAGTTATCGAAGCCGTCTGAAGAGTAAATAATATTTTTTAATTAAATAATTATGCGAGGAATGGCCAATGTTTTTAAACGTTAAATCAAACACGATGAATATTAATCGTGAGGTCTTTTGTGATTACTGCGGTGAATATGCCCGGCTGGTAACTGGTCGGAAAATATATCCACAGCGTAGAGATCTTGCTGACAAGTTTTTTTGGGAATGTGAGCCGTGCCGTGCACATGTTGGCTGTCACCGGGATAGTGATGCGCTTCCACTGGGACGCCTTGCTAACGCGGAATTACGAGCAGCAAAACGAATTGCACATGCAGCGTTTGATCCGCTGTGGAAAGAGTTTGGCATGAGGCGAGGGGATGCCTATTCGTGGCTGGCTGAACAACTTGGTATCCCCGTAGCAAAGTGCCACATCGGTATGTTTGACGTAGATCAATGCCGTCAAGTGCAGAAGGTAGCAACGGACTATAAAAATTCACTGTTGTAATCGAGGTATGACCAATGTCTTTAGAAATTAATACATTAATCAAAGAGCGCCGTTACGTTAGCGATGATGGCTGCGACTATTGTGCAACGTTTATCGATAACTGGAATGCGGCTGCGCGGGCGCGGTCAGGGGCCTGTTATCAACCACCAGTTAAACCGCCTGTGGTTTGCAACCCGAAAACAGAAACTGGTGCTGTTGTGAAGATAGGCAACCGCAATGTCTACGGTCGCAAGGTTATTACGGGTGTTTACCAGCTACACCATTCTGGCCGGTCGGCAGTTCAAATTGCTCACATGTTGAAAATGCCGGTTTACAGGGTTGAGCACTTACTCAAACGAGGAACCAGTGTGCGCCGCGAAATTTTCCGGCAGGTTTTGACCCAACCACTCCCGACCGAGGCTGAAATTATGCGTTGCCTCGCCGCAGAATCTAAGGCGTGAGGTGAATATGAGTAATTTGATTTTAGGAGATGATTTTTTCGCCCCTGCACCTTCCGATCTGGTCGATAATTTGATTGGCCGATATAAATCTACCAGGGTAAAAATAGAAAGTCTCGCTGGTGTGCTTAACGGTTCTGACGGTTCAGAAGTGATCCCTTATTTCTTGCGCGGTAATCAGAGCGACCATGAGTGTTATATCAGACCCGTGGCCGATATATTTAAACTCGAAGGGGCTATTGCTAATTTAAACGCTTCTTACTGGCAGCAGGCATTGTCTCTTACTGATGTTTACGAATATATGCCGCAAAAGCGTCGGGATGAGTGGAACGATCAGATACGTGAAATGAAAACGCCAGAATTTGAAGAAGAAACCGTTCGACCGACAATCATGTCACTGCTTAATTCTCGACAAAAATTCTTTAGTGAGCGCGTGGATGGTATTTTCAGGGTCTTATCCGGGGAACACGTAACCAACCGCCCGGAGGGTTTTAGTAAGAGAATGATCCTCTACGTCATGGGTAATTTGGGCCTGACGCACAGCAACGTAGGGTATCTGAACGATCTGCGTACGGTCATAGCTAAATTTATGGGACGTGACCTACCGGGCTATTCAAGCACTGACCCGATAATTAAAGCTGCTTACAGGAAAACAGGACAGTGGCTAACGATTGATGGTGGCGCTTTGCGTATTCGTTGTTACCTCAAAGGCACGGCTCATCTTGAGGTGCATCCTGATATGGCGTGGCGTCTTAATTGTGTGCTTGCCAGCCTGTACCCGGCTGCTATCCCCGCTGAATTTCGCCAGAAACCAAAAAAGCGATTAAAAGAGTTCACGATGATGGAGCGCCCGTTACCGTTCGCCGTTATCAACGTACTCGTAGGAATGAAAAAAGAGCGTATTGCATGGATGAATAGTTCTGGCCAACGGCGTGAAGGTGTCACCGATAACCCGCACAGCAGGTGTCTGGATTATTCCCACCGTGATAATGCCGTTCAGAGCGAAGTTGAAAATGTGCTGGCATTTATAGGCGGTGTCAAAATGTCGAAGAACGGACACTTCTGGTTCGAATTCGACTACGACCCCGATGATGTTATTTCCGAGATTGTCGCTTCTGGTTGTATTCCTGAGCATAAATCACACCAGTTTTACCCAACACCCGATCATCTGGCGCAGCGTTGCGTCGATTTGGCAGGGATAGAACCTCACCACTCTTGCCTGGAACCGAGCGCCGGGCATGGTGCTATTGCTGATCTCCTTACCGAGGGGAAAACAACGTGCGTAGAAATATCACCCCTGAATTGCAAAGTTCTGGAAAGCAAAGGGCATCGGGTATTTAACGCTGATTTTCTTAAGTGGGCGGAGCAGGGCGGTTGTTTTGATCGGATAGTGATGAATCCTCCGTTCAGCGAAGGACGGGCATTGGCGCATCTGAACGCGGCAGCATCCCTCACCAAAACCGGTAGTAGGCTGGTGGCGATTCTGCCTCCGAGCATGAAAGGTAAGGATCTTCTGCCTGGATGGAGCATTGACTGGTCGGAAATCATCACCAATGAGTTCGCCAATACCAGCGTTTCAGTAGTGATTTTGACGGCAGAAAGAGGTGCGCAATGACAATTGAACAGTGCCTCGACGGTAAAAGTATTCTCGATATGTGTTGCGGTTCACGCATGTTCTGGTTCGACCGTACCGATCCGCGTGTTGTTTTCGGAGACATTCGCGATGAGTCACACACGCTATGCGATGGGCGCGAGCTGCATGTAAAACCTGATGTGCTGCTGGACTTCCGCGATCTACCTTTCGCCGATGAACAATTCAGCCTGGTAGTATTCGACCCTCCACATCTTCAGTTTGCCGGTGAAACAAGCTGGCTGCGTGCAAAGTATGGAGCACTTAACCGAGAAACATGGCGAGAAGACCTAGCAAAAGGTTTCAGCGAAGCTTTTCGGGTGCTGAAGCCTTTGGGAACGCTAATTTTTAAGTGGAACGAAACGCAGATTAAAACCAGTGAAATCCTCGCGCTTACTGACCAGAAACCAACGTTTGGACATCCTTCAGGTAAGCGAGCAAATACTCACTGGATCGCATTCTTCAAAGATGGTGAGCCGAGGCTACATATCAAGGTCGAGGGGAATTAGTCATGAGGTATGGCTCAGTATGCAGCGGGATTGAAGCCGCCAGCATTGCATGGGAAACGCTGGGATGGTCACCGCTCTGGTTCAGTGAAATTGAAAAATTCCCCTCTGCTGTTTTAGCTCACCATTGGCCTGATATTCGGAATCTTGGGGACATGACCAAACTGGCCGGGCATATAATGTCCGGTAGTGTGGAAGCGCCAGATGTGCTGGTAGGAGGAACCCCCTGTCAGGCATTTTCTATCGCCGGGCTGCGCAATGGCCTGTTGGATACTCGTGGTCAGTTAACCCTTTCATATGTGGAATTAGCAAATGCAATTGACAACAAACGCCGGGAAAACGGTAAGCCACCAGTTATCATCGTCTGGGAAAATGTACCCGGAGTACTCAGTAGTAAAGACAACGCTTTCGGTTGCTTTCTTGCTGGACTGGCCGGAGAAGATGAGCCACTACAGCCGGCAGGGAAAAAATGGTCAAACGGAGGTGCTGTGTCTGGATCTTCGCGCGCAATCGCTTGGCGATTGTTGGACGCCCAATATTTCGGAGTGGCCCAACGACGCAGACGTGTGTTCGTTGTCGCAAGTGCTAGAAACGACTTCGATCCCGCCAAAGTATTTTTTGAGTTCAACGGCCTGCGCCGGGATACTCCGCCGTGCAGAGAAGCGCAGGCGTCAGTTGCCGCTCTTACTGCAAGCGGCGTTGGAACAAGTGGTGCAGATGACAACCAGGGCATCGCAGGACACCTGTTAGCACATCCGATGAATGGCAGTCACTGGGATAATGTTAATAATCCGCACCCAACGTTAAATCAATCAAACAATATTGGTGGTATTGGTCTGAGCAATCAGGAATTGTTCAGCCAACGCGGTGCCGGAATTGTTAAAGGTTATCGTATGGCGGCATTTGGCGAATACGCTGATGATGAAACAGCCTCAACGTGTAAAGCGCGTGACTACAAAGATGCAACTGATCTGGCTGTTACGACACAATACGGGGCTGGTATTGCTGGAACGTTGACTGCGCGTCATGATTCATCACCCTGTGCAGATCGTGGGATGAATGTGCTGGCTTTTCCTGAACGCATGAGTAGTACGCAGGCAGCATCCACCAAAAATCTATCACCAGCAATAATGTCTCGAAATCCCACGGCAATAGCTATTGCTGGGAACACCATCGGGCGTGCGCCCCGTAATGGTGGTAATGGTACAGGATACCATCAAGAAGTTAGCTACACCCTCACAAAAACTGACATTCATGGTGTTGCTATGGGTATGCAAGTACGCCGCCTTACACCTGTTGAATGCGAGAGATTACAAGGATTTCCTGATAACCACACGCTGATCCCTTGGCGTGGAAAAAATGCCAATAACTGCCCTGATGGGCCTCGTTATAAGGCGATTGGTAACAGCATGGCTGTACCAGTGATGCGGTGGATTGGTCTACAAATTCAAAAAGAAATAGGTGGTCGCTGACTTAAACCTTTTTGCGGCAGAGGGTTATCTCGTTAACAATGAGGTAGCGCGTAGGCATGGAAGCCAAAACAAGGATCGGCCCCCGCAAGGGAAGATTCAACCGCAAGAGGTTGCTATTATGGATAAATATTTGTATGAGTTGCCGGTAAAGTTACCAGCAAAAGGTTGTACGTTGGTTTACACCGATAACGGGGTGGTAACCGCTGCTGTGGTGAAACGTCCCGATCAGTATGTGGCAACGGTTGATGAGTTTTTTGAACTGGCTAAAGCAGCATGTTTTCCTGTAGAACCACCAGCAGAAGAGTAGAGCACCACCCGTAATAGCGCTATACTATGTTCGCCAGCCTGAACAACTGGCAACCCTGAATCAGTACTGTTGTGCCATCAACCCGAGAGGCGAAGATGGCACAGTTAGCATTTATCAAATCGAGCAACACAACACTGATACCGGCATCGCCCGATACCGGTGATTTTTTACATCATAAAATCAAGATCGGCGCAGTGTTACATGCTGATTTCAAAAAAGTACGCAACCCCAAATTTCACCGTCTTTATTTTTCACTTCTCAATCTTGGCTTCGAATACTGGACACCGACAGGCGGCACAATTTCCCCCGACGAGAAAAGCCTGATCCGTGGTTATTCGAGATACCTGATCAATCTGGTAGCACACGATAGCATCATTCTTGAGTGCGAAACTGATTATCTAAAATCAGTTATGGAGCTGCGGGCTGATCGCGTGACCCTGATTAAATCCTTTGATGCCTTTCGACGTTGGACGACCATCCAGGCGGGTTATTTCCAACTTTTGCAAATGCCTGATGGCGCAATCATCAAGGAACCCAAGTCGATCTCATTCGCGAACATGGACGATACGGAATTCGCTGAACTCTACAAAGCCACGCTGAATACCCTTTGGCATTTCATCCTCAACAAAACATTCAGCACACCGGCTGCGGCGGAGAATGCCGCCAGTCAGTTGCTGAGTTATGCGTGAGGTGGGCTATGGCTGATTTTGGTGGAAGTAACACCCCGGTTGATATTAAGGATTTGTGGCGGACTCCGGCTGAATTATTTGCTGCCATCGATGGAGAATTCAACTTTGTCGGAGATGTTGCAGCCAGTGATGATAATTATCTTCATAACCGTTATCTGACCAGTGAGGATGATGCGCTTTCACTGGAATGGGGTGAACTATTTCCGGCAGGATATGTTTTCTGCAACCCTCCCTATAGCGACATTACACCGTGGGTACAAAAGGCCCAGGAAGCCGTAAAAAGTGCCATTGGCGTAGTGATGCTGGTTCCGGCTGATACCTCAGTAGGTTGGTTCCGCATAGCATTAACCGATATCAGCGAGATCCGGTTTATTACCGGGGGAAGAATTTCTTTTGTCCGCGCTGATACCTGCAAAAAGGTTGATGGTAATAACAAGGGTTCAATGCTGCTTGTCTGGGATCCAGTGCGGAGTGGTGCAGGAATCACAAAATATATTGATCGTGACGAGTTAATACAGCGTGGAAAAGTTTTCCTCGAACAGAAAGAACTGTGTGGGGTGGCAGTATGAAAAACGAACTCTGCATTTTCTGCGGTGCACCGTCCACGTTACTTTGTGACGGACATCTCGGTTATCCCCCGCATAAATCAGAACCGGAGTTGATCTCCCCCTTTGAACCCTATACCTGCGATGCTCCGATGTGTTCTGGCTGTGCCACAAACGCCGGGTGTTACCACATCTGTATACGTGGTCATAAACGCGGTTGCATCCACGACACGACTGATTATTGCCCTGCATGTGCCGTGTTACCGCGTACCAACCGCCGCATTATTCACACGTCAGAGCAGGCTGGCACAATCCGTGCCGCTCATTGGCTGAGTGCCCCGACTGAGTACCAGAAACGCCAGCGAATTATCCAGGGGGGAGGTCAGCAATGTCTCGATCTGTGAATTTTCGGAAGGAGGCCCGTGGGCGTGAGTGCCAGATTCGGATCCCCGGTATCTGTAACGGCAACCCGGAAACCGTAGTGCTAACCCATTTCAGACTTGCGGTGACGTGCGGTACCGGGATCAAGCCGCCAGATATACAGGCTGCATGGGGCTGTAGCGGGTGCCATGACGAATGTGATCGCCGCACACACTATATCGATAACGAAACTGCTCGTCTGTTTCATGCCGAGGGCGTGATGCGTACGCAATATATTCTCATTGCTGAGGGAAAACTATGAGGCTCAAATACGCACTGACAATCGCGAATCCCAAATCAGCCCAAATTGTGGCATATCAGGCGCGATCAACCGGCAACAGCCATTTAACCAAAGTTGATGTGATGACTGCACTGGGTATGACCCAGGCAAGGCACCGGGGAGGGCTATGTCTGCTGTACGCAAAATATACGAAAGATGTTGATGCCGGTCGCACCGCATTGATCGAACTGACCAAATACGCCCGGACTCAGGCGCGGAAGTATGTTGGAAAAATTCCCGGCAGGCGTGGCGCAATTGCGATTCGAACATTAGCTATGCTGGCGCTGGAGGAATATTGTCGAACCGCCGACACTCCTGGTGCCAAGTGTCGCTGTGGTGGCAGTGGTGAAGTTTGTGACCGGAAAGAAACTGATCGTACGGGCAAATTGGTTATTATCCCTTGTAAGAAATGCCACGGCACCGGATTAAGGCCAATATCCCAAACGCGGGCGCACCACGCTATCGTAGCGCTGATTCCCGGCGTATCTAGAGCAACCTGGTACAGAGTCTGGTCGCGCTTTTACGAAGCGTTACTGGCGTGGTGCTATTCGCAGGAATCAATCGCAGAATCGGAGTATCAACACATCACCGGGATGTCTGAATTGAATAAAGAAATCATTGCAAAGTGAGACAATTTGCCCTAAATTGACACCCATAGTGGGAGATTAATACTCTCAACACTGTATACATTCTAAAGCCCGCCAAATTTCAGGCGGGTTTTTGCTATCTGAGCCTCGGTGTTTTCCGGGGCTTTATTATTTTTGGATCAAGCTACTACACAGAGGCTTCGCTGCGGCGAGGCCTTTTTTATTTTAACGGAGCCACCCATGCGGGAGGTGGAGATGATCAGAATGGATAAATACAGCTCCCAGCTTTCGTATTGGGTTGCATCAATCCTGACCGCTGCTGGGGCATTGACGTTACAGGATTGGGCTGTGCTGGTGGGGATTATCGTTGCGATAGGCACCTTTGGCGTCAACTGGTACTACAAACGCAAACTGGTTAATAAGTTAACGGCGGTTGGCTATGACAAAGAGCGGGCGAAAGCCGCTTACCGCGCTATGAACGAATGAGGATGTTATGTCAGCAAAAATAAAAACGGGT
>NZ_MOMB01000079.1 GCF_002752165.1 Erwinia sp. OLFS4
AGCATCTGACGGGCAAAATTTTCACCCAACGCATTGAACGTAATAACCTGACGCTCCGCACCCGCATTAAACGGTTGGCTCGTAAAACAATCTGCTTTTCGCGCTCAGTTGAGATCCACGAAAAAGTCATTGGAGCGTTTATCGAGAAACACATGTTCTACTAATTGGAGGCATCACCCGAAAATGAAACCATTTTTTACCTCATGCGCGGTTTCTCGGCGAAGGAAATCGCCCGACTACGTTCAAACACAATTAAAACTATCAACAACCGTATTCAGAATATTTTTCAGAAAGCCGAGGTTCACTCACTTAAGCAGTTAAAAGAATTTTGTCATGAGCATGGATTTTCAACTTATTTACCACCCAGGTTTTTAACCAAAGGCATCACCCTGATCAGATAAGGATGTTACTATGCTTACGGGCAACAATTATACTGTCAGTAGAGTGCCTGCTCAGTTCAGAATGCCTTTCTTTGGCCTGGCGCTTATTCATATGGGAATGCTTACCGCGCTGGACCAGTTTATGCTTGGCGCGGTACTGGGCCACTCCATGACCATCAGCAACGCTTTTATTGCTATCAGCGCCGGTAGCCTGCTGTTCTTTATTATCACCTTTGGACTGGGCTATGCCGGGATGCGGGAAGGCCTATCAGGCAGTATGCTTGCTCGCTGGTGTGGCTTTGGTCGTATTGGTTCCGCGCTGGTCGGTCTGCTGATTGCGGTCAGCCTTATGGGTTGGTTTGGCGTACAAAATGCCGTTTTTGCTCAATCGCTGAGTTTTTCGCTCGGCGGCATACTCAGTGCAAAGCAGGCGGCCGCATTATCCGGGATTTCGCTTACACTGCTGGTCGCCTGCGGTTTTCGTGCGCTGCGTTTTGCTGCCAGAATTGCCGTTCCCCTGTTCATCGTTAACATAATCTGGATAACCCTGATTGTGCTTAACAAAGATACACCGGTCCTGCCATCACCCGTTTTTCACCAGCCGTTGACTCTCGGTGCTGGCATTACGCTGGTCGTTGGCGGCGCCATCGTCGCCAGCCTGATTACGCCGGATATCACTCGTTATAGCCGAAGTGCCTCATCGGTACTATGGATGGTTTTACTGACTATTTTTCTTGGTGAATATCTGGTCAATGGTCTGGCGGTATTTCTGGCAATGCGGCTGAATACCGCCAATGTGGTAACCATTATGGCCCATGCATCCGCCGGAGTGGGTTTACTGGTGGTGGTCTTCTCTTCCGTCAGAGTTAATGACCTTAATCTTTATTCTTCTGCGTTGGGGGTGGCAAATTTTATTGATATTATCAGTGGTAAAAAGTCTTCTTACCCGGTTCTCACCATAATTATTGGCTTCTTTAGCACATTACTATCCGTGCTGGGTATTCTGGACCGCTTCGTCGATTTTCTTACGCTTTTGGGCATTTTTTTCCCGCCGGTAATTGGCGTAATGCTGACAGATTATTTCATTATTCGTACCCATCGCGCCGCACTGACTGCCTCCCGACAACAGGGAACCTTACCCGCTGAGACGCCGCTCATCGGACTTTGTGCCATCACGGCATCCATTGCCGGCGGCCTCGCGGGCTACGTTATTCCCGGTGGGGTGCCGGCATTAACCTCATTGCTGGTCGCCAGCGTGGCCTACCGCATTTTTAAATATGTGGCAGATCATCTGAATGTTATCAGAGCGCCCGCCTGGCGCGAGTAGAGCGTCGCGATGTGAAACAATAAATTACTACCACAAATCCAGCCGCAGGCTCAGGAAGCAAACAATGTCTGGCGATTGCAGAATCGCTGTCGTCGCCGGTAAGCATACACATCTTCAATATACCCCTGCCGCAAACGCTGCTGAATATGCTGCCACCAGTGTGGGTCAAACAGCTCAGGATGCAGTGTTTCAAGCAACCCTACCAGACGTTTATCCGCACATAGATAGTGACGAAACGTTTCCGGAAAAACATCGTCTGCCGCAACGCTATACCACGGCTCGGCACTGAGCTCGTCCTCCGGATAACGGGCGGCGGGAACCTGACGAAATTGCAGTCCGGTCATAGTACTGATTTCATCATAATCATAAAAAACCACGCGACCGTGACGAGTGACACCGAAGTTTTTAAACAGCATATCGCCGGGGAAAATATCGGCTGCTGCCAGTTGCTTAATGGCGTTGCCATACTCTTCTATGGCGTCATGACGCTGCCGATCGTCCGCCTGTTCCAGCCACAGGTTAAGCGGGATCATTTTTCGCTCAATATACAGATGATGAATGATTAACCAGCGCCCGCAGAAGCGCATTTTATCGGCAATATCACGCTGCATTAATGCCATCAGCTGCGGGCTGATACGCGAACGCTCAAGAGCAAAAAACTCAAATTCCTGAGTATCTGCCATGCGCCCAACGCGGTCGTGTTCTTTCACCTGTTGGTAACGCTCACGTACCTGCGCTTCAGTCACCTCTTTTTGCGGCGCAAAACGATCTTTAATCACCTTAAACACCCGATCAAAACCGGCTAAGGTAAATACCAGCATCACCATTCCCGGCACCCCAGGCGCCGGAATAAACGGGTCGTCGCTGCTGCTGAGATAACGCAGATACTCACGATGACTTTCGGTTTTACCATGCTTCTGGCAACCAATTGCCATATAAAGTTCGGCGGTGGTTTTGCCTGGTAAAATATCCCGCAGCCAGTCGACCAGTGCAGCGGGCTCCGGCGCATACACCATGAAATAAGCGCGGGCAAAACCAAACACAATGCTGGCCTCACGACGGCGTGTCAGGCAGGTATCAATGAACAGTTCCCCCTGCTCAGTACGATGAATCGGCAACAAAAAAACGAAACTGCCGGAGGCAAGATGCAGCTTCGCCACCAGCCAGGCCGCTTTGTTGCGGTAAAATAATTCGTTAAACACTTCCAGTCGCGCCTGGGCAAGCTCGTGGGCAGGGAAATTCTCCTGCAAATGGGCGTTAACACAGTCAATATCCCGTGCTTTATTCTGCCAGGGCAGACGCAAAGGTAAATCATCCACTATGCGACTCAGCATGGCCAGCAGATCCCCTCCGGCCTGCCAGCACTTGCTGAGCGGTCTGGACTGATTACAAAAACGCCGTTCCGGCTGTGAACTAAAAATAAACAGCCGATCATCGGTCATCGCCTGATGACCAAACAGGCGGCAGTATACGGAGTTATAAAAACTCTCGGCAATTTCAAACCGTGGATAATCAGGCAGCAGAGTGGTGTAAAGCTGCTTTACACGCTGCATCACCGTTTCATCCAGCCGTTGCTGCCGGGCAATGCATCGTAACTGGGTTGTCACCAACCCAACGTGGTGATCGTATAAATGAATACGGGATTTCATGGCCTGCTGGATCCCCTGCCAGTCAGCCTGTTCAAAGCGCTGTTGTGCACCGGCGGTGATTTCAAGAAAACGCCCATATTGTGCATCAAAGCCCTGCAGGATGGTTTGGGCAATAAGGAGATCAAAAGGTGGCATTCGCGATCCTCATTACACAGCAACCGATGCCTCCCGTTAACACCGGGAGGCATCACCGATCAAAACTGCTGTTCCTCCGTCGAGCCGGTTAAGGCAGTCACCGACGAGTGTCCTCCCTGAATAATGGTGGTGACACGGTCGAAATAACCAGTTCCCACTTCCTGCTGATGCGATGAGAACGTATATCCCTGGCGAATCGCCGCGAACTCAGGTTGCTGGACTTTCTCGACATAGTGTTTCATACCTTCACCCTGTGCATAGGCATGCGCCAGGTCGAACATGTTGAACCACATACTGTGAATGCCAGCAAGAGTAATAAATTGAAACACATAACCCATTTCCGCCAGGCGTTGCTGAAAGCTGGCAATAGTGGCGTCATCAAGATTTTTCTTCCAGTTAAAAGAAGGTGAGCAATTGTAGGCCAGCAATTTGCCGGGATATTGTGCATGAATGGCCTCGGCAAAACGCTGAGCCTGGGCCAGATCGGGTGTAGAGGTTTCACACCACAACACGTCAGCATAAGGGGCATAAGCCAGTCCCCGGGCGATCGCCTGCTCAATACCTGCATGCGTGCGGAAATAACCTTCGGCGGTGCGTTCACCGGTGAGAAAGGCGCCATCTCTCGGGTCACAGTCAGACGTCAGCAAATCAGCAGCATCAGCGTCAGTACGTGCAATCAGCACCGTCGCCACGCCCATGACATCGGCAGCCAGGCGGGCCGATACCAGTTTCTGAATGGCTTCCTGGGTGGGTACCAGCACTTTTCCTCCCATGTGACCACATTTTTTAGCCGCCGCCAGCTGATCTTCAAAATGTACCGCTGCTGCACCGGCATGAATCATCCCTTTCATCAGCTCAAATGCATTCAGTACTCCGCCGAATCCGGCTTCAGCATCTGCAACAATCGGCAGAAAATAATCAATATAACGCGGGTCGCCTGGCGCTATCTGATTTGCCCACTGGATTTGGTCTGCACGCAGAAAGCTGTTGTTAATTCTCGCCACCACCTCAGGTACCGAATTAGCCGGATACAGGGACTGGTCCGGATACATGCTGCCGGCGAGATTAGCGTCAGCAGCCACTTGCCAGCCGGAGAGATAAATCGCCTCAATACCCGCTTTAGCTTGCTGTAGCGCCTGGCCACCGGTTAATGCACCGAGGCTATTGATATAGCCTTTACTGGCATCGCCGTTGAGTAACTGCCAGAGTTTGTGGGCGCCCCTTTCAGCCAGCGTACAGGCGGGGGTCAGTGAACCACGCAGGGAGATGACCTGTTCAGCGCTGTAGGGACGGGTAATCCCCTGCCAGCGGATTTGCTGCCACTGCTCACTAAGCTGCTCAATCTGTTGATGACGTGGAGTCATAGTGGGTTCTCCTTATATCAGGCAAGTAAACGATAGCCAGGCAGAGTCAGAAAACTGACCAGTTCAGGCGCTGTGGTAATAGTTTCCATTAAACGAGAGGCTTCACCAAAACGCCCCTGACTAAAACGACATTCCCCCAGTTCCTGTTGCAGTACCTGAAGTTCTTCAGCCAGCATCTGCCGAAACAGATCGGCAGTGACGGTTTTACCGTTGCTCAACGTCTGACGATGGTGGATCCACTGCCAGATGGAAGTCCGCGAAATTTCCGCCGTCGCCGCGTCTTCCATCAGACCGTAAATGGGCACACAGCCGTTACCATTAAGCCAGGCCTCAATGTATTGCAACGCCACGCGAATATTGGCGCGCATACCCGCTTCTGTACGCATCCCTTCACAGGGCGCCAGCAGCATTGCTGCGGTAATGGTCTCATCCTCTTCACGGCTGACGTCCAGCTGGTTTAACCGATCGCCCAGTACCCGATTGAATACCGCCATTGCCGTTTGCGCCAGCCCGGGATGGGCGACCCATGTACCATCATGACCGTTATCTGCTTCGCGCTGCTTATCTGCGGTAACACGTTCGAGTACCACGCGGTTATGCTCGGAGTCTTTACTGGGGATCAACGCCGACATGCCGCCCATGGCAAAAGCTCCGCGCCGGTGGCAGGTGCGGATCAACAAACGTGAATAGGCATCAAGAAAACCTTTATCCATCGTCACTGACTGCCGATCCGGCAGGATTCGATCGGGGTAATTTTTCAGCGTCTTGATATAGCTGAAGATATAATCCCAGCGCCCGCAGTTAAGGCCGACAATGTGATCACGCAGATTCCACAGGATCTCATCCATCTGAAACACCGCCGGCAGAGTTTCAATCAGCAGTGTCGCTTTGATCGTTCCACGTGGCAGGGCAAAACGATCTTCGGCGTAGCTAAATACTTTGCTCCACCAGGCCGCTTCCTGCCATGACTCGGTTTTAGGCAAATAGAAATAAGGGCCACTGCCTTTTTCCAGCAGCTGATTAACGTTATGGTAAAAATAGAGGGCAAAATCGAACAGGCTTCCAGGCACCGGTTTGTCCTGCCATAAAACGTGTTTTTCCGGAAGATGCAGGCCACGGACGCGGCATATCAACACCGCAGGATTAGGTTTCAGCTGATAAATTTTACCGGTTTCACTGGTATAGCTGATAGTGCCATTTACCGCATCGCGCAGATTAATCTGCCCTTCAATGACCTTCTGCCAGCCAGGAGCAAGTGAGTCCTCAAAATCGGCCATGAATACGTCCACATCGGCATTGAGGGCGTTGATAATCATCTTGCGTTCAACCGGGCCGGTAATCTCTACGCGCCGACGCTTGAGATCGTCTGGAATACCGCGAATCTTCCAGTTATCCATCCTGATGGAAGCCGTTTCCTTATTGAAACCAGGCAGTTGTCCCGCATCAATGCGTTGCTGGGTTTGCTGACGTGCCGCCAGTAAGGCTTCACGTTCAGGCGCAAAACGCGCTACCAGCTCATGCAAAAAACCGACAGCCTGCTCCGTCAGAATTTGACGTTCAGCCTCGCCGGAAACCCGTAAAAATACCAGTTCATCATTGCTGATTGCTTGTTGCATTATCTTCCACTCCTCTGCCTGCCAAGAAGAAAAAGTTCTGAGTGCGTTTTATGATCAGCGGCGGTGGTCATGTCACTCTGGAATTTCAATCATAGCCATCAAATTTTCAAAATCAAAAACTATTTCCATTTTTATGGAAAATAAAAACAACTTACTGTTAAACAAGTAATTATTTATATATTTATTATCAATAATTAGTTTCTTTATTTTATTTATGGGATTTCAGGACATAAAAAAACCCGGCCGGAGCCGGGTCAGTCATCTATACTGGTTACTCTAGCGTCGGATTCATATGACGCAGATCGTAAGGCGTGATTTGGTAAACATAATAGTTTAACCAATTTGAAAACAGCAGGTTGCCATGACTGCGCCAGCTGGCGCGCGGCGTCAGCTCCGGGTTGTTCTGTGGAAAATAATGATGGGGCACTTGCGGGTTCAAGCCGGCTTCGCAATCGCGGTAATACTCGCCTGCCAGCGTCAACGCATCATATTCCGGATGGCCGGTAACAAAGGCCATACGTTTATCCCGCGTGGCCATTAAATAACAGCCGGCATCACCCGCTGCTTCAGCAAAAATCTCCAGATCGGTATATTCCCGGATCAATGAGGTGGGGAAATCTGCGTAGCGCGAATGCGGTGCAAGAAAGGTGTCATCAAAACCGCGTGTTAACAAGGCATGTGGATGAAGAATATGGTGTTCAAACACGCCGGCAAGCTTATTCTGCCGGGTTTGTTTGGGAATACCATAAAGAATATTCAGTGCCGCCTGAACCGCCCAGCAGACGAACAGCGTTGAAGTGACGTGCTGTTTCGCCCAGTTAATGACCCGCTCAATCTGCGGCCAGTAGGCAACATCGCTGAAATCAACCAGACCAAGCGGTGCGCCGGTGACAATCAAGCCATCGTAATTTTCCTGCTGAATATCCTCAAAATTACAGTAAAAAGTATTCAGGTGTTCAACAGGCGTATTGCGCGTTTCGCGATTATCAATGCGTAACAGCTGTATATCGAGCTGTAACGGGGAGTTAGACAGTAACCGAAGGAACTGGTTTTCTGTCTCTATTTTTTTCGGCATCAGGTTGAGCAAAAGCACCTTGAGCGGACGAATCTCCTGCGTCTTTGCGCGCGAGGAAGTCATGACAAACACGTTCTCATTACGCAAAAAACTTACCGCAGGTAACTCATCAGGGACTCTTATTGGCATCGTCAGACCGCCTCATTACAACCATTTACACGTTTAGACATCCAGACAGCCAAAGATAGTCATTTTACCCCCTTTTGTCGAGGTTTGATTCACTGGTTGAAAATCTTTCACCTGTTGCCGCAAGCGCAGTACAGATATCAATAAACGGCAGGATAAGCGCGTTGCCAGCGTGTCGCCATAACAGCCAGGTGCGGCTTTTGATCGTTTCGCCACCAACCCATACCGGCGTTCTGATCAGCTGTGCTGGCAGCGGCTGATAACTGGAAATAATCGCATAGCCCAGTCCGCGAGCGACCATTGCCAGACAAACTTCAAGCTTATCGACCTGCATGGCAATACGTGGCGGCAAGGTATAATTTGCCTTCCACCATCGGTCAATTAGCTGGGTAACATGGCCCCCGTGATTAAGGCGAATCTGCGGCAGCCACGGTAGCAATCCGGGATCAACTGGCTGATGACTGACCAGGTAATAATCGTCCTCTTCAATAAGCGCACTTCCCTCTTTCCAGCTGTAATTGTCTTTAACCACAGCAATATGTACCTCATCATGCTGCAGCTTAAGATACATCTCTTCGCTCAGGCCGCTGACCAGATTCACGTTAATCCCCGGATGTTGCGTTGTGAAACGCAACAGTAAATCCGGCAGGCGATAAGCTGCATAATTACTGGCAACCCCCAGCCTGAGCTCTCCCTGTTGTGGGCCACTAAGGCGCTGGAGCGTTTCCCGCAGCTGCTGGGCATCGTTGAGCATCTTTTCAGCATGCTGCGCCAGATAGCGCCCCTGAGTACTGGAGGTCAACGGCCGGCCCCCTTCTTCAAACAACTGGATACCCAGCTTGCGCTCAATCTGTTTCAGGCGGTAGCTCAGTGCCGGCTGTGAAGTAAACAATTGCTCTGCTGCCCGGGTAATATTCTGGTACTGCCAGACGGTACGAATAATCAACCAGTCTTTCTCGTTCATTGCGCCTCTTACATAAAAATTTTTTTGCGTTGAGCCAGACAGTCATAAAAAAGCTTAATTTAACATTGCTCAATAAAAAGCCTATACCTATATAAGTTATTTATTAACAATTAGTTATTTGCACCATCTCAGGGAGTTGTCATGTCAGAATGCACCATTGACGAACAAAAGCAAAAAATCATTTATGCTGTCGATAATCTCAGCACTGCCATGCGCACGCTGGCACTGCAAATTCATGCAGCACCGGAGCTGAGCTTTGCAGAACATCGCTCGGCGGCAGCGTTGATTGCGCCACTTGCTGCCGCCGGTTTTAGCATTGAAAGACCCCTTGCCGGCCTCGATACCGCCTTTCGTGCCCGCTGGCAGCAAGGAAATGGCGGTCCGACTATCGCATTATTAGCCGAATATGATGCGCTGGCGGAACTGGGCCATGCCTGCGGTCACAATCTGATTGGCACCGCTTCAGTCGCCGCCGCACTGGCACTCAGGCAGGCTGGCGTCAGCTTTAACGGTACGCTTGAAGTTATCGGCACGCCGGCCGAAGAAGAGGGCGGCGGTAAAATAATCATGGCCGGACAAGGTGTTTTTGCCGGGGTCGATGCGGTGATGATGTTCCACCCGCGGGAAAAAAATATGGTCACCCGAGGTGCGCTTGCCTGTGTGGACTTCGTGTTTAAATTTTACGGTAAAGCCGCGCATGCTGCCTCCGCTCCTCAACGAGGGATAAGTGCACTGGACGCGGTTATTCAGACCTTTGTCGGTGTGAATGCCCTGCGCCAGTTCTTTACTGATGATGTCCGGGTCCATGGCATTATCACTAATGGTGGTCAGGCGACCAATATTGTTCCGGCGTATGCCGAAGCCAAATTTCTGCTGCGCGCCGCTACGGTCAAAGGTTTGCAGGAGGTTCGCCGTAAAGTTCTGGCGGCGACTCAGGCCGCAGCAGAGATGAGCGGTGCACGACTGGAAATAGAAGAGGGTCTGACCTACGCCGAACGCAATAATAACCTGACTCTGGCGGCGGTCTTCGGGCAGAACTTGCAATTACTGGGTCAACTAGCAGAAGCCCCACCTGAGCAAGGCGGCGTCGGTTCATCCGATATTGGCAATGTCAGCCAGCTGACGGCCGCTATTCACCCCTATTTACGCATTGGTGATGTTTATCCCCATACGCCGGAATTTGCTCTGGCCGCTGCGTCGGAAAGTGGCCTGAACACGATGCTGATTGCCGCAAAAGCGTTAGCCATGAGCGCTTTTGACCTCTGCCATAGTGCCGCGACACTTCAGGCTGTCCGGCAAGAATTTACCCAGTGGAAATCCCACGCTGAATCCGGAGATGCCTGATGTTTACCCTTTCTCGTTTACTGATTGCTTGTCTGCTATTAACCGGCACCAGCCAGGCGCTGGCCGAAGAAACATTACGTGTTGCCGCCGATCTCGCTTATCCCCCTTTTCAGTTTCGTGACAATAATGGTCAGCCTGGCGGCTTCGAAATAGATATCACCCGGGCGGTCTGTAAAGCCATTAATGTGAAATGTGAATTTGTTGTCAGTAGCTTCGATGCCGAGATCCCTTCGTTGCTGGCCCGTAAAGTTGACTTTATTTCACCGCTTGGCGCAACGGAAAAACGACGTCAATCAATTGATTTTTCTAATTTTATTTTCCACATCCCCACCAAGCTGGTGGCCCGTAAAGACAGTGGATTACTGCCAACCGTGGCATCATTACGTGGCAAACAGATTGCGGTTCAGCAAGGCTCCATTCAGGAAATGTACGCAAATCAGTACTGGGCCCCCCAGGGAATTAATGTGATGCATTATGCTGATGCCGATGCCATTTATCAGGATCTTGCTGCCGGTCGCCTCGATGGCGCACTCAGTCCTGGCGTCGCGGTCACCTTTGGTTTTCTTAACAAGCCGGAAGGCAAAGATTTTGCGCTGGTCGGCCCCGAGGTGCGCGATGATAAACTGTTCAGTCTGGGTTCAGCATACGGTGTACGCAAAGGCAACAGCGTCCTGCTTAAAAGACTTAACGACGGCCTGACAAAGATCATGGCTGACGGGACATGGCAAAAAATCAAACAACATTATTTTGGCGATCTGGAAATGAAAGTTGCGCCTCAGGATCCTGCGCATGCAACACACTGAGTTGCGTAACCAGATGCAGGCATTGCTGGTACATTTTCAGCACCTTCATCGTCTGTCTGGTTCAGCGGATGCAGAACTGGCGGTTGACTGGCTAATTGCTCAACTTCAGCAAGCCGGACTCAAACCGCAACGTTTACGCTGCGAGCTGCTATTAAGCGATCCTGGTATGGCATCCCTGACGCTGAGCGACTTTCCTCACTGGCAACCGGCGGTAAAAATCCGTTCGTTTGCCGGCGACTGCCCCCAGGGTGTGCAAGCGCCACTTTATCATGATGTCGATTCATTGCAGCATCTCAGTGAACGCGAGCGTACCCGCTGGCAGAAAAGCGTACGTGGACGCATCGTGATTGCCGATCAGGGGTTTGAAGATTATGTCCAGCATCTGAATGCTGCCGGCGCCGCTGGCCTGATACATATCTGGGGATCTGCAGAACTTGCTTTGCACGAAGAGACGGTGGGGCCAATATGGGGCACACCGGTACCGGACGATGAGGTCCGTTATCCCGGCCTGCCGGTGGTGACCGTTAATCAGGCAGACGGCCAGCAATTGTTAAAATATTATCAGCAAAAAACGGGATTACAGGCACACCTCAGGACGCGCCTGCACAACCATGTTGCCAGCTGTTCTTTGCCGATCGTCGATATTCCCGGTAAAGAACAGGAATTTGTCCTGCTCTCAAGCCATTACGATTCCTGGCATCAGGGTGTCACTGATAATGCCACTGGTAATGCGCTTTGCCTGGCAATTGCACAATGGGCTATATCGCAACACAAGGGCCTGCGCCGCGGACTGCGTATTGCCTGGTGGCCAGGACACTCTAATGCCCGCTATGGCGGCTCAGCCTGGTACGCCGATCGCTATCGTGAGTCATTGCAGCAGCACTGCGTGGCACATATCAATGTGGATTCTCCAGGCTGTCAGGATGCTATTCAGATCCTGGTGAATACCAGCGGTGCTGAATCGGTAGATTTCCTCAATCAGACGGTACGGAAAGTGAGTGGATCCGCCATCAGACGCCTTGTTCCCTTGGGTAAAGGCGCCGATCAGTCCTTCTGGGGCTGTGGCATTCCTTTACACTTTGCCTTACGCGAACAACCTGAAATAAAAACCTCGCAATCGCCGGGTAGTGGTGGTGGCTGGTGGTGGCATACTGAGGAAGATACACTGGATAAAGTTGATATGGATATTCTCTGGCGTGATACCTGTATTCATATCGGCTGGTTATCACATTTGCTCAATGAGCAAAACCTGCCGCTTGATCCTGCAGCCTATCTGCACCAGTTACAAAACGAGCTGAAAAAATTACAGAATGACCTTGATGAGGCGTTTGATCTCACGGCGATAGCCCTCAAACTCAGACAAACACATCAGCGTTTACTGCAGGGGAAAATCACAGAAAAAGCCCGGCGGACCGCCGTGGGATTCTGGCACCGGGCGCGTTATAGCAGTTGTGATGATTTTCATTACGACCTGAGCTGGCATGGCGGCGCCTTTCCGGGATTGCAGCAGTTAGCCGGCCACCGGCGACCAGACACTTCCCCGGCTTTTTTCCTGATGCTGACAACCCAGTATTACCGACAGCGCGACAGGATACTGTCATTACTGGAGTCTGCATTACGCTCGTTGGATATCGACTAAAAACCGTCACTGACGACAGTTTATCGTCCGGACGAGTCTGGACAGCAGAAACAAAAAAGCCCCATGCTTGCGCACGGGGCTTGTTCGTTTTATTTAATGCCTGGCAGTTCCCTACTCTCGCATGGGGAGACCCCACACTACCATCGGCGCTACGGCGTTTCACTTCTGAGTTCGGCATGGGGTCAGGTGGGACCACCGCGCTAAAGCCGCCAGGCAAATTCTT
>NZ_MOMB01000024.1 GCF_002752165.1 Erwinia sp. OLFS4
TAAGCGTAAGTGAGTTGAAACACGCGGTGGCAGTCACGGCAGCGAAATCTGTCATAGCCTTTAGGGTTCTGACCATGGCGGTAAACCTGAACAGACTGACAACGGGGACAATGAACGTTAACGCTGGCCATAAGAGAACCTCAAAAGCCCGCATTATACATCAGATTCAACCAATTAGAGGCATCACCAGCGGCTTTATCCGGCCGTAACACCAGCGACATCAGAGAAATGAACGAAAGTGCCCCCACCTGAATACTGCTGACAAGCCACAGCAAACCGGGCGCCATGTTGTGACTTATTATAATTATGATGAAGGAATAATCTGTTCAGAATAAATAAAAACAATCAATAATAACAAAAGCATAACATCAGTTTAATCCTAACAAATGAATAAATAATCCACCATCAGATGATTACGCCATGGGAACAGAGACAAAGGGTTAACACTCTTCAAATGATACAAATTAAGATCATAAGAAAAACATAAAAAATACGATGAATTAACAGCATCATTGAGTCCTGAACGCATACAAAACGGCTAGCCGCAAAAAATATCGGCGTTTCCCTTTCAGTCATCTTTAACTGATTACGCTGATAACCCTCAGGGAAAAATAGAAAAATATCAACAAACTACCTTATAAAACCAGGATATTCTGCCATAAGAATGGCACGTAAGCTGTCAAGTAATAGTTAACTTCTTTACCTTTGTTTAGATAACATTAAACAACTAATCATTATGATGATCAGCAAAATAACATTAATGGCATTATGCTATACCCGACTAAATAATTAAGGTATTTACAGATAAAATATTGTTAAAAGACGACACAAACAACCTGATTTAAATATAAAAATCAGGATTATAACAGTTTAACCATCAATAAAATGGCAGCGCAACCATGCTGTTAACATTTAATTAATTCCAGGGAAATATAAAAAATAAACAACCGATAAACACCTGGCGACTAAAAGAAATTAATACTTATCCTATAGCGCGACATAATATTAGACTATCAAAACAGTTGTTGATTCTAACGCAAATACTGTATCAGAAATGAAAGAAACAGTGATTGCGTTTTTATAAAACTGTTAATTAAAAAATAAATCTATACCCCCTCCGGGTATGGATTGTGATTGCTTATATTTTAATAAATTACGGAGTCTATTTGTGAGTATGAAAAAACTTACTCTGGCGGTAGCTATGCTTTCAGCTATGGTGGCAACGACGGCAAATGCCGCAGACCATGGGCATGGTTCAGTAAAATTCACAGGCAGCATCATTGATGCTCCATGCTCAATTGCGCCTGAAAATATTGATCAGACTGTCGATATGGGTGAAATTTCAAACCAATCACTGAAAAATGGTGGCACATCACCAAAACGTTACTTCTCCATTAAACTGGAAAACTGTGACGTCTCAGCGCTCGAAAACAAAACCGTTAGCATCACTTTTACCGGTCACCATTCAGATCTAAATGCGAACAATCTGGCGATTAGCGGCAGCGCTTCCGGTGCCTCCATCGGCATCATCAGCGCAAAAAGTGATAAGGATAAGAACGGGACCAAAATTAAGCTGGATCAGCCAAGCAATGAGATAGCAATTAATAATGGTAATCCGGTACTGCAATTTGCGGCTTATTTGCAAGGCGACGCGGTTAGTCCTAACAGTGAAAAAAGCACAGACTCACAGGATGAAAGTCTTTCATCTATTATTACCCCTGGTGAATTCACTGCCACAACGAATTTCGTCTTAGATTACCAGTAATATCTCTGCGAGCGGATGCCCTCACGGCATTCGCTCGTTTGGTAAAAATATTATGCGCCATTCTGAATGTTGTTATTTTCTGAACCAGGTCAGTTATCAGCAACCGCGGCCTATCAGTTGCGTTGACGCGCCTTTTCGCTTTCAGCTCAATTAACTCTGATGAAAGGATATCACCCTACCCCCACATCGTTACTCACCGGGATAGTACTTGTACTGCTCGGCCGGCCGGTTTTTGCCGGCGGACAAATTGAATTTAATAGCGATGTACTGGATGCTGCCGACAAAGAAAGTATTGACCTCAGTAGCTTCGCGCGCGCCGGGTATGTGATGCCAGGGAACTATCAGATGGTGATAAAAGTCAATGATGATAAAGAGTTAGCCGAAAGAAACATTCTTTTCCTCGCACCTGATGATGATCCCAATGGCAGCGAACCATGTATTCCAGCCTCGTTAGTTACGCAAATCGGCCTGAGAAACCCGCTGTTAAAGGAAATCACTTACTGGCATCACGATCAGTGCCTGAATATCTCCTCGCTGAAAGGTATGCAGGCTCATGGCGATATTGGTAGCAATACGCTCTATCTCAGTATTCCCCAGGCTTATCTGGAATACAGCGGAATTAACTGGGATCCCCCCGGCAGCTGGGATAATGGTATTCCCGGTTTTTTACTGGATTATAACCTCAACGCACAGCTAACCCGACCGGCAGCTGGCAACGACTCCCGTTCGCTGAGCGGTAACGGCACCAGCGGAATTAATGTGGGTCCATGGCGCCTGCGCGCCGACTGGCAGGGTGATTACGAAGCCACTGCCGGGCAGCCCGGCAGCAATAGCAATTTTGACTGGGCAAGATACTATGCCTTCCGCGCGCTGCCCAATATGAAAGCGGATCTGATGCTGGGCGAGGCGTATCTCAACTCCGGATTTTTCGATAGTTTCCGTTATCTTGGTGCCAGTCTGCAGTCCAATGACAATATGCTGCCACCTAACCTGCGCGGCTATGCCCCTGAAGTCACTGGCGTGGCGAAAACCAACGCCCGGGTCACTATCAGTCAGAAAGACAGAGTGTTGTACACCACCACCGTGGCGGCCGGACCATTTCGTATTCAGCAACTGAGCCCGGCCACCAGCGGCACCCTTGAGGTTAAAGTGGAAGAACAGGACGGCAGCGTCCGTACTTTTCAGGTCAACACCGCCAGCATCCCCTATCTGACCCGCCCAGGCGCGGTGAGATACAAAATGGCCATCGGCCAGACGATGGGTAACCTCCACCAGATTGAAGGGCCAAAATTCGCCAGCGGTGAGTTTTCCTGGGGCGTCAATAACGGCTGGTCGCTGTATGGCGGCGGCTTGCTGGGCGGGAGCGCATATAATTCTGCCGCCATTGGCATCGGGCGCGACCTGATGGCAATGGGCGCTTTGTCGTTCGATATCACGCAGTCATGGGCAAGGATCCCCGAACTGCATGCCGGACGTTCATACCACCTGAGTTATTCAAAAAGATTTGATCGCTACAACAGCCAGATCACCTTTGCCGGCTACCGTTTCTCACAGCGTAACTTCATGAATATGTCGCAATTTCTTGATAAACGCTACCATAACTATAACGCCGGCAATAGCAAAGAATTGTATTCAGTGACCTTCAGCCAGCAGTTCAGCAAACTGGGCCTGGACGGATATCTGACATACAGCCATCAGACTTTCTGGGAGCGGCCTGCAAACGATAATTACAGCCTGTCGCTGTCCCGGTACTTTGATATTGGTCATTTTAAAAATATCAGTCTGAGTATTTCCGCCTACCGCAGCTACATTGATGATCGGCAGGATGACGGGCTATATCTCTCGTTGAATCTGCCCTGGGGTGAGAAAAGTTCACTGACTTATGACAGCCAGTACAGTAACCACAAGGTGCTTAATACCCTGGGCTATCTCACCATGCTCAGCAACAACGACAGCTATAACCTGAAAGCTGGCGCAGACGCTAACGGTCATGCAATGGGCAGTGCCTACTATACCCACCAGGGCGATATCGCGCAGATGACAGCCAATGCCAGCTATCAGAGTGAAGCATACAGTTCTGCCGGCCTTAGCCTGCAGGGCGGATTAACCGCTACGCTGCACGGCGGTGCCCTGCATCGTATCAATATCCCAGGCGGCACCCGTATGCTGATTGATACCGACGGCATTTCCAATGTACCGGTGCGGGGATTCGGGGCAATTAGCCACTCCAACTTCTTTGGCAAAGCGGTTATCAGCGACGTAAACAGCTACTACCGCAATACGCTTAGCGTCGATGTTAACCAACTGGCGGATAATGTTGATGTTAACCGTTCAGTGGTGCAGGACACCCTTACTGAAGGCGCCATTGGCTATGGACGCTTTGGGCTGGTTGCCGGTGAAAAAGCCATGGCCATTATCAAAATGGCGGACGGTTCACCGCCGCCGCTGGGCGCTATCGTCAGTAATCTGAATCACCATCAAACCGGCATTGTCGATGAAGACGGTAACGTCTGGTTAACGGGAATTAATCCGGGTGCAGTAATGAACGTGCGTTGGGACGGCCAGACACATTGCAGCGTGAAGCTGCCTTCTCCTTTGCCTGAAAAGGTGGATAACCTGGCACTGAGATGTCGCGCCCTGCCAACCGCCGGTTCGCAAAAAACCGTTAGCCTGATTGCCACAATCGCATCCCGGCAAGCAAAGGTGCAGCAACATGCCTGACAGGCTTCCCTGGCTAACCGCTGTTTTTTACCCCAGTAACCACGTGTTTAAACTATTTATTGAGGTTATTTCACCATGAAATTTACACTTCGCCTGCGTATTGCAGGCAGTTTTGTTGTCAGTCTGCTGCTGTTGCAACAGGCCAGTGCCGCTATTTCACTGGACAGAACCCGCATCGTTTTTGATGGCAACAACCGCTCAATGAGCGTCAATATTGCCAATGATAACCGCGAATTGCCTTATCTGGCACAAGGATGGATTGAAGACGTTAACGGCAACAAAATTACTTCGCCGCTCATCGTCCTGCCGCCGCTGCAACGGCTTGAACCGGGTTCGCGTAGCCAACTGCGTCTGCAAAGCACCCCCGCAATTGCGCAGCTCCCGCAGGACAAAGAAACGCTGTATTACTTTAATCTGCGCGAAGTACCGCCAAAAAGTCACACAGCCAATACCTTGCAGATTGCTTTGCAAACCCGGGTAAAACTGTTTTACCGTCCGGCCGGTCTGGTTGCCAATGCCAGTGATTATGCCAATCCCTGGCAAATGCAGCTGACAATGATCCGTAATGGTAACCATTATAATGTTAATAACCCGACACCTTATTACGTCACTCTGGCATCGGCCGCATCCTCCCTGCAAGGCAAAGAGGTGGAAGAATTTGAACCGGTCATGATCGCCCCGCAAAGCAGTGTCACACTCAATATCAGCGCCGCAGAACTGGGTGACAAACCGGTGCTGTCCTATATCAATGATTTCGGCGGACGACCGAAGCTGCTATTCAGCTGCGCGGGCACGCGGTGCAGCGTGAAAGAGAATAAGCCGGGGTGACCCCTTTATGCCCTGCCAGAATAGCCGGCGAATTTTACGCCGTCGTCAGCTTCAGACTCAGCGACCGCTGACTCTATCAGGAGAAAGAGGATGGCAAATAACGTCTCAGGCGCACGAGGACTATTATCCATCGTGCTGCTGAGCTGCTTTGTCAGTTCAGCCCGTCCGGCCATGTATGATGTGGCAAAAATGGAGATTGACGTCAAGGTAAGAGCGCAAGCCTGTGATATCAGACCCGGCGATGCAGATATTCATCTGGACTTTGGTAACGTGGTGAAAAACGATCTGTACCAGAATGGATACAGTGACAGTAAACCCTTTGCCATCCATCTGTATAAATGTGACAACCGCATCGCCCGCAGCGTATCGGTACGCTTTGTCGGTCGCGAAAGCTGGAGGCTTAAAGGAAATCTGGCCTTTAACCATAATAGTCTGGCTCACGGCGCAACGATTGCTTTAGAAACCGGCGAGGGTAAGCACATTAGTATAAATCATAGCGAGCTGATATACCCGTTAATGCCCGGAAGTATGCAGCTCAATTATAGAGCCTATATTCAAGGCGAACCAAGAGCTATTGAGAACAGGCGAATAATCTCCGGATATTTCTCTGCCACGACGGTCTTTTTGCTCAATTACGATTAGTAAATAAGTGAGTCTGTCGGCATTACAAATATCATGCCCCTTTAGAAAATTACCAGAGGCGGTGAAAAAATAACGCAGCCTGCTGTCTGCTTTTTATATCAGCAGACGGTGACTGAGTTATTGCCAATAAAGACTATTATGATGAAAAAATTACTGTTGCCGTTATTAATATGTTTAATTCCTTTTCGTCTGTATGCTGGCGCCTACGTTATGCCAGGCGATGTCCTGTATAACCCATATAATGATATGGATAATTATTATATCACGCAGCAGATTATCGCCTGGGACGAAAATCCCGACGCGAAAAATCCCTGTTACCATTCAGAGGTGTGTTATCTTGGACCCGACGTTCGTTATAAGCGCGATAATCCTGATGATACAGGGCAACCTGGATTACTCGGCAGCTGCAGCAGCGGTAATTGCATTGAAATTAGTCATCTGCGAACGAGAAAGCAGGTTGCCGACAAGTTTAAACAACATTTTGGTATTCCCTTCACCTCCAGGCGTTTTGCCATACACGCTGATGCAACGGTCTGTGTCGGACTGTTTTATATAACACATGAACCAGGAGAGGATGAAGACGCGGAAGTATGGCCCGGCAGTACTTGTGGCCAGCTCCCACCGGTTAACCAGGCATGCAGGGTTTCTCTGCCTGCAGAGGTTAATTTTGGCACACTCGCGGCCGAGGAACTCGAAGGCCAGAATCAAACGGTAACTGGCTATGTTCAGTGCAGAATACCCGGTTTTGTATGGCTGACCGCACGTTCGAAAAGTGGTGAAAAAGACGTGATGCTTTCACCAGACGGCTCGTTGTATGCCACATTAAATCTTAACCGGAAAAGAGCCGGAAAACGCTTAAAAGTCGCAATGCGTTACCGGTCAGCCGTCGTGCCGTTTAACCTTAAGGTCACACTGCATAAATCAGGCAGCGTGTCACCCGGGCATTACCACAATGCGGCTATTGTGATGCTTTCCTACAACTGATATATCCTATCAGCACCCGGTCTGTTGCTTCTCCTTCCACACCGCGGATATCCAATAAAGAAGATTATTAATATCCGCTTCATCAGCGTCCCCCCTCTCATTTAACACCTATCACTGCGCAAGATAAGCCTTTTGCAACACACAAGCCTGACAAACTGAACATCACAACCTAAATACACAAATCATAGCCAAAAACTATTAAAAATAATTAAATGATCGTTAATATCTATTTTAAAACAATCTGATTGCCAGGATAATATAACGCAGGCGTATTTTAAGCGCTTTTATAAAATGACACGTAATAATAAAGGAAAAACCACAGGGTCGGTTAATACCTGGCCAGATATGTTCATCATTGTGTTAAGGAATGACAAATGAATGCAACGCAGCCTCAGCCAGTCCTTCAGCAAAGCATCCGCAGAATGCCTGCCATGCCACAACACAGCGCCTTTTCATCTGGCAAAATTAATTACAGATCAATAACTTAATCGACTCCTCAGCGCCATTTTTGAAGAGTCAACGGCATAAGTAGTCCGCTAAGATCGTGACCGGGTAGGCAGCATTGCGATCAGTCAAAGCAGCTGAAATAACCTGAACTCTTTTTAACAAGTGCAAATAATGACTGAACATAACAGGTAAATAATGCCAGAGGTTACTGATTAGCGATAATATTTTTCCGGCAATAACGCGAAAGGATGCAAATGAAAATAGTCAGATTACAAAGTGAAACTGGCGTGTTATTAAGCATGTTGCTGACACTGAGCCTGTGCTTTATAAGTAAAACCAGCCAGGCAGAAGATCTGATAGCGGAAACGCGTATTAAGGTCAATGTATTTACCGATGCCTGCAATATCAAACCGGGAGACGAAGCTATTCAGCTCGACTTTGGCACTATTGTCAAAAAATACCTGTATCTGCATCAAACCACCCCCAGTAAACCCTTTTCTATCCACCTGATTAAGTGCAAACCGGACCTGGCAAAAACCGTCTCGGTCACTTTCTCTGGTCTGGAAAACCAGGCGCTGACGGGCAAACTGGCCTTTAATCCTGGCAGCCTCGCTCGCGGTGCAGCAATTGGCCTGACCACGCCAGACGGCCAGCCGGTGATGATAAACAGCACCAAGCACACTTATCCGCTAAGTTCCGGTGCCATGCAGCTGGATTATCTGGCTTATATACAGGGTGAACCTCAGGCCCTTTCGGCAAAAAAAATCATTGCAGGGACTTTTAGCGCATCCGCCATATTTTCCTTAAGTTACCAGTAGTGATTATGTTTGGTTAAAAACAGTGTGTAGTCACAGCAACAAAATACACAACAGGCTGATTAATCATACCTTTATCTTAGTCGCGCCCGTTACTGATATCGTCAATCACTTTCTTTTCATTTGGTGCAGGCAACTATGAAGAACTATTTATTACTGACGCTGATACTGATCGGCTTATTCCCCTGCCGGCTGTATGCCGGTGCTTATGTTATGCCGGTAACCACCTATGTCAGAGCGGGAACCAATTTTGTGATTCAGGAAATTATCGCCTGGGATGAAGAGCCCGATACGCCAAATCCCTGTTACGGCATTTCGGCCTGCACTATTGGTCCCGATGTACTTTACGCCACCCACCCCCCCGGTTTACGAGGCAGCTGTAACAGCCGTAACTGTCTGGTGATAGGCGGGATGAAAACACGCCAACAAGTGGCCGAGGCATATAAGCGACGATTTGGTATCCCCTACAGAGTAACCGCTTTTTCTATTAATGCCGAGGAAGCAACCTGTGTCGGGCTATTTTATACCACTCATACACCGGTTGGTGGCGTAGAAGATGCAATCCAGTGGCCCGGTAGCACCTGTGGCAAGCTACCGCCGGTGAATCAGTCCTGTTCGGTTTCTCTGCCTGCCAGCGTTGATTTTGCCTCACTGCCCGCTTCCAAAATTGATGGCAAAACCAGGACGATTACCGGCCATGTTAGCTGCCGTCGTGCCGGCGAGGTGCTCTTATACGGCCGTTCGCGAACCGGTGAGAGAAACGTTATGCTCTCAGATGACAGGCAATTATATGCATCATTAAATATCAATAATCAGGATGCATGGCGGGGGGTAAATATACACGCCACCGGTCAAAACATTTCAGAGCCGTTTTCTTTTACCGTTATGCTGCATACCAACGGTGAAGTTTCAGCCGGTCAATATCAGGGGATTGCCATTGCACTCCTTGCTTATCCCTGAAGAGCAGGCGCGCTCACCTCAGGCTCACGTTTGCAAGCCCCGCTGTTCCAACCAGCGGGACAGCAGACAATCACAGACAGGCGCTAACGTCGGATTGAAATGTCTTCACTTTAGGTTACTGCGCAGGCTTCTCTTTCATGCGTTTCTCCTTCTCAGGTCATAACAGAAGATAAACCCACAATAAAATCGCAGAAAACCTCTCTGCGCTTCAGCAATGCGGCAGGATAGCGATGCACCGCCGTGACGCCCCATACAAGGTTTAATGATTTTTCATTATTAAAAATCATATAAAGAGAATGGCAGAGTCTTTTTTTATATTGTTCTATACTTTCATAGAAGTAAGAAAAAATGGGTGATGCCTCTAATTGGTTGAATCTGATGTATAATGCGGGCTTTTGAGGTTCTCTTATGGCCAGCGTTAACGTTCATTGTCCCCGTTGTCAGTCTGTTCAGGTTTACCGCCATGGTCAGAACCCTAAAGGCTATGACAGATTTCGCTGCCGTGACTGCCACCGCGTGTTTCAACTCACTTACGCTTCA
>NZ_MOMB01000025.1 GCF_002752165.1 Erwinia sp. OLFS4
TAAGCGTAAGTGAGTTGAAACACGCGGTGGCAGTCACGGCAGCGAAATCTGTCATAGCCTTTAGGGTTCTGACCATGGCGGTAAACCTGAACAGACTGACAACGGGGACAATGAACGTTAACGCTGGCCATAAGAGAACCTCAAAAGCCCGCATTATACATCAGATTCAACCAATTAGAGGCATCACCAGATAGCGTTCCAGAATATCTTTCAGCTTGGCAGACACCCCGGCACCGGAAATACAGGAAATAACGATTTTATTGCCCCGTATCATTCCTTCGTAATAACGGGCTTCTACTTCATAAGCGCCCTTAATACTGTCAACAATCTCCGGCATGGACAGGCGATGCTGAATTTTACTGGCAATATCCAGCGCCATGGAGGTAGAAACGTTATTCATCACCAGTAAATCACTGTGCAGATGGAGCTTAATTTCCCGATAGATTTCATTCAGTGATCCCATATCAACCAGAATAATCAGGCCACTGCCATGCTGAATGCTGTCCAGATGACGGATAAGCATTTCAATAATCCCCTGAGTATCCACCGAAAAGGGCATATCAAAGGCTTTGAGGTAATAACCGCCCACCAGTTTATTGGCCGTACCGGCAATGCTGGACGCGGTGGCGCTGCCGTGGGAGACAATCACCCCCTGAATCAGCTGATCGGGTTCGACATGATGATGAAACAGGGTTCTGATAACCGGCCGCAATAGCGGCAGGGGCTGGGGCTGGGGAGTAACCTCGGCGTGAATTAACGCCAGACATTCATCAGCCACCATCAGCGCCCGCTGGGAAGTCCAGGCACTGGCTGCCGCAAGCTCGTCGGGATGCTGCTGCCCTGGCTGGGCGTGCAGCGCACACAGCAGACACAGCCAGAGGGTATTACGCAGCGCCGGATTAATTTCGATGCCGGTTAAATCGGCAAGCCGGGAAAAGGCATACTGGCTCTTTTTCCACAGATAGCCGTGCCGACTGCGATCCAGGAGCAAATCTGATTGAGAGTAGTGCAGCCACCTCTCCAGTTTACGCGTGAACAACGGCACATTGGCGCTCTGACAAAATTCAAGCAACAGATGCTCTTCATTCAACCAGCCGCCAAGACGCTGGCCGAGCAATGACAGCGAACCCGGCTGCCCCGCCGGTGAGATGGGCAAGCGCTCGCCCGCTGCTGCCGGATGGCCTGGTGCGGAAAGTGACAATATCAGATACGGCTGCTCCAGCGCTTTTTGCTGGCTCCAGGCGCCGGCACAGAGCACTTTTATTCGGTTTTTCAGTTCTCCCACGTTACCACGTACCGGAGTGGGTATCAGTTGTTGCATAAGAGCCACCTCCACCTGAATTTCCCGCTTAAGGCGACTGGCTTCCTGCTGCAAAAAAGCTTCAATTAACGCCACGCGCTCAGCCACCGGACGGGCACTAAACGCCGGCAACTCAACCCGGCAGGGAATGCGCCGGCGGAAAGTGGTCAGCAGCGCGTCATCACTGCCTTCAGTGGTGGCAAATAAAAATCTGACGTTGGCATAGCGGCGGGTACGGCTATCGCCGAGGCGGTAGAAGTAGCCTTTGTCCATAAACAAAAACAGCTTTTCCTGATTTTCCGCCGACAGGCGGTGGACCTCATCCAGAAACAGAAAGCTGCCATCAGCATGATCAAGCAGGCCGGTCTTTTCCCGATCGGCACCGGTAAAGGCACCGCGGATATAACCAAAAAGCGCGCCGGAAAGCAGCTCCGGATTATTGGCGTAGTCAGCACAGTTAACGTCCACCAGCTGGCTGCCAGCAGCAATAATTGCCTTCTCCACCGCATACTGGTGAATAAGATGGGCCAGATAACTTTTACCGACACCGCTTTCCCCCACCATCAGTAGCGCCAGCCCGTCCTGCGGATAATTCACCGCCGCGCGGCACAATTCCACCTGCGGCTGTAAGCTACCATCTGCACCAATAAACAGGCTAAAAGGATCATGCCCTGCGTGGATTGTCGCGCCAGTGGCATCGGTGTTGCTGGCCAGAAAAAAACGGACCGGTCGGGTATTCTGCTTGGTTAATTTCCCCTCATCGCAGAGCCGGTTAAGGTAATGGCTAATTACGCTGCGGCTGACTGCCATCAGGGCTTCACAGTCCTGAGCCGTGAAACCGGCATCATGGGAGGCATACAGCGTAGTGATTTTATACAGCAGGTTATCTTTCGCCGTCATGGTAGGGCCCCGGTCAAGGTAATGGCATGGAGGAAAGTTAAACACTGGACACTGCTATTTTTTTTATACACTGAATCCTGCGCTGCCTTTAGCGGATACGCAATCGGCTTGTCACGACAGAGCGATCTTTATCACAGCGGGCATCGTGCCAGGACTGGCGCTGACCAGACAATCACCTCCGTCGCCGGATAGCCTGTGCCACATGGCTGATTCACGTGCTGATATCGGCGCTTTTCGTCTGCAGTTTCACTTCATGTTAACGTCACGTAGATCGCGTATAATCGGCGCAAATCTGCCGCTAACCGAGGTAATCAGCTCACGGATTACCGCGGTGGCAGGCCAGGCGTCATTTATTGCAACACTTTCTAATTTTTACCAAAACTGGCTAAACTATGTCTGCCAGCGGACAGCCTGCTTAATGAATGGCGACTGGCAACAAAGGATCTATTATGTCAGCGGGCCGATAAACCGGAGGTACGCCCATGTTGTTCAGATTTAATGGCGGAGCATTGCGCCACCGACTGCTGCCAAATCGCTGGGATTTCGTTGCCTTTCCACTGATTATTGGCTCTATCGCCCTGATTGCCATGTTGTTTCAGCAGACCGTGCTGCCGATTGACACGCTGACAACCTCCCCGGTTTCACTGGACCCGGCCAACCTGCCGGAATACGCCATGCGTACCACGCTGCGTATGTTGCTGGCCATGCTGGCGTCGCTGATTTTTTCTCTGGTTTACGGCACCCTCGCCGCCAAGAGCCGCCGGGCAGAAAAAATACTGATTCCGGTGCTGGATATTCTGCAATCGGTGCCGGTACTGGGCTATATCTCCTTTACGGTAACCTTCTTTCTGGCGCTTTTTCCCGGCAAAGTGCTGGGTGCCGAACTGGCGGCAATTTTCGCCATTTTCACCAGCCAGGCGTGGAATATGGCATTCAGCGTTTATCAGTCGCTGCGAGCGTTACCACGCGATTTAAGTGAGGTTTCTCAGGGCTTTCATCTCAGCCCCTGGCAACGCTACTGGAAGCTGGATATTCCCTATGCCATGCCTGGCCTGATCTGGAATATGATGATGTCGATGTCCGGTGGCTGGTTTTTCGTGGTGGCATCGGAAGCGATTACCGTGGGCAGCAACACCATCAGCCTGCCTGGCGTTGGTGCCTGGCTGGCACTGGCCATTGACCGCCAGGATCTTCACGCCGTCGCCTGGGTCACTCTGACGATGTTTATCGTTATTCTGGCTTACGATCAGTTACTGTTTCGCCCGCTGGTTGCCTGGGCCGATAAATACCGAATGGAAACCACCCGCAGCGAACAGGCGCCGCAATCCTGGCTGAGGGATCTGACGCGTCGTACCCGGCTGGTACATCTTGCGATGATCCGTATTGGCAAGATTTTCGCGACCCTTGCCCGTCTGCGCCTGACATTTAAGCCTGCCGGTCAAGGGCAATACGACAGGCATCCGTTACAACGCCATGCCCGCCATATAGACCGACTGTGGAATCTGCTGGTACTGGCGCTGACCGCGCTGGTTATCTGGCAGCTGTTTCGCTGGATAAGCCACGATGTCACGCTGGCGCAAACCGGCCATGTACTGTGGCTGGGGCTGATTACCCTGCTGCGCGTACTGCTGCTTACAATACTCTGTTCGCTGATCTGGGTGCCGCTGGGGGTTATGATAGGTTTACGCCCACGGCTGGCCGCCGCAGTGCAGCCAGTAGCGCAGTTCCTCGCCGCCTTCCCGGCTAACCTGCTGTTTCCTGTCTTTGTGGTGCTGATTGTGCGCTATCAGCTCAATCCCGATATCTGGCTGTCACCGCTGATTGTGCTGGGAACCCAGTGGTACATTTTATTTAATGTCATTGCCGGCACCACTACCCTGCCTAACGACTACCGTGAAGTCACGGCAAACTTTCATATCCGTGGCTGGCAGTGGTGGCGTCAGCTTATCCTGCCCGGTATTTTGCCGTACTACCTCACCGGAGCCATCACCGCAACCGGCGGAGCCTGGAATGCCAGCATCGTCGCAGAGTGGGTTCAGTGGGGCGACGTGCAGCTACAGGCGCACGGGTTAGGTGCCTATATTGCACAGACCACCGCAGATGGCGACTTTCCGCATATTATTCTGGGCGTGGCGATAATGTCACTGTTCGTCACGCTTTTTAACCGCCTGCTGTGGCGTCCCCTGTACGCCTGGGCAGAAAATCGTTTCCGTATGGATTAAATATTGCGTGCAAACGCCGCTCGCTGAGAAACCGAGGAGAATTAAGATGGCTTTCACCGATTCTGCACAGGAAAGCATTCTGCATGTTAACGGTGTCACGCACGGTTATCAGAAGGCGCATGGCGAAGTGCGCATTCTTGATGACGTCAGGCTGGCGATCCGCCCGGGGGAAATTGTCGGTCTGCTGGGTCGCTCCGGTTCCGGTAAGTCAACGCTGCTGCGCATCATTTCCGGCTTAATTACCCCAAGCCAGGGCGAGGTTATTTATCAGGGCGCGCCGGTTACCGGTCCGGCGCGCGGCGTGGCGATGGTCTTTCAGACCTTTGCGTTATTTCCCTGGCTGACAGTACAGCAAAATGTCGAAGCCGGCCTTGAGGCGCTGGGGGTTGCCGCCGCCGAAAGGCGCAAACGCGCGCTGGCAGCCATTGACCTGATTGGTCTGGATGGTTTTGAAAATGCCTATCCGCGCGAACTTTCCGGTGGCATGCGTCAGCGAGTTGGTTTTGCCAGAGCGCTGGTTGTCGACCCGACGCTGCTGCTAATGGATGAGCCGTTTTCCGCGCTGGACGTCCTGACAGCTGAAACCCTGCGTACCGATCTGCTTGATCTGTGGACCGAAGGCCAGACCCCAATAAAATCGATATTGATCGTCACGCATAATATTGAAGAAGCCGTCTTCATGTGTGACCGCATTCTGATTCTGTCTTCAAACCCAGGGCGGGTGATTGCAGAAATTCAGGTCCCCTTCCCCCATCCCCGCAACCGGCTCGATCCCAGTTTCCGTCGTCTGGTGGATGAGGTTTATGCCCGGATGACCGATCGGCTCGGCCAGCCGGCAGTAAGCAAAACGTTACAGCTCGGCAGCCGCTTACCGGAAGTTTCCACTAACCTGATGGCCGGTCTGATCGAAACGCTGGCCGCTGAACCTTATTCCGGCCGGGCGGATATGCCCGAGATCGCCCATTCACTGCACCTGGAAGTGGACGACCTGTTTCCCGTCGCCGAAATTCTGCAGTATCTGCAGTTTGCCGATATTCAGCAAGGCGACATTTTTCTGACCGACGCGGCCCGTCAGTTTGCCACCTTTGATACACAGCAGCGCAAAGTGCAGTTTGCTGAGCATCTGTTACGCGGTGTACCGCTGGCCGCACACATTTGCCAGGTATTGCGCGAACGGCCGGAGCATCGCGCGCCACGCGTGCGCTTTGAGCAGGAACTGGAGGATTATCTTTCCGACTCAGCGGCAAGAGAAACCCTGGAAGCGGTGATTAACTGGGGCCGCTATGGCGAAATCTTTTCCTATAACGACCAGACTGAAACCTTCAGTCTGCAGGATGTGGAAAGCTGACCACCGCCTAAACGTTACGCCGATGGCTTGACAGTCAATGCCGCCAGTGCCGGCGGCAGCTGCTGACTGGAGAAGTCTTCCAGCAGGCCAAAAAGCGGGTCCCACTGCTGAATATCCAGGCTGGCAATCAGCCCTTCCCGCGCAAACGGGTCGGCGGCAATCAGCTCTCTGACCGTCTCAATGCCCGGCGCCCGAAAGATAAGAAACCCGGCACGCAGCGGCGTCTGCTTCAGCGGCCCGGATGCGAGCAAACTGCCGCTGGCGAGTAATGTCTGCAAATAGCGAACATGTTCAACCACATACGCGTCCCATTCCGGGCCGTGCGGGTGATCCATTCTGACAAGATAAATATTAATACTGATGTCCCGACAATCGCTTAACCTGTAGCAAGTGTAATCACTCAAATCAGTTGTTAAAATAGCCTGATGGTTGCTTTATTCACAACGGATAGTTGTTAATGCCGGATACCATCACCAGCATGCGGGTATTTATCAGCGCGGTCAGACTGGGCAGTTTTGCGGCGGCTGCGGAAAAAATGGCAATGTCACCTCAGATGGTGGCCCGTCACGTTGCCGCGCTTGAACGCCGGCTCGCCACACGGCTGTTAAACCGTACCACCCGCCGGCACAGTCTGACTGCAGCAGGACGTGACTACTATCAGCGCTGCCTGCACATCCTTGATGAAATTGAGCGCGCCGAAGAAAACGCCCGCACGCAAACCACGCAGCCAGCCGGTAGCTTAAGATTAAACGCGCCGGTCACCTTCGGACGTTATGTGTTAATGCCATTTATCACCGGCTTTCTGGCTCGCTATCCGGCTATCCATATTGATGTGGTGCTGTCAGACGCCCTCAGCGATCCGCTGGAAGGCGGTTATGATGTAGTGATTCGGATTGGTGAAGCCAATGCGAACCTGCGTCAGGTCGCTGTCGCTCTGCCACCATACCGACTGATGCTGTGTGCCGCTCCGGCGTATCTTCGCCAGGCAGGTATACCACAACAACCGGCGGCGCTCAGCGCCCATCAGTGCCTGATTTTTTCTCCCTGGCAGGCGGGTCTCAGCCATCGCTGGATACTGAGCGGTCCGGAAGGTGAGACTGAAGTGGCGGTTAACGGCAGACTGGCGGTCAATGACTGGGGCGGCTTGCTACAAGCCGCACTGGACGGTGCCGGCATCTTAGCAGGCTATGATCGGGCGCTACAGTCGTCTCTTAACAGCGCGGCGCTGATCCCGGTATTAACCGGCTATACTTTCCCTTTGCGTCCGCTGCACGCGCTATACCATCCTGGGTGATGCCTCCAATTAGTAGAACATGTGTTTCTCGATAAACGCTCCAATGACTTTTTCGTGGATCTCAACTGAGCGCGAAAAGCAGATTGTTTTACGAGCCAACCGTTTAATGCGGGTGCGGAGCGTCAGGTTATTACGTTCAATGCGTTGGGTGAAAATTTTGCCCGTCAGATGCT
>NZ_MOMB01000049.1 GCF_002752165.1 Erwinia sp. OLFS4
TAAGCGTAAGTGAGTTGAAACACGCGGTGGCAGTCACGGCAGCGAAATCTGTCATAGCCTTTAGGGTTCTGACCATGGCGGTAAACCTGAACAGACTGACAACGGGGACAATGAACGTTAACGCTGGCCATAAGAGAACCTCAAAAGCCCGCATTATACATCAGATTCAACCAATTAGAGGCATCACCAAAAATAAGATCGGAACAAGTGAAAGCATCGTTTAATCCAAGCAGCCGGGCTTTCCAGTCAGAAAAATTTTCGCCAGCCACATCTACATTTAATTCATTGGCTTTACTCATTAATGCATAGGCATAATTTCTGAGTACTTGGGGTGAGTCATATTCGGTTCCAAAACAGCTGCTGGCAGAGTATTTTGAAAAGACAGTAGCAAGACTAAACAATGTTTGCGCTTTAACCTTATTGCTGGTATCTGAAAGATAAAATGCATCAATGATGTCTTCATAGTGCTCAGGCTTTAGCATAGGCTCTTTATCATTTTTATCTGATTTAACCAGCACTTTGGAAAATATTTTTTCAAGATTTAATTGGTCATCGATTCCGACCAGTTTCATTTTTTTTGTTACTGATTCCCCTGACAAGACTGCTGTGAATTGGTCTTTGTAACTACCCAGTTCCAGCGTCGCGAGTAGATTAGAAAAACGCGAGCCTTTATTACATTCTATGAAGCTATCAGCAAAAATCTTAAAATCATCTATGAAGGTTTTTTTGTAATTAATGCTTCCTGTTGGCTGACACTCATTATTCTGATAAAGGTAAAAATGATCCCATTTCACATCATTATTATCATTACTCAACTGAAGCATTTTTGAAATGTTTACATGATCAATAATCATCGCTTTTTGATCATTTAAAAGAATGTAGTTAAGGTTTGTTTTATCGCCCCAGTAAGCTTTACCCTCACTGTTACCAAATTCGAATTTATCCACGTAAGGCTTAACTGCGTCCAGACTCAGATATCGATTGTATAAATCCCGGGCCTGTTTTTTTACACTCAATATATTATGATTGACACAGACAGTCATTAGCTGAATAAATGCCCCATTAAACTTTAACATATCATCATTTGACTGAGAAAATTTGTCTAAAAATAAAGACAGTGTTTTAGCGCTGCACTCATCCATGCTGACTTTGCTATTTGCATAGAGCATTTCACTTCTGACGAGTGCTTCAATAGTCTTACTTATTTTTTCATCTTGCTGATAGATATCTTTTGAAACAAAACTATTCAATAGAGCTATTCCTGGGATAGAACCCTGGAGCGCATGATCATTATCAAAAACAGAATCGATTACCTGATGCATAAGTTTGACTTTGATATCAGCATAGGTGTCATCTATAGAGTCTATAGTATCAAAAATGGTATTGTTTTTGTTTGCATCGTTTAACAGCCTTTCACTTCTTCTGCTATTCCAGTGAGAGGGTAAATCGAGTGTAATTACTGCATCATCAAGTTTTGCAGCTGTAAAATTCGCATTATTTACGCATATCTTTGCTCCGGCGAGGCTGCAATTAGAGAAATTAGCACCTTCAAGCATAGCGGAACTTAAATCAACTCCATCTAAATTTGACCATGAAAAATTGACAGGTTTAGAACATCGATAAATTACATCGACAGGTGAAAAATTTGCATCTGAAAAATTACATCTTCGCAAATCTTTTCTGGCGAGATCATAGCCAACTAACAATTTATTGCTGTAATCCTTTTGCTTAGGCTCATACAGGGTTGGTGCGCCAGTTCTATTTTCTACCAATCCCTGCGCCTGGTTATCTCTCACATTCTTTATGGATATTATTTTTTTCGACAACCGGCAATATTTCTTTATTGAATATTCGAAATCTTCAGATAATTCAGGATAACGTTTAAGCGTTTTCTCTGCATTAGCCATTTTTGCACGTAATAATTTCAGAGCAAAGTTAATATTATTATCTGATGGTTTTTTTTCAACCAATTTTATTGCTGCATCTGAACTATTAAAAAGATGAGATCTGAATTTATTATAAGCTATCGGGATGTTCATATATACCTTATTACTTATATACAGTTTATGTGGCTTCGTATCTGTCTGAAAAAAGCTTTATTCCAGACGATAATACCCCAGAAAAATATTTCGTGAAGAGAACTCGTGATAACCTGCAACAGCATTAAATATTGGGAGTGGTAGCGGAAGCGATCGCCCGTGTCGGCAATCACGCTCAGGTATTAAAACCGCTGAGCCATGATGCCCCCCATGATGATCACCGACCGTCATTACTTTCCCGCCAACAACGCATTGGATTATTAAATTTTTAAAATATTTATACCCTTTCTTTTCCTGGTAATCATTCCAGTTAACACAACATATGTTTTTCGTTAAAGGCACCAATGCCTTTCTCTTCACGCGCTACCGTGCGAGGGAAGCAGCGAGTTGTGCCGGCCAGTTTTTTGCCAGACACCTTGAGTACTGTAATGGTGATGGATATTTACAGGAGGCGCTATATTCAACCAATTATTTGTTGAAAGATATAAAAAAACGCGCCACTTTGCCTGGCAGGCATCGGGCGGGGGTTTAGTTTAGCAGCCCGGTTTCAGGCGGTGCGCTCCTGTTTGCCGACAGAAGAGATTTCCGCTAGTTATCCTCTGGACAGGATGCGTCGGCTGAGTCGGGTCTTTGACATGAGAGTGCACTGGACAATATTGAAGGCTGGCTTTCCACAATCATTGCTGCAGTGGCAAAAACCCCATGCCGGCGGGCATGGGGTTTTAAGCTGACGAGCCAAAGGGCCGTGGAAAGCGTTTACTGCAGAAGTGAAATATCGGCAACCTGTAAGAAAAGTGCGCGCAGTCGGGCTAGCAGCGTCAGACGATTAAACCGTATTGCCGGGTCTTCCGCATTCACCATGACATTATCGAAGAAGTTGTCCACCGCCTCACGCAGCTGAGCCAGTTCGTTGAGGGCTTCCTGATAGCGTCCTTCAGCAAATAGCGGTTCCAGCTTGCTACTTAACGCCGTGACGTAGGTGGCCAGAGTGATTTCAGCATTTTCTTTTAACAGAGAAGCCTGGACTTCCTCATTCAGCGGCTCGGTCACTTTAGCCAGAATATTGGAAACACGTTTGTTGGCTGCAGCCAGTGCCTGTGCTGCTTCCAGCGTGCGGAAGTGCGACACTGCTTTCATGCGGGCATCAAAATCTGCCGGTCGGGTGGGGCGCCTTGCCAGCACCGCCTGGATGGTATCGACGCTGTGGCCAGCTTCCTGGTACCAGCTACGAAAGCGTCCCAGCATAAAGTCGATGACATCATCAATGACCTGTTTATTGCTTAACTTATCACCGTACAGGCGAACCGCTTCTTCCGTCAGCGTCTGCAGGTCGAGAGGCAGATTTTTTTCCACAATAATACGCAGTACCCCCAGCGCGGCGCGGCGCAGTGCAAAGGGATCTTTATCGCCTTTAGGATGCTGACCAATACCGAAAATGCCGGCCAGCGTGTCCATTTTATCGGCTACCGCCAGGGCACAAGCGACCGGATTTGAAGGCAGGGCATCGCCGGCAAAGCGCGGTTGATACTGTTCATTCAGCGCCACGGCGACATCTTCGGCTTCGCCATCAAAGCGGGCATAGTGCATACCCATTACGCCCTGCGTATCCGTAAACTCAAACACCATATTGGTCATCAGATCGCATTTGCACAGCAGTCCGGCGCGGGTGGCATGATTGACGTCTGCGCCCGTTTGCGCTGCTATCCAGCCGGCCAGTGCCTGGATACGGTCGGTTTTATCGCGCAGGGTGCCCAGCTGTTTCTGAAACAGCACCGTTTCCAGTCGCGGCAGATTATCTTCCAGGCGTTTTTTACGGTCGCTATTAAAGAAGAATTCGGCATCTGCCAGCCGTGGGCGAACCACTTTTTCGTTGCCGCTGATAATTTGCTGAGGATCGGCAGAGGCAATATTAGCAACAAAAATAAAGTGCGGCAGCAGCTTGCCATCTGCATCATAAACCGGGAAATATTTCTGGTCGCCTTTCATGGTATAAACCAATGCTTCGGCAGGGACGGCGAGAAATTTCTCTTCAAATTTTGCCGTCATCACCACCGGCCATTCCACCAGAGAGGTGACTTCTTCCAGCAGGCTGTCGCTTAAATCGGCGACGCCACCAAGCTGGCGCGCGGCGTTTTCGGCATCGGCTTTTATTTGCGCTTTGCGGGCGGCAAAATCGGCAATGACGTTGCCACGCTGTTGCAGCAGCTGGGGGTATTGGTCGGCATGTTCAATGGTTAAGGTTTGTTCGCCCATAAAGCGATGACCGCGCAGGGTTCGGCCGGACGCGATGCCGAGGATGGTGGCCGGAATCAGCTCATCACCCAGCAGCAGGGTCACCGTGTGGACCGGACGAACAAACTGGACATCACTGTCGCCCCAGCGCATCAGTTTAGGAATGGGCAGCTTAGCCAGCGCGCCAGCAACCATCTCTGGCAGCAGTTTTTGTGCCGGCTCACCGTTAATTTTCGCTCGCCATACCAGCCATTCGCCTTTATCGCTGTTAAGGCGTTCGGCCTGGTCAACGCGAATGCCACAACCGCTCGCCCAGCCTTCGGCGGCTTTTGTCGGGGCGCCGCTGGCGTCAAAGGCAGCGGCGATAGCCGGACCGCGTTTTTCTACTTCGCGATCTGCCTGGGCTGCACTGAGTGCAGCGACTTTAAGCGCAAGGCGGCGTGGTGAAGCAAACCAGCTCACTTCACCGTGTTGCAGACCGGCTGCATCAAGTTCAGCCGTAAAATTGCTGGCAAAGGACTCGGCCAGATTACGTAGCGCTTTCGGCGGCAGTTCTTCGGTGCCAATTTCCACCAGGAAAGTTTTTTCAGTCATGGCTGTCTCTTACTTGTTATTGCACATCGGGAAGCCCAGCGCTTCGCGCGAAGCATAATAAGCTTCGGCTACCGCTTTCGTCAGGGTCCGGATGCGCAAAATATAGCGCTGGCGCTCGGTTACTGAAATGGCTTTACGGGCATCCAGCAGATTAAAGCTGTGCGCGGCTTTCAGAATGCGTTCATAGGCGGGCAACGGTAAGGGTTTTTCCAGCGCCAGAAGCTGCTGTGCTTCTTTTTCGTACTGTTCGAAACAGGTAAAAAGAAAGTCAACGTCCGCATACTCAAAGTTGTAGGTTGATTGCTCAACTTCATTCTGATGGAACACATCACCGTAGGTGGTTTTACCTAGCGGGCCGTTGCTCCAGACCAGATCATAGACGCTGTCGACGCCCTGAATATACATGGCCAGACGTTCCAGACCGTAGGTTATTTCACCGGTCACCGGCTTGCACTCCAGACCACCCACCTGCTGAAAATAGGTAAACTGGGTGACTTCCATGCCGTTCAGCCAGACTTCCCAGCCAAGACCCCATGCGCCCAGCGTTGGGTTTTCCCAGTTATCTTCAACAAAGCGGATATCATGCACCGTCGGGTCGATACCCAGTTCTTTTAACGATCCCAGGTAAAGTTCCTGAATATTATCGGGTGACGGTTTGATGATGACCTGAAACTGGTAGTAATGCTGTAACCGGTTGGGGTTTTCGCCATAGCGTCCGTCAGTAGGACGACGGGAAGGCTGGACATAGGCGGCGGCGATTGGCTCGGGGCCGAGTGCCCGCAGGCAGGTCATCGGATGGGATGTTCCTGCCCCTACTTCCATATCCAGCGGTTGGATGATGGTGCAGCCCTGGCGCGCCCAGTAATCCTGCAAGGTCAGGATCAGGCCCTGAAAGGTTTTAGTATCAAACTTTTGCATTTTGAATTCGCACGCGATACGGGTGGATAAAAAAGTGTGCGTCAGTATACCCTTTGAGCGGCATGTTTACCAAAGGGGGATGTTGGCGATGCAGAGAATGCCGCTGAATGACAAAACAGACCATGACCACCAGGCGCGCAGCCCGGCGGGGCCTGCAATGTTGTCGCCCGGGCGTTTTCAGGCCAGGATATGATGCAACGCAGCGGGTGGTGAGATGAGGATGACATGACGCAACGGGTTGGCTGGATTGATAATTTACGCGCGGTGGCGTGCCTGATGGTTATTATGATTCACACCACTGCCTGGTATGTCACCCAGGGGGTGAAGGCGGGTGGACATGTCTGGGAGATCGCCAATCTGCTCAATTCCGCCTCGCGGGTCTGCGTGCCGCTGTTTTTTATGATTTCCGGCTATCTGTTTTTTGGTCAACGCGGCGCCGGTCGACGCCATCTGATCCGGATTGTCTGCTGCCTGCTGTTTTATAGCATGGTGGCGCTGGCGTATATCAGCTGGCTGACACCGATCAGTGAACGCCTGGCCCTGGAAAACCTGTTGCAAAAACCGGTGTTTTATCACCTGTGGTTTTTCTTTGCCCTGCTGGTGGTTTATTTGCTGTCGCCATTGATTGAGGTCAGGCCGGCCCATGCGCGTTATCTGTTTCTGATTGCCCTTATTTTGGGCGTGGCGGCTAATCCGAACACTGTCAGCGTTTCGTTGGGACCGGTGCAATGGTTACCGCTCAACCTGTATATTGGTGGCGATACTTTCTATTATCTGCTGTATGCCTTGCTGGGGCGGGCGCTGGGTGATCTGACTATCATGTATCGGGGTTACGGCTGGCTGGCGGGCGGTATTTTTATTCTCTGTGTGATGGGTATTGCCCTCGGTACGAAACATCAGAGCACCGTAAACGGCGCGTTTGCTGACACCTGGTATGTCTACTGCGGTCCGCTGGTGTTTATCGCTGCCTGCTGTCTGTTTCTTTGCGTCAGAACGGTGTTGCCTGATGCGCTGCCTGGGCTGGCGCTGATTTCGCGTTATTCTCTGCCGGTTTACGGCTTTCATGCCTTATTTATTCACTTTTTGCGCACGCAACACTTTGATTATATTCAGCGCCCGTGGCTGGACATTCCCTGGGTGTTTATCACCACGCTGCTGGCTAGCCTGCTGCTGGCCGCAGGGCTGAAGAAAATCGACAAATATCACCTGGTCAGTTAGTCGGTTTCAGGCTGACCGCTCTTGCTGCCTGTTATGGCCGCCAGGCTGGCGCGGACAACCGCAGGATAAGGGCCGTTGGCCGCAACGGTTTATCCCGGTTGGGTTGGCGCAATCCGGCTGCTATACTGGCGTCACGATGGAAGATCGTCGTCTCCGGTGAGGCGGCTGGATTTCAAATCCGGTTGGGGCCGCCAGCGGTCCCGGGCAGGTTCGACTCCTGTGATCTTCCGCCAGTTCGCCTTGCCCTTGACCTCAACAAAACCCCGGTATTACCTGATAAATCAAGAAAAATGCCCCACCAGGTCGCCTGAAGGGAATCAGTATCCCGTCCTTGTGGGGAACATTGGAGTGATCCCTTGCCTTTATCTCTGCGCTGATAGTGGGAAGGGATTACCAGCAAAATAAACGCAATAGGGGGCATGCGCGCCACGCCCCGGCACGCCGCATTTATTGAGCGACAGCATACAGTTCCACCGTGGCATGCGCCGTGGTGCGCCCGGGGGTGACTGCCGGCGTTAACTGAACCGGTTCGGCCGATATAGATGCCGAGATAGTTGCCTGATTGTTCACAGCCGTTTGCACTACACCAATCGTTTCGGGGATGTTGAGGGGGATGGGCGTATTGTCCGTCGATGAAGTGAGTGCGAACCCGATCGATTCGTTATCGGACCCGAGCACGTTGGACGTCGCGCCGGCAACGTGCTCCCCGTTGATTACCATGTAGGGTTGATACTGGCTAATCACCCCCGAGCAGTGGGCGGTGACGACGACCTGCCGGGCCGGCGCCAGCACCCCGCCGACCTGTCCCCCCGCCTGCGGGGCTGGCACGGTTTCCCAGTCCATTGTGTTAGAGGGCAGATTGGATGACAAGGTGCAGGACGCGAAGCGTTGACCAGGGTCGGACCCCATACCCGTGAACATACCTAGGGGTTGGATCAGCAGGGTCCGTTCATGCATATCCGTTCCATAGTAGACAGACGGTGTGTTTGTCAGAACTACGCTCCCTCCAATTAAAACGTCCATCACCATATTTGTCGGTGTGGTAGAGTACGGGGTGACCGGGGCATTGCCATTATTGTAGCTCAGGCTGGTGGTGTCTGCGCCATTCGATGGAATAGATACCTGTACTATTCCGCCCCCGCTCTTCGTGAGGATCACACCGTTGTCCCCGTCGTTTTCGCACGGGATTGTGATGACAATTGCTGCCCCGACTCTTCGCGCCGATGAGTCCAGCGAGGCGGAATGGGTCCCCCCGGCGCCCGTGCACGTGATCGTCGGAAAGTTTTGGATGGTATATCGCGCGTTAAACATGCTTTGGATCCCATTGTCTGGGGCTAGCCATTGGGGCTCCACGTTGATCTCCCACGTGTGATCGTCGATCATTTTCCCGTTAATAATTGAGTTATTACTCGGCGACGCCAGCAGACCAACGATCAGAGACGCATATTTCCTTCCCTCCGGGGCCATGCAATGCAGAGTGAACCCATTATCGCCCATCAACACCGCAGTCGGCGTACCTGGAGGGAGGCTGCCATAGGTCGATTCGCCCCAGGGCGCGGTCCTACTGTACTTCAAATGTACGGTGTTGCCGTTAGAGCCGGCGCAGGAATCCAGGCCTGTCGCGCTACTGCCGGCGGAATACAGCAAGCCCGCGGCCAGCAGCAGTATCACAAGGGCCGCGTGGGGGAGGCGCCACCGGCACTGTCCATCAGGTTGCGCATTTCCCTCCCGGGATCCGTCAGCGGCCTGAGCCACGGTCCCGCCACACCCGCCACGCTGCTGCCTGCCCGGCACATTTACTGTTCCCAGCATACTTTCTCTCCAGATTGTCCATCGCTTCACATACGCTGCCACCCGCGCCCGGGCTGTCGTTTTCCCGTTCCGCAGAGCCTGCTCATAAAGCCGGCGCGCACGCTGACGATGGTTGGTCCGGGCACGGGGCGCGATGCCCGTCATGCCTGACCGGTTGAACCCTGTTCCCATCCCGTCAAATCCCTTCTCCGTTCTTCCGGTAAAGGTCTTCTGTGGATGCTGACCGTATCCCCCTGATGCAAAAAAACATTCAGGGCCCGCACCGCACGGCGAAGAGACCAGCGTGTGCGGGTTAATATCACGATGTCATCCCTGTATCTGACGTACCTCAGGTGCGGCTGCGCCTCAAAGTACGTGTCCATCCCCCGCAGACAAAAGCCCGCCAGCAGCGGACTGAGTGCACAGCCGCGACGGATGCCTTTCTCCGGGGTGTAAAAACCGTTGCCGTCCTCCACGCTGTAGTGCAGGTACTGATTTACCCGCGCCAGCAGAACCGGGTCATCCACCTACCGCTTCAGCTGACGCAGCAGCGGCCGGCGCCGCCTTGATTAACGGCAGTCCGCGTTCAGCTGAGAGAGCAGCGCACGCTCCCCGCTGACCCGGTAGGTGGTGCTGCACTGCTGGTCAGCCCCGTTACCCCACTTAACCCGTATGCGTCCTTCCGGCGGCATGCCCGCCATATACACCCGTCCGCCGTCCCCGACGATGCCACTGGCCTGTCTGTCGCGCTCATCAAGCGTCGCCATCGCCCCGAACGGCACCGGCTGACCGTGACGCTGCAGCGTCATCAGCAGCTGCTCACCCGTGGTCACCTTATAGTCCGCCAGCACCACCGCGCCGCGGGTCGGATACAGGTTGAGACTGCTCTGCTCAATATCCGCCCCCTCAGGCAGCGTGGTCGGGTCCACCGAAATACTGTTTCTGCGGTACGGCGACACCGACGGCACCACCGCATACCCGCGCCAGTCGGTGGCCACACCACTGCTGTTGACATTCACCCCTCCGGCACCCGGCGCTCTCACCAGAACGGCACCTTCCCCCAGCGAGCGGGATAACGTCACGCCATAAGGGTGTGCCATCAGCGCACCGCTCGCCCCGTAGCTGAAGTTCCTGTTGCTGCCACCATTGCTGTAACCCATCATGGCCGTGCCCTGACTGCCCATGTAGTTCAGGTACAGTGAACTGCTGTCCGGCATGCCGCCATTCCCCCAGCCCTGCTGGGCGCTCCAGCTCAGGCGGTTATCCAGCACCGACCCGCTTACCGATGCGTTTTGCGTCACCCGGCCCTGATTGTCATGGGTCATGCCATAACCGGCACTCATGCCCTGCAGCACCGGCTGCGGTCCGAAGAGGCTGAACGGTATCTGAACGTTAAGGGACAGCTGCCGGTTCTGCGGGTAGCTGCCGTGCTCGCTGATGCGGTCCACGCTGTAGTTCAGCCCCCAGGACACGCCCTTTGTCGTGACGTTATAGCCGGCATTCATGTTGGTATCCGCGCGCTGACTGTCCCAGTAACGGGTTTTCGACGCGCTGAGATAAACACTGCCCCACGCCCCCAGGCTCTGGTTCAGTGAGACCTGCGTGGTGCTGCGGCGCCTGTCCAGCGCCCAGGGAACCTGCCACTCGTTCAGGGCATAGCCGGTGCTGTTCACATCGCTGAAGCTGTAGTAGTTACGGGTCGAATAGCGGTACATGGCGAGGTCCACGGAGGTGCCGGTACTCATCAGACTCTTCGAGTAACGTACCCGCCAGTACTGCCCGGTCTTCCATTCCTCCGGTCCGGTAATCAGACCCGGCAGTTTTGCCCGCGACTGTGTGACGTCCGCCGACAGGGAGCCCAGGTCACCGAGCGAGAAGCCGGCCCCCAGCGCCGCTGACTGATAGTTGCTGGCCAGCAGCCCGCCGCCGTAGGTGGTCATGTTATACGGCAGGCCGTAAATCAGCGTGCCCAGCACAAAGTTCGGTTCACGGCTGCCCTCCGTCAGGTTGCCCCCGTGATATTTGCCGGTTGAGACTTCGTACTTAAAAGCCCCCTGACGCAGCATGACCGGCAGCGATGAATAGGCCACCGTGGAGAGGTGCGTTGTCCCGTCCGCCTCTTTCACCCGCACCGTCAGGTCACCGGCTCCGCCGGTGGCATACAGGTCAGTGATACGAAACGGCCCCGGCGCCACCGTGGTCTGGTACACCACGTAGCCGTTCTGGCTGATGGTGACCTGTGCATTGGAGTTCGCCGTCCCGGTAATCACCGGCGCAAAGCCCTGCATACTGTCGGGCAGCATGGCGTCATCCGAGACCATCTGCACGCCGCGAAACGGAATGCCGTCAAACACATCGCCGCCGGTACTGGTCTCACCGAGGGTCATCTCCCCGCGCAGAGCCTGCACGTCGCGCTGCAGATAGGTGTTTGACGTCCGCCACGTCTTCTGAGCCGGCATATCCCGCATCAGGCGGTTGTCATAACGCATGTCGCTGTAGGACCAGGTCTGCGTGCTGCGAAGACGCCAGGCACCCAGGTTGACGCCATCGCGGAAGGTGGCAAACAGACTGCGCGAGCGGGCGCCGTTTATCTGACTCTCATAGCGCCCCTCATTACCGTTCACGTTGTAACTGAGCATCAGCGCGGGGATACCCTCATCCCACAGGGACGGGTCAACCCGGCCGCGCATTTCAGGCTGCATCGACTCCTGCGGTACGCTCAGGTCAAGCCGCAACGACTGAAAGTTAAATTTGTCTGACGCCTGCGGTATCAGTGCCCCGAGGTCCGTCACTTCGCTGCTCAGCGGCCTGCCCTGCATTGAGGCAATGGCTTTCACATTCACCCCCCACTCGCTGAGCTGTGCCAGGGTCAGCACCGGTACGGTTTTGCCGCCGAGTTCCTTAAAACTGATATCGCGGGTTTCCACATGGTTCTGGTTCATAAACACATCAACCATGTAATGCCCCGGCGGGATATAACCGGCATTATCAAACGCCGACAGGTCGACACCTGCGCCGGCCGCCCCCAGAAATGCCGGGTTAAAGTACTCCCTGGCCGCGGCGGACTGCGCCCCCGCGAGCAGACACACCACGCAGGCTGCCACCGGCGTCAGTCTGAGCCTGAGATGATTGCGGTTGTTTTTCATTTTCATTAGCCTTTACTGGTGTAAATTGCCGCCCGGCAGGCGGGGCGGTGCGAACTGGCGGCCATGCTGTTATCACAGCGCTCCGGCGTGGCGTGATACACGTCTTTTTTTCCGGAGAAGGTCCACTCCACCACGCCGCTTACCGGCGCCGTGGTGGTAAAGCGGCGCGAGCCCTTCGGCACGATATAGCCCTCATACTCTTCCCGTTTCAGCGCCCGGCCGCCGATGGACAGGGTGCTGAAATGCACGAAGTACGGCGTCGGGTTGTTCACCACCAGCGTTCTGCCGTCACTGCTGAACGTCAGCTGGCGGGCCAGTACCTCATCCTTACGCGGTGCCACCTTCGCCGGGCGGTAAAAAAGCCGGATATTCATCTTCATTGCCAGCTGTAACGCCGGCGTCCCGGTGGCGGCTTTTGCCTCGCCCCCCGGGGAAGGGCGGAGCGGGGTCTGCGTACCGGGAATGGCCGTCACGGAAATAATGCTGGCGGATTCACGGTCATCGGGCAGTACGCCGCCCAGCTGGCGGATGCGGAACTGATAGCGGTCATCGCCCGCCAGCCGCACCAGGGGCGGAACGGTGACAAAAGGCGGCAGGGCCTGTCTGCCGGCCGCAATACGTCCGGTATCCGGGTCCATGGCGCTGACATTCGCTTTCAGCAGAAACGCCTTTTTCGTGCTGTTAATCACGCTCAGCGCCACCCCGCCCTTGTTGTCTGTCGCGCTGTAGCTGAGCTGCATCGGCCAGAATGTCAGGCCGTCCGCGGTGCCGGCAAAAACCGGCCCGCCGCACAGGGCGGAAACAGCAAGGCAGCAGCGGGCGAAAAAGGATGCTGAACGACACCGGTTCATGTTCATGAAATACCTTTTCTGTCTTACGCCACCCGGTATGGCGGCGCGGGTTATCCCCGGAAATGATTCCGGTACCTGTAAGTCGGTGGATTCATCTGTTGCGGCTCGTCCCTGTCCGGCGTGATATTTACGCCGGTTTATGCCGGCGCTGGCGTCACGCTGGCGTCATACCAGCCGGAGTCACCGCCATAATCATTGATGACGGACCAGCGCACCTGCCTGACCTCACCGGCCTCCGGGTAGCGTTCGCAGCTTCGCGGTGCCAGCATGGAGGGCGCGCGGTTGAGGCTGATAAGGCGGCCGTCAAACATCAGGCGGTTAAAGGACAGGTAGTACGGTGAAGGATTGCAGGCGCGGAGCACGCCGCCACGCCGGTGCCAGGTCACCGACTTCCAGTCAGCCGCTGCCGGCTCCGCCAGCGAAGCCGGACGCCAGAACAGCTTGATACGCATGCTGACCGAAATGGCCAGCGCAGAGGATGACGCTGACGTCATGGCGGATGCCGGCACGGCGCTGACCTCGACATAGCCGAGAGACTCCCTGTCGCGGGCAAAGCCGTCACCGTCACCGGTGGACAGAATGCGCAGGGTGTTACTGCCGTAAGGCTCCACTCTGAACAGGGGCGGCGTGGCAACCATACCGGCAGAGACCTTCCCCTGACTGTCCAGCGGACGCACCTGAACCAGCCACGCCGACTCCGCGCTGTTGCTGACGCCAAGCTGAACGCTTCGTGCGCCGGCGCTGAACACCACCCTTGTTTTATTCAGTGAAATGCCCGCCGCCGTGGCCTGCAGAGAGAGCAGCACCAGGCCGGACAGGGCCATCCGCGACCATCGCTTCAGCATCATCATGCCCCTCCGGCTCAGTGATAGGCGAACTGAAAGCGGATGTTTGCCTGCAGCATACCGCTTGTCACCTGACCGCCTGCCGGGTCATACAGCATGTCAACCAGGAAATGCATGTCCTGGTCCTGCGCATCAAGGCCGGTGGCGGTGGCGGCGTCGACATAACTGCCACTGGCCAGATACGCCCCGGGCTGCCCTCCCGCCAGCACCTGACGCAGACCAAACCCCACCCCGCCTTCTGCGGCAGAGGTGTAATCACGGAACAGGGTGCTGTTGCCGCTGAGCGGATTGTTGCCGCTAATCTGCACCGCCGGCATGGCGCCGTCGCGTGCTGACCCGGCGCAGTTTGCCAGATTCAGCGTGACGTTTTTCTCGCCGGCATAGGTCACATGCCCGGCCTGCGGGCCAAGCATTGCCACGCCGACGCCGGGAAAGGTGAGGGTGGCCGGGGTCTTCAGTGACAGGTCACAGGTTGACTGCTCCATGACCAGGGTCAGGGTCAGCGGTAATCCCGCCGCCCGGACCTGTTCCCCGCCGGTCGCCAGCAGCACGGCGGCCAGCGGCAGGCAACGAAAAAACAGCCCGCGCATCATATGGCCTCCCCGTTGTATTTCAGTTCACCGCCCAGGTCGTTAATGGCCGACCAGGACACTTTTGCCGGAAAGACCAGCCCGGCCTGTTTCATCACGGTGTCGGAATACGGCGCCACCATGTTAACCATCTGCCTGTTATTCAGCAGCTGCACCCCGCCAACCCGGAGGGAGGCAAAGCTGACGTAGTAAGGCGAAAGATTGCTGATTTTTATCCCCCCCGCGGCGCGGGTGAAGCGCAGCATGCCAAACCCTTTTTCCGGTGTGACCGGCAATCCCTGCGGGCGATAGATAAGCTTAATGGCCGTTCCCAGCCCAATCTGCGTGCTGCCCTTCAGCGGAGCAGACTGTCTGACCTGGTCTGTCACCTGCGGAATGGCCTTCAGGGTGAACCAGTAAAGTGACTCCCGGTCTTTCGCCAGCGCGGCCCCCGGGGTTCTGACAATGCGCACCTGATTGTGGGTCCCGGGCTCACTGCGGAACAGGGGCGGGGTGGCGACAAACGGCGCATCGCCGCCGGACGGCGTCGCAGTGACCGCCACCTGCATCAGATACACCGCGCGGGTTTCCGTGTTGCGCACGGCGGTCACCACGCTCTTTTCCTGCGCCGGGAAAATCACCCGGGTCGCATCAATACCGACGCCATCGGCTGATGCCAGCCCCGGCAGCACCGCCAGCGCCACCACCACCCGCCGTACATACTTACGAATGAATGCCTTACCCATGATACTCACCCTTACTCAGTCCGGGCCTCCCTGCCCGGCCATACCTCAGTCCCTGAGAGCCTTCACAACGTGCTGATTAGTTGTACACGTACGTAAACGTGATGGGCGCCGATACCGCGTGACCGCTTGTAATGGTCGCGGTGCTGGAGATAACGCCCGCGGTCAGCTCAAGCTTCTGGCCATCAATCGCATTGGCCGCATCGTTTGCGGCAGAAACATGCTGTACGGAATTGTTTGACAGCAGAGTGGTCGGGGCGCTTTTTAACGCCAGGCCGACAGCCACCGGGCTGCTTGCATCGTCAGAAAAGTACGTTTCACCGGTAGCGGTGGTGGGGCCGGTAATCTGCAGGCGCGCCAGAGAGGTGGTATCGTTAGTGCCTGTGCAGTTGTTCAGGGAGACTGAGAAGTCAGTGGTTTTGCCGGTGGCAAACGCCCCGACAGCCGCCACGTCAGCCGGTGTCATGTTCGGCAGCTGGATGGTCTGCTGGCTGGCTTTCACATCACAGGTCACGGTGTTAATCGCGCCTTTAATTGTCACCACCGCGCTGGAGGCGGCGTTCGCCACGTTTACCGAGCCAGCCGTCAGAGCCACAAGCATGGCGAGCTGTGCAATTTTCGCTTTCATGTTTTTTTCCATCCTTTCGTTTATCAGAGATACTGATGATTATTAAAGACATAGGTGATACTCATGCCCGCCGGATAACGAACAGGCTACCGCCTGGCCCCTCACTCACTTTGTCTTCGGTGAGTTTTACACTTAGGACCATTTTGACAAGCGCGGGGGGTAAAACAGAATTACCGGCGATAAATAGTGGTAATGACAGGTTTTTAAGCCAACATTTTCTGCTTAATGGAATTAAATGCTTTCATAAACGAGGATTTTATTGTCGGCTAAATGTAAAAATGATTATCAATAGAAAATATGTTTTTTAACAGCAGCTTGGCGAGGAAAGGTGGTGAGAAAAATAACAATATTTACATCACGATACAGAGGATTAAGAATTTTCTTAAAGAAGATATGGACAGTTTTTTACGGATATGTATAATTGTTTACAGTTTGGTCCTAATTGTAAACAATCCCGCATCTTTTTTAACCAGCCTGTTCCCTTAACGTATTGCTCATTACCCGCCGTGTGGCGCACCCTGTGGCGGATATCAGGCTGTTGCGGGCAGTGCTGTTTCAGCCGCCTGTCCCTCTCTGAGCGCCCGCGTAAAGCCGCCGCCATCACCCGATATGCGCGGATACGAAATCCGCGAAAGTCACGGGGCGTTACCGGGGCGCTTAATCCTCTGCCAGGCACCGATGGTCTTAACCTCATTATCCAGCAACAGATGGCAGGTTGAAGCGCTCATTACAGCAACTGGACGCTATCTCAACGCTGACTCACAGTATCGGCGATAACATTGACCTTGACTGGGCCATTACGCAGGACTTTGGTTGTGGCTACGGGTTGATGGAAAAAAGAGCAGTGGCGATCAACGCCATTAGCCGCAATGCCGATTGCGCTATATGGCATGGTGTGATGAAGAACCCCGCGATGCTTAACCTGATGGACGCTCAGGTTGGTAACCCGCGCTACAGAAGATGGGTTACAACCCCAATGTGGCGCCTGTGATCCCGTAACATGAATATCCCGCTTATCCCTCTGTTTCAGATGGCGTATCTGTGCTGAAACAGGCAGTTTGTGCCGCCGGTGCGCAAGGTCGCACAAAGTGGTCACTGAGGTGTGAGCGGGATTTTTATCCTGTTGCCCTTTCTTATCCTCTTTGAGTGGTACGCATGATTGTACTCAGGCGTTTTCTGTTTTTTCTTGCCGCCGCAGCGCTATCGGCCGTCACGATGCTGTGTCTGTGGATAGATGTTGGCGTATTTAAGGACGGCGTGAATGAGATCTCCTGTACTGAAATTACCCAGGAGCTGACGCTGGCGGTTATTGTGTTTCTTCACGCCCGACTGGCGAAAAAACACCCCGAGCTGCGTTATTGTAATATGCTGATTGCCGGGCTGTTTCTGGCAATGCTTATCCGGGAGCTGGATGCGTTATTTGACCTGCTAGCCCATGGTAGCTGGGTCTGGCTGGCTCTGTTTTCAACGCTGTGTACGGTTGTCCTTCCGCTGCGTCATTTTCGTCACACGCTGTGTCAGCTGGAGCAATACAGTCGCACACCTTGGTACGGCATGATAATGAGTGGCTTGCTGACCATCCTGGTTTTTTCGCGGCTATTTGGTATGCACCAGCTCTGGCAGACTATCCTGGCCGACGGGTATGCCAGAGTGGTAAAAAATATCGTTGAAGAGGGCAGCGAACTGTTTGGCTATCTGCTTTGTCTGACGGCGACTATCGGCTACTGCTGGCGATTTCCGCGTGCAATAGACAAATATAGCCATGATGCGCATCCCGTTAGCTGACGTCATCATCAACTATTCCCCTTGCGTTTTATTTCGCCGGCCTGTTCAGCGCGGTATGGGTCATGACGTTGTCGATCTGAGCATCGGTTATTTTGCTGTCTGTGATCGATCGCGTTTCTGTGCCTGACGCAGCTGGCGCGCGGAGGAAAAACCGGCGGCCAGTGCGGCCCGTTCCAGCGACTCACCCTGGGTCAGCCGTTGTTGTGCCAGCGCCAGGCGCAGTGATTGATGATAGTCATGGACGCTGATCCCCAGATGCTGACGAAAAAGGCGTGACAGATGGCGTGCGCTGACATGCACCTGGCAGGCCAGGTTGCTGACCTGCCAGTCGGCCTGTGGTTGAGACAACATCAGGTCCTGGGCACGATGAATTGCCGGATGCTGATGATTACGGTATTTCAGCCAGGGAGAAAGCTGCGGATCGTCGCCCGCGCGACGAAACCACACCACCATTTACTGAGCCACCGCCAGCGCCTTTTGCGCGCCACACAGCCGGTGGACAAGATGTAACGCCAGGTCGATGCCGGTGGTGATGCCTGCGCTGCTCCAGATGCCGCGATCCTCAACAAAAATGCGATTTTCGCGGACTCTGGCCGTCGGGGCTGCCTAGCGCAGCCGGCCAATCACCTCATGGTGGGTGGTGCATTCCACGCCGTTTAAAATGCCGGCCTGTGCGGCCAGCAGGGCGCCGGAGCAAATGCAAATCAATGTGATGTTGCCCGCGTGAATATCCGGCTGCAGGCGTGCCAGCCAGTGGCGCGCACGCTGCGCCGCTTCACTGTTGAAGTGGATTCTTGAGTCACCGACGCCAGGCACCACTAACAGACTGCCCGGCGGCAGGCGTTCAGGAAGTGGTTCTATCTCGCCAAAGGTCAGGCCGGAGGTGCCTTTGACGGCGCTGTCTGGCCCGGTATAGCGTAGGGTAAATGCCTCTCCGGCCAGCGCCAGCGTTTCTGCCGGCCCGGTAAGATCGAGTGTCAGCACGTTCGGCAGCATCAGAAACCACACCGGAATGGCCATGTTTACTCTCCACAATGAAAACAGTCTTCGACACTACAGATATCGGCAAAACGGCCGGCCAGAACAGCGCATGTCCGCTGACGTAACTCTGCCACGCTGAATGTTTGTTCACCATAGCGCAGTGGTGTGGTCAGAGTCGCTTCGCTAACAAATTTGACCCGATAGCCGAGATCGCTGGCTACCCGTGCGCTGGTTTCACAACATTGCTCAGTGCGGATACCGCTGATAATCACCTGATTGATGTCACGTTCGCGTAACCAGCGGTCCAGCCCGCTATCGGTAAAAGCATTATGCACATGTTTATGGACAGTCAGCGCGGGCTGGTGCTGCAGGAATGGCAGACGGGAGACCATGCCGGAGGCCAGTGAAAAAGGGCCTTCTGCTTCAACATGGAAAATATCCACCAGCGGAATTTGGCGCTGTTCACAATGGGCAACTAAGGCCAGCAGTCGCTGTTCAAACAACAGGCGTTCGGGTTGTTCGGCATAGCCTCTGAGTAAAAATGAACGTTGTACATCAATTAACAGTAATGCGCTACGGAACATGGCGGTTATCCTGTGTTGTCTGGCGAGGCGTTAAGTCTGCCGGATTCAGGCGGCGGGCGGCAGGTCAAAAGCGGACATATTGACAGCGTTAACGGACAGGATGTCCGGCAGGGCGGTGGCGCGTCTGACTGTGCGCGTTGGACTAATTTGTCGCCTGATGGTTGTGGCGCTGGTGATAAACTGCCAGAGTATTTGCTGGTTACAGGTGGATTCATCGCATGTTTTCTTCTTCCGTTCGTCCCTGTTTTGATGGCCATAACGATCTGCTGCTGCGCCTGTGGCTAATGGATGATCCCACGGCCGGCATTGATGCTTTTTTTCATGGTCTTGACGATGGACATATCGACTATCCACGTTGCCAGCTGGGTGGTTTTAGCGGCGGGCTGTTTGCGGTGTTTGTGCCGCCGGCCAGTTATTTCAGCGCACATGGTAACATTTCGCCGCCACAGATCGTGGCGCAACAGATTGCGCTGGCACACCGCCTGGCCGCAGGTTCTGCAGGCCGCCTGCAGCTTTGCCGCAGCGTTGCTGACATCGAATGCTGTCGTCAGAGTGGGGCGCTGGCTATGGTTTTACATATTGAAGGCGCTGAGGGCCTCGACCCACAGTTAACGTGTCTCAGTCGCTGGTATCAGGAGGGCGTCCGCAGCCTGGGGCCGTTCTGGAACACGCCGAATGCGTTCGGTGAGGGCGTCAATGGCGCCTTCCCCGGGTCGCCAGATACCGGCAGCGGATTAACCGACGCCGGAAAAGCACTGATTACTGCCTGTAACCGCCAGCGGCTGATGATTGATCTCTCACATATGAATGAAAAAGCGTTCTGGCAGACGGCTGCGCTCAGCGATGCGCCGCTGGTAGCCAGCCACTCGAATGCGCATGCGCTCTGCGCGCAGCCGCGTAACCTGACGGATGCCCAGTTAAAAGCAATTGCCGCCAGTGGCGGATTAGTCGGCGTAAATTTCGGCAATGCCTTTTTGCGCGCCGATGGCCGCCGTGATGCTGATACGCCAATAACCCGCATTGTTGAGCATATATGTTATCTGGTTGACCGGCTGGGAGAAGACGGGGTGGCGTTCGGTTCCGATTTTGATGGTACTGGCGTACCGCAAGCGTTGGGTGACGTCAGTGGTTTGCCGCGACTGCTGGCGGCGCTGTCTGCAGCCGGTTTTAGCGAAGCGCTTATTGAAAAACTGCGCTGCAATAACTGGCTTAGCCTGTTACGGCGCACCTGGGGTGAATGAGGCCGGGTGGCGTTGAAAGGGGAAGAAATTTGCCGGGTCGCATTTCTTTACCTTTAATTGATTGTTTCCCGACAAACAATGTTGCAACATTTTATCTTGAATGATGTCACAATTTAGCCTTGTTATTGTTGAACATCTGCCATCATTGCGGTGAAAGATGCCGTCGCATCCTGAAGAGGAGATAAGTTATGTGGACCAAACCTGCTTTTGAAGATCTGCGTTTAGGGCTGGAAGTAACGCTGTACATTTCTAACCGTTAATTGCGGCCTGGCCCGCCTCTGGCGGGCTTTTTGTTTTCTGCCGTTCGGGTAATTCATGTTTATCAAAGTGCTTGGCTCCGCCGCTGGCGGTGGTTTTCCGCAGTGGAATTGCAACTGTAAAAACTGTCGCGGGGTACGTGACGGCAGTATGCAAACCTCCCGACGAACCCAGTCCTCCATTGCGCTGAGCGATGATGGTGAAAACTGGATCCTCTGTAACGTTTCACCCGATATCTGTCATCAGCTGCTGGCCTCACCGGAGTTACATAATCCCCGGGTACTGCGTGGCAGTGCCATTGGCGCGATAATTTTAACCGACAGCCAGATAGACCATTGTGCCGGTTTGCTCAATCTGCGTGAAGGGTGCCCGCATCAGGTGTGGTGCACGCCGGAAGTACATGACGATCTGTCCAGCGGCTTTCCGCTGTTTACGATCCTCAGTCACTGGAACGGCGGGCTGCACTATCATCCGCTGACACCTCAGGAATCTTTTAATCCGGGGGTCTGTCCGGCCATCAGTATTACCGCCATTCCACTGCTCAGCAATGCGCCACCCTATTCACGTTTTCGCCATAAACCCCTGGCTGGGCATAACATCGCGTTATATGTGGAAGACGGACGCAGTGGTAAAAGCCTGCTTTATGCGCCCGGTCTGGGCGAACCGGACGCCGGCTTACTGGCATGGATGCGCCGGGCAGATTGTCTGCTGGTTGACGGGACGCTGTGGACGGATAACGAACTGGAGACCAGCGGTGTTAACGGCCACAGCGGCAAAGAAATGGGCCATCTGGCGCTGGGTGACGCGCAGGGGCTGGTTAGCGTGCTGACATCACTGCCTGCCGCGCGCAAAATTCTTATCCATATTAATAACACCAATCCGATCCTTGATGAGGCTTCCTGTCAGCGTCGCAGCCTGATGCAGCGCGGCATTGAAGTGAGCTATGACGGAATGATGATTACACTTTAGGTATGCCAATGACATTAACACAGCCACTGACAGCGCAGGCATTTGAACAGGCGCTGCGCGATAAAGGGGCGTTTTATCATATCCATCACCCTTTTCATAAAGCGATGCATAACGGTGAAGCCACCAGAACGCAAATCCAGGGCTGGGTTGCTAACCGTTTTTACTACCAGACCAGTATTCCGATAAAAGACGCGGCTATTATGGCCAACTGCCCGGATCCTGAAGTACGTCGCCAATGGGTACAGCGTATTCTGGATCACGATGGTTATGGTGACAGTGAGGGGGGGATTGAAGCCTGGTTGCGTCTTGGTGAGGCAGTAGGACTGTCGCGTGAGGTGCTACGCTCAGAAGCGCTGGTGCTGCCAGGCGTCCGTTTTGCCGTAGATGCCTACGTTAATTTTGCCCGGCGCGCCTGCTGGCAGGAAGCGGCCTGCAGTTCGCTGACCGAACTGTTTGCGCCGCAGATTCATCAGTCCCGGCTCGACAGCTGGCCGCAACATTACCCATGGATTGAAGCCAGTGGCTATGATTATTTCCGCAGCCGGCTCGGGCAGGCACGGCGCGACGTTGAACATGGTCTGACACTGGCGCTGACTTACTGTGATACGGCACAAAAGCAGCAGCGCATGCTGGAAATTTTGCAGTTCAAACTGGATATTTTGTGGAGCATGCTGGATGCCATGACAATGGCGTACAGCCTGAACCGTCCGCCTTATCATACCGTCACCGATCGGCCGGTGTGGCATAAACGGAGACTGATGTAATGCAGATAGGTGTTGAACAAACGCCCTGTTTTCGCCGTGGTTTTCGCCTGCAATGGGAAGAGGCTCAGCAGTGTCATGTCATCCTCTACCCGGAAGGTATGGCCAGGCTGAATGACAGCGCGGCGGCAATCCTGTTGCTGGTTGACGGTGAACGGCGTATTAGCGATATCGTGGCCAGCCTGCACAGCCGTTTTCCGCAGGTGGCGGAACTGGAAGCCGACGTGATTGAATTTTTTGCCACCGCCTATCAACAAAAGTGGATTTTACTGCGTGAGTGAGCATAAACCGACGGTAAAAGCGCCGCTGTGGCTGCTGGCGGAGCTGACTTACCGCTGTCCGCTCCAGTGCCCTTATTGCTCAAATCCGCTGGATTTTGCCAGTCAGCAGAATGAGCTGACCACCGGGCAATGGATTGAGGTTTTTCGTCAGGCACGGGCCATGGGCGCGGTGCAGCTCGGGTTCTCCGGAGGCGAGCCGCTGACCCGTACTGACCTGCCGCAGCTGATCGCCGCGGCACGCGAACTGGGGTTTTATACCAACCTGATCACTTCCGGCATTGGCCTGACGAGGAAAAAGCTGGATGTCTTTGCCGACGCCGGACTTGACCATATACAGATTAGCTTTCAGGCCAGTGACGAAACCCTGAACGCTGCGCTAGCGGGATCGGAAAAGGCCTTCCGCCAGAAGCTGGCAATGGCAAAGGCGGTGAAAGCACACGGTTATCCGATGGTGCTTAATTTTGTTCTGCACCGTCACAACATTGACAGCATTGATCGCATTATTGAACTTTGCCTGCAGCTGGAGGCGGATGACGTGGAGCTGGCCACCTGCCAGTTTTACGGCTGGGCACAGCTCAATCGTGAGGGGCTGCTGCCTACCCGCCAGCAGATAGTGCAGGCCGAAGCGGTGGTGCAGCAGTATCGCGCACGCATGGCGCGCGACGGCTGCCTGACAAACTTGCTGTTCGTCACACCGGATTATTATGAAGAGCGGCCAAAAGGTTGCATGGGGGGCTGGGGATCGATCTTTCTCAGCGTGACGCCCGAAGGCACGGCATTACCCTGCCATAGCGCCCGTCAGCTGCCGATAAAATTTCCTTCGGTACTGGAACACAGCCTGCAGCATATCTGGTATGAATCTTTTGGCTTTAACCGTTATCGCGGCGATGACTGGATGCCGGAACCCTGCCGCTCTTGCGATGAAAAACAACAGGATTTTGGTGGTTGTCGCTGTCAGGCCTTTCTGCTGACCGGCAATGCTGACAATGCCGATCCGGTATGCAGTAAATCGCCCCATCACGATAAAATTCTGGCTGCCCGCGCGGCGGCCAATCATAGTCAAATGCAGATCAGCGATTTACAGTTCCGTAACCGCACTAACTCACAGTTGATCTATCGTGGGCCGGTGGAGTGAATGAGTCCCGGCAGATAAAAGACCTGCGGCTGGCCAACGGCCTGCGGGTACAGCTTATTGCTGACAGTCACATGCGCGAAGCGGCAGCCTTGCTACAGGTGGCCTGCGGCAGTGACGATGAGCCGGCTGAACAGCCGGGATTGGCCCATTTGCTGGAACATGTCCTGTTTGCCGCCAGTGCCGGTTTCAGCGGTGCAGAAAGGCTGATGAGCTGGGTACCGGCTCAGGGCGGTATGTTAAATGCCACCACCCGCAGTGACCGGACCGCTTTTTTCTTCAGTCTGCCCCCCTTGCAACTGGAATCGGGGCTGGTGCGCTTAGTGGATATGCTGGCAAACCCGCTATTCACTCACCAGGCTATCAGTGAAGAAATCGCGGCAATTGACGCTGAATATCAGCTATTAGCGGGCGATCGAGAGCATCTTCTGGAAGTGGCGCTACGGCAGTTATTTCATGGCGCGCCGTGCCTCAGCCGTTTCCAGGTGGGTTCGGCGCAAAGCTTTGCTGCGGTTGCGCCGGCGCTGCCACAGGCATTGCGTGATTTTCATCAGCGGCATTATCATGCCGGTGCAATGACATTATGGTTACAGGCACCGCTGGCGCTGAGCTCGCTTGAGCGGCTGGTGCGGCAACACGGCACGCTGTTGCCGCCGGCTCAGCCGCTTGTCAACCCTGTCCCTGCGCGGATATATGCCCACAGGAGTATGGCATTACAGCTAAACGGTCCGCCGGTACTGTGCCTGTGTTTTGCCCTCAATGACTGGCAGGATACGGATGCAGACTGGCTGAATGTTTTTAATCAGCTGCTGTGTGATGAGGCTGCCGGTGGCTTAATGGCCTGCCTGCGGCAACAGGATCTGGTTGATGATGTTCGCCTGCGAACCTTCTGGCGCAGTCAGCATGCGCTGCTGTTTGCCGTGCAATTTACCCTCAGTCGGGATGATGCCGCGCTTTGTGGAGAGGTACTGACGCGCTTTAGCTGCTGGCTGGCACAGCTGGCTGACCCAAACGCCCGCCAGCTGGAACACTGTGTTCAGCTGGCTGCCGATGCTTTCTGGCAACAGCCCCCGCTGGATCAATTGCGTCGTCGTGCTCTCGGCCCTGGCCTGCCACAGGCGCTGTCCGTTGCCGCCTGGCAGGCGGCAATCCGTCGTTTACATTGCGCTTCACAGGCGCATTTATGGGTAAGCGGGTCACTGGCGGGACGGCGACGGCAGCATCAGGGTTTTACGCTGAAACTGGCGGCCTGGCCATCGGTGTCGCAGTCGCCTGTCCGGCAGGATTTTTGCTGCTGGCCGCAAGTGACGGTCGCGCCGCTGCCACCGCTTGCGGCAAACAGCAGGTCGATAGGCTGGCGTTATGCCAGGGCAACCCCGCGTTTGTGGTTGCTGACCCGCGCCGGTGAAAGGGAAGCCGCGTTATTAGAAACCGCGCTGCGTCCTCTGGCCGCCCGGCTCAGCCATCAGCAAGGGCAATGGCGCCACGAACGCTGGCAGGGTTACTGGCTGATGCAACTCAGCGCCGAACCGGCACCACTGGAGCATGCGGTTGCCTCCCTGTGGCCGCAGCTTTGCGCGTTATCTGCGGCGCAGCTGGCTCAGGGGCAACGGGCCATCCGCTGGGCTGCCTGGCGCGACAACACGGCAATCGCCATTCGTCGTTTGATGGCCGCGCTGATACGTGAGCTGACGCCGGCGGATGCCGCGCAATCGGCCAGCGGCGTTCGCCACCTGCGCTGGCAGGCGTTATTGCTGAGTGATTCGCCGGACTTGCAGCAGCGTCTGGCCCGGCGGCTGAGTCCGCTGCCTGAGGCCAGCAGGCCGCTGATAGCACCGGCATCCGCGCGTGTATGGCAGGGCGTTACGCTGTCTTATCCGCCAGGTGACGCGGCGTTATTGCTTTACTGCCCGCTGCCAGAATGGCAACCACATGTCCGCCTGATGTGGCGGTTGCTGGCGCTGTTCTGCCAGCCGTTATTTTTCCAGCGGTTGCGGGTGGAAAAAAAAATTGGCTACGTTGTCAGCTGCCGTTTTCAGCAATGGGCAGGTGAAGAGGGGATTATTTTTGCTTTACAGTCGCCGCATGCGCCGCTGGCGGTGTTGCAGCAGCAGTTGCAGGATTTTCTTCACAGTCTGCCTGCGGCGGTCAGCGCGCTGAGTGAAGAGGCCATTGCAGCCCTTGGCGGCGCAGTCTGGGCGCAGTTGGAACAGCAGGCTCAGACGCCGGAATGGCAGGCGTGTGAGGCTTTTTTTAGTCCCGACATTGCGCTGCGATACCCTGAAAATCAACGCTGGTTAAAGCAGCTGAGCAGGGCGGAAATCGCGCGCGGCATCGCCGCATTGCAGCAGTCGGCCCAGCACGGCTGGTGCGGCCAGGCCGGCCAGCTTGCTGACTAAATTACACGGCTACCGGCATTGTCTGTCAGTGTCTTAGCCTTTTGTTGCGGCACGGCATTACTGAGCTGCTGTCGCTGGCGCAGGCCGGGGAACCACCACATCCACAGTGCAACCACCGCCAGGGTGCCGATACCGCCCAGGGCGGCGGCCGGTACCGCACCCAGCCATGCGGCAAGCATACCGGATTCAAATTCGCCGAGTTGGTTTGAGGTATTAATAAAAATCGCATTCACCGCGTTGACCCGGCCGCGCATTTCATCAGGGGTATCAAGCTGTACCAGTGAACCGCGGATAACCATACTCACCATATCAAAGCCGCCGAGAGCGAACAGCGCCAGTAATGACAGCCACATCCAGTCTGACAAGGCAAAAACCAGTGTCGCCACGCCAAATCCTGCCACGCAAAGAAACATGATGATGCCGACGTGACGTTGCAGCGCGCGGCGGCTTAACCAGAAGCCAACCAGTAAGGCGCCAAAGGCCGGTGCACTGCGCAGCAGGCCGAGGCCAAAGGGGCCAGCGTGCAGAATATCATGGGCAAAAATGGGCAACAGGGCGGTGGCACCACCCAGCAGCACTGCAAACAGATCCAGTGAGATAACCCCCAGCACATCCGGTCGCTGGCGGATAAAATGCACTCCGGCCAGTAGCGTCTTCAACGTGGCGGGTACCCGCGGCGGCGGTGCCTGATAATAATGCAGGGTGGCTATCATCAGTAAAGAAATAAGATAAAGCAGGGCGGTCAGGCTATACACCACGTCGGCGCCAGTGGCATACAGCAAGCCGCCAAGCGCCGGCCCGACAATCTGTGCCGTTTGTCCGGCAACGGCGTTGGCGGCGGTTGCCCGTGGCAAAATAGCGTCTGGCACCAGCGCCGGCAGCATTGAAATCAGCGATGGCAGTTCCAGCGTTTTTGCCGTGGAGATAATCAGTACCAGCAGCAGGATCACCCAGACGCTGGCCGCCTGCTGCCAGCTCAGCCAGGCTAGGGTTACGATGGCTATCCATTGACAAATTTGTGCCAGTAACACCACGCGCCGGCGATCACACTGATCGGCAATATGTCCGGCCCACAGGGCCAGGGTCACCGAGGGCAAAAATTGTATCAGTCCAATCATTCCCAGCCAGAAAGCGCTGTGGGTCTGAGCATAAATCTGCCAGCCGACGATAATGGACAGCATCTGGAAACCAAATCCGGAGCTGGTGCGCGCCAGCCAGAAGGCAACAAATCCCCGGTTCTGTAACAACCGCTCGCTATTGCCTGATAACACAGGTGCCATGTCTCTATCCCATTGAATCAGCCCGGCCAGCAGATGTGGATAATTGAGGCGCCGTTGCCAGCAGCAATCGACCCAGGCCGGAAAAAGTAAAAAATTATACTGCTAATTATTGCTGGTGGCAGTATTGGGGGCCGGTCGGTTTATTTTCTGTAACAAAATGGTTAATTTTCGTTGTGGGGTGAAGTCTGTCTTGTCAATTTCTGTGTCGGGTTTGTGTGAAAAAGTGAAACCGTTGCGTTGTTGGCTGGCAGGGTAAGCCTGGGTCTCCTATACCTTAAGGTGACAGGCTGACGCCGGCCATAGCGAGAACAGGAGGGCGTATGAGCACGCTAAAAGTGCTGCTGGTAATTGATATGCAAAACGGTGTTTTTGCCGAACCGTTATTTGATCCTGCCGGGCGTATTGCTCACGTTAATCAGCTGATTGATGCGGCAGACGAGGTGGTGTTTATTCAGCACACTGATGGCTGGATGAGTGAAAACAGCGAGGCCTGGAAACTGATTGATGAATTGCATCAGCCGCAGGGCGCACACTATCTGAGTAAAACCGCCTGCGACGCTTTTTTTGATACGCCGCTGATGCAGTTACTGCAACAGTTTGCCGCGCCCAGGGTAACGCTTTGTGGCTGTATGACGGATTTCTGTCTTGATGCCACTATTAAAAATGCTGCCAGTAAAGGTTTACATCTGCTGATTGCGGGTGATGCGCATACGACGGTGGACTCACCCTTTGCCAGCGCTCAGCAGCTGATTGCGCATCATAATCAGGTCTGGGCAACGCTGACGGTTCCTGGCGTTGAAATTCAGGTTAAGACCAGCGGTGAAATTGTTAAGCTATGGCAGGAGGATGTCCGCTAATCCTGCCATATCTACCGGCCTGACTGCTGCGCCGCGATTTGTCGTCCGGGCGCTGGATCTAAGGCGGCTATCTCCGATCATGTTCACTTTTTTGTGCCTGCTGTCAACCTAAAGGCCTCTCCGGGGAAGGTCTGTCTGCATGAGGGTGACGATCCGCGACATGGCGGATTGAGGTTGATCCTGTTTCCCGGCTATAGCTATTTTTTAATAATCATGATGCTATTGTTTTTTGACCCGGGCGAGGGTTCATCACTGGTGCCGGCATAGCGTCATCGCCAGGCTGGCGTGGCGACAGCGTCCGGAGCGGAGGGGCCGTAGTGAAACATATCGATTTAAACAGCGATCTGGGTGAAAGTTTTGGCGCCTGGCGAATGGGTGATGATCAGGCGATGCTGGCACTGGTGTCCAGTGTAAACGTCGCCTGTGGCTTTCATGCCGGCGACCCGGCTGGCATTCTGCAAACCCTGCGAGCGGCGCAAAAGCATGGGGTGGCAATCGGCGCCCATGTCTCTTATCCCGACCTGGTCGGTTTTGGCCGCCGGCAAATGGAGATAGCCAGTGCTGATTTGACTGCCGATGTGATTTATCAGATTGGTGCATTGCAGGGGCTGGCCACTGCTGCCGGCACCCGGGTCAGCTATGTAAAACCCCACGGCGCGCTTTATAACACTATTGCCCATCACCGCCAGCAGGCGCAGGCGGTGATAACGGCAATAAAAGCGCTGGATGAGCGTCTGGCATTGATGGTGCTGGCCAATTCACCGCTGGAGGAGCTGGCGCGTCAGGCCGGCATTCAGGTCATTAGCGAAGCTTTCGCCGATCGCGCCTATAGCCCGGAGGGCACCCTGGTGCCACGCAGTGAGCCTGAGGCAGTGCTGCACGACCCTGCTCGGGTGGCCGCGCGAATGGTGCAGCTGGCCACCCGCGGTACGCTCACCGCTTGCGACGGCAGTGTGTTAACCCTCAAGGCGCAGTCAATCTGTATTCACGGCGATTCACCGGGCGCGGTCGCGATGGCCACTGCGGTGCATGATGCGCTGATTGCCGCCGGGGTTTCTTTGTCGGCGGCGGCAGGCTAAGTGATGGCGATACGTTTTTTACCGGTTAATCATGATGCGCTGTTGATTGAGCTGGCATCGCTGGAAGAGACGCTGGCGCTGCTGGACAAATTACAGCATGCGTCATTGCCGGCGGTGGATGAAATGGTGCCAGCGGCACGGACGCTGTTGCTGCGTTTTCAGCCGCAAAAAATGTCGGCGCAGTGTCTGGCTGATCTGATTGGCGGCTGGCAGCTTAATGGACGCCAGCATGCAACCGGCAAACTGATTGAGATCCCGGTGTGCTATGACGGCGAGGATTTACCGCAGGTTGCCGGCATGCTGGGAATAACGGTGGCGGAGGTGATCCGTCGCCATAGCGAAACGGAATTTAGCGTGGCTTTTACCGGTTTTGCCCCCGGCTTTGCTTATCTGTGTGGCGACAGTGGCCTGACGGTTGCGCGACGTCCTGCGCCGCGGCCACGCATTCCCGCCGGCTCGGTTGGCCTGGCCGGTGAGTTTACCGGTATTTATCCCAAGGCCAGCCCCGGTGGATGGCAGCTGATTGCGACCACCAGAATGGCAATGTGGGATTTGTCACGGGCCACACCGGCGCTATTGCAGCCGGGTATGCGCGTGCGTTTTCATCAGAAAAGTACCCGCCACACGGTATTACCGGCTGTCGGTGCAGAAAAACCGCAAAAACCGGCGCCCGGCGACGCCACGCTGGAGATTGTGGCGCCGGGCATACAGATGTTGTTTCAGGATGAGGGACGGGCGGGTAAAGCCGGTCAGGGGGTTTCTACCAGCGGCGCGCTCGATCGTGGTGCGTTGCACAGCGCTAATCGTCTGGTTGGCAATCCGGCGTCGGCGGTTTGTCTTGAATTGTTGCCGGCTGGGGTAGTGATTGAGGTACTGGCGGATTGTGTGATTGCCCTGACCGGTGCCAGTTGTGCTATCTCGCTGACCACGGCCAGCAACACGCAGCATCAGCTGTCTGGCTGGCAGCCGCTGGCCTTACTGGCGGGTGATCGGTTGCAACTGGGCGCGGCACAGCAGGGCGCACGCTGTTATCTGTCTTTGCGCGGAGGATTTGCCGTTATCCCGGTGCTGGACAGTGGCTCAACGGATACGCTGGCGCAATTGGGGCCAGCCGCGCTGTGTCAGGGCACTATTCTGCGGCGCCAGCGTGCGGCAGCGGTGTGTGCGGTTGCTATCAATGAAATGGCGCCCGACAGGCTACCCTGCGCCGGTGAAACCATTACTCTGGACGTGGTGATGGGACCGCGCACCGACTGGTTTACGCCGCAAGCGGTGGCGTTGTTTGCCAGGCAGCGCTGGCGGGTGACGCCCCTTTCAAACCGCACCGGCCTGCGGCTGGAAGGTGATAGTGCCCTCAGCCGGTCACAACCCGGTGAGTTGCCAAGCGAAGGTATCCGGCCTGGTGCGATTCAGGTGCCGGCTAATGGCCAGCCGGTGTTGTTTCTGGCTGATCATCCGCTCACTGGCGGCTATCCGGTGATAGCCAGCGTAGCGGACTGGCACCTTGATTTGGCCGGACAGCTGTCAGCCGGCGTGTGGCTGCGTTTTAACCCGGTGCTGCCTTTTAATCCCCTGAGACCGGCCAGGTCAGCCGGTGATGAGAGAATGGAATGAAAAAAGTTCTGATAGCAAACCGGGGTGAAATTGCGGTACGCATTATTCGCGCCTGTCGCGATTGCGGTATCGCGTCGGTTGCGGTTTATGCCGACTGTGACAGCGACGCGCTGCATGTGCGGCTGGCCGACGAAGCCTGGGCGTTGCCCGGTAATCACCCACAGGAAACTTATCTCAATAGCGAACAATTAATCGCTCTGGCGAAAAAATCCGGGGCCGATGCTGTGCATCCTGGTTATGGTTTTCTTTCCGAGCAGGCAGACTTTGCCCAGGCGGTGATAGACGCCGGGCTGTGCTGGATTGGACCTGAGCCGAAAACCATTGCCATACTGGGCGATAAAGTTAAAGCGCGTCAGCTGGCGCAGCAGATTGGGGCACCGCTGGTGGCGGGAACGTCCGCTCCGGTAACCGGTGCTGATGAGGTACGCGCTTTTGCTGAGCAGCATGGTCTGCCGGTAGCCATCAAGGCGGCCCACGGTGGAGGTGGCCGCGGCATGAAAGTGGTCTGGCGCATGACGGAAGTGCGTGAGCTGTATGACCAGGCGGTACGAGAGGCAACCGCAGCGTTTGGCCGTGGAGAATGCTTTGTCGAACAGTTTCTCGATCGTCCGCGCCATATTGAAGCGCAGATCCTGGCAGACCGCTATGGCAACGTTCAGGTACTGGGCAGCCGTGACTGTAGCCTGCAGCGCCGTAATCAGAAGCTGATTGAAGAAGCGCCGGCCCCTTTTTTGAGTGACCAGCAGCGCGACCGCATTCATCAGGCCGCCCATGATATCTGTGCGCAAGCACAATACTGCGGCGCGGGCACAGTAGAATTTCTGTTGAGTAAAGAAGGTGTTATCTCGTTTCTTGAGGTCAATACCCGTCTGCAGGTTGAACATACCGTAACCGAGGAGACCACCGGCATTGACCTGGTGGTGGCCCAGATGAAGCTTGCCGGCGGTGAGCGGTTGACCGATTGCAGTACGCCATCCCCCCGGGGTCATGCCATTGAATTTCGCATTAACGCTGAAGATCCGGCGCGTGGTTTTTTACCGGTATCCGGTACGCTGAGCGCCTTTCTGCCGCCTTCCGGCCCCGGTATTCGCCTTGATAGCGGCGTGATCAGTGGTTCACAGGTGCCGCCGGTTTTCGATTCCCTGATGGCGAAACTGGTTGTCTGGGGACGCGATCGTCCCCAGGCACTGGCGCGTGCCCGTCGCGCGCTGGCCGAATTTACCATTGATGGCGTTGCCAGCGTGCTGCCGTTTCATCGTCAGGTACTTGAACAGGCGGATTTTATTGCCAGCGATGGCCATTTTGCCGTACATACCCGCTGGATTGAAACCGACTTCAGCGCCGTTCTGCCGGCAGCGCCGCGCATTTTGCCGCCGGCAGCGCTGACGTTAACCCGGACGTTTATTGAAATTGATGGCCGGCGGGTACAGCTGGGGTTGCCGCCCGCTCTGCTGGTCAACGCGCGGCACGGAGACGTCATATCGCCAGCAGCTACCCCGCTGCCACAACCTCATCCCGGCGAGATTGAAGCGCCGGTTGCCGGCCTGCTGCAAAGATGGCTGATGGCAGAGGGGGCCCGGGTGAATGAAGGCGATATTCTGGTCACACTGGATGCGATGAAGATGGAAACACCATTGAAAGCACCGTGCGGCGGTGTGCTACAGCGGTTGATAGCCAGCGGTGAGATGGTGGATGCCGGTACCCTGGTTGCCCGAATCGTTGCGCCGCAATCGCAATAAAGCCGACAGGTGATAGCATCCTGTTGTCGTCTGACGTGATGTTACTGGCTGGCGATGGGATCCTTCTTTATTTCTTCACCTTGCGGTAACCTTGACCTGCTTTGCGCCAGCCTGTCATCTTGTTCACATCCTTATGTCATTTTGTATGATGAATATTTTAAAAGTTGTGAAGGAGTTGCTGTTAGCACGCCGAATGTTTATCGTGCATCAGTTCCCGGCCCGGCAGGTGGATGGCAGGGCTTAAGCCACAATTAAGCATTAACCGTTAATCTGCATATTATAAGGGTTTGGCTAGGATTTATCGGATACGGTTTGTCTGATGTTTAAACTTCATCGCGTATTATAGGCAGCGGGCGCTTTCCCTGTTTTTCATGGGAGAAGGATCATAATCGGTTGATATTTGTCGCTTCACCGCTTGACAGCCCGCACAAAAGGTTAAAAATTTAATCAGTGTTCGCTTAGGGAAATTGAACTAATGTCTGAGTTTCTCCCCTTTTCCCGCCCTGCGATGGGTGAGGAAGAACTGGATGCGGTCAAAGAGGTGTTGTTATCTGGCTGGATTACGACTGGCCCAAAAAATCAACAGCTTGAAGAGGCATTTTGCCAGCTGACCGGCAACCAGCACGCGATTGCGGTTAGCTCCGCAACCGGCGGTATGCATGTCATGCTGATGGCACTGGGCATTGGCCCCGGCGACGAAGTCATCACGCCTTCTCTGACCTGGGTTTCGACCCTGAATATGATTTGCCTGCTCGGCGCCACCCCGGTGATGATTGATGTTGATCGCGACACGCTGATGGTTACTCCGCAGCAGGTAGAAGCGGCGATTACGCCACGTACCCGCGCAATTATCCCAGTGCACTATGCCGGCGCTCCGGCCGATATCGATGGCCTGCATGCGCTGGGTAAGCGCTATGGCATCCCGGTCATTGATGATGCTGCCCATTCGGCCGGTACCTATTACAAAGGCCGTCACGTGGGTGCCAGCGGCACCGCTATTTTTTCCTTTCACGCCATTAAGAATATGACCTGTGCTGAAGGCGCGCTGATTGTCACTGATGACGAAGCGCTGGCGAACAAAGTTCGCAGCCTGAAGTTTCACGGACTTGGCGTGGACGCGTATGACCGCAATCAGCATGGCCGTGCGCCGCAGGCGGAAGTGATATCACCGGGCTTTAAATATAATCTGGCAGATATTAATGCGGCCATTGCGTTGGTGCAGCTAAAAAAACTGCCCCAGTTAAACGCGCGCCGGGCAGCGATTGCCCAGCGCTATCTGCGCGAACTGGCGGATACCCCGTTTCAGCCGCTGAAGCAGCCGGACTGGCCGCATCAGCATGCCTGGCATCTTTTCATCATCCGCGTTGACGAAGAGCGTTGTGGTCTGAGCCGTGACGCGCTGATGCAGGCGCTCAAAGAACGTAATATCGGTACCGGTCTGCATTTCCGCGCGGCCCATACACAGAAATATTACCGTGAACGCTTTCCGCAGGTGGTGCTGCCTAATAGCACCTGGAATAGCGAGCGTATTTGTTCGATACCGTTATTTCCCACTATGAGCGATGACGATGTTACCCGCGTAATAAAGGCTCTGCATGAGCTGGCAGGAAAAAGCGCATGACCAGTAATGAACCCATAAAAAAAGTTTCGGTTGTCATTCCGGTATTTAATGAGCAGGAGAGTCTGCCTGAGCTGATGCGTCGTACCCGCGCAGCCTGCGATCTTCTTTCACTACCCTACGAAGTAGTGCTGGTGGATGATGGCAGTAGCGATGATTCGGCACAGCTGCTGGAAGCGGCAGCAAGCGAGCCGGGTAGTCCGGTGGTGGCCATTCTGCTTAACCGCAATTATGGTCAGCATTCTGCCATCATGGCAGGTTTCAGCCATGCAAGCGGTGATCTGATCGTGACGCTGGATGCTGATTTACAGAATCCACCGGAAGAGATCCCGCGGCTGGTTGAGAAAGCGGCGGAAGGGTATGACGTGGTGGGCACGGTGCGCCAGAATCGTCAGGATACCTGGTTTCGCCGGCGGGCGTCACGGGTGATTAATGGCCTGATTCAAAAGGCGACCGGTAAATCCATGGGCGACTATGGTTGTATGCTGCGGGCTTACCGCCGGCCAATTATTGACGCCATGTTGCATTGCCATGAACGCAGCACTTTTATTCCGATTCTGGCTAATACCTTTGCCCGTCGTACCGTGGAAATTCCGGTATTACACGCAGAGCGTGAATTTGGTGATTCAAAATACAGTCTGATGAAGCTTATCAATCTGATGTATGACCTGATCACCTGCCTGACTACCACGCCACTGCGATTGCTGAGCATTTTCGGCAGTATCACCGCGCTGGCTGGTTTTGCGCTGGCGGTGTTGCTGCTGTTGCTGCGTCTGTTTTTTGGCGCAGAATGGTCAGGACGCGGTGTATTTACTTTATTTGCCCTGCTGTTTATGTTCATCGGGGCTCAGTTTGTGGGTATGGGCTTGCTCGGTGAGTATATCGGGCGCATTTATAATGACGTACGAGCCCGTCCGCGTTATTTCATTCAGCGTGTTGTTAGCAGTGAATCCGCTGCTTCTTCTTCACAGGAAAAAAATTGATGAAAGCTGTTGTTTTTGCCTATCACGATATGGGCTGCGTTGGCGTTGAAGCCCTGATTAAGGCTGGCTTTGAGATTGAAGCTGTTTTCACCCATGCCGACAGCGCAGGCGAAACCCCTTTCTTTGCCTCCGTGGCGCGCACTGCGGCGGCGCACGCGATTCCGGTTTTTGCGCCGGAAGAGGTGAACCACCCGTTATGGATCGATCGTATTCGTGCCATGAATCCGGATATGATTTTTTCTTTTTATTACCGCAACCTGCTGAGCGAGCCTTTACTGGCCTGTGCCAGTAAAGGCGGTTTTAATCTGCATGGTTCATTGCTGCCGAAATATCGCGGCCGTGCGCCGCTGAACTGGGCGCTGGTTAATGGTGAAAGCGAAACCGGTGTGACGCTGCATCGTATGGTGGCCAAGGCGGATGCTGGCAATATTATCGCCCAGCGTTCTCTGCCGATTGACGACGAAGATACGGCGCTGACGTTGCACCGTAAGCTGTGTGATGAAGCAAAACGCTTGCTGGATGATACGCTGCCGTTGTTGTTAAAAGGGCAATTTAGCGAGCAGCCGCAGGACCTCAGTAAAGGCAGCTGTTTTGGGCGGCGTACCCCGGATGATGGCCGCATTGACTGGTCTTTGCCCGCCAGCCAGATCCGCAATCTGGTGCGTGCGGTCAGCGAACCCTGGCCCGGCGCATTCAGCTATGTTGGCACGCAGAAATTTATTATCTGGCAGGCAAAAGTCCGTCATGACCAGGCCGCCGCGCGCCCTGGTACCATTTTGTCGGCCAATCCGTTGATCGTTGCCTGTGGCAAGGATGCGCTGGAAATTGTTACCGGTCAGGGTGAAAACGGTATCTATATGCAGGGCGGTCAGCTGGCGCAGACGCTGGGTCTGGTGACCAGTGCGCTGCTGAATAATAAGCCGTGGACCGCGGTGAAACGCCGTACCCGCGTACTGATCCTCGGGGTGAATGGTTTTATTGGTAACCATCTCACCGAGCGGTTGTTGCAGGATGATAACTTCGAAATTTATGGCCTTGATATCGGTTCCGACGCTATTAGCCGCTTTATTGATAACCCTTATTTTCATTTTGTCGAAGGGGATATCAGCATTCATTCCGAGTGGATTGAATACCATATTAAAAAATGCGATGTGGTGCTGCCGCTGGTAGCAATTGCCACGCCGATTGAGTATACCCGTAACCCGCTGCGCGTGTTTGAGCTGGATTTTGAAGAAAACCTGAAAATCATTCGCGACTGCGTGAAGTACAAAAAGCGCATCATCTTCCCGTCAACTTCGGAAGTGTACGGTATGAGTACCGACCCGGTGTTTGATGAAGACCATTCCAATCTGATTGTTGGTCCGATTAACAAGCAGCGCTGGATTTACTCGGTCTCTAAACAGCTGCTTGACCGGGTTATCTGGGCTTATGGCGACAAAGAAGGGCTGCGCTTTACCTTGTTCCGTCCATTTAACTGGATGGGACCGCGTCTTGACAACCTGAACGCCGCGCGTATTGGTAGTTCACGTGCGATTACCCAGCTGATTCTTAATCTGGTGGAAGGTTCTCCTATCAGGCTGATTGATGGCGGTAAGCAGAAGCGCTGCTTTACCGATATTAAAGACGGTATCGAAGCGTTGTTCCGCATTATTGAGAATAAAGATAACAATTGCGATGGACAGATTATCAATATTGGTAATCCCACCAATGAAGCCAGTATCCGTGAACTGGCTGAAATGTTGTTGAAAAGCTTCGAAAAACACCCGTTACGCCACCATTTCCCACCGTTTGCGGGTTTTCGTGAAGTGGAAAGCAGCAGCTATTACGGCAAAGGTTATCAGGATGTCGAGCACCGCAAACCGAGTATCCGTAACGCACAGCGCCTGCTGGGCTGGACTCCTGACATTGAGATGAGCAAAACCATTGATGAGACGCTGGACTTCTTCCTGAAAACGGTGGATTTAACTGAGACTGGCAAATGATCAAAGTGGGTTTGCGTGTTGACGTGGACACCTGGCGCGGCACCCGGGACGGGGTGCCACGTTTGCTGGAGATTCTCAGGCGTCATCAGATTCAGGCCAGTTTTTTCTTCACCGTCGGCCCGGATAATATGGGCCGTCATCTCTGGCGTCTTATCAAGCCAAAGTTCCTCTGGAAGATGCTGCGCTCTGGTGCGGCGTCACTCTATGGTTGGGATATTTTGCTGGCGGGTACCGCCTGGCCCGGACGGCGTATCGGGCGGGGTCATCAACAGATTATCCGTGATACTGCCGCCGCCCATGAAGTGGGCCTGCATGCCTGGGATCATTTTGCCTGGCAAACCTGGGCTGGGGTGTGGCCGGCGGAAAAGCTGCATCAGCAAATTGAACTGGCACGCGCGTCATTGACGGAGATTTGTGGCGCTGCGGTCAGCTGTTCTGCTGTGGCGGGCTGGCGTGCCGATCAGCGTGTGGTGGAGGCAAAAGAGCCTTTTCATTTTCGTTACAACAGTGATTGTCGCGGACAGGCTCCCTTTTTACCGCTGCTGGAAAACGGCACAACCGGAACGGTACAGATCCCGGTGACCTTGCCAACCTGGGATGAAGCCGTTGGCACCCTCACCAGCCGGGAAAATTACAATGCGTTTATCCTTGAGCAAATGCTTCAGGATCAGGGGACGCCGGTTTATACCATTCATGCGGAGGTAGAAGGTATTGCTTTGCATCAGCAATTTGAACAGCTGCTGGTGATGGCGCGTGAGGCAGGCATTCACTTCTGCCCGCTGAGTGCGCTATTACCGGATGATGTTTCGCAGTTACCGGTAGGTAAGGTCGTGCGCGGCAGTCTGACCGGGCGCGAAGGATGGTTGGGTTGCCAACAGGTTATGAGTAATTAACGATGTCGACAAATCAAAAAGGCTGGTTGTTACTGCTGCTTTTCGCTCTTTATTACCTGGTTCCCCTTGAGTTTCGTCAACTCTGGCAGCCGGATGAAACTCGCTATGCTGAAATTAGCCGTGAAATGCTGGCCAGTGGTAACTGGATTGTGCCGCATTTTCTGGATGTGCGTTATTTTGAAAAACCGATCGCCGGCTACTGGATTAATAATCTCAGCCAGCTGCTGTTCGGCCATAATAATTTCGCCGTACGCTTTGGTTCAGTGTTCTCTATTACGCTGAGTGCGATTGGCGTTTACTGGCTGGCCAGTCGCATCTGGCAAAACCGCGCGACCGGGCTGATAGCCGGTGTGATCTACTTGTCGACGTTGCAGGTATACGGTATTGGTACCTATGCAACGCTCGATCCTATGATTACCTTGTGGATGACGGCTGCCATGTGTTTCTTCTGGCTGGCGGTTACCACGCCTGACACCCGCTGCCGCCTGCTGAGCTGGCTGCTGCTGGGTATTGCCTGCGGCATGGGCTTTATGACCAAAGGCTTTCTGGCGCTGGCGGTGCCGGTGATTGCTATCCTGCCCTGGGTGGTGATACAGAAGCGCTGGAAAACCTTGTTGAGCTGGGGCTGGCTGGCTATTTTCGGCGCGCTGGCTGTGAGTCTTCCCTGGGTTCTGGCGGTAGCGCAGCGTGAGCCGGACTACTGGCATTACTTTTTCTGGGTTCAGCATATTCAGCGTTTTGCTGAAGATAATGCGCAGCACAAAGCGCCGTTCTGGTACTATCTGCCGGTGCTGATTGCCGGTTCGCTGCCCTGGCTGGCGTTGTTGCCTGGGGCGTTGAAGCTCGGCTGGAAAGGGCGTGAAGGCAACGGTGCACCGTTCTATCTGCTTGGCTGGATGGTAATGCCGTTTTTGTTTTTCAGCATTGCTAAAGGCAAGTTGCCAACTTATATCCTGCCCTGTTTTGCCCCGCTGGCCATTCTGATGGCGCACTATGCCAGTACCTTGCTAAATAGCTGCAGCAAGGTTTTTAAAATCAATGCAATAATTAACCTGGTTTTTGGCCTGGTTTGCATGCTGGTGCTGCTAGTGGCGCTTGCCCCCTGGGGTATAGAGAAGCATTCGCTGTACGCCCATTATGAAATTCCCAAGGTGTTGCTGGGCACGCTGACGTTTGCCGTTTGGGCACTGATGGGATGGCTAAGTTTGCAGGATCCTCGCCGGCGCTGGCAGTGGGCGGCCGTCTGCCCCCTTGGTATTGCGTTACTGTACAATTTTGCCTTGCCGCAGCATATCAGCAGCAAACAACCGCAACACTTTATCACCGCGATACATGAAGAGCTGTCAGCCAGTCGTTATGTGCTGACTGACTCCGTAGGGCTGGGCGCGGCCTTAGCCTGGGAGCTTAAGCGCGGTGACGTGATGATGTACAGTGAAAAAGGTGAGCTGGATTATGGTCTGGCCTACCCGGATGCGAGCCATCAGTTTGTCAGTGACCCGGATTTTCCACAATGGCTGGAAAATGCCCGCCATCAGGGTAATGTATCGCTGGTGCTGCAACTGGATCGGGATCAGGATATCAGTACCATTAAGCTACCTCATGCTAATTTCACCTGGCGTCAGGGGCGTTTAATCCTGTTCTATTATCAGAAACAGCCATGAGTTATCTGCTGTTAATGCTGGCCAGCCTGCTTAGCTGTGCTGGCCAGCTGTGTCAGAAACAGGCCGCACACCAAAGGCGGCGCGGGGACATGGTGCGCTGGCTGATGCTGGCGCTGTTTTTATTGGGCTGTGCGATGCTGGTCTGGCTGCAGGTGTTGCAGCGTCTGCCGGTGGGGATAGCGTATCCGATGCTCAGCCTGAATTTTATTCTGGTCACTCTGGCTGCACGGCTGGTATGGCAGGAAGAGATCGATCGCCGTCATCAGGCAGGAATTGTCTTGATTGTTATCGGCATTGTTCTGATGGGGATGAGCGAATGATCGGCTATCTGTGGGCGGCGGCTAGCGTGCTGCTGGTCAGCGTAGCGCAGCTGCTGATGAAATGGGCGATGGTCCAGCTGCCACCGCTTAGTTCACCGTTACTCTGGTTGCAGTCTGCGGCGCTTACCGCGCTGCCCGGTCTGGCATTGCTGGCGGGGCTGATGGCGTATGCCGCCTCAATGTTATGCTGGTTCGCTGCGCTGCGTCTGTTGCCGTTAAGCCGGGTTTATCCGTTGCTGAGTCTCAGCTATGTACTGGTCTGGCTGGCGGCGCTGTGGCTGCCGGGGTTTCATGACCGCTTCAGCGGGCTACAGCTGCTGGGCATGGCGGCGATTGTTGCCGGACTGCTGCTGATTTGCTCGCACCGCCGCACCGGTCGGGGCTGACGCGTCGTTAGCGGTATTTCTGCTCCTGATGTGAAAACCAGCTCAGCGGTATGTTATGGGGCGGTCTGGTGAGCTGCTGAATGCCGTTTTCAATTATGTCTGACGCTGTTTGCCTTAGCGTGGCGTTTCCGGCGTTAAGCTGGGCAACCTGCAGGCGTTTCTCCAGCAGATAAATCCGGGCAAATTCCGCATCGTACTGAATCAGTTCGCGGGTGTTATCAATAATATCAGCCAGCTTGATGGTCTGGGCGTCGGCTGAAGCTTCGGCAGTATGCCGGAAATGTGCCGCTTTGCGGGCGGCGCGGCTTTGACATTGTGTTGGCAGCGCGTTTTCGGTCAGCATCGCCACCAGACGTGCGACCGGCTCCCCAAAACGGCGGCGTATATCGTTAAGCGTGGTGTCGGTGTCTTCCACCGTGTCATGTAGCCAGGCGGCGGCCAGCATCACTTCGTCATCACTGACGCTGCGGACAATGTCCGCAACGGCTGCGGGGTGAACAATATAAGGTTCATTGGTGTATTTACGGCGTTGTTGGCTCTGCGCATGGGCTTTGGTCGCGTAGCGTTGCGCCCGTTGTTCCAGTGAATATTTCATTCTGCTCACCTTTTACAATAGTATCGCTTGCAATTAAGTAGTGCGCTACGTATATTCTGTTCTATGACCACATCACAACATGACAAAAAAAGTCAACATTCGCCACTGTTGCTTGATCAACAGCTGTGTTTCGCCCTCTATTCGGCGAATCTGGCCGTGCACAAGCTTTACCGGCAGCTGCTGGCTAAGCTCGGCATCACCTATCCGCAATATCTGGTAATGATGGTGTTGTGGCAGCGGGATGCGCTGACCGTGTCGGCCATTGGTGAACGTTTATTTCTTGATTCAGCCACCCTGACACCGCTGCTCAAGCGTCTGGAAAGCGGCGGTCTGTTGCGCCGGCAGCGCGCGCGTGAAGACGAACGGCAGGTGGTTATTACGCTGACGGACAGTGGACGCGCTTTGCGCAGCCAGGCTTTAGGTTTTCCACAGGCGGTTCAGTGCGCAGCGGCTTGTGATAGCGCAACGCTGCTGGCTCTGAAACAGCAGCTGGAAACCTTACGTAATAATCTTAATGGCTGAAGCACGCTGAAGCCGGTGAACGGCAGCATCAACACATAGCGGTCATTAAAATAGCGCACTATTTAATAGTGTAAAATGTTAATTCATCACTAAGGAAGTCATTATGTCTTTAGAAAACGTTGTTTATCGTGCCAGAGCCAAAGCAACGGGCGGTCGTGATGGTCGTGCGACTTCATCAGATAATGTGCTTGATGTGAAGCTCGGTGTCCCGAAAGAGATGGGCGGTGCCGGAGGGGAGGTGACTAATCCTGAGCAGCTGTTTGCTGCGGGCTATGCCGCTTGTTTTCTCGGTGCCATGAAGTTTGTCGCCGGTCGTGACAAAATTGCGCTGCCAAAAAATGCCTGGATTGAAGGTGAAGTCGGCATCGGTCCGATTCCGCACGGTTTTGGTATTGAAGTACAGCTGAATATTCACCTGGAAGGAATGGACAATGCTGAAGCCAGAAAACTGGTGGATGCGGCACATATTGTCTGCCCTTACTCTAATGCGACGCGTAACAATATTGACGTGACGCTCAATATTATCCCGTAAGCGCCCGGGCGGCAGATCCCTTGCTGTTTACATATGGCATCGGCTTGCCGCTCTGTTTCGGATTCCTCTCTAATCAGCAAAAAACCACCGGGTTTATCAGTGCTGACAGAACTATATCGTCACGATTCAGTCTGAAAAGTGTGTAGAAATTGTTTGTTTTTTTTCAGGCGGAACCCGGTAGTAATGAATTATATAAAATCACTGACACAGCAGAAACTCTCTGTTTTCCTGGCCTTATATATCGGTCTCCTGCTTAATCTGCCAATATTTTATCGACGCTTCGAACCGATGCTGTCACATTTCAGTTTCACAAAGTTGCTTTCGGCGGTGGTGGAGGTCAGCGCCGTCGTGCTGTTAACCTTTGCACTGATGCGCGTGATATCGCTGGGCGGCAAACTGGTTTACCGTATTCTGGCGACGATCCTGGTGCTGGTCTCGGTCGCCTCCAGCTTCTATATGACGTTTTTTAATGTGGTGATTGGCTACGGTATTGTGGCGTCGGTACTGGCAAAAGATGACCTCTCTGGTGAAGTGATTGGTTACCACTTTTATATCTGGATGGTGCTGGTGAGTGCCTTGCCGTTGGTTATGATCTGGAGTAACCACCTGCGCCTGACTTTGCTTGAACAGATACGCACCCGGGGACAGCGCTGGCGTCCGCTGTTGGTGCTGGTGCTGGCTGTCGGACTGGTGTGGTTGCCAATACGCTATCTTGACATGCACCAGTCGTCGCAGGAAACCCTGACTAACGTCGATCTGCCTAGCTATGGCGGCGTGGTAGCGCATTCGTATTTGCCTTCTAACTGGCTGGCTGCCACCGGATTGTTTGCCTATACCCGGCTGGATGAGGCGCTGAATAGCCATGAACTGCCCGACCCGGCGAAGAAATTCACCTATCAGGCACCGGCGGGGCTGGATAATAGCTATGTGGTTTTTGTCATTGGTGAGACCACCCGCTGGGACCATATGGGTATGCTGGGCTACCCGCGCGATACTACCCCTGAATTATCAAAGGAGCCGAATCTGGTGGCATTTAAAGGTCAGTCCTGCGATACCGCCACCAAGCTTTCCCTGCGTTGCATGTTTGTGCGTGAAGGGGGAACAGATGATAATCCCGGACGAACCCTGAAAAAGCAGAATGTTTTTTCGGTGCTGAAGAAGCTGGGGTTCAGTTCTGAACTGTTCGCGATGCAGAGTGAAGTCTGGTTTTATAACAACGCCGATACGGATAGCTATGCTTTCCGCGAACAGATTGGCTCTGAAAAACGTAATCAGGGTAAACCGGTTGATGACATGTTGCTGGTCCCTGAGCTCAAAGATTCAATTGAACGTCATCCTGGCGGTAAGCATTTAGTTATCTTGCATACGAAAGGATCGCATTATCTCTATTCCCGACGCTATCCCCGAAGCTTCGCCCGTTATCAGCCGGAATGCGCTGGGGTGGATGATGTCTGTAGTAAAGAGCAACTGATTAATGCTTATGACAACTCGGTGCTGTACGTCGATACAATGCTGGATAGCGTTATCGATCAGCTGCGTGATAAAAAGGCGATTGTCTTTTATGCTGCCGATCATGGTGAATCCATCAGTGACAATATGCATTTACATGGCACGCCGCGTAATATGGCGCCGCCGGAGCAGTTCCGCGTGCCGATGATAGTCTGGGTATCTGATAGCTGGCTGGCAGATGGAAACAATAAAGCGGCTTTTGAGCGGCTGAAAACGCAGCAGCAAGCCGGCGTGACTCATCGTCATGTTGAGCTGTTTGATACCATTATGGGTTGTCTGGGTTATACCTCGCCGGATGGGGGGATTAACCAGAAGAATAACTGGTGTGCCGCAGCGCCCGGCAGTCAGCCAAAACCATCGGCAAGGCAGTTGTAAATCTTGCTCCGGCCGGCGCTGTTTGCTGTTCTGGCCGGATGCGATGTGTTTCCAGGCAAACGGTGAAAAGGAGCGCAAAAAGCCTTGACGGGCCAGCCTGGCAGGCAGTAAGATTCGCCCCCATCGGTGAGTGGCGCAGCCTGGTAGCGCACTTCGTTCGGGACGAAGGGGTCGGAGGTTCGAATCCTCTCTCACCGACCAGATAAGAAAAACCTGCTTAACAAAGCAGGTTTTTTTGTATCCGGAGCAGACAGGATGAGAACCTCCGAAGGAGGTTTGAGCCGAGCGAAGCGAGACAACGTTGCCTGCAACGGCCCGAAGGGCGCGTCCCGCAGGGATGCGTCATCCTCTCTCACCGACCAGATAAGAAAAACCTGCTTAACAAAGCAGGTTTTTTTGTATCCGGAGCAGACAGGATGAGAACCTCCGAAGGAGGTTTGAGCCGAGCGAAGCGAGACAACGTTGCCTGCAACGGCCCGAAGGGCGCGTCCCGCAGGGATGCGTCATCCTCTCTCACCGACCAGACAAGAAAAACCCGCTTAACAAAGCAGGTTTTTTTGTATCCGGAGCAGCGGTAACGTCGTAGCAGGGCGGCTGGCAGCTTAATTAACCCGCTTCTTTTTTGCGCAGTTTGTTAACCAGCGCAGCAAAGGTCGCGACAAACTGATCCGGTGAGTCTGCTTTTATCTCTGCATTATTAATCAGGTAGCGGCCTTTAACGTAAACCGATGGTGTTGAGGTGACGCGGAATGCGTCCGCCAGCGCCTGCTGGCGGGCGACAAAAGCATGGACGAGCAGACTGTGGCGTGCGCTGTCATACTGCGCAGGGTTCACGCCAGCCTGCTGAAAAATAACCTTAATGTCATCGGCACTGTGCAGGCTGTGATCGCGCTGCACGGCAATAAAAAGCGGTTTTTCCACCTTGTCGGCGATGCCCATCACAGTTGCCACTGCCCAGGCTTCGCTGAGTTCATGCCCCAGTTTGCCCATTGCGCTGATATGGTATTTCGCAACCTTCTGCCCTTGTGGCAGGCTCTGGTTGATTTTATCAATCACCGGATAATCCCCGGCAAAGCGAAAACAGGGAGCGCAGTAAAAAGAGAAAAATTCTACCACTTCCGGTGCTTCTGCCACCGGTTTACTGAGGAGACTGAATGGCTGACTGCTTGCGCTGACTGTGCCCGGCAAACAGACAAAAACAAGCAGGCACAGAGTGAGCGAGATTTTTTTAAATGTCATAATTGGAAACCGGCATCCTTTGTATAGTTATTTGATTTTAAAGGTAAATAATTTGTTAATCTGTTGTATGGTTCGCATAATACCCAGTGGGTATGTAACAAAAGTTAAACGCCGGTTTTCTTTCGACGTCGCTTGTTGTCGCCGATGGCGTGATTGCGCCGTCAGATCGGCTATAGCCGTCTGTGCTGTTATCCTCCCCCGAACCGCCTGGTCACTTTATTTATAGCAGGAAAATAACTTGCCGGTAGCGCCGCAGGTTAGCAGATTGTTGGCGTTTTATTATTCATCTGTTGCGCTATTATTCGCTGGCGCGCGGCTGAATTTGCCCTTTTATTGTCTGAAAAAAGAGCAGTTAGTGGTAAACAACAATTCTTTTTTTGCGACGTGAAATGCGGGTTATTTTGCTAATCAATAAAATAATTAGCTGATAAATTGTTGTTTTAATGGCGAATGACACTGTATTTGTGGCAAAAGTGTGTGTTTATTGTTTGCTTGCTGTTTCTCACACATTGTGTAAATACTTTACAGTTGTATTGACGTTAGATGAATCTGTTGACAAATTTATCCCTTAGTGCCGGCTTGCAGACTTTTCCGAACGCCGTGATGCAATCAGAAAAACCATCGCCTGCATTGCAATTTTGCCGAACGGCATTGCGCCAGAACTCAATTAAAAAAATAACGTTCTGGCGTACGCACACAACAACACATCACATTTGGAGCATAAGCATGAGTATGACCCTGGCGAAAAAAAGGGTGCTTAAGGTGGGGCTGAGCCTGATCGCTCTGACCATTGCCGCAGGCGTCCAGGCGAAAACCCTGGTTTACTGTTCAGAAGGTTCCCCGGAAGGATTTAACCCGCAACTGTTTACCTCTGGCACCACTTTTGATGCCAGCTCGGTGCCCATCTATAACCGGTTAGTTGAATTTAAACTGGGTACCACGGAAGTGCAGCCGGGACTGGCTGAAAAATGGGACGTCAGTGATGACGGTAAGACCTACACTTTCCATTTGCGTAAAGGCGTGAAATGGCAGACCACTAAAGATTTCAAACCGACACGCGAATTTAATGCCGACGACGTGGTGTTCTCATTTGAACGTCAGCTGGATAAAAATAACAAATATCATAATGTCTCCGGCGGCAGCTATGAATACTTTGAAGGCATGGATATGCCGAAGCTGATCGGCAAAATTGAAAAAGTGGATGATTACACCGTTCGCTTTACCCTGACCCGTCCGGAAGCCCCGTTCCTTGCCGATCTTGGTATGGATTTCGCTTCAATTTTGTCGGGGGAATATGCTGACAAAATGCTGGCTGCCGGTACGCCGGAGAAGTTAGATCTCAATCCGGTTGGTACCGGTCCTTTCCAGCTGCTGCAGTATCAGAAAGACTCGCGCATTCTCTATCAGGCGAATAAGAACTACTGGGGCACGAAGCCGAAGATTGACCGCCTGGTGTTCTCCATTACTCCTGACGCCTCCGTGCGCTATGCCAAGTTGCAAAAGGGTGAGTGTCAGGTGATGCCTTTCCCGAATCCGGCCGATTTGGCCAGCATGAAGCAGGATAAAAATATTAATCTGATGGCGCAGCCTGGGCTGAACGTCGGCTATCTGGCTTACAACACCGAAAAGAAACCGCTGGATAACGTTAAGGTGCGTCAGGCACTGACGCTGGCCGTTAATAAGAAAGCCATTATTGATGCGGTTTATCATGGTGCCGGCGTGGCAGCAAAAAATCTGATTCCGCCAACTATGTGGAGTTACAACGACGCAGTACAGGACTATCCTTACGACCCGGCCAAAGCCAAAGCACTGTTAAAAGAAGCGGGCCTGCCGGATGGTTTTACTATCGATTTGTGGGCGATGCCGGTTCAGCGTCCTTACAACCCGAATGCCCGTCGTATGGCGGAGCTGATTCAGGCTGACTGGGCAAAAATTGGCGTAAAAGCGAAGATTGTTACCTTTGAGTGGGGTGAATACCTCAAGCGCGCGAAAGCCGGCGAACATCAGACGGTGATGATGGGCTGGACCGGCGATAATGGCGATCCGGACAACTTCTTTGCCACCCTGTTCAGCTGTGCGGCGGCGAAAGACGGTTCTAACTATGCCCGCTGGTGTGATAAATCGTTTGAAGACCTGATCCAGCCAGCCCGTTCTGAAGCTGACCACAATAAGCGTATTGAGTATTACAAACAGGCGCAGGTGTTGATGCACGATCAGGCGCCGGCGCTGATTATCGCCCACTCAACGGTCTATGAACCAGTCAGTAAAAAAGTGACCGGTTATGTGGTGGATCCATTAGGTAAGCATCACTTCGATAACGTCGACATTCAGGAATAACAATAAGGGCCAGCACTGACTGGCCCGGTCGGCATTTCCCACAGGCGGGTACTGCCCGCCGACAGGCGGCAGCGACGCGGCCTGGCTGCGGCCGCTACCGGTCTGGCGGATTCGGTGGCGGTATGCGGTTGACATTTCCTGGGAATAAAAAGGTAAAGGCGCAGTTTTCCTGCGTCGCGATTGGCTTCACCCGATTGCAAGATGTGAGCAAAAGCGCCTGAGGTTACGCTCAGCAGCGTACAGAAGAGAATCCGGAATATGTTGCAGTTCATACTCCGACGTCTGGGGCTTGTCATCCCGACGTTTATTGGTATCACCTTGTTAACCTTCGCGTTTGTCCATATGATCCCCGGCGATCCGGTGATGATTATGGCCGGAGAACGCGGAATTACACCCGAACGACACGCTCAGCTGATGGCCGCGCTCGGCCTGGATAAGCCCTTGTGGCAGCAATATCTCAGCTATATCAATGGTATTTTACATGGCGATCTCGGCCTGTCGCTGAAAAGCCGCATTCCGGTCTGGCAGGAGTTTGTGCCGCGCTTCAAAGCAACCCTGGAGCTGGGTATCTGCGGCATGATTTTTGCCGTAGCGGTGGGAATTCCGGTAGGCGTGCTGGCGGCGGTAAAACGTGGCTCGATATTTGACCATACCGCCGTTGGCCTGGCGCTGACCGGCTATTCCATGCCGATTTTCTGGTGGGGCATGATGCTTATTATGCTGGTTTCAGTCCAGCTGAACCTGACCCCGGTTTCTGGTCGCATCAGCGATACCGTATTTCTGGATGATAGTCAGCCACTCACCGGTTTTATGCTGATTGATACTCTGATCTGGGGAGAGCCGGGCGACTTTAAAGATGCAGTAATGCATATGCTGTTGCCTGCCATTGTGCTGGGCACCATTCCACTGGCGGTGATCGTGCGGATGACGCGCTCTTCAATGCTGGAAGTGCTGGGTGAGGATTACATTCGTACCGCACGAGCTAAAGGGCTGACGCGTCTGCGCGTCATCGTGGTGCACGCGCTGCGCAATGCTATGTTACCGGTAGTAACGGTCATTGGTTTACAGGTCGGTACCCTGCTGGCGGGCGCTATTCTCACCGAAACGATCTTCTCCTGGCCGGGCCTCGGGCGCTGGCTGATTGAAGGGTTGCAGCGTCGCGATTATCCGGTGGTGCAAGGGGGGGTATTGCTGGTAGCGACCCTGATTATTCTGGTCAACCTGCTGGTTGATCTGCTGTATGGCGTGGTTAACCCACGCATTCGTCATAAAAAATAAGGGGGGCGCATGTCTTTTCAGGTCACTCCGGAGAGCCTTAGCGTCGCTCCGGCCCCTATGACTCCGCTTGAGGAGTTCTGGCACTATTTTAAACGTAACAAAGGTGCGGTAATTGGCCTCGCGTACGTTGTTATTATGATTCTGATTGCACTGCTGGCTGGCTGGCTGGCTCCCCATAGCCCAGCAGAGCAATTTCGTGATTCGCTGTTGCATCCGCCGGTGTGGCAGGATGGTGGCAGCTGGACGTTTATCCTTGGTACTGATGATGTAGGCCGCGATGTGCTGTCGCGTCTGATGTATGGCGCCCGGCTGTCACTGCTGGTTGGTTGTCTGGTGGTGGTACTGTCGCTGATCCTTGGGGTGATCTTTGGCCTGCTGGCTGGTTATGTCGGAGGTGCCGTGGACGCTACCATCATGCGGCTGGTCGATATTATGCTGGCGCTGCCGAGCCTGCTACTGGCGCTGGTGCTGGTGGCCATTTTTGGCCCGTCAATAGTCAATGCTTCGATTGCTCTGACCTTTGTAGCGTTGCCGCACTATGTGCGTCTGACGCGGGCGGCGGTACTGGTGGAAGTGAACCGTGATTACGTCACTGCATCCAGCGTAGCGGGTGCCGGCGCGTTGCGCCAGATGTTCGTTAATATTTTGCCAAACTGCCTGGCACCACTGATCGTGCAGGCATCGCTGGGTTTCTCTAATGCCATTCTCGATATGGCCGCGCTCGGCTTTCTGGGGATGGGTGCACAGCCGCCGACGCCGGAATGGGGCACCATGCTTTCAGACGTTTTACAGTACGCGCAAAGCGCCTGGTGGGTAGTGACGTTCCCAGGGGTAGCTATTCTATTGACGGTACTGGCATTTAACCTGATGGGCGACGGTTTACGTGACGCCCTCGATCCGAAACTCAAGCAGTAAGAGGCCACCGATGGCGTTATTAAATGTAAACAAGCTTTCGGTGCATTTTGGCGATGAAAAAGCACCGTTCCGCGCCGTAGACCGTATCAGCTATCAGGTTGAGCAGGGCGAAGTGGTTGGCATTGTCGGCGAATCGGGTTCCGGGAAATCGGTCAGTTCGCTGGCTATCATGGGATTAATCGATTATCCCGGTAAGGTGATGGCGGAAAACCTCGAGTTTAATCATAGCGACCTGAAAAATATTTCTGAAAAGCGGCGCCGTCAGCTGGTGGGTTCTGAAGTTGCGATGATTTTTCAGGACCCCATGACCAGCCTCAATCCTTGTTACACCGTTGGCTACCAGATCATGGAAGCCATTAAAGTGCATCAGGGCGGTAACCGCCGCACCCGTCGTCAGCGGGCGATTGATTTGCTAACCCAGGTGGGTATTCCTGACCCGGCTTCGCGACTGGATGTGTATCCGCACCAGCTTTCCGGTGGCATGAGCCAGCGCGTGATGATTGCCATGGCGATCGCCTGTCGGCCGAAATTGCTGATTGCCGATGAACCGACCACGGCACTGGACGTGACGATTCAGGCACAGATTATCGAGCTATTACTTGATTTACAGCGTCAGGAAAATATGGCGCTGATTCTGATTACCCACGATCTGGCACTGGTTGCAGAAGCCGCCCAGCACATTATTGTGATGTATGCAGGTCAGGTGGTGGAAAGCGGCAAAGCGGCGGATATTTTCAGCGCGCCGCGCCATCCCTACACCCAGGCACTGCTGCGGGCGCTGCCGGAGTTCGCTGCAGATAAGGCACGCCTGGCTTCATTGCCGGGGGTGGTACCCGGCAAATACGATCGTCCGTCAGGCTGTCTGCTTAACCCACGCTGTCCCTATGCCAGCGATCGCTGCCGTGTGGAAGAGCTGGCGTTACGTGATATCGCTGGCCGTCAGTCGAAATGCCATTTCCCACTGGATGATATCGGGAGACCCACCTGTGCCTGAACAGAACAATGCATCCCTGCTGCTGCAGGCGATTGATTTAAAAAAACATTATCCGGTTAAATCCGGTATGTTTGCCCCCGAACGTCTGGTTAAAGCGCTGGATGGTGTTTCTTTCGATCTTGAACGCGGGAAAACCCTGGCGGTAGTGGGTGAGTCTGGCTGCGGTAAGTCGACGCTGGGCCGTTTGCTGACCATGATCGAAACCCCGACCGAAGGGCAGCTTTACTGGCAAGGGCAGGATTTGCTCAAACGCGATCCGCAGGCGCAGAAGCTGCGCCGCCAGAAAATTCAGATTATTTTTCAGAATCCTTACGGCTCGCTGAATCCCCGCAAAAAAATTGGCCAGATCCTCGAAGAGCCGTTAAAAATTAATACCGCCCTCAGCCACGCGGAGCGCAAAGAGAAAGCGCTGGAGATGATGGCAAAGGTTGGTCTGAAAACCGAGCACTATGATCGTTATCCGCATATGTTCTCCGGTGGTCAGCGTCAGCGTATTGCCATCGCCCGTGGGCTGATGCTCGATCCTGATGTATTAATAGCGGATGAACCGGTCTCAGCGCTGGACGTGTCGGTACGTGCTCAGGTGCTGAATCTGATGATGGATTTACAGCAGGATATGGGGCTTTCTTATGTCTTTATCTCGCATGATTTGTCGGTGGTGGAACATATTGCCGATGATGTGATGGTTATGTACCTTGGGCGCTGCGTGGAGAAAGCCAGCAAACAAGCGCTGTTTGCCAATCCGCGTCATCCTTACACTCAGGCGCTATTGTCAGCCACGCCACGTCTTAATCCGCACGACCGTCGCGAGCGTATAAAACTCACCGGCGAGCTGCCGAGTCCGTTAAATCCGCCACCGGGATGTGCATTTAACGCCCGCTGCCGGCGTCGTTTTACCACCTGCACTCAGTTTCAGCCGCGGCTGAAAGAGTATGCAGACCAGCAGATTGCCTGTTTTGCCGTTGATCAGGACGAAGGCCAGCAGCTGCTCTGAGATAAAAAACCGGCCTGTGGCGGCCGGTTTTACTGCTGTTTTTAGCGTTGACTATCGGACTTAACATCAAGTCTGACCAGCTTATTCGCCCCCAGGTTGCCGTTGTTATCAAGCTCTGCCTGATTGACCTTAAGATAAACCTGTGGAACCAGCACTTTCTGCCAGCTACCATCGGCTAAGCGGACCTTTTTTTCTACCATCCACACAATATCTGAAGTGAGCTGTGCCATCTGTTTTGCGCTCAGCGCAACGCCAGGCTGTAGCCGGTGCTGCTGTGAAAAACGGATACCGGCATCCATTAGCGCTTTAAACTGCTCTTCGTCATTTTTGTAACCGGCTAACAGCTGATGACCAGTGAGTGCGATTAACTGATTACGTACCAGATTCTGTTGATAGTAACCCTCGCTCAGGCGTTTATGCACATTACCCGGATCGCTGACAAACTGTTTCATCATGTAGTCACTGCTCAGCCAGCGTTTTTCATCAGTAAAGCCGGGATCGGTTTCCACCACATAGTGGGCAGAAGAGGCCGGCGGTGTGATAAACAGATCATCGTCAGGCAACCGTGTTTCTATGCCGGCGGGTTTAATCACCTCATCAGGACCGGCGCCTTGCACATGGGCTGGCGGGCTGATTTCCCAACGTTGTCCGGCGGGGATCACCACCGGCGGGTTATCGCTGTAGGAGGGGCCGATATCGGGAACATGATCGCCGGGCTTCGCGGCGTCCGGGTTGTGACTTTGCCACACCAGCGTATCCAGCGAAAACGAATGCGATTCTGGCGTCGGATTGTAGTCGCTGGTTGTCGTCCCCTGTGATGCCGAAGCCTGACCGACCCAGCGCGAATCATCCCGGGCAAACCAGTGGGTTTGCGTGCCACTCTCTGTCACCACCCTGACGCCATGGGTTTCTTCATTATTCAGATTACCTAAGGTGCCGTCAAAACTGCCGCCGGCAATGACATGACTGTCGCTGTTGTGGATGTTTTTGCTGTTAAACGTGATATCGCCGCCGGCGGCTATCAGCCCAGGATCACTCGACCTGAGCCGGGTAACGTCGGTGGTGCGTGTATAGTTGTATTCGTAAAAATCATTACTGCTGGACCCGTCCGGCATCGATGCTGTATGAATGCCATCTTTATCGACCTGGCTGATGTCTACCCGGCTCCAGTCATAACGCCGGCCGGATCCGGATAGCCTCGCTTCATGATAATAGGAGTGGCTGCTTGAGGTGCTCAGTTCCAGCTTGTTATTGAGATTGTTAATCTGCGCCATGCTAAGTTGCAGATGGTCGCCGGCCTGAATCGTGGCGCCCCGGTTGGTTAGCGTAATACCGCGTCCGATTGCCTGCCAGGCAGTGTCCAGACTGGCTCCCATTGCGATATTACTTACGCTGTAAATCAGGGAGTGACCAAGGTTACTGAGTGTATTGACGCCAATATCCAGGCGGTTGCGGGCGGCAAGGGTCGCGCTGCGTTCATCTTCAGCCTGATTAGTTAAGCTGTCGGCGGAGAGCGCAATGTGATCGCCGTACAGGCGTCCGCCGCTATTGATAATATTTGCTGCGTTAATATGCGTCAGCTGGCCATCAATCAGTCCACGATTCGTTGCGTCGCCGCTCAGTAGCAGATGCGCGTGTTCGGCGCGTATTTCACCGGTTTGCTGGTTATCCAGCGTCTGTGCGTTCAGCGTCAGCGCTTTACCGGCATGGAGTACGCCGCTGTTGGTGACCGTCCCGCCGCTCTCTATCGCAAGTGATCCGGCGGCTTTGACTTGCGCCTGATTATCAAAATTCTGCTGCAATTTTACCTGAATATCGTTATTTGCCAGCAGGTTGCCATTACCACTGAGTGCCAGGGCCTCGACCGTCAGATTTCTACCGGCTGCCAGATTACCCTGATGATTATTGATAGTCAGCGCGCTGGCACCCTGTATCCCAAGGTCTGTTCCGGCGCGGATCAGGCCTTGCTGATTGTTCAGGCTATCAGCACGCAAGTCCAGACGGGATAAGGCGTTAATTTCACCCTGCTGATTATTCACTTCGCTGCCGGCAAAGTTCAGCGTAAGGTTTTGCGCCCCCAGCAGGCCAGACTGATTATTGAAACCGCCACCGCTGATCAGCGCCTCGTGGTTGGTTAAAATCTGACCCTGGTGATTAAGCAGCTGCCGGGCAGCATGCAGACGGAGGTTACCGTTACTGGCGGTAATTTCACCACTATCCCGATTATCCAGGCTATCGGCGCTCAGGATAATATTGCGCGCTGCCGCCAGCTGACCATGGCGGTTATCCAGCTGCCCGGATATGCGGCCGCTCAGGCTGCCGTTTTCACTGCTGGCTATCCTGCCATACTGATTATCAAGCTGTGCGCTATTCAGGGTAATGTCGCCATTGGAAAGCAACGCACCATACTGGTTATCCAGTGTTTGTCGGGTGGTGATCGCCATGCTTCCCGGACTAAACTGTTTCATCTCGCCATGGCGATGAGACAGCGAGCCGGTTTCTATATCGATTGCTGCCGCCGTGGTTTGCGCATTGTCGAGCTGCAGGATATCGCCACGATAAACCAGCTTGCCGCCGGTTTGTAAGCGACCGTGTTCACCCTGCATCCGCGGACTGTTAATGTGCAGCTCGCCTTTACCCGCATGGCTAATATTGCCTGCTCTGTTATTTATTTCTGCCGCGCTCAGCGTCAGATTATGGCTATTGGTAGCCAGGGTTCCATGCTGGTTATTCAGTGTGCTGGCCAGGGTGATATTCAGGTCATCATCGCCGGTCTGTTGCACTGTTCCTGCACGGTTGGAGAGACTATTTGCAGCGATTGTAAGCTTACTGGCGGATAACGTGCCGCGATCATTATTCAGTCGATCACTATTTTTCAGCACCAGATTCTGGTCGGCCAGCACGCTGGCACCGTCTGTACGCAGATCGGCACCGTTAGCATCGGCGCTGATATTTTTTGCCATGGTTAAACTGTCCGCCAGGGTGACGCCTTTACCGCTAAGGATGATTTTGCCGCCTGATAAATTTTGTCCTCTGGCACTCAACGCTTCACGACTACTGAGGATCATTTCCCCCTCGCTTAGCGGAGCGCCTTTCTGTTTCAGCCCGGCCACCAGGCGGCTGCTGTGGCTGCTGTGAATGCGCTGTGCCTGGGCGATCAGTTTGCTGCCGGCACTCAGCGAGCCGCTATTGTCGAGATCGGCGTGTGAATGTATTGCCAGCTGTTTGCTGGCGTAAACGGTGCCGCTATTTTTTATACTGCCGTCGGCGGTCAGAATAATGTTACCGGCTAACGCGCCGATTTCGCCGGCATTATTTACTCCGACACCGCGTTCAGTACCAATCATGCGGATTTTACCGGCGTACATACCGCCGAGGCTGGAGACGTCGAGCGCCATTTTCGGCTTTGCCGAACCATCATTCTGTAAGGCTTTAATTCTCTGGTTAGCCGCGTCGACCTGATTACGTCCGGTAGTGATACGCAGGTCACTGGCCATCAGGTGGGCATTTATTTTGACCGAGCGTGCAATAATATCGGTATAGTCCTGCCTGCTGCTGTCCATACCTGCGCCTTCTATGGCGATGCCACCCCGTTCGACCTGGTAGCCGAGTAGTTTGCCGTTTTGTAGCAGGGGTTGACCGGTAGTGAGGGTTGCGCGATTGGCATTAATAAAGCCACAGCCGTTACAGGTGATACCCGCCGGATTCGCAATAATGACTTCTGCCTTACGGCCGGCAACTTCGATAAAACCATTTAACCGGCTGGGATCGCGTGAATTAACTTCATTGAGGATGATGCGGGCTTCGCTTTTGGCCAGCCACGGATTTTTGGCTACCATACCGGCAAGTTCGGTGCGGACGTTCTTATGTGAGTTATTCAGGATCATGCCACGTTGTCCGACATCGAACTGACTGAACCGATTGTGCGACACGCCGGCGGCGCTGGGCGCCTGTATATTGACCTGGGGTATGCCGTTGGCGCTGTTAATAATGGTTGGCTGCTGGCTGCCCGGAGCGGCACCGTTAGCGACAACCCCTGCCTGCACCTGGCTGATTGCACCTGCTGCCAGCAGCAAGGCAAAACTGACTGACGTAAGGCGGCTGATCAGGGTTTTGCTTCGGTTTTTACCTGTTATCGCCGGCGCGCTGCGCTGGCAGACCCGGGCGGTCTCTGCCACCACCATCAGCTGGCTGCGGGCTTTGTTGAAAATCACGCGGTAGCGGTTTTTGTTCATAATAATGTCCTTATTATTCCTGCAACATCCTTTAAAGGGCGTTGTCAGCCCCGGCTGCTGTCCAGCGCGGGGATGATTTCACACCCTGAATCCACGAGGTAAGGCACGGCGGCAATCTGATTTTGCCGGTGCGTTAGTAACTCCAGGTCAGGGTAAACCCGAGAGTCACCGGGCTGGTGCGATAGCCGGCAGGTTTGGAGACGGGCATACCGGCAAACAGGTCATAGCCGACGCGTGAAATCGCACCACGCAGGCCGAGCACACTGCCAGCCAGATGATGGCCGATGAGATTGGCATCATTGCCACCCACCTCACCATAATCGACACCAAGATAAAGCTCCTGCTGTTGCAGCGGCGTACGCCAGGCAAAATCATTACGCACGAACCAGCCCTGGCTGGCGCTAAGTGAGCGCTCACCGTCAAAGCCACGCACCGTCCAGCGATTACCGATGGCGAACTGGTCCTGAGGCGTCAGCATGGTATGACTGGTTTGCCGCAGGTACTGCACGTTATAACGAAACTGTTCATTGACCAGATTAAAGGGCAAATCAAGCTGCAGGTTGTATTGAATAATGCGACTTAAGGCGGTGGCCTCGCCGAATGATTCTTCCGGCGCATCCATCGCGCCAAACCAGCGGGTACCACGTTGATAGCTGATTCCGGCATCCAGCGTGGCGCTGCCAATATAATGGCGATGCTGCAGTCCGACACGCCAGCTTGTTGTTCTGCGGTGCTGACTTTCAATTTCGGTATCAGCAATGTAGTTACGGGATTCGCGCGCAACAAGATCAACACTGGCGCTGGTTTTCTGGCTGCCGTTACGATGCAACACACGGCTTATCTGTGCGTCGAGGTTACGGCTGGTCCCGCTGTATTGATAGTCATTATTCAACCCGGCCACCGTCTGATGATAGTGGTAATCATTGGCGGTTATCCCGAACATCCAGTAGCCAAACGGTAGCGAATAGTGGCCGAGCAGATTATGGGTACCTTTGCCTCCACCGCGGTTCAGGTCATGGCTACCGGAAATATAAAAGAGGTCGCTGAGCGAAAAAGGATTATCCAGAAACAGCGTCAGTGCCCCCTGATAATGGCCGGTTTCTTTGGTGCCGGAATCATCGACCGAGGCGGCAAGGCGCCAGATTTTTTCCTGTTTCCAGCGCAGGTCAATATCACTTTCACCGGGCTTACTGCCGGGTACGATCTCCATTTCGGCCTGGACGGTGGGCAGACGCTGCAGATTTTCCAGTCCTTGTTCAATATCCCGCAGATCCAGCAGGTTGCCTTCATGTGCCGGGAAGGCGCTGTAAAGCGTGACCCAGCTTCCGCTATCTGCGGTAGTACCAACGTGGCGGATAGTGCCGGGTAAAATGCGTAAATGTAAGCTGCCGCTTTTAAGATTTTGTGCCGGTGCCAGTACCCGCGTAGTGACATAGCCGTGGTCAATCAGACGATTTTGCAGCTGGCGCATCAGCAGATTAATCCCTTTGACGCCAAGACACTGGCCGACGGCCTGATTGGCCAGGCGTTGCAAGGGTAACCAGTGCGGCATCGCGCTTGCCCCTTCCAGCACCACGTTATTGAGATGAAAGCAGGGTTTTTCAACCGGGAACGTCAGATGACCAAAGCTGCTGGTGCGTGGCGAAAGGCGTACATCCGGGGTTTTTGGCGTCAGCCTTTGCTCCAGGGCTTTTTGCTGTTCCTGCTGATGAATAAACTGATTATTCATCCGTTCAGCGGCGGATGAGGGATGGATTGCTGTTACTGAAGGTGGTGCGACAGGGGGAGCCGCCAATGCCAGCGCAAAAGGAGAAATAAGCAGCATCGCACAGACGATGCGCCCGACTTTTCGGTAATTCATCAATGACATTCCTTTGTAAGTTAAACTGGCCATCCTGGCCTGTCTGGTTGGGGAAGCTTAATGATTTGTCACGAAAAGATAAATAATATCCGATGATAAAAAAATATTTAAATCGATATAACAGCTTACTTAAGGTCATTTTTTTCATTGGCAGCCGTCTCAGGTTAGTCGGTTGCCGGTCAGGTCCGGTCTTGTGACCCGGCAACAGCAGCAATCTTATTTTCTTTTAATTTTTTTGCCGGTTGTGAAATGGCACTACGCCTGTTAATGAGGGCGGCGATGTCACTTTGCTGCCGGTCAGCGTTATTGGGCGCCCGACGGCCGATCTGTTGCTAAATAAACCGGTTGAAATAGCCGAAAATAAACGGCGGAGAATCGCTAACATATTCATCAGCACAGTCTGGCGTGTATTACTCCGCTCACCGACGGTTAGCCTGAAGGGGCTATTATTGTTCACTGTGCCGTTTTTTCGCCATCAGGGCTGGAAGCGAAATATAGGGTTGCCCGCGGCCGGTTTTTTTCACGTGCGACGGTAGACATTGCGCCTGTGGCGGGCGATGATCAAATCAGGCTGTGCTCACACGATTAGAGATAAATTAATGCGAAAAAACATCCTGTCCGGTTTTTTGTTAATGGTGGTCATGGTCAGTACAGCGCAGGCGGCAGAGGGATGGAGTGCCTTTAAAGCCCGTTTTATGTCAACCGAAGGCCGCATTATTGACAGCGGTAATAACAATGTCAGCCACACTGAAGGGCAGGGGTATGGCATGCTGATGGCGGTGGCATGGAACGATCGTGCCAGCTTCAGCTTACTGTGGAACTGGACGCAGAAGAACCTGAAAAATAATGACAACGGATTGTTTTACTGGCGATATGTTCCCAACGCTACGCCGCCGGTAAGCGATAAGAACAACGCCTCTGATGGTGATGTTTTGATCGCCTGGGCATTGCAGAAAGCCGGTGAAAAATGGCATGTCGATGCCTGGCTGCAGGCATCTGATGCTATTCAGCGCGCGATTATTGCGCAGAACGTTACCCGCTTTGCCGGTTATACCGTTATGTTGCCGGCGGCCCGGGGGTTTAATAAAAACAGTTATATGGTGTTAAACCCGTCCTATTTTCTGTTTTCTGCCTGGCGAGATTTTGCCCGTCGCAGCCATCTGGGCGTGTGGAATACACTGATTGCCGATGGCATGACGTTACTGGAAAAAATGCGTTTTGGTGATGCCGGCCTGCCGGTGGACTGGGTGGCACTGAATGCTGACGGCAGCGTCGCACCCGCGAGCGGTTGGCCACCTCGCTTCAGTTATGATGCCGTGCGTATTCCTTTGAATCTTTATGCTTATGATGCCAGCAGCCTGCGCCTGGTGCCGTTTCAGCACTTCTGGATGCAGTTTCCACGTCAGCAAACTCCGGCCTGGATCGACGTACTTAACAACAATAAGTCACCCTATAATATGAATGCCGGTTTACTGGCTGTGCGTGACCTGACGCTGGGTGATAATGGCCAGCTCAGTGGCGTATTGAGTGAGGGCCAGGATTATTACACCTCCAGCCTGCAGTTGCTGGTATTAATGACACAACGTGGCCTGTGAATTTTAATGCCGGCCAGGCTGTAAAAGCCAGTGACTAACAGGCGGAGATTTAACCCCGTGATGGCAGTCATCCTGGCATGGACATATTTTTGGCTCTAATTTGCATCAATGAGCGGTGACAGTGAGATATTGCCGGGATAATATTTAATTAATGTACCTTGCTTTTTTAGGAAAAATCTTAAAAAATCGCAGTGACACCGCGCGAGGCCAAGTATTTATCCTGATAATAAAACGGATTATTTTTCACTTAGTGGGTATATCACGGCTATTATTATTGAAAATAACTATAAAGAAAAATAGCGGTAAAAAGTGAGTTTTTCCCTTAAGTTACCAGCAGACAGGCGGGATACACATGGGCCTATTACCATCATCCGATATCAGTTGTGCGCGATTATTCCTATGAAAAATTATGATGATCTTCAGCGATTTAAAGAAAAAACGCAGACAAATCATATTCAATTTAAGGATATGTCAGATCAATTGCTAAAAAGAAATCGCGGTGCTGACTGGGTCATCATCCGCCAGCTGACACAGCCTGGCGAAGGCCGCATGCTGGAAAACGCGGCCTCGGTAACGCATGCGCCACCCCAGGCGGTAGACCCTACCCTTTTTGCCCGGCAAGGGCCGTCTTCGCCGGCGCAGGATCCTGCGCCGCAGTCAGCCAGTATCCCAGCCCCCACCTCTGCGATGAGCGGTATTTCTGTCGGCGGTTTACTTAATGCTTTATCGGCGATTGCCCCTGCCAGTGCGGCGCCTTCACCCGCTGCGCATAATCCGGTACAGGCGACGCCGTCAGCATTATCGAGTTCCGGCCCATTGGCGGGTCCGGGCGCCGTTGTTCATCCTGCCGCGGCGGTACAGGCGGCACCGTCGGCATTATTTAACGCCGGTACATTGCCGACAGCAGGGGCGTTCAAGGCTGCGCCCGCTGCAGATAGCCCGGATAGCCGTGTGGCCACCGGGATGGCGGATTTTCTCCGCAGCACACCGCCGCCTGCTGCGCCGACGGCGAATCGCCCTCATCAAGGGACGTTTCGCCAGCTATTTAGCGCACAGTCTGGTAGCGCCCCGGATAGCAAGGATGTATTGCTGCAACCTCTGCTGGAGAAAATTGCTTCATGCCGTTAGTGTGTATTTGTTCTCCAAAAGGTGGGGTAGGAAAAACGACGCTGACGGCCAATCTGGCTTTCAGCCTGGCGCGTTCAGGCATCAAGGTGCTGGCGATTGATTTTGACGTACAGAATGCGCTGCGGCTGCATTTTGGCGTACCGCTGACGGACGGACGCGGCTATGTTGCTCAGTCGGCACACAGTGCGGACTGGAGTCAGTCGGTGCTGACCACCGGAAGTAACATTTTTGTATTGCCTTATGGCGATGCGACTGAAGAACAGCGCATTGCCTTTGAGCATAACCTGATGCACGACCCGCAATTTTTGCTGCGCGGGCTTAATACATTACTGAATTATCCGGGACTGGTGATTATTGCCGATTTCCCTCCCGGGCCAGGGCCGGCGCTGAAAGCAGCCAGCGCGCTGGCCGATTTGCACCTGATTACGTTACTGGCGGATACCGCGTCGGTCTCTTTGTTGCCGCAAATTGAAAATCAGCGTCTGACTGGCAGCACGCTCAATCAGCGGCTCGGATACTATTTTTTACTGAATCAGAGCGACAACCGCCGCAATATCAGTCGTGATGTGACCGCTTTTATGGAGCAGCGGCTTGGTGAGCGGTTGCTTGGGGTGATACACCGTGATGAGAGCGTGGCAGAAGCCAATGCGTCGCAGCAGTCGATATTTGATTTCAGCCCGGTTTCTGCTGCCGCCTTTGATATTGAACTGATAGGAAAAAAAGTGGCCAGCCTGCTGAATGTTCAGGTTGGTACCGGCGAGGTTTATACGCCGGTATAACGCTTAAATGATGTATCCCACGGGAGCCGCCAGCGGGAGAGACCTGTTAACGACGTCGCCTGGGTTTTATATGAATAAAAGTGTGTATTACCTCTCATTGCTGCTGCTGTTACCGGTGGCTGGCGTGATCGTTATTACCCCGATGGATAGCCAGAAACAATATATTTTTGGCCTGATTAGTATTGCTATTTTATTTATCCTTGGCCGCAGTAAGCGTCGCAGTATCACCATTATCATGCTGTTTTTTTCGGCGCTGATGTCAACACGTTATATCTGGTGGCGTGCCACGCATACCCTGCATTTTTATTCACAAATTGAGGCGGTGCTGGGGATCGGTCTGTTCCTGGCTGAGCTGTATGTCTGGATTATTTTGCTGCTTGGCTACCTGCAAACCGCCTGGCCACTGAAACGCACCATTCAGCCCTTACCCGATGATGTTTCACTGTGGTCGACCGTGGATATCTATATTCCCAGCTATAACGAAAGCCTTAGCGTGGTGCGTGATACGGTGCTGGCGGCTCAGTGTATCGACTATCCCCGTGACAAACTCAGGATTTACCTGTTGGATGATGGCAAACGCAGCGAGTTTGCGGTATTCGCGGCCGACGCCGGGGTAGGTTATATCACCCGTGAAGATAACCGGCATGCAAAAGCCGGCAATCTGAATCATGCGATGAAAATCACCAAAGGCGAGCTTATTTGCGTCTTTGATTGTGACCATGTTGCTACACGTACCTTCCTGCAGGCCACGGTGGCACCTTTTATGACCGATGCCCGGCTGGCGCTGTTGCAGACGCCGCATTACTTTTACTCTCCCGATCCTTTTGAACGTAATCTGGCGGCGGCGCGTCATATTCCCAATGAAGGCGCACTGTTTTATGGCCCGGTACAGCAGGGCAATGATAACTGGAATGCTACTTTCTTCTGTGGCTCCTGTGCGGTGATCCGGCGCTCGGCGTTGGAGGAAATTGGGGGGTTTGCCGTGGAAACGGTGACCGAAGATGCGCACACCGCGCTGAAAATGCAGCGCCGTGGCTGGAAATCAGCCTTTCTGTCTATTCCGCTGGCGGCAGGGCTGGCGACTGAACGTCTTGGTCTGCACGTTATTCAGCGAACCCGCTGGGCGCGAGGCATGACGCAGATTTTTCGCCTTGATAATCCCTTGCTGGGACGCGGCCTGAAGTGGCAGCAGCGGTTATGTTACCTCAATGCCATGCTGCACTTTCAGTTTGGGCTGCCGCGGGTGGTATTTCTCACTGCGCCGCTGGCTTATCTGCTGTTTAATTTCAATATTATCCACTCTTCAGCCAGCCTGATATTTGCCTACGTGCTGCCGCATCTGGTGATGTCACTGTATATTAACTCACGGATGAATGGCCGTTTCCGTTACACCTTCTGGGGTGAAATTTATGAAACGGTGATGGCTTTCCATCTGGTGATACCGACGCTGCTGACGTTGATCTCGCCCAAACACGGCAAGTTTAACGTCACCGATAAAGGCGGGCTTCTGGACACCGGTTTTTTTGATTTTAATATTGTGCGCCCGCATCTGATATGCGCGCTGCTGCTGGTGGCGGGGATTATTTATGGCATTGTGCGGGCGGTGGCGCACACCTGGTTTGCGGTTGACCCTTACGTGGTTGCGCTGAACGTTGCCTGGGCGACCTTTGGTCTGATTATCCTGCTGGCGGCGATTGCCGCCGCCCGCGAGACCCGCCAGACCCGCAAGTCAATCCGTATTGACGTGGCGGTACCGGCTATTTTGCACTATGCCAGTGGCATCTCTTCACGTAGCCAGACGATTAACCTGTCAATGGGCGGGGTTCAGGTTTCAGTACCCGATAAGCGCCATGAAAACGATACCATTGAAGCGATTGATCTGATCCTGCAATCCGGGGCAATCAATATCCCGGTTAGCCTGGTGCGTGCGGATGAGAAAGCGATACGCTTGCAGTTTGACGAGATCCCCCTGGCGCGCCGGCGTGAGCTGGTCAGGGTGGTGCTGGCGCGTGCCGATGCCTGGGTACGGCCTCCGGCCGCACAGGATCGGCCGCTGCATTCGTTGCTGACCATCATTCGGACGGTGTTTGAGCTGTTCTGGCTGAGCTTTAAAGACTGGCGCGCGGATAAAAAGCAGCAGAAAATTCAGCCGCGCGGGGAAGAAGTCTGATGAGTAAACGCTTGCTGCTGCTGGGCGCACTGCTACTGACTGCCGTTGCCCGGGGAGAGACCAACAGTCTCCCTCCGGTCAATCCGGCAGCGGCGCCTGCCGGCCCGGCTCAGGATAGTCCCGCTTCTGTGCCTGGCGGTGCGGCGGTGCTCAGCCCTTCTCCTGGCCCGGCCGCGTCGGGTCCCGGCGAAACGGCGCCAGGCCAGGCTGAAACGCTACCGCCTTCTGCTGGTGGTGATTTGCCGCCGTTGCCGCCGGTAGTATCACCGGATACTGCGCCAGCGCAAGCAGGCGGTGATGTTTTCAACCTGCCTTTTTCCGGATCAATGACGGTCGCGCAGATGGGACAGCCCCAGGGGATTACCCTTGGCAGCGGTCAGCTACAAGCCGGGATGATGTTTACCCTGCCAACCGATCAGGTCGTGACGCACGCCAGCCTGGCGTTGTCACTGAAAATCTCTCCGGCGCTGGCTGCCCGTAATGGCTCACTGCAGCTGATGCTCAATGGTCAGCCACTCGGAACCCTGCCGCTTAATGCATCAGATACCGATACCGTTGATTACCAGCTTGATATTCCTGCTGCGATGGTGGTGGCAGAGAATAATCTCAGCTTTAAGGTGAACGACAGCGGCGGTCTGCAATGTGAGCGAGACACAAACCGCCAGTACCAGCTGACCATATTGCCTGGCAGCCGTCTGTCACTTGAAGGGCAACAGCTGGACATTGTTAATAGCCTGCAAAATTTTCCCCGCCCTTTTATTGACCCGCTGCGCATGACCACCGCCGAAGTACCGGTGGTGTTTAGCGCGACTCCGACCCCGGGAGAGGTCAGTGCGGCTGCCATTCTGGCTTCCTGGTTGGGAATGCAAACCGATTACCGTGGTATCCGCTTTCCGGTTAGTCATGACAGGCTGCCGGAAGGCAATGCGGTGATATTTGGTCATCCCGGTGAAAATATTGCCGGGGTGCCGTTGCCACCGTCGACGCAACCCCTGATTAAACTGGTCAATAACCCGGCTAATCCGGTGGGCAAACTGTTACTGGTGGTCGGCAATGATGACGAACAGTTGCGTCAGGCGGCCTGGCGCCTGGTTAACGGGCCAATGAAAGTTGAAGGTGACTCGTTGACGGTCACGCCGCAAACCGTCGCTGTTCATCGGCCTTATGATGCGCAACGCTGGATTAATACCCAACGACCGGTAAAGCTTTCAGAACTATTACGTGATAATCAGTCGCTGGTGAGCAGCGGTATGTCTCATGGCGCTTTACAGCTGTCGTTTCGCGCCGCGCCGGATCTGTTTCTGTGGGACGGCGAAACGTTCCCGCTGAATATCCACTACCGCTTTCCCAGTGAAAGCTGGCTGGATGATGAAAACTCTTCGCTCAGCGTATCGCTTAACGGAACCTTTTTACGCGATCTGACGGTGAATAAACAGGGAATTCTGGAAACGCTCTGGCGCCAGCTGGGGGGCGATGCCCGTCAGGAGCGCTACATTTTGCAACTGGACCCCTATCTGATATACGGTGATAACCAGCTGCAGTTTTATTTTAATATTCAGCCGAAGGCCAGCGCGCCCTGTAATGTACTGGACAATGACAATATCCGCAGTCAGATTGCGCCAGACTCGTCGATAGATCTCAGCGATACGCGCCATTTTACTCTGTTACCCAATCTTTCCTATTTTGTCGGTGCTTCGTTTCCTTTTTCCCGGCTGGCAGACTATGCAAACACGCTGCTGATGCTGCCGGAAAAGCCGACCGATGCACAGATTGCTACCCTGCTGACGCTGGCCGCCCGCTCCGGCAGTGCGACCGGTGTTGCTTTGACCCGCAACCGGGTACTGTTTGGCGTGCCGCCAGGCGGCATGCTGCATGAGCAGCTCAGGCAGAACGATTTGCTGGCAGTGACCACACTTGACGGCAATGACTTTAACCGTCAGATGTTCAGCGGGTCGCCGTTCAGCCTGAATAATAATGACCGGGCATTAGGGGTTCCACCGCCATCGACGCTGGAAAAAGCCCAGGCATGGCTGACCGGCGACTGGGATCGTCATCAGCTTGATGCCGATCGCTATCTCTCTTCCAACGAACAATGGCGTGGATTTGTCAGCTATCGTTCGCCCTGGAGCCCGGGCAATCTGGTGGTGATGGCGCTGGCGACCGATGATACGGAATTGCTGAAGCTCAACCACGATCTGCGGCAGCCAAAGCTGAATGCCGGTGTCCGGGGTGACAGCGCGATTATTACCGATGAGAACGGTGTGCGCAGTTTTCGCGTTGGCGCGCAATTTCCCAGTGGTCAGATGCCCTGGTATATGATGGTGGTGTGGTATGCCAGTCAGCATAGCGTGATGCTGGCGCTGGTGGCGTTACTACTGGCGATTATCGCTGGTAGTGGAACATTTATGATGCTGCGGCGGCATGCCCGTAAACGGTTGCAGGATGCGCATCATCATGATGAGGGTAATAAAAATGACTAATGCCCTGTCTTTTCATCGCACCGCCCGACGGTTGAAGCGAGCGCTGCTATTCACCGGTTCTTTGTTAACAACGCTGTCGGCAACAGCGGCGAATAATCCGGCCATCCAGGCACTGCTAGATCAGGCCAGCTACTGGCATCAGAAAGCCCATGATGAACTTGCCCGTCAGTCACTGCAAAAGGTGCTGATGCTGGAACATAATAATCCGGATGCGCTTTATATGATGGCGCTGATGGCGCAGCAGCAGGGAAACAACGCGGAAGCCGAACGCTGGCGTGCGCGGCTGGCGGAGGCTTCGCCACAGGACAGCCGCCTGAGCCAGCTTGAATACAGCCGCGAACAGCAAAAAATCCCGGCGGCGCAGCTGGCGCTGGCCCGCCAGCAGGCGCGTAGCGGTAATACCAGCGCTGCGTTGCAAACCTGGCGCAATTTGTTTAACGGCAATCAACCCCCCGCAGCGGTGGCTGCCGAATATTATCTCACCATGGCAGGCGATAAAAACCTGCTACCTCAGGCCATTGATCATCTGCGCCAGTTTGCTGCAGACCATCCCCAGTACACCGATGCCCGACTGGCATTGGGCAAAGCACTTACCTATCAGCCCGCCACCCGACGCGAGGGATTAACCTTGCTGGAAAATCTCGCTGACGGTAACGCCGAGGCCGATCGTGCTTTGCGGCAGGGACTATTATGGCTGAACGTTCAGCCGACGGATGGTGGATTTTATCAGCGCTGGCAGCAGCGGCATCCCCGCGACAACGAGGTGCTGACCTACTATCAGAAACATGCCGGTGGCCAGGCCGTTAACAGCGGTTTCAGCGCGCTAAACAAGGGGGATATCAGCACGGCGCAAAGCGCATTTAATCAGGTACTGCAGGCTAATCCGCAGGACGCCGACGCGCTAAGCGGGCTGGGTTACGTGGCGCAGCGTCAGGGCGATTTCGCCAGGGCGGCAGAGTATCTTGAGCGCGCCGCGAAACTTGGCGGCGAAAACAGTGCCGAGCGTCAGCAACAGGCGGATGATGCCCGGTTTTATGCACAGCTGGCCAGGGCGCAGGCGGCGTTTAAAGCCGGCGATAATGCCAGCGCGCTCAGTCTGAGTGAAGCGCTGGGTAATGCCGACGGTGACAAAGGCCTGGCGGCGAATCTTTTCCGTGCTGATGTACAGCGCCGTAGCGGCAATCTGTCGGAGGCCGAGCAGACTTATCGCCGTATCCTGCAGAGTCATCCGGATAACGGCAATGCTAAAGAAGGATTGTTCTACGTGTTGCGTCAGGAAAATCGCAGCGGCGAAGCCAGCCAGCTACTGGCCTCCCTGCCGGCCAGTGTTAAAGCCAGCGTGGCACCACGGGGTGGCAGCAGCGATCCTGTACGCAACCAGGCAAAGCAGGCGGTGAGTGCCGGCAATCCGCAGCGGGCGATAGCATTGTTACAGCAGGGGGTGCAGCGTTATCCGACGGATGGCTGGCTGCGACTGGATTTGGCCAGATTGCTGCAACAGCAGGGAGATTCGCGTCAGGCGGCCAGCGTCATTGAGCCTGCCATGCGCCAGGGAGCCAGTCGCGATGAGCTGACGGCGGCGGCACTGTTTGCCAGCGAAACCGGCGCCTGGCAACAGGCACAGAGTTTGTTAAATCGCCTGCCGTCCACCAGCCGCAATGCCGGGCAACGGGCGCTGGCTGCACGGGTCAATTTTAATCTGCAAATGGCTATTGCCAGCCAGTATCTGGCCCAGGGGGCGAAGGCTGCCGCGCTCAATACTTTACGCGCGCTGGCAGTTAACCCGCCGAAAGCCCCGGCGGATGCCGGTAACCTGGCGCAGGCGCTGATGAAGGCGGGCGACGCCAGCGGTGCGGTAGCGGTGGCGCGAGGCAATATGCAACTGGGCGTCCAGGGTAACGCCGGCGATTACGCTGCTCAGGTGGCGGTGCTTAATCAGGCTGGATTTAGCGACGAGGCTCAGCGTTTTCTTAGCGATCCGGCATTACAGGCGCGCAGTACTTCAACCCAGCTGGCTGGCTTGCGTAATGGCTATATTATTAATGAAGCTGACCGGCTGCGTGAACAGGGGCAATATTCGGCGGCTTACGATAAGTTAATTACCGCACTGCAAAATGACCCGCAAAATCGTGATCTGATGTTTGCCATGGCCCGTCTGTACCAGTCGGGAAAAATGAACAAAGAAGCGGGTGTGGTGTATGACTATCTGATGACGCGCGACACGCCGGATCAGGCGGCGCGTGAAGGGGCGATAAATGTTGCCCTCGCCCGTCACGATGTGGAAAAAGCCCAGCAACTGACGTCCGGTTTGCGTGGTGAGCAGACGCCGGATCGCTTGCTGCTGATGGCGCGGGTGGCGCAAGCTTCGGGGGATAAACAACAGGCGCTGGCTTATTTGCGTACCGCCCGCAGTAAAGCCGTCGGATTGCAGGATGTGCAGTCCGCTCAGGCACCGGTGATTGGTGGTCTGACGCTGGCTGATAATCCGTTCAGTAGCCGCCGCAATGTTCCCGCCGCGAACCCTTCCAGCTATGGTAGCGTAATGCCCTGGCAGCAATCACCGCAGGATAGCGCGGGTGGTGGACAACTGGCGATGAATGGCAGTGCGTCGGTGGCCAGCAACCAAAGCCGGACGTTACATCAGATTGATACCATGATGGACAGTTTGCAGGATGAAGCCGGTAACTGGGTGCAGGGTGAGGTACAGGTACGCGGGCGGGATGGGGAATCCGGCCTGAGTAAACTGACCGAAGCCAGGGCACCGCTCACCTGGTCAAGCGTGCCGTTTGGCGATACCCGTTTTGATTTTAGTCTGACGCCGGTCACCCTCAGCGCCGGTAGTGCATCCAGCGACAGCATGACCCGCTTTGGTACGGCCTCCCTGCTGCGTGGCCAGATCGCACAGCAAAATAACCTCGATCCGGGAGAAGTTAAGCTCGACTCGGCAGGATCACAGAATGCTTCGGGGGTGGAGATAGGACTCGGATTGCGCAACAACCAGTTTAAAGTCGATCTTGGTTCAACGCCGCTGGGTCAGGATCTCAGTACCCTGGTCGGTGGCATTCAGTGGTCGCCAAAGCTGACGGACTATCTGACCCTGATTCTCACCGGGGAGCGACGGGCAATGACCGACAGCCTGCTGTCTTACGTTGGGGTACAGGATAAACTTTCCGGTAAACGCTGGGGCCAGGTGACCAAAAATGGCGGCAGCGCCATGCTGAGCTATGACAACGGTGATGCCGGATTTTATTTCAGCGGCGGCGCTTATAGCTATATCGGTAACAACGTGCAAAGTAACCAGAGCCTGAATGCCGGGGCTGGCATCTATGTTCGTCCGTATCATGATGAAAGCGGTGAGCTGAAAACCGGGGTTAACATTAGCTGGATGGACTTTTCGCACAACCTGAGTTATTTCAGCTATGGGCAGGGCGGCTATTTCAGTCCACAAAATTATGTCTCCGTATCGGTGCCGGTCGATTTTAGCCGCCGTTATAACGACCTCGATTTACGCATCGGCGGGGCCGTGGGTTACCAGTCTTATTCTCAGGATCGCAGCGCTTACTTTCCCACCGACCCGGCTCGTCAGGCACAACTGGAGGCGTACTATAACGCCGGTTATATTGATGAAGCCTACTATCCGGGCGCCAGTAAAAATGGCATTGGGTACAATATTCATGCCGGTGCAGATTATAAGGTTAACCGCAACGTGACTATCGGTGGTCAGCTGAGTTATGACACCTTTGGGGACTATAACGAAAGCACGGCACGGCTTAATTTCCGCTATATTTTTGGGGACCATTGAGATGACCGATTTTGAAACGGTGGCTAGCGACTATTATCGCCAGCAACAGCATCAGCCTGGCTGGTGTGATTTATTCAGCGTGGTGGTTGAAGGAATGTTTGCTAACGCCAGTGAGCCGGAAAGCCTGGCCTTTTTACGCCAGATGGGTGAGCAGCTGGCGCAGCGTTATCCGCTGGCGGCGGCAACCACAGTGGCCGTACTGGAGCGGGATATTAACCTGTTGCTGGCCCGTTTTCATTGGGGAAGGGTAGATATTCAGCCGGCGGGAGCCGCGCTGATTATCACGCATCTGGCTCTACCACCCGGTGATGGCGTGATGGCTGCGGCGCGCTGGCACAGCGTGCTGACGGCGATTTTTCAGGGACTGTATTCCGGCTGGTTGCAAGCGCAGGGTGGTGATCCGACCATGACCGTCACGCCGCAAGCGACTGAACGCAACGATATGCTGTGTTTTCGCTATCAGCGTTAATCATTCATTGCACCTGACCGGCGGCTGGTGGATGGCTGTTATTAGCCAGCCGCTGCCGGCTGGCAGGCACAGAGGCGCGTCAGTTTAGCGCCGTAAGGTGCTCGACCAGAATAGAGCCGCCAATGCCAATTAACACCAGCCCTCCGGTGATTTCAGCCCATTTCCCCATCACCGGACCGAGAAAGCGGCCAAGCAGTATGCCGGTTGCGGCCATAATCGTGGTTGCGGTGCCAATCGCCAGCGCGGTAGTGACGATATTAACCTGCAGAAAGGCCAGGCCGACGCCAACCGCCAGCGCATCCAGGCTGGTTGCCACTGCGGTGGTTGCCAGCAGTAAGAAACCGTGGCGCTGGGGAATGTCCTGCTGTTCACCCGGGGTTTTCTTGCGCAGTCCTTCCAGAACCATGCGGCCACCGAGCATAAATAACAGGAAAAATGCCACCCAGTGATCCCACGCCATCACGTACTGGCTGGCGACAATCCCAATACTCCAGCCAATTAACGGGGTCAGTGCTTCAATTACGCCGAAAATCAGGCCGGTACGTAACGCTTCTTTCAGACCCGGGCGATACAGCGTAGCCCCTTTGCCAAGTGCAGCAGCGAAGGCATCCATTGACATGCCAAGGGCCAGAATAATAGTCGCGTAAAGATTCATGTTATTTATACCAGCCAGAGCATGTAACCGTTCTCCGACGCATAAAAGTAGGTCTTATCCCGCGATAAAATCGCGGCATATCGCATAAGTGGGGTGAATCCTAGCACGCTAATTTTGTAAAAAAAAGACAATAAAATCATGGTTTTAAGTATAGCATCGGCTATACTTTTTAACAGTTGCTAATTTCATTGCTGTCGTGAAGATGAAAACTTTAAAAGAATGACCTGGTTAGCGCAGGTATAGCCTGAGCAATCTTTCTGCTGCTGCTGATGACTGTGGCAACAATTCAGTAAAAAAAATTTCTGCGCTCTGCTGGCGCTGGTCCGATTCTGCGACGAATGTCGGCGCCAGGCGCTGGTGGAACGGTGGCAACGCAGAAAACAGACCTTATCACCACCGGCACCAGGCGACAGAAATGTGGCATGCGGCAGGAAAAGACTTTTTTGCCGGAGACAGGGGGATTACCAGACGCGGTATACCTTACCGCTCTCGATGCCTTCGATACTGCGACGATAGGCCAGGGCGACTCTGGCGGCACTGGCACTTTCAAAACCGGGAAAGAAAGGGCCATAGCTTGTCACGGCTTCCGTCAGTATTGTCGGGCTGACGGCATTAATACGCTGGCCGGAAAGCTCCAGCGCCGCCGACTGGACAAAACCTTCCAGCGCCCGGTTAACCGTCATGGCACTGACGCCACCCCGGATGGCCTGCTGTGCCAGAATACCGCTGGTCAGGGTAAAAGAACCGCCGGGATTAAGATAATCTTTACCCAGCATGACCAGCCGCACCTGGCCCATCAGTTTATCTTCTAATCCGCTGAAAAATTGCGTGCTATTCATTTCACCAAGCGGGGCGAAATGCACCTTGCCGGTGGCTGCTACGATAGCATCGACCTTGCCGCTACGGCTAAACAGCTGCTGTATGCTGTGGCTATCGGTGAGATCTACCTGCAAATCACCGCTGTGGCGGCCGACCGCAATGATCTCATGATCGGATTGAAGATTTTCGACAATACCTTTGCCCACGGTGCCGCTGGCACCAATCACCATAATTTTCATGTTAACTCCTTTGACTTCCGGTATTGCATCATCAGGGAATATAATCAGATGATAAAGCAGCATTAATTTAAATCACTTCAAACCCAGAGTTTGTAATCATGGATAAATTACGCAGTATCGAAGCGTTTATTGTGGCGGCAGAGTGCGGTAATTTTAGCGAGGCGGCGCGCCGGCTGGATATCAGTGCGGTGATGGTTGGTAAGCATATACGCCAGTTGGAAAAGGCGCTGGGTATGCGTCTGATCGAACGCAATACCCGCCGCCAGCATCTGACTACCGCCGGGCAGACATTTTACCACAGCAGCCGTGAGGCTTTGTCACAACTGCGCTGGGCGGAAAGTCAGGTTGAAAGTCTGCGGCGTTTTCCGTCCGGTACTCTGCGGATCAGTGCGCCGGAAAATCTCGGCAGTAGCGTACTGGCACCGATACTGGCGCGTTATCAGCAGGCCTGGCCGGCGGTGCGTATTGAGCTGGTGCTGGATGATCGCTTTGTCGATTTAATTGATGAGGGGTTTGACTTTGCATTGCGTATTGGTGCACTGGCGGACGATTTGGCTCTGGTGGCGCTGGCGCTGGGAGAGTACCAGATGGTGGTCTGTGCTTCGCCTGATTATCTGGCGCACGCAGGCATACCGGCATCGCCACAGGATCTCAACGCGCATCGTTGCCTGGGTAATATGCACTGGAATAAGCGTAACGCCTGGCTGCTGGGTGATACCTTCTGGCCGTTGCAGACGACCTTCAGTTGTAACGATGGTCAGAGTCTGCGCCAGGCAGCACTGGCCGGTGCCGGCCTGCTGCTTCAACCGCGCGTGCTGGTGGCAGATGATTTGGCCTGCGGACGCCTGTTACCGCTACTGAGCGATTGGTTGCCGCAGGCCAGACCGGTCCATCTCTTGTTCCACCCCGGTCAGCAGACCTCGGCAACCCATAGTAGCGTTGTCGAGTGGTTACGGCGTGAAATACCGCTGGTGCTGGCACGCTGACGATTGTTTCATTAAGGAAATTGCCGGAGAATGGCCTTTTACCTGTCATGTCGCGAAGGTTATGAAAACACCGTTTGAACTGTTTCTGATGCCGCTGTCCACCCTGCTGCTGGGCATGCTGTCGGCACTCTTGCTGCCGGCACCCCAATTTGGTTTGTCGCTGAGTCATCAGTTAATGACGTATTTCCACCTCAGTGATATCAACCAGTTGTACACGCTGGTATTTTGCTGCTGGTTTCTGCTGCTTGGCGCCAGTGAATTTTTTATCATCCGTTTCATCTGGCGCCGGTTTATTAAAGTCTGAAGCCGCGTTCGTGGTGCGCCTTACTAGTGCAGGATCATGCTCAGACCACTGCTGAGAATAATTAAGCCGATCATAAATAAAACGATCAGGGCATAGATATCGAAGTTTTGCATCGTTCCCCCTTAAAACCATTGGCCAAACAAACGGATATAAAGCAGTTTCGCCCCCTGGGCGACCAGGCAGTAACCTGCCAGAATAGCCACCAGCCAGGGAAAAAAACTGAGTGGAAGCGGCGTCATGCCGACCATCTGGCTAAGTGGCGAAAAAGGAATGAGAATGCCGGCTATCATGACTAATCCGGTCATCACCAGCACCGGCAGCGTGGCGCAGCTCTCCACGAAAGGGATACGCCGGGTACGCAGCATATGCACCACCAGCGTTTGTGACAGTAGTCCTTCTACAAACCAGCCGGACTGAAACAGCGCCTGATGTTCCGGTGAGTGGGCGGCGAATACGTACCACAGCACCAGCCAGGTTGCGATATCAAAAACGGACGAGGTCGGGCCGATAAACACCATAAACCGGCCAATATTGCGGGCATCCCACTTACGTGGCCGGCGTAAAAAAGAGCGGTCCATCTTGTCCCAGGGCAGTGACAGCTGGGAAATGTCATACAGCAGATTTTGTATCAGTAACTGAATGGCCAGCATCGGCAGGAAAGGCAGGAAGGCGCTGGCGATCAATACCGAAAACACGTTGCCAAAGTTGGAACTGGCGGTCATGTTGAGGTATTTGATGATATTGCCGAAAGTTTCCCGGCCTTTCAGCACCCCCCGTTCCAGCACCATCAGGTTTTTTTCCAGCAATATGATATCGGCAGACTCTTTGGCGATATCGGTAGCGCTGTCGACTGAAATGCCAATGTCAGCACAACGCAATGCTGGTGCATCGTTAATCCCGTCGCCGAGAAAACCAACGGTATGCTCATTATGCTGTAGCGCCTGTAGCACGCGCGATTTCTGCTGCGGTGTCAGGCGACAGAACAGGTTACGCTGTTCTACGGCGCAGGCCAGCGCATGATCGCTCATATGGTCAATCTCCGGACCACACAGCGGGTCACCCGGGTCTATGCCTACATCGCGACAAATTTTGCTGGAAACCACCAGGTTATCCCCGGTCAGTACTTTGACCGCAACCCCTTGTTCACGCAGGGCGTACAGCGCACAGGCCGCACTTTCTTTTGGGGGATCAAGAAAAGTCAGCAGACCGGCAATAACCAGATGGTGTTCATCTTCTTTGCGTAACGGTCCGTTCAGCGGCTGATCTGCCAGGTCGCGTTCAGCAATCAGCAGCACGCGAAACCCCTTTTTGCTCCACTCTTCAGCCTGTTGCTGAATCATGGCAATGACGGCGGCATCCAGAGGAAGCTGTTGTTGTCCTTCACGAATATGGCTGGAGACCGCCAGCATTTCATCCACGGCCCCCTTACAGATCAGGTACTGTTTTTGCCGTTCGTCGGCCACGACAATTGACAGGCGACGACGTTCAAAGTCGAACGGCAGTTCATCGACTTTTCGGTAACGCCACATACTGGTTATTTCGGCTTTACCCTGACTAAAACGCAGAACAGCCCGGTCGATCAGGTTCTTTACGCCACTCTGATGGCGACTGTTGAGCCACGCCAGTTGCAGAACATAATCATCATTTTTGCCGGCAAAATTCAGGTGGTGGGCCAGAATAACGTTGTCTTGTGTCAGGGTGCCGGTTTTATCGGTACAGAGTACGTCCATGGCACCGAAGTTTTGAATAGCATTGAGATGCTTAACCACGACTTTGCGGCGCGCCATTGCCATGGCGCCTTTCGCCAGATTTGCACTGACGATCATCGGCAGCATTTCCGGCGTCAGACCGACGGCCACGGCCAGCGCAAACATCAGCGTTTCATTCCAGTCACTATGGGTAAAGCCATTGATAATCAGGACCAGCGGCACCATCACCAGCATAAAGCGGATCAGCAGTTTACTGACGCTGTTAACCCCGTGATCGAAAGCGGTTAGCGGTCGCTTACCCAGTAGTGAAGTGGCCAGATGGCCATACCAGGTGTCGGCACCGGTAGCTACCACCACGCCGGTGGCTGTCCCACTGGTTATGCTGGTGCCCATCAGGCAAAAACCCGGCAGGGCCAGCAGGGTCGATTCGTCGCAGGGGGTCTGCAGGGCTCCGGGTGTGGCAAATTTTTCCAGCGGTAGCGCTTCACCACTGAGCGCCGCCTGGCTGACAAACAGATCGCGGCTCTCCAGTAAGCGTACGTCGCCGGGTACCATATCACCGGCAGATAACCTGATGATATCGCCGGGTACTACCTCTGTCAGCGGAATGTCCATGACCACCGCTTCAGTGCTTGTGGCGCCGCGACGCATCACCGCTGCCGTTATGCGAACCAGTGACTGCAGGGCAGCGGCGGCTTTATTAGTGCGATATTCCTGCACGAAACGCAGCAGAGCGCTCAGTACAATCATGGTCAGCATAATTATCACGCTGCTCAGACTGGTGGCCTCCCCACGAAGATGTGGCCGCCAGAAATCGGTGACAAAGCTGATCGCTGCCAGTACGCTAAGGAGCGCGATAAACGGATTTTTAAAGGCGCAGGCCAGTTGCAACAAGGCGTGGGGAGCTTTTTCGCTGGCGACCCGGTTCGGGCCATATTCATCCAGACGATTGAGCGCGTCGTCGTGCGTCAACCCCTGACGGCTACAGCGTAATTGATTAAATGTACCTTCCAGCGTTTGCTGAGCGTGATGACTGACAGCAAACAGTTGTGCGAAAGTTTTATTGGGTTTTTTCATTTTCTCGCCCATCACATTAATTCGATCAGTTCTTCAGGCATACGCCTGTAGCATCGCTGAGATGGGCAGAGCATCCGGGAGACTGAGGATAAAAATCAGCAGATTATCCGTTCCCGTTTTGCGGTCCATCCCACCTTCGCCGGGGTGCGCCAGGAGGTTCCTTCATGTTTTTTCTCCGCAAAATTCAGGCAAGAACAGGCGTCACCTGCCGGGATCGTGAAAGGATGCCAGTCAGGGGGCCCGGCATTGCCAGGTTAAAAAATCTCGGGAATGGATCGCTCAGAAAGAGGGAGTGCATTGCCCGCCGTGTTATGGAACGGCAGGCGAATAAAAGCCTGCCTTTAGAAGACGTAACCGTCAGGTTGACTGTCCAAAAAGGGTATCTCCAGTGGAAAATTCGTCGAAACTATAGACCTGTTTATACGGCTTGTAAATCGTTTGTCTTTTTGTGTGTTAACCGTGTCTTATTAAAATAAATTGATATAATTCATGGCATTAAGTTATTTATTTTTAATTCTTCGGCGGCTGTTTTCCTAAACTGATTATCAACAAATGCCATAAACTGGCCCTGGCCGGCTGCTGGTTACTGGCGCAAACGGCCACAAAGCGAAAAGTCAGAGTTAAATTCCGTTATGTGATTAAAAATTACCCTGAATGGCGGCAATATATTTACTGGATGACTTTTTTTTGCTGATTTTTAATGATTAACACTGAAAAAGTGCTTTTTTACCCTGACATCAGCCAGCCAGCGTCATTAACTGGATATTATCCTCTTTTCCAGGCGGGATGCCGCGTGCTGCGGGCTTTTAGCCATTGAATGCCCGCAATCTGATGCGTAAGATTCTGTGATTCGATTTACAAATAAGAAACAATTATGCAAGCCTCCATCGCAGAAACACTGAACGCTGATCATCAGCAGCCTGTAAATTCCCGCAGCCGGGTAGTGATTGCCTCGTTAGTTGGCACGGCTATTGAATTTTTTGACTTTTATATTTACGCCACGGCGGCGGTGATCGTTTTCCCGCATATTTTTTTCCCGCAGGGTGATGCCACGGTAGCGACGTTACAATCTCTGGCGACATTTGCTATTGCGTTTGTTGCCCGGCCGATAGGTTCGGCGTTGTTTGGGCATTTTGGCGATCGTGCCGGCCGGAAAGTCACCCTGGTGGCGTCATTGCTGACGATGGGTATTTCCACGGTACTTATTGGTTTGCTGCCTGGCTACGATATGATTGGAGTATTTGCACCGCTGTTGCTGGCGCTGGCCCGTTTTGGCCAGGGACTGGGACTGGGTGGCGAGTGGGGCGGTGCGGCGCTGCTGGCAACGGAAAATGCGCCGGCGAAAAAGCGGGCGCTGTACGGCTCTTTTCCCCAGCTCGGCGCGCCGATTGGCTTCTTCTTTGCTAACGGAACCTTCCTGTTGTTGTCCTGGTTGCTGAGCGATCAGCAGTTTATGTCCTGGGGCTGGCGTGTGCCGTTTATTCTCTCTGCGGTGCTGGTGATTATTGGTCTTTATGTGCGCGTTTCGCTGCATGAATCGCCGGTTTTTGCCAAAGTAAAAAAAGAAAACAAGCAGGAGCGCGTACCGATTGGCACCCTGCTGACCCGGCATCTTAAAGCCACCATTCTTGGTACTTTTATTATGCTGGCAACCTATACGTTATTTTATATTATGACTGTGTACTCAATGAGTTATGGTACCGCACCGTTGCCATCGGGTCTGGGTTTTCCGCGTAATACCTTTCTGTGGATGCTGATGCTGGCCGTGATTGGTTTTGGCGTGATGGTACCGATTGCCGGCGTACTGGCGGATCGCTTTGGCCGGCGGCGTACCATGACCATTATTACGCTGTTAATTATCGGCTTTGCTTTCCTGTTCCCTGCGCTGCTGGGTTCCGGTAATGCACTGCTGGTGATGGTATTTTTGCTGCTGGGTCTTAGCATTATGGGGCTGACTTTTGGGCCGATGGGGGCACTGTTACCGGAGCTTTTTCCCACGGCAGTGCGTTACACCGGCGCCTCATTTTCTTATAACCTGTCATCGATTCTCGGCGCGTCGGTGGCACCTTATATTGCCGCCTGGCTGACGCATACTTACGGCCTGTATGCTGTTGGGCTGTATCTGGCCGCGATGGCGTCGCTGACGCTGATTGCTGTGCTTTCCTGTAAAGAAACCCGCCACGAATCTCTTTACGATTAATATCCGTTAAACCCGTAAACTGTTTACAGTTTACGGGCGGATAACCTGACTTTTATTTTTGCGATTTCATCTGTTGTAATACCTGGGTGCACTGGTTGTCTTCATTATCACTGGGTGAGACCAGCGCCAGCAGTGCCGCTGCCGGTGCCACCACCGCACCCAGCGCAACCGCGGCTGCGCCACGCGCAATTAAGGGGCCGGGCTTCACTCCGGCATCCGGGTTTTTAAATGTGCCGCGGAGGTACAGCGGTGAGCGCAGCGTCACAATACGTACGCCTTTGCTTTTCGGATCGATGGTCAGATCCATGCGTTCATTGGCAAAATTCGTATTACCGGTAACGTTGATGACGGCGTTTTCGGTATCAAAGACAAACAGACGCGGCGTAGCAAGGCCGTTTTTCAGATTCAGATACGTGGCGGCACAGTTAATCCGTACCTGGTCGTCGCCAAACAATTTGCCTACCAGGTAGTTACCCACATTCAGACCGGCGATTTCCATCAGACTGCGGCTAATCACACCGCTGTTCATTAACAGCTTCAGATCGCCATTGCTGGTGGCCAGCAGATCGGCGACGGAATTGCCGCGACCGCTTAGGGTGGCATCGCCATTCAGCTGGCCGAGGCTGCTCTGCATGGCCTGTACATCGGGTGCCAGCTGACGCAATTTTAGTTTGCGGGCGTGCAGGTCAGCACGTCCCTGCATCGGTGAGGTATTTCCTGCGAGATGAATGCTGGCGTTAAGGCTGCCCCCCGCAATACCAAAACGCAGCGGATCGAGCCGGAGATCGCCATTTTTCAGGGTCAGATGGGTAAAAAGATCGCTTAGCGGGAGTTTGTTCCCGTGCTCAATACGCTGGCCGCTAAATCTGACGTCAGCATCCATGACGTCCCAGTTTTTGGTATCAAATTTATCGTGGGGCAGTACCCGATCCGCCGGCTGTGTTGACGCCTCGCCGCGTGCGGCTTTTGCCTGCTCGGTTTTATGACTTCCTTTGCCGGAATTTACACCAATTAGCGGGCCGAGGTCAGCCATGCGCAGCTGACGCGAATTGAGATCGCCAACCAGTGAGGGCCGCGGTTTGCCCTGGGTATAGGTCAGCGAACCATGAATATCACTGTCGCCGATATGGCCGTTAAATTTTTCATAGCGGAACTGCGGACCGCCTTCACGCTGGAAACGGGCGATAAGATGACCGTCTGTTTCATAAGGAGGCGTATCGGGCAGCAGTACTCCGGTCAGGCCGTAGAGATTGGCCAGGGTATCGCCGGAAAAGCGCAGACGGATATCCAGGCCGCCAAGGTTAAGCGGATCCTGTAAGGTCCCTTCCACCCTGACGCGGGTGGTGCCATTGCGCAGATCGGCCTGCAGCGGAAAAGGATCGGTTTTACTGCGCAACGACAGCATGCCGCCAATTTTACCTTCGCCATTCAGCGGCTGGTTGTTATAGCGCCCTTCGGCGCGCCAGCCAAACACGAAATCAGAGGCACCGGGCTGACCGCTGTGACGCTTGTCGCCGGCAACCTGCACATAAGGAACCGGTTTACCCAGGGGATCGACACTGACCCGTACGTTGGCTTTGTTGATCGCGTCCTGATATTGCAGGGTGCTGCGATCGAAAATAATGTTATCCAGCCGAAATGACCAGCTGGAAGGCTGGGTATCGGCCTGGGGGTTTTTGCTGCTGGCGAGATCAAAAGTCCAGTTATTTTTACCTTCAGCTGTCTGCACCAGGCTGGCATCGGGCCGCTGTAATTTGATCCACGGCAGGTAGACTTGTTTAGCCAGCAGCGCCAGCGGTGAAATCGTGGCATCGACCCGCTGTAAATGCACCATGTTTACTTCAGCAAAACCGGGCGGATTACCGAGCATAATGTCCTGGGCATGAATATGTGGCCAGGGCACCCAGCGTCGCCAGCCTGGCTCATCACGATGGCGTTGCCAGTTAACGCCTAAATCACCCCGAATGGCAAACGGACGATTAAGTTCGGCCGTCACCTTTTTATTAATGGTCGGTTTAAGGCGATTCCAGTCGAAGGTACTGATGACCACGATAAGCAGAACCAGTAAAGCAATAATAATTCCAGCAACCCAACTGACTATTTTTCCGGTACGCGACATGTCCGCCTCCTCGCCTGTCCTTTACTAAGGATAGACGAGGCAGGCGGAAGCGATCGGCGCAACTGCAATCACCGGCGATTGACCGGCCAGTAAACAGGGCGTCGATCGCTGCGAGCAACTTGTTTTTAGCCGCCACCCGCAAAGGATGCGGCCTGTCTTTGTGCCATTTTTTAGCGGGTAATAAGCGTTCCAGGGGCGTGGTTGTTGGCGGGATGAAGCAAAAATAGCGGATAAATTAAAACGACGTTTTATTTTTGTTGACGGCTTTTTGTGCAGACGGGAAACTTAATCTTTAATTGCAGGCTGGCAGGGAGTGAAGATGAAAAAGATCGCCGTAATCGGTGAATGTATGATTGAGCTGACGCAACGTGGCGGTGAGCTCACGCGTAGTTTTGGCGGCGATACCCTCAATACGGCGGTATATATGGCCCGCCAGGCGGCAGCTGCAACGCTGCAGGTATCCTATGTCACCGGTCTGGGGAACGACAGTTTCAGCGCGGAAATGCAGCAAGCCTGGCAACAGGAAGGGATCGCTGTCGATCTGATCCAGCATCTGCCCGACAGACTGCCGGGCTTGTATCTGATTGAAACCGATCCGCAGGGAGAACGGACTTTTTACTACTGGCGCAGCGAAGCAGCGGCGCGCTTCTGGCTGGAAAGCGAGGGGGCGGATGCGGTCTGTCGCCAGCTGGCCGGATTTGACTACCTGTATCTCAGCGGCATCAGTCTGGCCATTCTGAGTGAGGCCAGCAGAGAAAAGCTTTTTCGTTTACTGGCTGGCTGTCGGGGGAAGGGCGGCAGGGTGATTTTTGATAATAATTATCGTCCCAGGCTATGGGCAGATACCGCCAGCGCCCGACAGATCTATCAGTTAATGTTAGAGCAGACGGATCTAGCCTTTCTGACGCTGGATGATGAAACCGCGCTTTGGGGGGATGAAGCGGCAGCGGCAGTGCTGGAGCGGACTCATCGTGCCGGTGTACATGAAGTGGTTATCAAGCGCGGTGCCGACCCTTGTCTGGTTTCACTGGCCGGCGAGCCTGTGCTGGAGGTGCCGGCGCTGACCGTGGATAACACGCAGGTTATTGATACCACCGCCGCAGGCGATTCGTTCAGTGCCGGTTATCTGGCGGCACGTTTGTCTGGCACATCGGCCCGGCGGGCGGCACAACAGGGCCATCTGCTGGCCAGCCACGTGATTCAGCATCCGGGGGCCATTATACCGCGCGAGGCGATGCCTCTTGCGAACGCTGACAACCGCTAACCGCGCTTGCTGGCGGACGCTGCGCAGGCTAGATTGTCCTGTGGCATCAGCCGAAGTGAGGAAAATCGTATGCTTAAAATCTGGGGACGTAAAACCTCTTCTAACGTTCAGGCGCTGATGTGGTGCGTCGGCGAACTGGGGCTGGCGTATGAACGCTATGATATCGGCCATCGCTTCGGCGGTAATGACAGCGCTGAATTTCTTGCCATGAATCCCAATGGGCTGGTGCCGGTACTGCGTGATGGTGACAATTCGCCTGTGTTTGAAACCGGGGCGATTTTGCGTTATCTGGCCGCACGCTATGCCGATGGGTGCTTCTGGCCACAAGACCTGGCGCTGCGTGCCAGGGTTGATATGTGGGCAGAGTGGGCGAAAATTAATGTTGCGCTGGGTTTTACCGCGCCGGTTTTCTGGCAGGTGGTGCGCACGCCGGCTGCACAACGAGATAATACGGCAGTTTCACAGGCACTGGCCCGGCTGACCCACTTTTTGCGTATAGCTGAATCGCGGTTTGAGCAAGACCCGTGGCTGGCAGGAAACGATTTCACTCTGGCGGATATCCAGTTTGGTCATCTGCTTTACCGCTATTATGATATTGCTATTGAGCGCCCGCCGTTGCCGGCACTGGCGGCTTATTATCATCGTTTACAGCAACGCCCGGCCTATGTGGAACATGTGATGGTTTCTTACGAGGAGCTGCGCGCCTGATTGCGGTGCGCCAGGGGATTTTTCCCGTTATGCCGCTAGCCCCTGGTGCCGGCACCAGGGGCGGTAACTTACTGGCTGGTTTTCGGGATATCGGACACTTCGCTTTTAGCGTCATCACTGGCGCTGGCATTTTTCACCGTCGGCGTCATGATTTTTTGCCAGCTGTCCTGCAATGCATTCATATTCACTTCGGCTTCACCCTCAGGCTGCATCAGTACCAGCGTCAGATCCTGTGAAAGCTGCTGACGTAATTCCTGATTCATCATGGTTAACGTTAGGCCGGATAAAAAGTCCTGGCGGAGTTTCTGATACTGCTCCGGTGCGATGTCCACCACCGAATTTTGCTGAGAGCGCAGGCGCTGGCTGATTAATACGCTGGTGTCAGTACGGGCATAGGTGGCAAACAGTTTATTCAGTTCGGTGGTTTTTTGCGCCATCAGCGCGTCGAACTCTTCCTGCGGCAGGCCATCATCGCGAATTTTTGCCAGTTCATTAGCTATCAGCTCAAAATTTTTATTCAGCGTGGCGTTATCGGAATCCATATTAATGGCACACTGCGCACGCTGATACAGCACCCGGCAGTCAAAGCCAACCTGCACACTTTCCGCTTTGCTTTCGCTCAGTGCACGCTGTACATGCCAGAACAGTGCTTCACGGGCCAGGTCACTTAGCCAGTAGTGCTGCATGTTTTGCTCATCGCGAATGGGTTGCCACGGGGTATCCCACATCAATGACAGACGGTCGTGATTAAGGTTTTTCTTCACCAGAGTGACCGGCTGGTGTGGCAGCGGGGACAGCGTGGGTACCGGCGAGGGCATCTGTCGTTTTCCGGTCAGTGATGAAAAGGCTTTACCAATTTGTCCCGAAAGATTGCGCCCTTCCACATTGCCGACGACAAACAGCGTCATTGCATCAGGGGTATACCACTGCTGATAAAAGCTTTTTAACTGAGCGATGTCCACCGGGGTTGACGTACGAGCCGCCGGATCGTGCCCCAGCAGCACGGAACCTTTCAGGCGATAACGCCACCAGGGGTCCTGCGGATTAGCCGGCCAGGTTGCGATGGGATCGCCTGCGCCTAATGCGCTCTTAATCACCTCTTCACTGATATTCATATTGCTGGCGGTAGCCGCCAGCCAGCTGAGCGCTTCTTTAAGCAGTTCCGGCCGATTGTTAGGCAGGCTGAGATTATATTGCGTAAAGTCATAGGACGTGATTGCCGGAGCCAGCGCGTGATCAGGGTCCATGCCTTGTTGCCAGAGTGCGCGTTGCTGGCCAGGATTGAGCGCAGTGTTATGAACCAGCGCCATCCGGGATAGCAGATGGCTATAACCGGTTTGCTGCGTATTTTCCACCAGCGAACCGGTATTAACAATCAGCCGTAACTCAATGCGATCGCTGGGTCGCTGAGGAGTGGAGAGTATCTGCCACTTAAAACCGTTATCCAGTTTGCCCTGTTGCCAGGCCGGATCGGGTTGGAGTACGTCTGCCTGCACAATACTGGCAGATGCCGCCAGTGCGACACCACCGGCCAAAAGACAAATCCTGGAAGCCTGCATGTGAACCCCTACTCAATCACAATCCAAAATAGTAACAAAGGCTGGTGTTTTCCGGTCAGTACAGATGGGTACATAACCTTATGTAGCGATTGATTTTTTCACCAGCTGCTTTGTTAGACCACGTAACGGCAACAATGTCACGTAATCTTGAGAATAATAAGTTGGGGTTATTATGCAAATGCCCGTTGCAAGAGCAAGTCACAACGGGCAAAGGTGATAAATTTTAATGTAAATCCGGTATCAACTTTGTGCTTCGCCAGCGTTATTAGGCTTCCGGCCTGAGGACAGGGTGGTTTTCAGCTGGTTTTGGTCAAGCTGATCGACCCATTTGGCCACGAAGATGGTTGCCACGCCATTTCCCACCAGGTTGGTTAACGCGCGCGCTTCCGACATAAAACGGTCAATCCCCAGAATCAGTGCCAGACCAGCTACCGGCAGATGACCGACGGCGGAAATTGTGGCAGCCAGAACGATAAAACCGCTGCCGGTGACCCCTGCCGCGCCTTTTGAAGAGAGCAACAGCACCACCAGCAGGGTGATCTGATGCCAGATATCCATATGGCTGTTGGTGGCCTGGGCAATAAATACCGCCGCCATTGTCAGGTAAATAGAGGTCCCATCAAGGTTAAATGAATAGCCGGTGGGAATCACCAGGCCGACGACCGATTTCTTACAGCCGAGCTTCTCCATTTTATCAAGCATGCGGGGTAGCGCAGATTCTGAAGAAGAGGTACCGAGCACAATCAGCAGCTCTTCTTTGATATAGCCAATAAATTTAAAAATATTAAAACCGGTCATGCGGGCGATGGTGCCGAGCACCAGCACTACGAACAGAATACAGGTCAGGTAGAAACACAGAATCAGCTGACCAAGCTGCACCAGCGAGCCGACGCCATATTTGCCGATGGTGAAGGCCATAGCGCCAAAAGCCCCCAGTGGCGCAAGGCGCATGATCATATTGATGATGCCAAAAATCACCTGAGAAAAGTTTTCAATGACGTTGAAAATCAGCGTGCCTTTATCCCCCCAGCCGGTGCAGGGCAAAGCCGAACAGGATAGCGAACATCAGTACCTGTAAAATATTACCGCTGGCAAAGGAACCGATGACGCTCGCTGGAATGATATCCAGCAGAAAAGCGATAACGCCCTGTTCTTTGGCCTGGGCGGCGTAGGTGGCGACGGCCTGCGCATCAAGTGAAGCCGGGTCAACGTTCATGCCGGCGCCGGGCTGAACCAGATTGACAATAATCAGGCCGATAATCAGGGCCAGGGTGCTGACAATTTCAAAATAAAGCAACGCCACTGCACCGGTACGTCCGACGGCTTTCATACTCTCCATACCGGCAATACCAGTGACCACGGTACAAAAGATAACCGGTGCGATGACCATTTTAATCAGCTTCACAAACGCATCACCCAGCGGCTTCATCTGTGCGCCCAAATCAGGATAGAAATGGCCAAGAAAAATCCCAATGGCGATAGCGATGAGAACCTGAAAATAAAGACTTTTAAATAACGAGGTTTTCATAAGAAGATGTCCAGTAAAAGCGGGAAAACAGGCGACCGCCGTAGTAATTATTTATGACCGCGCAAAAATAACATTGCACTAACATGATTGGTACAGGACGAATCTCAGCCCAGCCTTCCGGGATGTTTTTTTAAGAGCTGAATCACTTCAGCGCGTGATTTTTCAGGGGTTTTGAAAGTTTTGTAATTAATAATCAGTATAATGATTCGCCCGCCTGAACCGGCAGGAATCGTTGTGAGAAGCGGTGCAGTGGCAGGGGTTCCGAATACAGATAGCCCTGACCGATATGAATCCCCCTGGCTAGCAGCCAGTCACGTTGTGTTTCTGTTTCTACGCCTTCCGCAACCACGTCCAGGGTAATAATGTCGGCGATGGCCGCCACAATGCGCACCATGGCATCATCTTCCGGTAAGCCGGCAACAAAGCTGCGATCCATTTTTAGCTTACTGATCGGCAAATCTTTAAACTGATGCAGCCAGTTAAGATTGGCATAACCCATGCCAAAATCATCCAGCGCCACGGGGATACCGGCCTCACGCAATTTTTGCAGCAGCAATAATGCCTGTTCAGGTTCACCCACCTGCGCGGTTTCTGTTATCTCCAGAACCAGACTGCCGGGTTTAATCTGGTGTTTGCCGATCAGCTCCTGTAAATGATTGACCATACCGGTTTCACGTAGCTGCAAAGAGGACAGATTGACGCTTAACGGTAGATCGATTCCCTGTTTTTGCCAGTCCGCCAGCAACCGGCAGGATTCTTCCAGCACCCAGCGTCCCAGTATGTTGATCACGCCAAGTTGCTCGGCGTTGGCGATCAGGTCTTCCGGCAGGCTCCAGCTGCCATCCGGCTGGCGCATGCGTAACAATGCCTCGGCACCGACCAGTACGCCATTTTTCATATTGATCTGAGGCTGGAAAAACAGGGCAAAGTTCTTTTCTTCCAGGCCCTGTAAAATATCATGTTCCTGCGTCAGACGGCGCTGTGCCCGTTCGGTCATCGTTTGTTCAAAGAACATGATCTGGTTTTTACCGTGATGATGTGCCGATAACATCGCTGATGACGCGCGGTCCAGCAGTTCTTCGGCATGCTGAAACTCTTTTTCACGCAGGGTAATACCAATGCTGGTTACCGGCCTTAACTGAAGCTGTTCAAGAGTGACCGGCTGGATTAGCTTTTGTGTCAGATTACGCGCCAGACGCATGGCGCGGAACAGGTTATTGGCGCGTTTCACCAGCAACGCGAAGTCACTGTTGCTGATTTGTGCCAGCACGCTATTGTCATCCAGACAGTCACGAATGCGTTCTACCAGCGTTAGCAGCAATATATCGCGCTGATCTTCAGTGACTATCCCGTTGGTTTCCTGCAACGTTTCAATACGTATGACGATAATGGTTAACGGGCCAAGCGTCCTGACAGAGTTGAGCTGTTGCTCAACCAGCGCCAGAAACAGGGTCTTATTGGGTAATCCCGTCAGAGCAAAATGGGTAGTCAGGCGGCTCATTTCATTATAAATGCTGCCGAGCGTCTGCTGATTCTGGTTGTAGTTAAGTATCAGCTGGCCCAGTTCATCGTCGCGATGCCGGGCAGGCAGTGTCAGCTGATGAGTAATTAAATCCTGTGGCGTCAGTGATTCAAGGTCCTGTGACAAACGGCGCAACGGACGCACCATCAGGCGGTTAATGCACCAGCTCAGCGACACGGTTAGCATGAGCACCAGAAGCAGGTAAGCAATTAGCATGGTGGTGACAGTGGCGCGAATAAACTGGTAGACCCGTGCCGAATCGGCCTGCAGTACCAGCGATGCCAGCGGACCGGGCATCGCCCGCTCAGGAGAATAGAGGGGAACGCGGATGGTGACCGGTAGCTCAAACAGCTGGGCTATCAGCGTTGGCACCGGTTTCTCCACGGCAAATTCACTGTGTAATGCCGGAATATTATTGGGCAGAACGATTTCAGCACGGGCGATGACACCGGCGGGTTTCAGCGTTTGCAGAATACGTTCAACCTGGGGAATGTCTGCTTTCAGAACCGCTTCAGAAAGCGGCTGGCGAATGGTATGCGCGACGTTTTCCATTTGCTGAGCGTAGTCAACCCTGCGCTGCTGCACAAAGTGGAAGAGCTGGAGCAAGATGAACAGACTGACAATGACCAGGGTGACTGCTGAAACCGTTGCCATCTGTTTAATCGTCAGGGAGCGGGTGACGCGCAATCCGGGCCTCCGAAGTGCTTTTACCTGTCAGGGATGGGGATGATGGCTCTGCACAGAGTCTATCTTATCCCGACAGCATAGCGATTTAAGCTGCTGATGCCATATTTTTTAACAAATTTTTCATCACTTTATCGCGAATGCCTGCGGTCAGATAGCGAAAAATTGTGATCTACTTCAAAATAATTTGCCTGCAAAAGAGTGCAGGTGTATATTTTTTTGCGTTATTAAAATTATTTTTATTGAGTGACGCCCGCATGCGCAAATTTTTTAGCTATATCTTCCATTGCTATGTTGAAACCTTTAAACATGTTCCGCCAGGTGCTATGCACTGAGGTGTTTCTCTGAGTGGGGAAAAATCTGCGCCATGCGGGTGCTGACCCATTCAATAAATACAGCCACTCTGGAAGAGACATGTCTTTTTTGCGGATAAAGCAGCGAGACCGGCATCGGGGCTGGCGGCATTTGCGGTAGGATTTCCCGCAAGGTTCCCGCATTCAGCGCTGTCTCCACCCGATAACGCGGTACCTGAACTATTCCCATTCCTGCTTCGGCGGCACCGGTATAAAGATCGGCGCTGTCTACCGCTATTTTACCCGGCAGCGACACCGTTCGCGGCTTGCCCTGTTCATAAAATACCAGCGGCATTGCCTGGCCACTGACACTGGAAATGTAGCTGACGGCAAAATGGCCATCCAGTTCGGCGAGCGTTTTCGGTTCGCCATAGCGGGCCAGATAGTCGGGGCTGGCTACGGTTGCTTCAGGCATCAGCGCTACACGGCGCGCAATTAAGGTTGAATCCTGTAAATTTCCTGCCCGTAAAACGCAGTGAAAACCTTCACGTACCATATCCACCAGCCGATCGCTGTCACTAATGTGCAAGGTAATATCGGGATAACGCTGAGTAAATTCACTGATTGCTGGCATGATAAAGTGTTGCGCAAGGGTACGCTGCATGTTGACCCGAAGCAGCCCTTTTGGCATAGCGGGACGAAACTGACTTTCCGCTTCTTCAATATCCGCCAGCAGTCTGAGGCAACTCTGATAAAACTGCTGTCCATCATCAGTGAGCTGCACGGTACGGGTGGTACGTGCCAGTAAACGGGTACCTAAACGTGCCTCAAGCTTTTTTATCATATTGGTCACTGTGGCCTGTGGAATCATTAAGTCCTGGGCGGCGTGGGTAAAGCTGCTACGTTCAGCAATACGAACGAAGATCTGCATTTCCTGAAAACGATCCATTCCGGCGCCCTATTGTTAATAAAAATGGAATAATGATGCGGCTCTGACGGTAATTATCTTTGCTGAAATATCAATCATAGTAAAAAACACCAAACGACAGAGGATAATGTGATGTCTGATCAGACTAAAGTGGCAATTATAACCGGTGGTTCGCGTGGTATTGGCGCGGCGATTGCTGAAACGATGGCGCAAGCGGGTTTTGATGTGCTGATAAATTATGTCAGTAATCAGGCCCAGGCAGAGAGTGTCCGGCAGGCGGTTACGGCATCAGGCCGCAGGGCAGTCATTTTTCAGGGGAATGTTGCTGTGCCCGCCGAGGTCAGCGCGATGTTCGATTATGCCGAACAATCGCTGGGCAAGGTTCATACGGTGATTAACAGTGCCGGTATGTTAAAAACGCTGCCGCTGCTTGAGCATAGCGATGAGCTGTTCGCGCGCACTTTTGCCATTAACACCCAGGGCAGTTTTAATGTGATGCGTGAAGCCGGTAAACGGCTGATCGACGGTGGCAGAATTATTATGCTGTCCACTACCGCTATCAGGATGAAGATGCCGGGTTATGCTATTTACAATGCCTCAAAGGCTGCGGTGGAAGCGCTGGTGGCGACTTTTGCTAAAGAACTGCGTGGCCGTGCGATCACCGTGAATGCGGTTGCTCCAGGTCCGGTGGCGACCGAATTGTTTTTTAATGGTAAAAGTGAACAACTGATTGCCCAGCTGGCCAATCAGCCGCCGCTGGGACGGCTTGGTCAACCTCAGGATATTGCCGGCGTGGTCTGTTTCCTCGCCAGCGAACAGAGCGGCTGGATCAATGGTCAGGTGCTGTGCGCGAATGGCGGCGTTGCCTGAAGCGGCGGGACGATTTAGCTCCTGGTGCCGTCATCGCTGGTCTGGCAATCAGCGGTGCCATTGTCTGTATCAGCCAGTCATTAGCTGGTTGAGGGTTTGCAGGTCGCGTTTGACGGCAGCAACGTCATCGGCAAAGCGGGCTTCGGAGGTCAGATCATCGCGGAACAGGGTGATCATCACCTGGGCTCCCAGCTGATTGGCAATGACGCGCATCGGAATGTAAATCTCTTTCCCGAGGCCACTGCCGACATAATGATCCATGATGCCGTAGACATTGTGATCGGTGAAACGAATCAACACGTCGCCGTCGGGACCCCGGCTTTTCCAGCGATCCCCTTGCGCTACCATTTCCCCCTGACTGAGTCCACTGGCCCAGCGCGAAAAAAAGGGAGGTTGCCAGATGGTTTCGTAGAGATCGACCCAGTTCCTGGCAATGGTTTGCGTAACAACATATGACGGTAACATCCGGCCTCCGGCAAAATAAAAAGGGCAGTGTGTTGTTATAACAAACTGCCCTTGCCGGTGCAAAAAAGAGCCTGCTCAGGCAGGTTCCGGCCGCGACGAAGGAAAAACAATTTTTTTCAGCGACGTATAAAGGCCGCTCATAATGACGCTGGTCAGCCAGCTCAGTGCAATCAGCAGTGCATAAATGGCCAGGGTGTAATGCGGCGAATAAATAAATGGCTGGAGGAAGTAATAGCAATAAAAAGAGTGGGTCAGCCACATGAAGCCGGAACGATGGCCCAGCGAGTAAATGACCTGGCGCACCGTTTGTGGCAGAACGTTATGCAGCTGGATGATGCAAAAGGCCAGTGGCGGAACCATCAGGCACAGTGAGACAAAAAAGTATTTGCTCAGCCCGTAGCCAATGACGACTATTGCCACAAGACATAGCGGCGTCATCAGGCGCCGGACAATCTCATGCTGCCTCAGCCATGTGTTAATTTGTTCGCGGTGCCTGCCGAGCATCAGGCCACTGGTTAACGGTAATATCCAGATGAGGTAAGCAATCATGTCTTTCAGGTACCAGGCCTGAAAGTTATACCAGTACAAGCGGGTACCTATTACCGAGGCAACCAGTGACAGCGTCAGTAGCAGAAGAGGCGGGATTTTTAACAGCAGTGGATAAGAAAACAGATAGTCGACGTACAGAAACAGAAACCACCATTCGAGGTTCCACGTGGTATCCAGTCCGCTGAGATTAAGCAGTAGCGTCTGCAGGCTGAGTGTATAACGGCCATCATCGTTAAACAGCAGCAGGCCGATGGGGACAAACAACAATGCAACCAGCCAGGCCTGACTGTAGATGGAAACGGCTTTTTTACTCAATGCCGTGAGGCTCTTTCTCTTACTGAAGGCAAAACCATAGCCAGAGAGAAACAGGAAGATAGGGACGCAAATTTTGCAGTACTGAGCAATGTTGAGTTCAATATTTATCTGCTGGCTTAGCGGGATGATAACAATACCGGGATCGATGCGGTCAGGAAACGCAAACAGATGATGAAACAGCATCATCAGGATGGCGATTCCCTTAATAAAAGCGGTTTGTTCCCGTGTGATGGTCATTATTTTCCCCCCGAGATAGTGATACGACTATAGGGAGCGGGGTGGGTCAACAAAAGTAAATTATGCGCTTTGAGCCGTAAATCAGATAAAGCCGAGGCGCGTGCCGTCTGCGCTGCACTATGAAAAAACGCGGGTATCAGGAGACGGTCAGCGTCCAGTGAACATAGGACTGATAATGGCTTTCCTGGTCGAGCAACTCTTTACGCAGCGGATGGGCGTCCAGCCAGCCGGCGGGTAAAGTAAGGTGCAGCGCTTCTTCATCTGCCCGCAGACCAACCGCCGGCAAGGTGTTATCACCTCGCCGGCTGGCGAAAATAATGGCCAGTCGTAGCAGGCGGCAGAGTCGTTCTGCCAGACGCAGCGGAATGGCATTCTGCTGACTAAGCTGCGCCAGATCGATATTACCACTCTGATTTTGCAGCAGAGTGGCCAGCAGATTTTTTTGCGCCGGAGTGAAGCCGGGAAGGTCGAGGTGGCGAATCAGGTAAGCGGCGTGCTGAGGGGCATGTTTAAAATCAACGCTAAGACCGATTTCATGGGTCAGACAGGCATCTTCCAGTAACAGCCGACAGCGTTCATCCAGCTTCCAGCGTTGATTCACCTGATGCAGAAAGCGGAGTGCCAGCTGACGGACGCGTTCGGCTTGCGCTACATCAATATTAAAACGGCGTTGTAAACTGGTCAGAGTACGCAGGCGGATATCACGGTCAACCGGCAAATGCAGCATGCCATATACTAACCCTTCACGCAGCGCGCCGCCGGCCAGGGTCATACCGTCAATCCGCAATTCTTTAAAGATGGCAATCAGAATTGACAATCCGCTGGGAAATACCAGCGCCCGTTCCAGCGTGAGGCCTTCGATTTCCAGCTCTTCTAATTTGTCACACTGAATGGCCCGCTGTTTTAGCTGCTGCAGTTTGCTTAAGGTGATGCGTTCATCCATCCCCTGCGCCATCATAATTTCCTGCAATGCCTGGACGGTACCGGATGCTCCCACGCAGGTTTCCCAGCCCTGATTGCGCAGCGTATCTGCCACCGGTTGCAGCATGTCACGTGCGGCCTGTTCGGCCTGGTCAAAGTTATTCTGGCACAGGCGACGATCGGAAAAATAGCGTTCCAGCCAGGTAACGCAGCCCATGGAAAGGCTGAATAATTTTGTTGTCTGGGCGCCGGATCCGGTTACCAGCTCCGTACTGCCACCACCAATATCGACCACCAGACGTTTATCCGATCCGCCGGTAGTATGGGCAACGCCGTAATAGATCAGGCGGGCTTCTTCTTCTCCGCTAATCACGTTTACGGTACAACCGAGAATTTGTTGCGCCTTTTCAAGAAAGATTGCGGCATTACTGGCAATTCTTAAGGTGGCGGTGGCCACCACGCGAATTTGTCCGCTGGGGATATCCTGTAGCTGCTCTGAAAACAAACGCAGACATTGCCAGCCCCGGTTCATGGCCTCTTCAGAGAGCTGGTACGTGTGCTGATTGAGGCCGGCGGCGAGGCGCACTTTACGCTTGATGCGTGCAACCGTCTGGATAGTGCCGGACACTTCCCGCACTACCAGCATGTGGAAACTGTTTGATCCCAGGTCGATTGCCGCATACAGCGAGGAAGTGCTTAACATGAAAGCGTTAACCCGAGCGTTTACGATTGTTACGTGGCGCACCGCCCCGACGGTTGTTGCCACCGCGGCGTGGTCCGTTGCCGCCCGAGCGGTTGCGGGTCAATCTTTTCGGCGGCGGCAGTTCCTGCAGCAGCGCATCGCTGTTGTAACGGCTGACGGGAATGCCGTGACCGATATATTCTTCAATAGCCGGCAGGTTAAGCGCGTACTCTTCACAGGCAAGGCTGATTGAGTGGCCACTGGCTCCCGCCCGACCGGTACGGCCAATGCGATGCACATAGTCTTCGCGATCGTCCGGCAGGTCATAGTTGAATACATGCGTCACCGCAGGAATGTGCAACCCACGGGCAGCGACATCGGTTGCCACCAGAATGTCGACATCACCCTTAGTGAAATCATCGAGAATACGCAAACGCTTTTTCTGCGCCACGTCGCCGGTCAGTAAGCCAACCCGATGGCCATCGGCGGCAAGGTGGCCCCAGATGTCTTCACAGCGGTGTTTAGTATTGGCAAAAATAATCGCTCTGTCTGGCCATTCTTCTTCGAGCAGAGTTTGTAGCAGCCGCATTTTCTCTTCGTTTGAAGGATAGAAAAGCTCTTCTTTAATACGATGGCCGGTTTTTTGCTCGGGTTCCACTTCCACGTATTCGGCATTATTCATGTGTTCAAACGCCAGCTCACGCACGCGGAATGACAAGGTAGCGGAAAACAGCATATTCAGTCGCTGACTGGCAGGAGGCATACGGCGTAACAGCCAGCGAATATCTTTGATAAAACCAAGATCGAACATACGATCGGCTTCATCAAGAACCACAACCTGGATTGCCGCCAGGTTGATGTAGTTCTGCCGGGCATAATCAATCAGGCGTCCGGTGGTGCCGATAAGAATATCAACGCCGTTCTCCAGCACCTTCAGTTGTTTATCATAGCCGTCGCCGCCGTAAGCTAATCCCAGCTTCAGTCCGGAGGCCTGCGCCAGGGGTTCCGCATCCGCATGAATTTGTACCGCCAGTTCACGGGTGGGGGCCATGATAAGCGCGCGAGGTTGATTGACCTGATGGCCTTCCAGCGCGGGGTGAGAAAGCAAATAATGAAACGTTGACGTCAAAAACGCCATCGTTTTGCCGGTTCCGGTTTGCGCCTGACCCGCAACGTCCCGCCCGGCCAGGGTGAGGGGAAGTGCAAGTGCCTGAATAGGCGTGCAGTTATGAAACCCTTTTGTTTCAAGGGCTTCAATGACTTTCGGGTGCAGGGCGAAGTCGGAAAACTTCTGTTCTGTTAAATGTGTTTTGCTCATAGTGTGATAGAATATCAGCTTACTATTGCTTTACGAAAGCGTATCCGTTGAAATAAAGTCATCCTAAGTTGGCAGATTTTTCGCCAACCAGCCAGGGTTAATCTTGTGGAGTAAGACATGAGCAGCGATAAAATCGTTCATCTGACTGACAGCAGCTTCGAAACTGACGTTCTGAAAGCCGAACGTCCAACACTGGTAGATTTCTGGGCCGAGTGGTGTGGGCCGTGCAAAATGATTGCGCCAATCCTCGATGAGATTGCAGAAGAGTACCAGGATAAGCTGACGATTTCCAAGTTAAACATTGATGAAAATCCCGGTACCGCGCCAAAATATGGTATCCGTGGTATCCCGACGCTTCTGTTGTTTAAAAACGGTGAAGTTGCCGCCACAAAAGTGGGCGCGCTCTCTAAAGGTCAGCTGAAAGAGTTCCTGGACGCAAATCTGGGCTAGGCGGTACTATTCTGGCGTTAACAGGACAGCTTTTTTTCATCGTTGCTGGACGCCAGAAATTTCGCGTGTTATGTTACCTTCACTGCATTATGAACTTACCTGTAGTCTGAATCTAAGAATTATCCCTTGTTGAGCGCCAGAGTAACCAGTCGGTTTTTCACGGTATCAGCAATCTGACGGTTTGTACCAACGGTTTCGGCAAGCTTTTCCACCGTCTTCTCGCAGCAGACCGACCTGTTCTGTCTGAGATTGTCGAGCAATTCGGAAATAAAGTATGCCATTAGACAGGCATGGATTCTTTTGCCATACCATCCACGATTAATAGTTCGAGATTTACCCCGAGTTTAAGAACCCACCATTATGAATCTTACCGAATTAAAAAATACGCCGGTTTCTGATCTGATTACTCTCGGCGAGAACATGGGGCTGGAAAACCTGGCGCGCATGCGCAAGCAGGACATTATCTTCGCCATCCTCAAGCAACATGCAAAAAGCGGCGAAGATATCTTCGGCGACGGTGTGCTGGAAATACTGCAGGATGGTTTTGGATTCCTCCGTTCTGCAGACAGCTCCTACCTCGCCGGTCCCGATGATATCTACGTTTCTCCCAGCCAAATCCGCCGCTTTAATCTGCGCACCGGTGACACAATCGCCGGAAAAATACGTCCGCCGAAAGAAGGTGAGCGTTATTTTGCCCTGCTGAAGGTCAATGAAGTCAACTACGATAAGCCGGAGAACGCGCGTAGTAAGATTTTGTTCGAAAACCTAACGCCACTGCACGCCAATTCCCGCCTGCGTATGGAGCGTGGGAACGGTTCAACCGAAGACCTGACGGCCCGTGTGCTGGATTTAGCCTCACCGATTGGCCGCGGCCAGCGCGGGCTGATTGTTGCGCCGCCAAAAGCCGGTAAGACCATGTTGCTGCAGAATATCGCGCAGAGCATTGCCTACAATCATCCTGACTGCGTACTGATGGTGCTGCTGATTGACGAACGTCCGGAAGAAGTGACCGAAATGCAGCGTCTGGTAAAAGGCGAAGTCGTGGCATCCACCTTCGATGAACCTGCCTCCCGTCACGTTCAGGTTGCAGAGATGGTGATTGAAAAGGCTAAGCGTCTGGTTGAACATAAGAAAGACGTGATTATCCTGCTTGACTCCATCACCCGCCTGGCGCGTGCCTATAACACGGTTGTTCCTGCATCCGGCAAAGTGTTAACCGGTGGTGTTGACGCTAACGCTTTACATCGCCCTAAACGTTTCTTTGGTGCTGCGCGTAACGTTGAGGAAGGGGGCAGCCTGACCATTATCGCCACGGCGTTAATTGATACAGGTTCGAAGATGGACGAGGTTATCTACGAAGAGTTTAAAGGTACCGGTAATATGGAATTGCACCTTTCGCGTAAGATCGCCGAAAAACGCGTATTCCCGGCAATCGATTATAATCGTTCCGGTACCCGTAAAGAAGAATTGCTCACTTCACAGGAAGAGCTGCAAAAAATGTGGATCCTGCGCAAGATTATTCACCCTATGGGAGAAATCGATGCTATGGAATTCCTCATCAATAAGCTGGCAATGACCAAAACCAACGATGAATTCTTCGATATGATGAAGCGTTCATAAAACGCGCTGTTTTGCTGCTGATGCGACAGCCGGGTCTGTGGCATCAGTCACAATGCGCCTGTTGTTTTATCAAAAAAAAAGAAAAGCTGATAAACGCCACGTACAATCGTGGCGTTTTTGTTTCATGGGCTTTAGGATACTTGCAGTAAACTGGGTGTTATTCCCATATGAAACAAACCCGGTTATTGCGCGCTGGTTTAGTGGGAAGAGAATCAGAATTGCATGGGTGGCTTTAGCATGACCATTCCTTACAATAATGATGCAGGATTCATAGCAGAGAGCGGATTAATGTGAATTTACTCAATGTGAGTACTGACCTTGTCATTGTTTTTATTGCGACGTTAGTATTTATCTTTTTCGCTCGTAAAGTTGCAGAGAAAATCGGTCTGGTAGATAAACCAAACTACCGTAAACGCCATCAGGGCGTTATCCCGCTGGTCGGTGGTATTTCTGTTTTTGCCGGGATCTGTTTCACCTTTGCTGTCACTCATCTCTATATTCCCAATACGTTGCTTTATCTTTGCTGTGCTGGCGTGCTGGTGCTGGTCGGCGCCCTGGACGATCGCTTTGATATCAGTGTAAAAATCCGCGCCTTTGTGCAGGCGGTTATTGCGCTGGTCATGATGTTTGTGGGGAAGCTTTATCTGCTGAGCCTGGGGTTTATTTTTGGTCCCTGGGAAATGATTGTCGGTCCGTTTGGCTATGTCCTGACGCTGTTTGCCGTCTGGGCCTGTATCAATGCTTTTAATATGGTAGACGGTATTGATGGGCTGCTGGGCGGTCTGTCATGCGTCACTTTTCTCGCGATGGGAATTATTCTGGTGCACAGTGGTCAGTACAATCTGGCAATCTGGTGTTTCGGAATAATTACCGCCATTATACCCTATATTTTACTTAATCTTGGCCTGATGGGTCGGCGTTATAAAGTCTTTATGGGTGATGCCGGTAGTACGCTTATCGGTTTTACTATTATCTGGATTTTACTGGAAACGACGCAGGGGAAAGATCATCCTATTACGCCGGTGACGGCACTCTGGCTTATTGCTATTCCGCTGATGGATATGGTGGCGATAATGTATCGCCGTCTGAGCAAAGGGATGAGTCCTTTCTCCGCCGACAGGCAGCATATCCACCATCTGATTATGCGCGCCGGTTTTACCTCCCGTCAGGCTTTTATGCTGATTACCTGCGCGGCCGCATTGCTGGCCGGCATTGGCGTGCTGGGGGAAAGTCTGTGGTTTGTGCCAGAGTGGCTGATGTTATTGTTATTTTTACTGGCATTTATGTTTTATGGCTACTGTATAAAGCGCGCATGGCGGGTGGCCCGCGTGATTAAACGTATAAAAAGGCGCCTGCGCCGTCAGCAACCAAAAAGCCAGTGAGGATGGGTGATGCTACACGTTGAAACCGAAGAAAATAGCCTCGATTTACGCACGCTTTGCTGTGCGCTGTGGCGTGGTAAGGGCTGGATTATTGGTGGCGCCCTGCTGCTGGCGATTGTTGCGCTGATTTATTCGCTGTTGGCCCGCCAGGTCTGGAGTGCAACCGCAGTTACCGAGCGCCCGGCTATTACCCAGTTAGGAAACTATTTTGCCCGGCAGCAATTTATTAATGACCTGTCGCCGGGAGGCAATGCTGACCATCATCTGCCAGCACAAGATATTGCCGATGAGGTGTACAGCGAGTTCATTGCTCAGCTTGCTTCCTGGGATACCCGACGTGATTTCTGGTTGCAAAGTGCTTATTACCAACGCCTGAAAACCAACAAGGCGGCTGATGATGCCAGAATGCTCGATCGCTTAATCAGTAATATTCAATATCAGCCCGCCGATCCGGCTAAGAATCAGGCAGACAGTATCAAACTGATGGCCGAAAATAGTCACGATGCCAGTCAGTTACTGCGTGACTATATTGAATTTGCTAATCAGCGGGCAAGTACCACGCTGCGGGAAGGATTAAACGCGGCCTGGCAGGCGCGTCGGATGCAGTTGCAAAGTGAGGTTGAACGTCAGCGGGCGGTTGCCAGCGCGTTGTATCAGCGTGAACTGGCTAACGTTAAGCAGGCGCTGGTGATTGCCCGTAAGCAAAATATTAACAAAATGCAGACCACCAGCCCGCCGGATCAGCTAGCGGACTCCGCGCTTTTTTTACTTGGCGCCCCGCTCTTGCAGGCGCGGCTGGACACTCTTCAGGCTATCGGTCCGCATTACGAATTGAGTTATGATCAGAATCAGGCATTGCTGGCAACGCTGGCCGCCGGGCCGCAACTGAATAAAACGTTCAGCTGCTGGCGTTACCTGCGCACCCCCGAAGTGCCGGTTAGCCGCGATAGCCCGCGTCAGGGGTATTTGATGGCGGTGTGGGGCGTGGTTGGTGCCTTAACCGGTGCCGGTATTGCGCTGGCCCGCCGGCGAAAACCTGCAGCTCATACCAAGGATATATCGTGAAAGTATTAACCGTATTCGGCACGCGTCCTGAAGCGATAAAAATGGCGCCGCTGGTCCATCAATTGGCTCAGGATGCAGAAATAGAATCGCGCCTGTGCGTTACCGCACAACATCGGGAAATGCTCGATCAGGTTCTCAGTTTATTTGCGCTGACGCCGGACTACGATCTCAACATCATGCGGGCTGGTCAGAATTTAACCGATATTACCTGCCGTATACTGGATGGTATGCGCGGCGTGCTGGCTGATTTCCGGCCTGATGTGGTGCTGGTACATGGCGATACCACTACCACGCTGGCCGCCAGCCTGGCCGCCTTTTATCAGCAGATAACCGTGGGACACGTTGAGGCCGGCCTGCGTACCGGTAATATGTACGCGCCCTGGCCAGAAGAAGGTAACCGGGCGCTGACCGGGCGCCTGGCGCGCTGGCACTTTACCCCCACCGAGAATGCCCGACAAAATTTGCTGCGGGAAAACGTGCCGGCTTCACAGATTATCGTTACCGGCAACACCGTGATTGACGCACTTTTCTGGGTTCGTGATGGTATTCTGCGCGATGCTCAGCAAAATAGCGCAATGGCCAGTCGTTATCCCTTTCTGGATGCCCGGCGTAAAATGGTGCTGGTGACCGGTCATCGTCGAGAAAGCTTCGGGGGCGGTTTTGAACGCATCTGTCAGGCACTGATGCAGCTGGCTCACCTGCATCCCGATTGCCAGATTGTCTACCCGGTCCATCTGAACCCAAACGTCAGCGAACCGGTAAACCGGATATTGCGGGGCATTGACAATATTACGCTGATTGAACCGCAGGAATATCTGCCTTTCGTCTGGTTAATGGATCGCGCCAGAGTGATCCTCACTGACTCTGGCGGCGTGCAGGAAGAAGCGCCTTCATTAGGCAAACCGGTATTGGTCATGCGGGAAACCACTGAACGGCCCGAAGCCGTTGATGCCGGCACGGTGCGCCTGGTCGGAACAGACAGCGCTAAGATAGTGGCCGAAACCTCGCGTTTGCTGACCGATGATGACGCCTGGCAGGCGATGAGCCGGGCGCACAATCCTTATGGCGATGGCCAGGCCTGCCAGCGCATTGTTCAGGCATTAAAAGCAAGTCGGATTGATTTATGAAGTTAACTACCCTGTCTGTTATTGGATTGGGCTATATAGGGCTGCCTACCGCGGCTGCTTTTGCCGCCCGCGGAACGCCGGTAATCGGCGTGGATATTAATCCGCACACGGTAGAAACCATTAATCGCGGTGCGGTGCATATCATCGAGCCCGATCTGGATAACATTGTTAAGCAGGCGGTAGCGGATGGCATGCTAAAGGCCGTTGGTCAGCCAATGGCAGCGGATGCTTTTCTGATTGCGGTACCCACGCCTTTTAGTGAAGGCTATCAGCCCGATTTGACGGCAGTAAAGGCGGCGGCGGATGCTATTGCACCGGTGCTGAAAGCCGGCGATCTGGTGGTACTGGAGTCGACTTCGCCGGTAGGCACTACCGAGCAGATGGCTGACTGGCTGGCTCAGTCCCGCCCGGATCTGCGTTTCCCACAGCAGGCCGGCGAAGCGGCGGATGTGATGATTGCTTACTGTCCTGAACGTGTTCTGCCAGGGAAAGTGATGGTTGAGCTTATTAAAAACGATCGGGTGATTGGCGGTATGACGCCACGCTGTTCACAGCGAGCCTGTGAACTTTATGGCCTGATTCTGGAAGGGGAATGCATTGTCACTAATGCCCGTACTGCGGAAATGTGTAAGCTCACTGAAAACAGTTTTCGCGATGTGAATATTGCATTTGCCAACGAGCTGTCACTGATCTGCGCCGAACAAAATATTGATGTCTGGCAGCTGATTGCGCTGGCTAATCGTCATCCACGCGTGAATATCTTACAGCCGGGTCCTGGCGTGGGCGGGCACTGTATTGCCATCGATCCCTGGTTTATCGTGGCCCAGAATCCCCAACAGGCGCGTTTGATTCGTACGGCGCGTGAGGTGAATGACAGTAAACCGGCCTGGGTGATTGAGCAGGTGAAAAAAACGCTGGCAGAATGCCTGGCCGCCACTAACCGGCGGGCTGGTGACATCACCATAGCCTGCTTTGGCCTGGCGTTTAAGCCGGATATCGACGATTTGCGTGAAAGTCCGGCAATGACTATCGCCTGGCAGATTGCAGACTGGCATCGGGGCACCACTCTGGTCGTCGAGCCCAATATTGAAGCGTTACCGTCTCAACTAGCGTCCCGCGCCACTCTGGTAACCGCTCAACAGGCGATAGCCGGAGCGGACATCCTGGTGATGCTGGTTGATCACACGGCGTTTCGTAACCTGGATGTCAGAACCACGGATCGACGCTGGCTGGTGGATACCAAAGGTATCTGGCGTTAAGGCAACGCGGGGGGCAGAGATGCAAATGACAGCACGGATTGAACCCCTGCCCTGGGAAAGTGAGTTCTTCGGTATTCGCTGTGGTCGTCTGATACTGGATGGCGGATTACCGTTGAGCGGGCTGTCCATGGCGGAGTATGCGCTGGTGCAGGCAAAGGTACCGGCGCAGCGCAGTGCAGAGCTGGATGCCCTGAGTAATGGCGGTTTCCGGCTGGTTGATGGTGAAATCGATTTTCTGTTTTCTACCGATTCTGCCGTCCGGCCCGCTGCCATCAAAATTGCGCGTAGTGACAATATTCCGCTATTACGTGCCGCGGCAGCGCGGCTTTTTGTGCATAGCCGTTTTCGTCCCCCCTGGTTTAAGCTGGACGATTGTCAGCGCTTTTATGCCTGCTGGATTGAGAACGCGGTGACAGGCTGTTTTGATGACCAGTGCCTGCTGGCGCTGGATCACAGCGGTGATATTGCCGGTTTTGTTTCACTGCGACGGCTTGATGATGACACTGCCCGCGTAGGTTTGTTGGGCGCTCTGATATCAGGGCAGGGCACCGGGCAACGGCTGATCGGTGCCGCACTTGACTGGGCGCGTGCGCAGCGCTTGAGCCGTTTGCGTGTGGCCACGCAGACCAGCAACCTGGCGGCGATGCGTCTCTATACCCGTTGTGGCGGCGTGCCGGACGGCAGTAGCTGGTGGCTATACAGGTAACATTATGATTCCATTTAATGCACCACCCTGTGTGGGCAGTGAAAGCAAGTATATTCAGATAGCGCTATCCAGCGGCAAGCTCAGTGGCGATGGCGATTTTAGCCGTCGTTGTCAGCAATGGCTGGAACAGCGATTGGGCTGTCCGAAGGTGTTGCTGACGCCTTCCTGTACCGCCTCGTTAGAAATGGCGGCGATGCTGCTGGAACTGCAGCCCGGTGATGAAGTTATCATGCCGAGTTTCACTTTCGTTTCCACGGCGAATGCCTTTGTGCTGCGAGGCGCAACGGTGGTTTTTGTTGATGTGCGTGAAGATACGCTGAACCTTGATGAAAATAAAATAGAAGCAGCGATTAGCGACAAAACCAAAGCCATCGTGGTGGTGCATTATGCCGGGGTAAGTTGTGACATGGATGCCATTATGGCACTGGCAGCCCGTTACCGTCTCAGCGTCGTGGAAGATGCGGCGCAGGGGATGATGTCCAGCTGGAAAGGACGGGCGCTCGGTACTATCGGGCACATTGGTTGTTTTAGCTTCCATGAAACTAAAAATTACACGGCTGGCGGTGAAGGCGGCGCCACGCTGATTAATGACCGTTCACTGATAGAACGCGCTGAAATCATCCGGGAGAAAGGCACCAACCGTAGCCAGTTTTTTCGCGGACAGGTGGATAAATACACCTGGCGTGATTTGGGTTCCAGCTACCTGATGTCTGATTTGCAGGCTGCCTGCCTGTGGGCGCAGCTTGAGGTTGCCGGGAGTATCAATGATCATCGGTTGTTGCTCTGGCAACGTTATTATCAGGCGCTGAAACCGCTGGCAGACAGTGGTCGTCTGGTGTTACCGGTCCAGCCGCCGGAATGTCAGCATAATGCACATATGTTTGCGATTCGTCTGCGTGATGAACAACAGCGTGCCCGGCTGATTGACTGGCTTAAAGACGATGGCATCCTCGCGGTGTTTCATTATATTCCCCTGCACAGCTCTCCCGCCGGACAGCGATTTGGTCGTTTTAATGGTAAGGACGAGGTGACGACGCGTGAAAGTGAACGCTTGCTGCGCTTGCCGCTTTTCTACAATTTGTCCGATACGGATCAGCAACGGGTGATCCAGTCGCTGCTGCGTTTTTTTTCCTGATGTCTCTGGCACGTGCGTCGTTGTGGACCGCGAGCTCCACTCTGGTAAAAATCCTTGCCGGCCTGGTGGTCATTAAGCTGATGGCAGTGAGTTATGGGCCGCAAGGGGTGGGGCTGGCCGGCAACTTTCGTCAGCTTATCACCGTTCTTGGCGTGCTGGCCGGCGCCGGTATTTTTAACGGCGTCACCACCCTGATAGCAGAACGACAGCAGCAGCCAGAGGCTTTGCGCGCGGTTCTTGGAAGTGCCTCGCTAATGGTGCTGGTTTTTTCGTTGCTGCTGGCGGCATTTTTTTTACTGCTGGCCGTCCCCGTCAGTCAGGTGCTGTTCGGCCGGCATGACTTCGCTGGCGTGATTCGGATAGTGGCCTTGCTACAACTGGGGATCGCCTGGGCGAACCTGATGCTGGCGATTATTAAAGGTTACCGTGATGCCACAGCCAACGCGCTGGCATTAATTGGCGGGAGTGTCGCGGGTGTTCTGGCCTGGATTTGCTGCCACTGGCTCGGGGGCTATCGTGGGGCGCTGGTGGGGCTGGCTATGGTGCCGGTGCTGGTGCTGTTACCCGCTAGCTGGCTGATGACAAGACGCGCACGTTTCCCCTGGCACTATCTTCGTCCCTGCTGGCAGCCGGCGGTGGTGATGACCCTGAGTAAATATACCCTGATGGCGCTGATTACCACGGCAACGTTGCCTGTTGCCTGGGTGATGATGCGTAATCAGCTGGCCGTTCAGGCAGGCTGGGATCAGGTTGGGATCTGGCTGGGTGTGACCAGTCTTTCCGATGCCTGGTTGCAGTTTATTACCGCGTCGTTCAGCGTCTGGTTATTGCCGACGCTGGCCCGTTTACACGACAAAACCGCCATCAGCCAGGAAATTGGCCGCACGCTTTTATTTGTCCTGCCGGTAGTTTCTGTGGTGGCCTGCTGTGTCTGGCTGCTCAGAGACATTGCTATCTGGCTATTGTTCTCCCCTCAGTTTTCACCTATGCGGGATTTATTTATCTGGCAGCTGCCAGGTGACGTGCTGAAGGTGGGGGCCTATGTATTTGGTTATCTGGTCATTGCTAAAGCGGCGCTGCGGATTTATATCCTGACTGAAATCAGCCAGTTTGTGTTATTGCTGGGGTTTGCGCACTGGCTCATTCCGCTGCAGGGTACCCGTGGGGCTGCACAGGCTTATCTGGCTACCTATGTGGTTTATTTTGTGCTTTGTGTCTGCGCTTTTTTAATTTACCGTTTTCGTAAATGACGATGCTTATCCATATTCTTGGGGCGGATATTCCCCACCATAATCAAACCGTGCTGCGCTTTTTTAATGACAAGTTAGCGTCGACGGCGCCATTCCGGCGACAATTTTGGGTTGTAAATTGTTCGCAGGAACTCTGTCGTCAGCTACCGGCACTGGATATTCACTCGTTTATGACCCAGGGACAGCTGGCGCAAGCAGTGATTGCGCATGCGCGTCGGCAACGTCAGGATCGTTTTTTATTTTACGGACAGTTTAATCTGCGAATCTGGCTGGCGTTGCTGAGCGGCGCCCTGCAATCTCATCAGATGCTCTGGCATATCTGGGGTGCCGATCTTTATGAAGATCGCCGTGGAATCGTGTTCCGGCTATTTTATGGCATACGCCGGCTGGCGCAGCGCCGGGTCGGGCAGGTGTTTGCTACGCTTGGCGATCTGTCGGTTTTTCATGGTCGCTGTCCGCAGGTGCCGGGCAGACAGCTCTATTTCCCCACCCGTATTCCCGCGTTGCCCGCAGCATCAACACCGCAACAAACCGCCACACTCAGGCTGTTGCTCGGTAACTCTGGCGATATCAGCAACCGGCATATTGCCGGTTTGCAGGCGATTCATCGCAGTTTTGGCGATCGCGTTCAGGTGGTGTTACCGATGGGTTATCCGCCGGGAAATGAAACCTATATCGCGCAGGTCGAAGCGGCTGGTTGTCGTCTTTTTCCGACCAGACCACCCATTATCCTGCGGGAAAAACTGGATTTTACAAGCTATATGGCGCTGATTTCGCAGAGTAATTTAGGCTATTTTATTTTCCAGCGTCAGCAGGGTATTGGTACGCTGTGTTTGCTGATTCAGGCAAATGTACCGCTGGTTATTAGCCGGCATAATCCTTTCTGGCAGGATCTGGCAGCGGCAAATATCCCGCTGTTATTTGCCGAAGACGATCTGAGTCAGCAGCAGATTGCCGGGGCACACCAGCAGTTGCTGGCGATGGATAAAACCAGGATCCCTTTTTTCGCGCCGGGTTATACTGCCGGCTGGAAAGGGCTGCTGCAACAACTTGAGGATCCAGGTGCATGACGCTTCCACAGTTTAGTGGCCTGCTGGTGGTGTATCTGCTATCACTAGGATTGGTATTAACCCTGACCTGGCGTGAATTCCGCCAGGTGCGTTTTAGTTTTCATATTTTCTTTTCTTTGGTGTTTTTGCTGACCTTTTATCTCGGCTTCCCGTTTTCCTGCATGCTGGTGTTTGTTTTCAATGTTGACATTGTGCCGCCGGCGCATCTGCTGGAAGCATTACTTTCAGCGACCGGTTTTTATGCGATTTATTATGTCTGTTACAAAACCCGGCTGCGCCCGCAGCACAAAGGCCGGCTTTCGTCAGGCTTCACCATTAATCGGGTGGAATTTCAGCTGACCGTTGGCTTGCTGATGTTGATTGCACTGGCTGCGGTTGCCATTTTTTTTGTCAACAATGGCTTCCTGATTTTCCGGTTGCAGGCATACAGCCAGATATTTTCAGCTGGCGTATCCGGCGTGGCGTTGAAGCGCTTTTTCTACTTTTTTATTCCGGCAATGCTGCTGGTGTATTTCAGTCGTGAAACCCGTGGTCAGTGGATACTGTTTCTGCTGGTAACGGTGGCCTTTGGCCTGTTAACGTACGCGATTGTGGGGGGAACCCGGGCAAACACGATTATGGCGTTTGCGATTTTCCTGTTTATCGGCATCATCCGTGGCTGGATTACCCTGTGGATGTTAATTGCCGGCGGTATAGCAGGCATTGTTGCCATGTTCTTTCTGGCACTGGGACGCTATAACCTTAATGTCAGCCGGGCGGAGGAATTTTATACCTTTCTTTATCTGACCCGTGACACCTTTTCGCCCTGGGAGAACCTGGCGCTATTGTTCAGTCACTATCATCAGATTACCTTCCAGGGGCTGGCACCGATAGTGCGTGATTTCTATGTCTTTATTCCCGGCTGGCTTTGGCCAGATCACCCGGCGGCGGTACTCAATTCGGCGAATTATTTTACCTGGGAGATACTGGATAATCATTCCGGACTGGCCATTTCACCTACGCTGATTGGTTCCCTGCTGGTGATGGGGGGAGTATGGATGCTTCCGGTCGGGGCGCTGGCGGTCGGCTGGATTATTAAATGGTTTGACTGGCTTTATCAGTCCGGACGTCGTGAAACGCAGCGCTATAAAGCCGCTGTGCTGCAAAGTTTTTGCTTTGGCGCCGTGTTTAACATCGTAATACTGGCGCGTGAGGGCCTTGATGCCTTCGTCTCACGGGTAGTGTTTTTTATCTTAATTTTTGTCGTCAGCGTGGTAGTAGCAAAATTACTTTACTGGCTGCTGGAGAGCGCCGGCCTGATCCGTTCGGTCAGGGTTATCGCGCTACGCCATCAGGATGAAAAGGCATAATGTGGAGTGTCAGACAAACTATATGATGCAGCAGGGCGAGGAACCGCCGGTATACACCATACGCGGGGTCAGACTGGCTGGTTTTGCCAGCCGGAAGGCATTTATTGCGCACCTGATAACGGATCGCCGCTGGCTACCGGGAATACTGGTTGCCATCAATGCGGAAAAGATGTTGACCATTGAACAGGATCGGCACATTGGCGCGCTGATTGATGCCGCTCGCTATCGCTATGCTGATGGCATCAGTATGGTGCGGGCGATCCATCGCAAATATCCTCAGGCGCGCGTTGAGCGTATTGCCGGGGCTGATTTGTGGGAAGGGATTATGGAGCGAGCCGGCGAGAATGGCAGCCGGGTCTTTCTGGTGGGAGCAACGCCAGAAGTGTTGCGCATGACTGCGGAGAAATTGCAGCAACGCTGGCAGGTTAACATTGTGGGGACGCAGGACGGCTATTTTGCCGACGATCAACAGGACGCTATTTTTGCCCGTATCGCTGCCAGCGGGGCGGAGATTGTCACGGTAGCAATGGGGTCGCCTAAGCAGGAAGTTTTTATGTGTGCCTGTCAGGCGCTATATCCCCAGGCGCTGTATATGGGGGTTGGCGGAACCTATGATGTCTTTACCGGCCGGGTCAGGCGGGCACCGGTAGTCTGGCAAAACTTAGGGCTGGAATGGTTATATCGTCTGATCCGCCAGCCGAGCCGCATCGGGCGGCTGATAAAAATGCTGACCTTTCTGCGCTGGTATTTTCGCAGAGAACTGTAAACGCCGGAAGTCAGCTATCTGGTTGCTTAACCGTCGTTTTCTGTCGTTAAGTCGCATAAATGAGCAGGCAGAAGACAGTGAGTGCGCAAAGCGTAATCAAACGCGTTTTTTTGTGCAAAAAGCACTGGACAGCATGGGAGCAAATCCGTACTATGCCCATCCGCAACGGCGCTACGCGCCCGTAGCTCAGCTGGATAGAGCGCTGCCCTCCGGAGGCAGAGGTCTCAGGTTCGAATCCTGTCGGGCGCGCCATTAAGTTGTGCGCAAGAGCTGCGGTGGTAACATTTACCGCGTTATTAAACAAATCATTGTTTCTCTGACAGAAACTGTCCGGTAGCAGTAAATGATTTGTCGTAAGACGATGGTGGCTATAGCTCAGTTGGTAGAGCCCTGGATTGTGATTCCAGTTGTCGTGGGTTCGAGTCCCATTAGCCACCCCAATTTTGATGGTAGGCGAAGGTGGCGGAATTGGTAGACGCGCTAGCTTCAGGTGTTAGTGTCCTTACGGACGTGGGGGTTCAAGTCCCCCCCCTCGCACCAATCAAAATGACAACATAGCAGTATTTCGGCGAGTAGCGCAGCTTGGTAGCGCAACTGGTTTGGGACCAGGGGGTCGGAGGTTCGAATCCTCTCTCGCCGACCAATTCAATAAACCTGCCTCTGGCAGGTTTTTTTCTGCAGTCGCCTGACGGATCACGGGGCGCTGTATGCGCTTTAGCGTCTCTCAGCAGTTTTTGCTGTTGATTGGCCATGTCGCCGTAGAGTGACACTTATCGCCTTGATTTATTTATGAATAGAGGACGCGCGTACAGGCTGTCTCCGCGTGGCGACAGCCGGGCAGACAGACGCCGCTCGTTCCGGCATCGTTTTACGCGATTGCTCTGAAAAAGATTTTTAAAAACAATATTTTGTTTTTTTATCTGGCGCTTTTATCTGTCTGGCACAGTAAATGCATTACAGGAGGGGTAGATGCTCATTCCGTTTGTTATGCTCGCTTCGGCTTCATAAAACCTGGGAATGATGCAGAGCCATTTACGGTACTTGTTGTCCACCCGTCAGCCATTATTACTGGCAGATGACCGGACATTACGTTGAGTCATGTACCCCCTGTTATCTTAACGACCCGATTTTACGCCTGCCTTATGGCAGGCGTTTTTTTGCCTGATGCCGGATAACCGCGTCGTCGGCTGTGTGACGTATCAGGGATCGTTTTTTAATGTTAACAGTAGTCCATCACGCCGCATTTGCGCTGCTTCCTGAGGCTTATGAAGCCTGTCGAGGGTATCCGCCAGCCAGGCATAGTCATAGGCATCGGGGCGCTGTTTCAGCGCTTCACGAAACGCCTCGCTTGCCTGTTGCCAGTCTCCGTGTTGCATCAGCAGCTGGCCCAAGGTACTCCATAGCAGCGGGGTAGCGCCATGCTGTTTTATCTGCTGACGCAGGGTTTTTTCCAGCCGCTCAGTCTCACCGTTTTTTAGCTTCGGCATCAGCAGGATCAGCCGTTCGTCATACTGGCGTTTTAGCCCATCAAGCACGATTTCTTCGGCGGCCTGATGATCATTACAGGCAATAAGATGTTCGGCGACCGCCACCTGTAACGTCATATCCTGACGGGTTTTTCGGCGCTGATTTTGCCACCATTGCTTGAGTCCTTCGCTGCCGTTATCAGCCATGGCCTGATTTATCAACCCGAGCCAGGCCTGCTTTTGCAGCGCGTCAAGCTGAGTGTCATCCGCCAGATTATTTTTCTCCAGCGCGGGTAAAATATCCAGCAGAGAGGCCCAGGCGCCGGTACGGATGTAGGCTTGTTCTGCCAGACGTAACACTTCGGGATGCCGCGGCGCCACTTCAAGCAGTTTATCAACACCATGGCGGGCTGCGTGATCCTCATTACGTGACAGCTGAATACGTACCCGGGTTATTTCTACCGGTAACCGATCGTTTTCCGCCAGCTCAGCGGCCCGTTCCAGATGCTGATTCGCCCGGATTTCATCTCCTCGCTGTTGTGCGGCTTCTGCTGCCAGTAAATAATTGACCACCGGCTGTTCTGCATGGTCGGCATGGCTGGACATCAGCTTTTCAACCTGCTTGTAGTCACCTTCTGCCAGCTTCATCAGCGCAATTTGCGTCTGCTTTTTTGCCCGGCTTCGCTTGCGGCCTTTAAACCAACCGTGGGTACGGTTGCCGGTTTTGAACAGGCGGCGTAGCAGCCATTCAACCAGCAGAATCACCACCAGTGAAATGAGGAGTATGATGACAAGACCGGTGACGCTGGTTTCAATATTCCAGCTGTCGGTCTGGATCAGTACATAGCCCTGATGACCGGCCAGCATCGGACCAAGAATAATGCCGGCCAGCAGTAACAGAAAAAGCAAAAGTACTTTCAGCATCCTTATTCTCCCTGCTGTGGTTGGGGCGCCTGAGGGTTGGCAGCAGCAGGCTGGGCTAACAGGTTGCGTACCCGGGTTTCCATAAGCTTATCCATTAACCGCTGGCTCTGCAGCGACACGGGGAGATCCACAGAGATATTTTCCTGACTCAGTTCGTCGAGCTGTGCCAGAAAGGCTTTTACCGCCGGGTTTTTAACGTCATACCACGCGCGTATCCAGGCAGAAACGGTATCCAGCGACTGTTTGTATATTTCATCCTGATGGCGAGGTACCGCCTGGGCGGCAATCAGCAGGCGCGAACGGATATTTTCGCGCAGGTAAATTTGCTGGTCAGGAGCCAGTAATGGCTGGGCCGTATTGTCACGCCGACGAATGGTAATAAAGTTATCCATAAAGGTATGCCAGCTTTTCACCAGGTTCTGGCGCCACTGATGCAGCGATGAGGAAAGCTCGTTACTGTCCGCATCCATGGGGGCTTCATTATCATTGTTGTCCGCTAGCGGCAGATTATCGATGTTATTGGATAGCTGATTCAGTTTCAGAATGATGCCATCGTAGTCAACCTGGCTGATTGCCGACAGCGTGCTGATATCCTGGGTAAGGGCGCGTCGTACCTCTATTGTGCTGGGATCGTTCATGTCAGCCAGAGTTTCATCTGCGCTTTTTAGCAGAGCGCCGGCGGTGGTGACATCCTGATCGCTCCACAGTTTACGTCCCGCCAGTTTCACCAGATAATCGGCCTGTGAAATCATCCAGGTGCGGACATCACTTCCGGTAATGCTGGTTACTTTCTGACGTAACTCATCCAGTTCTTTCGCGCTGGCAGCCTGCTGCTGATGCAGATTTTGTAACGTGCCGTCGGTGCGGGTAAGCTGCCCGGTTAATGTCTGTTTTTCGCTTTGCGCTTGCTGTTGCAGGCTATTGAGTTGGTCACGCAGTGCCTGGTTTTCTTTTGCCTGCTGTTGGGCCAGCTGACGTTGGTAGAGGTAAAGCCCGCCACTTAGCGCCAGTGCGATGACGATTGCCAGCGCCCCCAGCGCCGTACCTTTAGCGGTTTTTTCTTTACCTGCTGCTGATGGCGCCTCTGCCGACGACGCTGTTTCATCAACGATGGCGGAGTGTTGTTTTTGTTCCGTCATTGTAGCTTATCCCATTGTAAAGTTTATTGTAGCGCCCGCAATAACGCGTCGTTATCGGCACCCTCGGCTACTGTAATGTCGCGCCAGCCTGATTCCCTGGCCAGAGTAGCCAAACGTGCACTGATGACAATCAGCCGGCAGTGCAGCAGCCATTCCTCGCGATCGACTTCAGGAAATAGCTGATAAAGCTGTTGCAGCATATCGCCACTGGTGACCACCAGCGTCGCGATGTTACGTTCGCGCCAGCGTTTTCCTTCAACGGCGCCATCATAATGTTTGGCGCAGCGTTGATAACATTCGACTAATTTTACCGTTGCTCCGCGTTCAGTCAGCGTGGTGGCCAGTAATTCGCGGCCACCATTCCCGCGCAGAATCAGCGCTTGTTTACCGGCAACGTTCTGTAATGCCGGGAGTTGAATTAAGATTTCACTGGTCTCGCGTTCTTCAGGCCAGACAACAGGGCGTGCGCAGACGCTGTGCAATGCCAGTGCCGTCCGGCGCCCTATTGCATAATAGTCTACCGTTGCCGGCCAGCGAACCTTTGTTTTATCTAACGCGGGCTGCGCATAACTGACAGCATGCTGAGACAGCGCAAAAAGTAAATCACCGGCCTGCAAACCGGCGATAAGATGGGGTAATGCAGCCAGATCGTGGCCAGGGGTAAACTCAATCAGCGGCAGCGCCCAGGCGGCTCTGCCAGTGGCGCGCAAGCGGGTAACCAGTTCGTCACCGGCGGGTGAAGGTCGGGTTACCAGGATCGTCATAATGGTTTACTCTGCTGATAAACATCCGCGAGGATGCCACGCGCACCTTGCTCAAGTAATTCGTCGGCCAGTGAAATACCCATTTGCTCAGCCCGATCGCGCGGGCCGCGGCGTTCACCGCGAATCATTTTGCGACCGTCTGGTGAACCCACCAGCGCCCGTAACCACAGCTGGTCACCCTGCAACACGGCATAGCTGCCAATCGGAACCTGACAGCCTCCCTCCAGCCGGATATTCATTGCGCGTTCAGCGCGCACCCGGACATCAGTTTCATCATGGTTTAGCACCCCGATCAGCTGTCGGGTTCTGTCATCATCAAGCCGGCATTCAATGCCAACGGCACCCTGTCCGACTGCAGGCAGGGAGATTTCCGCCGGGATAATCTGGCGAATGCGCGATGCCAGGCCGAGGCGTTTCAGGCCGGCTACTGCCAGAATAATCGCATCGTATTCGCCATTATCAAGTTTGCTTAAGCGGGTACCGACATTGCCACGTAATGAGCGGATAATCAGATCCGGGCGGCGGGCGCTAATCTGACACTGACGGCGTAAACTGGACGTGCCGACAATGGCTCCGGCAGGCAGTGCATCAAGATTTTCATAGCGTGTTGAAACGAATGCATCGTGCGGATCGTCGCGTTCGCAGACCGCCACCAGCCCCAGCCCCTGAGGAAATGCCACCGGCACATCTTTCATTGAGTGAACCGCGATATCGGCACGCTGCTCAAGCAGAGCCAGCTCAAGCTCTTTAACAAATAATCCCTTTCCTCCGACCTTTGATAAGGGGGAATCAAGCAGAATATCGCCGCGAGTTACCATTGGCACCAGTTCGACCTGTAAGCCAGAATGGAGCGACATCAGCTGCTGCTGAACATAATGTGCCTGCCAGAGTGCAAGAGGGCTTTGTCTTGTAGCAATTCTTAAAATTTTGTCTAACATGCTTGTAACCGTTTTGATCGTTCACTGATTATCCTAACATCGATACAGGAAGGCTGTCAGTTTCCTGCACTCTGCGAAGACCGAACGATGAGGGTATTGTTGGAGAACAATAGTCGATCTGCAATAAAACGGTAAATCCATGCTAGACTATTAGCTAGTTCAACTTTCTTTACGGTCAACCTGTCAGGTGTTAGATTGATCACGTTTCCAGCAATAGTCCATCCATCTTTTTTTAAAATTTAAGTGATGGATCCCGGAAACACCGTTTTTAAGCACTGGGAAAATCAGGCGAAACGTCTTGTACCTCTATATAGAGACATTGAAACAGAGACTGGATGCCATAAATCAGCTGCGCGTTGACCGCGCGTTGGCTGCGATGGGACCTGCTTTCCGGCAGGTGTATAGTCTGCTGCCAATCTTACTACATCATCATCATCCGCAACTGCCGGGGTATCTCGACGGGAATGTTCCCCATGGCATCAGCTTTTTTGCGCCGGATGAAAACCAGCGGGCCTGGCTGGAAAGGCTGGGCAGCGCGCTGCCATCGGTTGAAGGGCCGGGAGAAATGCCGATTACCGGTGTGTACACCATGGGCAGCACGTCTTCCGTCGGTCAGAACATTACCTCCGATCTCGACATCTGGGTTTGCCATCAGTCATGGCTCGATAACGAAGAGCGCCTTTGTTTGCAGAAAAAATGCCATTTATTACAGAAATGGTGTGTGTCGCTGGGGGTGGAAGTCAGCTTTTTTCTGATTGATGAAAACCGTTTCCGGCATAACGAAAGTGGCAGCCTGGGCGGCGAAGATTGTGGTTCAACACAGCACATTTTGTTACTTGATGAGTTCTACCGTACCGCCGTGCGCCTTGCCGGTAAACGTATTCTGTGGAATATGGTGCCGGGAGAAGAAGAAGAGCATTACGACGACTATGTGATGTCACTGTATGCCCAGGGGGTGCTGACGCCTAACGAGTGGCTTGACCTCGGCGGATTAGGTACGTTGTCGGCGGAAGAGTACTTTGGTGCCAGCCTGTGGCAGCTGTATAAAAGCATCGATTCTCCCTATAAAGCCGTATTGAAAACGCTGCTGCTGGAAGCCTATTCGTGGGAATATCCCCATAGCCGCTTACTGGCGATGGATATTAAACAGCGTTTGCATGACGGCGAGATTGTCTCTTTTGGTCTTGATCCTTATTGCATGATGCTGGAGCGGGTCACCCGCTATCTCACCAGTATCGATGATCACGCCCGGCTTGATTTAGTGCGCCGTTGTTTTTATTTAAAAGTCTGCGAGCGTCTGTCAGTTGAAGAGGAAAAAGCCGGCTGGCGGCGTGAAATTTTGAGCCAGTTGGTGAAGGAGTGGGGTTGGGATGACGCCCGTCTCACCATGCTTGATAGCCGCCCGGCCTGGAAGATAGCCCGGGTACGCGAAGCGCATAATGAGCTGCTGGATGCGATGATGCAAAGTTATCGTAACCTGATTCGCTTTGCGCGTCGTAATAACCTGAGCGTGAGCGCCAGCCCTCAGGATATTGGCGTGTTGACTCGTAAACTGTATGCGGCATTTGAAGCGCTACCGGGCAAGGTAACGCTGCTTAATCCGCAGATTTCTCCCGATCTTTCTGAAACTAATCTGACTTTTATTCACGTGCCGGATGGCCGTGCCAACCGGGCGGGCTGGTATCTGTATAACCAATCGCCGGATATGGCATCAATTATCAGTCATCAGCCGCTGGAATATAACCGCTATCTTAATAAGTTAGTGGCCTGGGCCTGGTTTAACGGCTTGCTGACTGAAAAAACCCGGTTGCATGTTAAAGGTAACGGTGTGTGTGATCTGGCGAAGCTGCAGGAAATGGTAGACGATGTTGCGCGTCATTTTCCGCTTCGCCTGCCCGCCCCGACCCCTCGCGCACTTTATAGCCCCTGTGAAATCCGTCATTTAGCTATTATCGTTAATCTGGAATACGACCCGACGGCGGCTTTTCGTAATCAGGTGGTGCATTTTGATTTCCGTAAGCTGGACGTGTTTAGTTTTGGTCAGCAGCAACAATGTCTGATTGGCAGTATCGACCTTCTCTATCGCAACTCATGGAATGAAGTGCGTACCCTGCATTTTAACGGCGAGCAGTCGATGATTGAGGCGCTGAAAACCATTCTGGGTAAAATGCATCAGGACGCCTCGCCGCCGGATGCGGTGGAGGTTTTCTGTTACAGTCAGCATTTGCGTGGACTGGTTCGCACCCGTGTCCAGCAGCTGGTTTCTGAATGCATTGAGCTGAGGTTATCCAGCACGCGCCATGAGCCGGGGCGATTTAAAGCGGTGCGGGTTGCCGGCCAGACGTGGGGCTTATTCTTTGAACGGATGAGCGTTTCGGTGCAGAAGCTGGAAAACGCCGTGGAATTTTATGGGGCGATTTCTAATAACAAGCTGCACGGCCTGTCAATTAAAGTCGAAGCCAATCATACGCCGTTGCCAACGGTGGTGAACGGCTATGCCAGCGAAGGGATTATTCAGTTCTTTTTTGAAGATACCAGCGACGAGCAGGGTTTCAATATCTATATTCTCGATGAAACTAATCGCGTCGAGGTTTATCACCACTGTGAAGGAAGTAAGGAAGAACTGGTACGTGATGTCAGCCGTTTTTACTCATCATCCCACGATCGCTTCACGTTTGGTTCCAGTTTCATCAATTTTAACCTGCCGCAGTTCTACCAGATAGTGCAGGTAGAAGGCCGGGCACAGGTCATTCCCTTCAGAAGCCAAGCACTGGCTGAGCTGCACACCGTTGATTTACCGGCAAACAATCCGGAGCAGGGCCTGCAGGCACCGCGTTACCAGCTACATTAACCTGTCGGACCCGGAATGTCCGGTGCGGCAGTGCGGCCATCAGGCAATGGTTGCGGGTGCAGATGACCGCCAGCGCCGCCTTTCTGTGGGTGAAACCGGAACTAGCCGGTTGCGCGAAGCTGAATCCTGTCACCTGACTGCGTGCTGCAAGCCTGTGAAAGCATCTGCCAGAATTCGCCACCGCTGCGGTTGCAAATCCACTTTTCCCCTTTTAGATCATAGTGATAACCACCGGAGCGGCTAGCCAGCCAGATCTGATGCAGGGGTTCCTGTTTGTTGATAATGATTTTGCTGCCGTTAGCAAAGCTAAGCGTCATGACGCCGGCGTGAATCTGATAGTCGATATCGGCATCGCCCTGATAGTGGTCGAGCTGTTCTTCAACACTGAGCATCAGGTTTTCCGCCAGCTGGTGAAATTCGCTGTCATTCATGGTGGTAATCAGCCTCATTTTTTTCTTAGTATATCATGCAGGCGTACTTTGCCCAAGGGCGCAGGCGTCTTGCGACGATGATTAGCCCGATGGCAGATTACCTTTAACTATTGCTTTTCAACGTTCAGCTGCGATGATAGATAACCAGTATGGATTAACCACGAGCAGGATCTGCATGAAGACGACAATGTGCCGGGTGGCAATGGCGGCGGCGCTGTTTAGCCTGGCGGGCTGTGGATTAAAAGGCCCGCTTTATTTTCCAGCGGAAAAACAGCCAGTACAACCCCAGCAACCGGCGGCAAAAAATGCTGCAGCGCAACGTAGTGCCGGTACCACCACCGGCGGCGGGGTGGATAACAAGGCCAGCCAGTAATCCGGTCCCGGACCGGCGGAGCAGGAACATGCAGTTTTCGAAAATGCACGGCCTCGGCAATGATTTTATGGTTGTTGACGCTGTTACTCAGAACGTCTATTTTTCGCCGGAGCTGATACGCCGTCTGGCCGATCGCCATTGTGGGGTCGGTTTTGATCAATTACTGATCGTCGAGCCCCCTTACGATCCTGAACTGGATTTCCACTACCGTATTTTTAATGCCGATGGTAGTGAAGTTGCGCAATGCGGTAATGGTGCCCGCTGCTTTGCCCGTTTTGTTCGCCTTAAGGGGCTGACTAATAAGAACGATATTCGCGTGAGCACGCAGACTGGTCGCATGGTGCTGAGCGTCACGGAAAACGAACTGGTAAAGGTTAATATGGGGGAACCCAATTTTGACCCGCAGCAGATACCCTTTCGTGCCAACAAAGCGGAAAACCTTTATCTGATGCGGGTTGCTGAGCAAACCATCATGGCTGGTGCGGTGTCGATGGGTAATCCCCATTGCGTCATTCAGGTTGACAGTGTCAGGTCGGCGCAGGTTGAAACCCTGGGGCCGCTGCTGGAAAGTCATGAACGTTTCCCCGAGCGGGTAAACGTTGGTTTTATGGAAATTGTTAATCGCGAGTTTATCCGTTTGCGGGTGTATGAGCGAGGAGCAGGTGAAACTCAGGCCTGCGGTAGCGGTGCTTGCGCCGCTGTAGCCGTGGGTATCCAGCAGACGCTGCTGGCTGAGAAAGTACGTGTCGATTTGCCAGGTGGGACGCTGCATATTGCCTGGAAAGGGCCCGGGCAACCGCTCTATATGACCGGGCCAGCCACTCACGTTTATGACGGATTTATTCATCTATGAAAAACCCCGGAGAACAGACAGCCAGCGAATTTCAGCCGGACGATCAGGCTGTAAGCGACTATCTGCTACGCCACCCGGACTTCTTTATTCGCAATGCGCGTCAGGCCGAACAGATGGTTGTGCCTCATCCGATTAGAGGAACCGTCTCCCTGGTTGAATGGCAGCTTTCCCGCCAGCGTAAGCACATTGCTGAACTGGAAGAAGAGATCACGCTGTTAATGGAACAGGCACATGCTAACCAGCAGCTGTTCGATCGACTGCTGGCGTTACAACGTCGCCTGGCTTCGGCGCCCAGCCTGCAGGAAATGCTCAACCGGCTGCATCGCTGGGCGCGGGATTTAGGCCTGGCAGGCGCGAATATTCGTTTGTTCAGCGATCGCTGGCGTCTGGGGGCCCCTTCTGATTTTACCCAGCTGGCGTTGTCGCCACAGGCGTTCGAACCGGTACGTATTCAGCGTTTTGGCAAGCAACAACATTATCTGGGTAGCCTGAATGGCCCGGAGTTGTTGCAGTTACTGCCGCAGGCAAAAGCTATCGGCTCGGTGGCGATGTCGCTAATGGGGGAACAGGGTGAACTCGGTGTGCTGATTTTCAGCAGCCGTGATGCACAACACTACCAGACCGGCATGGGGACGGTATTACTGCAGCATCTGAGCGCAATGATGCCTGATTTGTTATTGCGTTGGGTTGAACAGGTATGAATAGCGCTTCGACGTTGCTGCCGGCCGTCGAAAACTTTCTGCGTTATCTTAAGGTCGAACGCCAGTTAAGCCCGCTGACGCAGCAAAACTACCGTCGTCAGCTGCTGGCTATCATCACGCTTGCCAGCGAAATGGGCGTGACGCAGTGGCCACAGCTGGATGCTGCACGCGTGCGGGCACTGGCTGCCCGCAGCCGACGCCAGGGGTTGCAGGCGTCGAGCCTGGCGCTGCGCTTATCGGCACTGCGTAGTTTCCTCGACTGGCTGGTGCGACAGGGCGAGCTGAAAGCCAATCCGGCAAAAAGCGTCACCACGCCTGGAACGGCACGCCATCTGCCAAAAAATATGGATGTTGATGAAGTTAATCAGTTACTTAATATCGATTTGAACGATCCACTTTCGGTCCGCGACCGGACGATGCTGGAAGTCATGTATGGGGCAGGACTTCGTCTCTCAGAACTGATTGGTATCGATACCGGCCATCTTGATCTGGCCATGGGTGCAGTCTGGGTGATGGGTAAAGGCAGCAAAGAACGCCGTCTGCCGGTTGGCGCAACGGCGGTCAGCTGGCTTAAACGCTGGCTGGAAATGCGTGAACTGCTGGCACCGGAGGATAACGCGCTGTTTTTGTCGAAAAACGGCAGCCGGCTTTCTGCACGCAGCGTACAGAAGCGTTTTGCGCAATGGGGAGTCAGGCAGGGAGTCAGTAGCCATATTCATCCGCATAAACTGCGCCATTCTTTTGCCACCCATATGCTGGAATCAAGTGGTGATTTGCGTGCGGTTCAGGAGTTACTGGGCCACGCTAATCTGACCACTACCCAAATCTATACGCATTTAGACTTTCAGCACCTGGCGGCGGTTTACGATGCAGCCCATCCGAGGGCAAAACGAGGAAAATCCTGATGCGCTTTTATCGCCCGCTGCGCCCTGTTGCCGCGATCACCTTCGATCTTGATGATACGCTTTATGACAATGGGCCGGTGATCCGTAAAACCACCACAGAATCACACGCCGCATTGCAGGCCTGGCATCCCAATATGCAGGATTTCAGCGTCGATGCTTATCAGGAAATACGTGACCAGTTACTGGCTGAAGACCCGGAAATCTACCATGACGTCACCGAATGGCGGCGGCGTGCGGTGGTGCGAGCGATGACGACGAAGGGATTAACCGCCGATCAGGCTGAGACCGGTGCAGCTGACGTTATGTCGGTGTTTGCCCGCTGGCGCAGTGAAGTAGAGATACCGGCAGAAACCCATACTACCCTGGCCGCGCTATCACAGCGTTTTCCGCTGGTGGCAATCACCAATGGTAATGCCGATCCGGCGCGTTTTGGTCTCGAATCCTATTTTCAGTTTGTACTGCGTGCCGGTCCGGACGGCAGGGCAAAGCCTTATCAGGATATGTACCAGAGCGCGGCGCGGCGCCTCGGCCTGTCGCCACCACAAATCCTGCATGTCGGGGACGATCTGACCACCGATGTTGCCGGCGCTGTTAATAGTGGTCTGCAGGCCTGCTGGATCAATTCTGGTGGGGGAAATCTGATGAAGATTGCCGATGCGCGTCTGCTGCCCACCCTTGAAATCAGCCGGCTGTCAGCGCTGACTGCATTGATATAAATGCAGTCGTGCGGCGTAATTGACGTGACATATGCGCGCGGGCGGGATAAAGTTTAGTGGATATATATCCAGTGATGCGGCGGATGCTGCGCAACTCTGATGGTGCTTATGGACGTTTCTGACCTGCTTAACAGCCTTAACGATAAACAACGTGAAGCCGTCGCAGCGCCGCGCAGTAATATGCTGGTGCTGGCCGGGGCAGGCAGTGGTAAAACCCGTGTGCTGGTACATCGTATCGCCTGGTTACTGTCGGTAGAAAACAACTCACCCTATTCAGTGATGGCGGTAACCTTTACCAACAAAGCCGCGGCGGAAATGCGCCATCGTATTGAACAGCTGATAGGTACCAGCCAGGGGGGGATGTGGATTGGCACTTTCCACGGGCTGGCGCACCGTTTGTTACGGGCCCATCATCCGGATGCCGGTTTACCGCAGGATTTCCAGATTCTGGACAGCGAGGATCAGCTGCGTTTGCTAAAACGCCTGATCAAAGCAATGAACCTGGATGAAAAGCAATGGCCAGCGCGTCAGGCAATGTGGTACATCAATGGCAAAAAAGATGAGGGACTGCGCCCTGATCATATCGAAAGTTATGGTAATCCGATTGAACAAACCTGGCTGCGCATTTATCAGGCCTATCAGGAAGCCTGCGATCGTGCCGGGCTGGTGGACTTTGCCGAATTACTGTTGCGCGCCCATGAACTCTGGCTGACCAGACCCCATATTCTTAATCATTATCGCGAACGCTTCACCAATATTCTGGTGGACGAATTTCAGGACACCAACAGCATTCAGTATGCCTGGATCCGCCTGCTGGCGGGCGAAAGCGGCAAGGTAACTATTGTCGGCGATGACGACCAGTCAATTTACGGCTGGCGCGGTGCCCAGGTGGAAAATATTCAACGTTTTCTCAACGATTTTCCCGGCGCACAAACTATCCGCCTTGAGCAAAATTATCGCTCTACCAGTAATATTCTTACCGCTGCAAATGCCCTGATTGCCAATAATCACGGCCGGTTAGGCAAAGAATTATGGACCGATGGCAGCGACGGGGAACCGATCGCCCTTTACTGTGCCTTTAACGAACTGGACGAAGCGCGTTTTGTCGTAAACCGTATAAAAGTGTGGATGGAAAATGGCGGGGCACTTAACGACTGCGCCATTCTTTACCGCAGTAACGCCCAGTCGCGCGTACTGGAGGAAGCGTTGTTGCAAACCAGTTTGCCTTATCGCATTTACGGTGGCATGCGCTTCTTCGAACGTCAGGAAATTAAAGATGCCCTGGCCTACCTGCGTCTGATTTCCAACCGAAATGATGATGCCGCTTTCGAACGCGTGGTCAATACGCCGACACGCGGTATTGGCGATCGCACTCTTGACGTTGTGCGGCAGGCCTCGCGCGATCGTGGCGTGACGCTCTGGCAGGCGACCCGCGCATTATTGCAGGAAAAAGTGCTGGCGGGTCGTGCGGCGTCGGCGCTGCAACGCTTTTGCGAACTGGTCGATGCGCTGGCAGAAGATACTGCAGCATTGCCGCTGCACGTGCAGACCGATCGGGTTATCAAGGATTCCGGATTATGGTTGATGTACGAAGAGGAAAAAGGCGAAAAGGGTCAGGCGCGTATTGAAAACTTAGAGGAGCTGGTTAACGCTACCCGCCAGTTCAGCTATAAGGACGAAGATCAGGACCTGATGCCGTTACAGGCCTTTCTCTCCCATGCGGCACTTGAAGCCGGTGAGGGGCAGGCCGATAAATGGCAGGATGCGGTACAGCTGATGACGCTGCATGCGGCCAAAGGGTTGGAGTTTAAGCAGGTGTTTATCGTCGGTATGGAAGAGGGTATGTTTCCCAGCCAGCTATCACTGGAAGAAGGGGGACGACTGGAAGAAGAACGCCGGCTTGCTTATGTGGGCGTCACCCGCGCTATGCAGAAGCTGACGCTGACCTACGCTGAAACTCGCCGGCTGTATGGCAAAGAGGTTTATCATCGTCCTTCACGGTTTATTGGCGAGCTGCCGGAGTCCTGTGTGGAAGAGGTGCGTCTGCGTGCCAGCGTCAGCCGGCCGGTCAGCCATCAGCGCATGGGAACGCCGCTGACACAAAATGACAGCGGTTTTACCCTTGGTCAGCGGGTGCGTCACGCCAAATTTGGCGAAGGCACCATTATCAATCTTGAAGGCAGCGGCGACCATAGCCGGCTGCAGGTGGCGTTTCAGGGCCAGGGCATTAAGTGGCTGGTGGCCGCTTACGCCAGGCTGGAAACGGTATAAATTGCCTCAGCTATTCTGCTCACTGAATCGCTGACCGACCGTGGCATGACGGTACCAGTTAATGACTTCGCTGACGCCGGCTTCGCCTTCAGGTGGTGCCCAGCGCTGGCAATGTTCTTCGCTCAGCGCCAGATACGGGCCCTGTTTCACTTCAAAAATCACCCCGCCATTATCCAGTGACAGTACTGCATGCCAGACGCCAGCGGGAATTTCAATCAGCCGGGTTTCTTCACCCAGTACGGTACGTTGCAATACGCTGCCATCCGGATTAAACAGCAATACCACAAAACGGCCGCTCAGCGGCGTCAGGACTTCCCAGGTTTGCAGATGACGATGCGGACGAATGTAGGTGTCCGGCTCCATGGCAATCGCCAGGCGCTGAACCGGATCATCAAGTTTGCCGTGCAGGTTGAGATTGCTGCGTAAACGCGCCGCACCGGCTGCCTGTTGGCTCAGGGTGGCTAAATCATGGCGGGTTATCTGTTTCATACAAGGGTCCATTGCGTCAGTATCGTCAGAAAGAGGCTAACATAGCAGAAATTTATCAGATAAGGGGCGTCACGCTGCGATTAATTGCCGGCGGCGCTGTGGGTAAAAACGCCGGCATGTTAGATCGCAAAAAGTGGTTGGATGGGACAGGTTAATGAATAATCAGCCTTTCTCCGCAGTGGCGGTTGACGATGATTTCATCCCGGCGTAACATGCGCGCACCATTATCCTGAGAGGACAATTGCCTTGGACACACCCAGTAGATGCTGGCTCAACCACCTGGTCAACAGGTGCAACCCCTAAGGCTACCCTCTTACGCTGATAGCCTTAGGGGTTGTCGGCGACCGTTTTTCCGTCGCTCTGAGTCCGCACTACATACTGAGCGAAACGACCGTTTCCCCCGGTGTTCAAGCGTAAAACCCCCTCTGTGACCATGAGCTGGGAGTACTGCAATGCTGAGCGCTTTTAAACTGGACAACAGCCGTCTGACTCGCCTGGAACTGGATGAACAGCCGGGTGATTTACAACTCTCTGTCTGGGTGGACTTAATCGAACCCCAGGATGATGAGCGGGATCTGGTGCAAAACCAGCTTGGGCAAAGCCTGGCGACGCGTATTGAACTGGAGGATATCGAAGCTTCTGCGCGTTTCTTTGAAGATGAAGATGGCCTGCATATTCACTCCTTTTTCTTTTATGAAGATGCCGAAGACCACGCCGGCAATAGTACGGTCGCCTTTACTGTCCGTGAGGGCCGGCTTTACACGTTGCGTGAGCGTGAGTTGCCGGCTTTCCGGCTTTACCGGATGCGTGCCCGCGCTCAGGCGATGATTGATGGTAACGCTTTTGAACTGCTGCTGGACCTGTTTGAAACCAAAATTGAACAGCTGGCCGATGAAATTGAAAGCATTTATACCGCGCTGGAGAAACTGAGCCGGGTATTGATGGAAGGCCATCAGGGGGATGAATTTGATGAGGCGCTGGCGCGCCTTGCCGGCCTGGAGGATATTGGCTGGAAAGTCCGTCTTTGTCTGATGGATACCCAGCGGGCACTGAATTTTCTGATACGTAAGGCCCGTTTGCCGACCAATCAGCTGGAGCAGGCGCGTGAAGTCCTGCGCGATATCGAATCGCTGTTACCCCATAATGAATCGCTGTTTCAGAAGGTGAACTTTCTGATGCAGGCTGCGATGGGCTTTATCAGCATCGAACAGAACCGTATTATTAAGATTTTCTCCGTGGTGTCGGTGGTATTTCTGCCTCCGACGTTGGTGGCTTCCAGCTATGGCATGAACTTCGACTTTATGCCGGAACTGCACTGGAGTTTTGGCTATCCTGGTGCCATTTCACTGATGATCCTCGCCGGGCTGGCACCTTACCTGTATTTCAAACGGCGTAACTGGTTATGAAACATGCTGGCGCAGCGTTTATACCCGGCGTTGCCGGGTACGGCGCATTGCCAGCATTGCATCAAGGATAAACAGGGCCAGGGCGCTCCAGATAAAGGCAAAAGTGATGGCTTTATCCTGGCTGAGGGTTTCGCCGTAAAACATAACTGCCAGTAAAAACATCAGCGTCGGCCCCAGATACTGAAAAAAGCCGACGGTGGATAAGCGTAAGCGCGCGCAGGCAGCAGTAAACAAGAGCAGCGGAATTGTGGTGACAATGCCCGCCGCTACCAGTAACAGGTTTAGTGTCAGGGGGTTCTGGTCAAGATGGCTGGTTGGGCTGTCGGCGAAGCAGAACAAATAGATGGCCGAAGGGATCAGCAGCCAGCTGGTTTCCAGCAGCATTCCGGTCTGGGCATCCACCGCCAGCTGCTTCCTTATCAGACCGTAGAAGGAAAAACTCAGGGCCAGCCCAAGAGAAATCCAGGGAACCGATCCAAACTTCCACAGCTGGATAAACACGCCGCAGCCGGCCAGTATCACCGCCAGCCATTGCAAACGCCGGAAACGCTCACCTAAAAACATCATGCCTATCAACACGTTAACCAGCGGATTGATAAAATATCCGAGGCTTGACTCCAGGATATGGTGGTTATTAACCGCCCAGATAAATAATAGCCAGTTGCCGCCAATGGTGACGGCAGTCACTCCCAGTAACAGCACTTTGCGCGGCTGGCGCAAAACGGTGCGGACCCGGGACCAGCTGCGGCTGATACTCAGCAGTATCAGCATAAAAAAGAATGACCAGATAACCCGGTGAGTCATGATTTCATCGGCGGCAACCTGCTGGATAGTTTTGAAATAGGCAGGGGCGATGCCCCAGATAAAATAAGCGCCAAGTGCAAACAGAATACCCTGGCGGGTTTGTCGTGTGTCCATTGAGAAAACTCTTGTAAATCAGAGCCTGAGTCTAACCTTTGTTGCACTGATTAAACAACAGGTAAACAGATTATGTTGTCCGACGGTAGCCGCCACGCTATCAGCCCACCATATAAGTTGCGGTGGCGCTGGCGATATGTACCCCGGCGTCGTTGTGCAGTTCCACCCGTGCCACCGACACTTTATTGCCAGCGCGCAGAAGGCTGCTGCTGGCAATAAAGTACTCGCCGCGCCCAGGGCGCAGGTAGTCAACCCGCAGATCGATGGTACCCATGCGGGCCAGACGCTGTTTTAACTCGTCTTCGTCAATATGTTCATAGCGGGTTAGGGCAGCGGTGACGCATACCAGACCAGCCGCCACGTCAAGAACGGCGGCAATGGCGCCACCATGTAATATTTTTTGTGCCATGTTGCCAACCAGCATTGGCTGATTGGCTATCTGTAATTCGGCGAAATGCGCTTCAAGGCGCAGTAATGTCATGCCCAGAGCCTGATTAAAGGGCATGTGATAAACAAAGATATCGCCAATCATCTGGCGGGCTTGCTGAGCACTGAGCAGATTGCCGGACATTGCAGCTTTTCCTTGCGGGCATGGAGGTAATTATGATGTTAATGATTGTGGCATTTTAGGCAGATGTCGCGGCGCTTTCCAGTTTCAGAAAACAGCGCTGATGAAACGGCAGGATTCTGTGTAGAATAGCCTGCTTTTTGATGACCTTGTTAATTATTTTGCAGCCATTTTACTCTGGAGAGAATGATGCGGATGTTCAAAGGATTGCTGGTGGCAGCTTTCCTGCTACCCGTGATAGCCCATGCCGAAGAAGCAACGCTAAAAGAGGTGCATGATAAACCGGTTGTTGCCGGGAGTATCATCGCTAATTTACTGGAAAAACACGATAATCCATTTGTACTTTACCCCTACGAAAGCAACTATTTACTGTATAGCTATACCAGTAATATGAACAAAGAGGCGATAAGTTCTTATAACTGGGCAAATAAAGCAAAAAGCGATGAAGTTAAATTTCAGTTGAGCCTTGCCTTTCCTTTGTGGCGAGGCATTCTGGGTGACAATTCTGTACTGGCCGCTTCCTACACCCAGCGTTCATGGTGGCAATTATCTAACCGCAGTGCGTCTTCCCCCTTCAGAGAAACTAACTATGAACCACAGCTCTTTCTCGGCTGGGCGACCGATTATGATTTTGCCGGCTGGACACTGCGTGATATTGAAGTCGGGCTTAACCATCAGTCCAATGGACATTCTGAACCCACATCCCGTAGCTGGAATCGACTTTACGCCCGTCTGATGGCGCAAAATGGTCACTGGCTGGCAGAAATTAAACCCTGGTATCGCCTTCCTGAAAGTGAAAATAATGACGATAACCCTGATATCACTAAATACATGGGATACTATCGTCTGAAGGTTGGCTATCAGTGGGGTGAAAGTATTTTCAGCCTGCAGGGTAACTATAACTGGAACAGTGGCTATGGTGGCGCGGAACTGGGCTGGAGCTACCCGATTAGCGAGCACGTTCGCTTTTATAGCCAGTTATTCAGCGGTTATGGCGAATCACTTATTGATTACAATCATCGCCAGACGCGCATTGGCGTTGGTGTGATGCTAAACGATCTGTTTTAATTGTCAGGCGGACGTACTGGCGTTCGCCTGTAACATTTTATACACGTCATGATGGGGAGCATGTGTCTACGGCTGCCGTTCTAAGTCAGGAAACACGGGTACAGCAGGTATTACGCGATACCTTTGGCTATCAGCAATTTCGTCCGGGTCAGGAAACGATTATTCAGGCGGCGCTTAACGGCCGTGATTGTCTGGTCGTGATGCCCACCGGCGGGGGGAAATCCCTGTGTTATCAGATACCAGCGCTGGTGCGGGATGGGCTGACGCTGGTGGTGTCGCCACTGATTTCGCTGATGAAAGATCAGGTCGATCAGCTGCTGGCAAATGGGGTAGCCGCCGCTTGCCTTAACTCCAGCCAAAACCGTGAAACCCAACAGGCGGTATTGGCTGGCTGTCGCAGCGGACAAATCAGGCTGCTTTATATCGCGCCTGAACGACTGATGATGGATAACTTCCTCGACCAGCTCGCTCACTGGCGTCCGGCTATGCTGGCGGTTGATGAAGCGCACTGTATTTCTCAATGGGGGCATGATTTCCGGCCGGAATACGGCGCACTTGGCCAGTTACGTCAGCGTTTTCCGATGTTGCCGGTGATGGCATTAACCGCTACCGCCGATGAGACAACCCGCCAGGACATTATCCGCCTGCTGAAAATGCAGGACCCGCTGGTTGGGATCAGCAGCTTCGATCGTCCGAACATTCGCTACACCCTGGTGGAAAAGTTCAGGCCTACCGATCAGCTGTTGCGCTATGTACAGGAGCAGCGGGGCAAATGTGGCATTATTTACTGCAACAGCCGGGCTAAGGTGGAAGATACCGCCGCACGTCTGCAAAGCCGCGGTCTGAGCGTGGGCGCCTATCACGCCGGGCTGGATAATGACCACCGTGCCAGGGTGCAGGAAGCGTTTCAGCGCGATGATTTACAAATAGTTGTCGCTACCGTGGCATTTGGTATGGGAATTAATAAACCGAATGTCCGTTTCGTGGTGCATTTCGATATTCCGCGTAACATTGAATCTTATTATCAGGAAACCGGACGCGCCGGACGTGATGGTCTGCCTGCCGAAGCGCTCTTGTTTTATGATCCGGCCGATATGGCCTGGTTGCGGCGCTGTCTTGAAGAGAAAGCGCCGGGGCCATTGCTGGATATTGAACGTCATAAGCTTAATGCGATGGGGGCGTTCGCTGAGGCGCAGACCTGCCGGCGGCTGGTGTTGCTAAACTATTTTGGCGAAAACCGGCAAACAGCGTGTGAAAATTGCGATGTCTGTCTCGATCCGCCGCGGCGCTATGACGGTTTAGTCGAAGCGCAAAAAGCATTATCAACCATCTACCGCATTGGCCAGCGCTTTGGTCTTGGCTATGTGGTGGAGGTGCTGCGTGGTGCAAATAATCAACGCATACGCGACCTGCAGCATGACAAGCTACCGGTATACGGTATAGGCCGTGAAGGAAGCCAGGAGCACTGGACCAGTGTGATACGTCAGCTAATACATCTGGGACTGGTAACGCAGAATATTACCCAGCATTCTGCACTGCAGTTGACCGAGGCCGCCCGGCCGGTACTGCGTGGTGAGGTAGCGCTGATGCTGGCGGTACCGCGTATCAGTAGCATTCGCCCACGCAGCAATCAGGCTCGCAGTTATGGCGGCAGCTACGATCGCAAACTGTTTGCCAAGCTGCGTAAGTTGCGTAAAGCCATTGCGGATGAAGAGAATATCCCGCCGTATGTGGTTTTTAACGATGCGACGCTGATCGAAATGGCTGAACAGATGCCGCTCACCGCTGCTGAAATGCTGAGCGTGAATGGTGTTGGTCAGCGTAAGTTGGAGCGCTTCGGTAAACCCTTTATGGTGATGATTCGCGAACATGTTGACGGTGAAGCGTAAATAGCGGCAACCGGCGGTTTTTGCCGGCTGAATTAATTTAAATTTGTTCACTGAATAAGCGGGATGAATGTCATGCTTACCCTGTTTTTAACCGTTGCCACGGTGCAGTTGTTTGCACTGATGAGTCCCGGACCCGATTTCTTTTTTATTTCACAAGTGGCTGCCAGCCGTTCACGTAAGCAGGCGATGTCCGGGGTGCTGGGGATTACCCTTGGCGTGCTGATCTGGGCCGCAGTGGCATTACTGGGGTTGAATCTGGTGTTACAGCGCATGGCATGGTTGCATCAGATTATTATGGTGGCGGGTGGGGTGTATCTGTTGTGGATGGGCTGGCAGCTGCTGTGCGCGGCGCGCCAGCAGCATAAACAGGGGATAGCGCCACCCTGCGTGCCGTTGGAAAAAAGCCGTGGGGGATATTTTCTCAAAGGTCTGCTGACGAACCTCTCTAATCCGAAAGCGGTTATCTATTTTGGCAGCGTATTTTCCCTGTTTGTCGGTAACGATGTGGGTACGGGGGCACGCTGGGGTTTGTTTGCATTGATTGGCGGCGAAACATTCGCATGGTTTACCCTGGTGGCCTTTATCTTTGCGCTACCTAAAATGCGTCGCGGCTATCAGCGTATTGCGAAATGGATTGACGGATGTGCCGGGGTGTTGTTTGCCGGTTTTGGCCTGCATCTGATTCTCTCGCGCTAACGCGCCGGTCACCCAGCGCCCGGTCAGGCGATGCGCCGGGCTGATGCAAGCAGTACGCCAACTGCCATAAATATGCTGCCGAAGAGACGGTTGAGTAACCGCATCTGACGGGGACCTTTAATCCACCGGGCAATGTGGTTTGCCAGTACCGCATAGCCAATCATAACGACAATATCAACAGCGACAGTGGTGACACCGAGCACCAGATATTGCAGTGTTTGTGGCCGGTCTGGCTGGATAAACTGCGGGAACAGTGCCGCCAGAAATACGATGCTTTTGGGATTGGTTACATTCACCAGAAAGGCGCGCTTAAATAGTTTGCCGGGTGGCAGGGTTCGGGCAACGGCTTTCAGATCAATGGCGCCAGCGGCGCGCCACTGTTTTATTCCCAGCCAGAACAGGTAAGCTGCACCTGCCCATTTTAGTGCTTCAAAAGCAAGCAGGGATTGGGAAAACAGAGCGCCCAGACCAATACCAACCAGGGCAATCAGCAGTATCAGTCCGGCCTGCAACCCCGCGATGGACATCCAGGCGCCGCGATAACCATGGCTGATGCCGGTGCTCATGGTCGTAATGGCGCCGGAGCCGGGTGAAAGGCTAAGTATTAGGGTTGTTAACAAATAAGCCAGCCACCACTGGATGGTCATGGTTATGCTCCCTGTGTGTAGCAAATTGTGACACAATACGTCATTGTTGAACGGCATGCTATGGATGCGTGCAGCTTGTTCAGCCGGGGGATCGTTTAAGGATACGCCTTCCAATGATAAATCATAAGCAGACCTGGCCAGAACGCGAAAAAGCGTTTGCGGCGTTTGTTAACGGACCGCTGCTGGATTTCTGGCAGGGCCGTGAAGAGCTGCAATTTAGCGGCGTCGGTGGCGTACCGATTCATTACGTTCGTTTTATTTCCGCGCAGCACCAGCGGGTGATCCTGCTTTGCCCCGGACGCAATGAAAGCTATGTGAAGTACCCGGAGCTGGCTTACGATCTGTTCCACTGCGGTTATGATGTGGTCATTATCGATCATCGCGGGCAGGGGCGCTCCGGCCGGCTGCTGGACGATACGCAACGTGGCCACGTTGAGTCATTTTCTGATTATGTTGATGACTTAGACAGACTGTGGCAGCGGGAAATTGCCCATCCGCATTACCAGCGTCGCTTTGCCCTGGCGCACTCAATGGGAGGGGCGATTACAACCCTGCTAATGATGCGCCGGCCGGATGCCTTTGACGCCGCCGCGTTGGTTGCGCCAATGTTTGGCATTTTTTTGCCGTTGCCCCGTTGGCTGGCGCTTCCTATCCTTGCCTGGGCGGAAAAACATCCGGTCCTCAGTCAGACTTACGCGCTGGGAACCGGACGCTGGCGACCCCAGCCATTTGGTCCGAACGATTTGACCCACAGTCTTGAACGTTACCGCCGCAACCTGCGTTTTTATGCTGATGAACCGCAACTGCGTGTAGGCGGTCCGACGCATCACTGGGTGCGAGAGGGTATTCAGGCCGGAGAGGATATTTTGCGTCATGTCTCATCACTGAAAACCCCGTTGTTATTGCTGCAGGCTGAAGATGAAAAAGTGGTGGATAACCAGGCGCAGAATAAGTTCTGTCACATGCTGAATAAGGCAGGAAACCCCTGTGTCGGTAACGCCCCGCTGATCATTCGTGGTGCTTACCACGAAATTCTTTTTGAAAGTGATGGTATGCGAGCGCAAGCGCTGAATGCCATCACCGCTTTTTTTGACCGGTTCCATTAATAATATTCTGTTGCTGTGAACACGGAACCAACAAGGAGAATCCAGAGGAATGTACTATCCAATTGTTGCATCTGATTTAGATGGGACGCTGCTTAACCCCGATCACCGCCTGGCTCCTTTTACCCGCGAGACCTTACAGTTGCTGGTGAAAAAAGGTATTCACTTTGTTTTTGCCACCGGCCGTCACTATGTCGATGTCGGACAAATGCGCGATAATCTTGGTATCAGCGCTTATATGATCACCTCAAACGGCGCCCGGGTTCACAGTACTGAGGGCGAGCTGGTATTCAGCCAAAATCTGGATGAAGATATTGCCGATGAGTTGTTTGCCATGCAGTACCATCATCCCCATGTGTTTACCAATGTTTATCGTGATGAGACGTGGTTTTTAAACCGGGAGCGGCCGGAAGAAGAGGACTTCTTCCGCGAGTCTGATTTTAATTATCAGATTTACCGGCCGGGCGCTCTGCCAACTGATGGCATTAGCAAGGTTTTTTTCACCTGTAGCGATCCCGGCCAGCTTGAACCGATAGAGCAGGCGCTGCTGGCGCGTTGGGGCGACCGTATTAATACCAGCTTTTCTTTGCCAACCTGTCTGGAAGTCATGGCGGGAGGGGTTTCTAAAGGCCATGCGCTGGAGGCGGTAGCCAGAAGGCTGGGGCATTTGCTAAGCGAGTGCATTACGTTTGGTGATGGGATGAATGATGTTGAAATGTTGTCGATGTCGGGCAAAGGATGCATCATGCAAAACGGTGCGCCGGCACTGAAAGCCCGGTTACCGCAACTGGAAATTATTGGCAGTAATGCGGATGAGGCGGTATCACACTATCTGCGCAAATTGTATCAGGTGTGAGGTCAGGCCCCTGTTTTCCCGTTCAGGGGCCGATATTTAATGTGAGATCACCGATGTAAAAATGAAACGGCTTTATCGGGAAAATCGGTAAATAATGCCTCTACGTTGGCCTGATGATAAAGGGCATCATAGACGTCGTCGATGCTGGTGGCCCAGTCCGGAAGCTGATCGGCGCGCACGGTATAGGGGTGAATTTGTAGCTTGTTGCTGTGTGCCGCCTGCACCATTGCTGTGAGCTGCAGATGGCCAGGCGTGCTGCCCTGGTCATTAATCAGCATGTGGTAGTCCGGACCAATACCATCAACATAGCGGGACAGGGTGGCCATTGCGCCCGGCTGGAACATCCAGTCGTACTGATAGTTTACCCATCTGCCATTTTTCAGTTCCTGCGTTTCATGCCAGTCGGTATAAGCAATCAGCTGGACCAGTTTCAGGTCCATGCCCATTTCAGGTTCCAGCCGGGTTTTGATGCGCCGCAGTTCGTTAAAGTCGAAACATTGTAGCCAGACGTTATCCTGCTTACCGCGATAGCCATATTGTCTGAGGGTTTTCAGTACCTGTGTGGAAATATCTTTTCCTTCCTGACGATGAAACCAGGGCGCTTTTATTTCCACGTACAGGCCAATATTTTTGCCGGTTGCGTGGTTCAGTCCCTGGATAAATTCGATCTCGTCTTCAAAGGTATGAATGCGGAAGTCAGATTTTCCCATCGGAAAACGGCCGGGAAAGGTTTGTACTTTTCGGCCGTTTTTTATCTCAAAACCTTCGGTAAAATGCAGGCTTTTGATCTCTGCCAGGGTGAAGTCGATGGCATAAAATCGGCCGTCCTTGCGTGCACGTCCCGGAAAGCGACGGGCGACGTCGGTGACGCGATCGAGGTAGTGATCGTGCAGTACTACCAGACGATTATCCCGGGTCATTACCAGATCCTGCTCAAGATAATCGGCGCCCTGGGCATAGGCCATCGCTTTTGCCGCCAGCGTGTGTTCCGGCAGATAGCCGCTGGCACCACGATGCGCAATGACCATCTTGCCGTTGGTTTCAGCGCCGGCAGTGAAAGCCGCCAGCAGCAGAGTAAAAATAATCACAGGGTAAGTCATGTTTGCTCTCTGTTTGCTCAGTGCGGATTAAGGGCACGTTTGTGCTTGTTTTCGCTAAGCATGGTAAGCAACAGCAGAATAACCGCCAGCACGCCACCAGCAATCATCACAATGAAGCCGCCATCCCAGCCAAAATAGTCGACGGTGTATCCGACAATGGCGCTGGCGGCAACGGAACCGCCAAGATAGCCGAACAGGCCGGTAAAGCCCGCGGCAGTGCCTGCGGCTTTCTTAGGTGCCAGCTCCAGTGCGTGCAGACCAATCAGCATCACCGGCCCGTAAATTAAAAAGCCGATGGTGATCATACAGGCCATATCCACGCCGGGGTTCCCCGCCGGGTTGAGCCAGTAAATGAGGGTGGCGACAGTGACCAGTACCATAAATAGCATGCCGGTTGCGCCGCGATTGCCTTTGAACACTTTATCGGACATCCATCCACATAGCAGGGTGCCGGGAATACCGGCGTATTCATAAAAGAAATAGGCCCAGGATGAGGTGTCGAGCGTGAAATGTTTCACTTCTTTCAGGTAAGTCGGTGACCAGTCAAGAATGCCGTAACGCAATAAATAAACAAACACGTTAGCCAGCGCGATATACCACAGCAGCTTATTGGGCAGAACATACTGCATAAAAATTTGTTTGGTGGTGAATTCCTGCTCATGTTTTTCGTTGTAATCTGGCGGATAGTCGTTTTTGTACTCTTCAATTGGCGGCAGGCCACAGGATTGCGGCGTATCACGCATCAGTGCAAAGGCAATCAGCGCAACAATAATCGCGCCAATGGCGGGCATATAAAGCGCGGCCTTCCAGTCGTTAAACCAGGCCATACCGAGCAGAAACAGCAATGGCGGAATGCCACCGCCAACGTTGTGTGCGCAGTTCCAGACCGAGACAATCCCGCCACGTTCTTTCTGTGACCACCAGTGAACCATGGTGCGTCCGCAGGGCGGCCAGCCCATACCCTGAAACCAGCCGCAAACAAACAGCAGCACAAACATCACCATGATGCTTGAAGTGGCCCAGGGAACAAACCCCATAAACAGCATAACCGCTGCCGCCATAATCAGCCCGGCTGGCAGGAAAACCCGGGGATTGGAGCGGTCTGATATTGACCCCATGATGAATTTAGAAAATCCGTATGCGATCGAAATACCGGAAAGTGCAAAACCGAGATCGCCACGGGAGAAGCCCTGATCGACCAGATAGGGCATCGCCAGTGCGAAGTTTTTACGTACCAGATAATAGGCGGCGTAACCGAAAAAAATACCAATAAAAATCTGCCAGCGCAGGCGGCGATAAAGCGGATCTACGCGGTCTGCGGCCACCTGTGGTTGGTGTGCGGCAGGTTTGAATATGCTAAGCATTCGGGCCTCCAATGGCATTTATTATTTCTTGCAATGCACCCCGTTATCAGAGTGGGTGAAATGTTACATTTTTATGAACGAAAAACCACATTTCTCGTCATTAATATGACATTTCGAACGTTATTTGATGTTTTAATGTGATTTAAATCACCATGTGGCTTTCGTTTTGTCTGGATATGTTCGTTTTGTGGATTTATTTGTTCTTATGATGATTATTTTATTTGATGAATTTATATTCAATTGTAAATTAAATATCGACGCGTAAAAATGACGCTTCAGGTAAAGTACGCCTATCCGATATTTACAGGTTATGAGCCGTGGCACTGCTTATCATTTCCACTTTGTTGTGGGCTTTTTCCTTTAGCCTGATTGGCGAGTATCTTGCCGGACAGGTAGATAGCTGGTTTTCCGTGCTGTTCAGGCTGGCCCTGGCGGCGCTGGTATTTCTGCCGTTTCTGCGCTGGCGAGGGTATCGTGCATCGACATTGCTGCTGTATATGGCAGTGGGGGCGTTACAGCTGGGCATCATGTATCTGATAAGCTTCCAGGCGTATCTCTATCTGAGTGTGACCGAATTTTTGCTGTTTACGGTGATGACACCGTTGTATGTCACCTTGATTTACGATCTGCTGCGGGGCAAGGGGGTCCGTCCTGGCTATGTTTTTAGCGCGCTGCTGGCGGTATTGGGGGCGGCGATAATTCGCTACGATAAAGTCAGCGATCACTTCTGGTTTGGGCTGTTGCTGGTACAGCTGGCCAATATTATTTTTGCTATCGGCATGGTGGGCTATAAGCGTTTGCAGGAAGTCCGTCCTATGCCGCAGCATACGGCCTTTTCCTGGTTCTATGTTGGTGCGGTGCTGGTGGCGGCACTGGCATTTGCATTCTGGGGAAATCCGCATCAATTACCGTCTACCCATTTTCAATGGGGTATTTTAGTCTGGCTGGGGGTGGTGGCTTCCGGACTGGGCTATTTTATGTGGAATTATGGTGCTACCCAGGTAGATGCCGGGACGCTCGGTATTATGAATAATATGCATGTGCCGGCTGGGCTGCTGGTGAACCTGGCTATCTGGCAGCAGCAGCCGCACTGGCCCAGCTTTTTACTGGGGGCGACGGTGATCTTCGCCTCACTATGGGTGCACAAACGCTGGATTGTCAGCCGCAAGGAGGCGGTTTAGCCGCGCTATGATGTGACATCGCGCTGCGGCAACGGCGTGCCGGGCCGCGATGCATCACGGACAAAGGGCAGGTGATCGCAGGCATGCTGACGGGCAGAGCGGATAAAGGCTTCTGTCACCGGCTGGCGTTGCTCGCCATCGCGCACCGCCGCATACAGGCGGCTCCACAAGCCATCTCCCAGCGTTTTGGTTACCACCAGCCCCTGACGTTCAAAACTTTCAACCACCCAGTGGGGCAAGGCGGCAATACCCATACGTGCGGCCACCATTTGGATCAACAACAGCGTATTATCCACACTTTTCAGCGTTGGACTGATGGCGGCAGGCTGGAGAAAGTGACGCCAGATATCCAGGCGCTGGCGCTGTACCGGATAGATCATCAGGGTTTCATCAGCCAGGTGCTGCGGGCGGATATGCTCGCTTTGTGCCAGCGGGTGATCCGGTGCCAGTACCAGCCGTACTTCAAAGTCAAACATCGGTGAATAGTGTAATCCACTGCGTGGCAGGATATCCGAGGTGAGTACCACATCCAGCTCACCTTGCTGCAGTGCAGGCTGAGGGTCAAAAGTGACGCCGGATTTAAAATCCATTTCTACCTGGGGCCAGCTGCGGCGAAAATTATCCAGTGCCGGTGTCAGCCATTGAATACAGCTGTGGCATTCAATGGCAATCCGCAAGGCGGACTGATGGGGTTGATGGCAGTGTTGTAACGCCTGCTGAATTTGTGGCAGAACCTGTTCTGCCAGCTGTAATAAAATTTCCCCCTGCGCGGTAAAGCGCAGCGGCTGACTCTTTCTGACAAACAGGCGAAAGCCCAGACGCTGTTCAAGATCGCTGAACTGATGTGATAAGGCAGATTGCGTCTGGTGAAGCTGTGCCGCGGCGGCGGCCAGGGAACCAGTATTGCGCAGCGCTTGCAGCGTCCGCAGGTGTTTGAGTTCAATCATGAGAGTCCTTCACATCGGCCATGAATAATTTGCGCTTGAGGATTAAACAATACCTGCAGATTATAGCAGTGTAAACATCTGGATGGCTAAATGAACCGAAGGCGTCGTAATAGTGACTCCCGGCATGCATCGTTAAAGAGGACAGCGTAATGACAATTCTTAACCATACCCTCGGCTTCCCTCGTGTCGGCTTACGTCGCGAATTGAAAAAAGCACAAGAGAGTTACTGGGCGGGCAATTCAACTCAGGAAGCGCTGCTGGCAACCGGCCGTGAGCTGCGCGCCCGTCACTGGAAGCAGCAGCAGGAAGCAGGGGTTGATTTGGTACCAGTGGGTGATTTCGCCTGGTATGATCACGTTCTGACAACCAGCCTGCTGCTGGGTAATGTGCCGGCACGTCACCAGAATAAAGACGGATCAGTCGATCTGGATACCCTGTTTCGTATCGGACGCGGACGTGCGCCGACCGGCGAACCGGCCGCCGCCGCTGAAATGACCAAATGGTTTAATACCAACTATCACTATATGGTGCCGGAATTCAGCCAGGGGCAGACTTTTGCACTGAGCTGGAGGCAGCTGCTTGATGAAGTGGACGAAGCGCTGGCGCTGGGCCATAAAGTTAAACCTGTGCTGCTGGGACCGGTCACTTATCTGTGGCTGGGTAAAGTAAAAGGCGCTCCGTTTGATCGCCTGTCGTTGCTCAACGCTATTCTGCCGGTTTATCAGCAGGTGCTGGCTGAGTTGGCCAAACGTGGTGTGGAATGGGTACAGATTGATGAACCCGCACTGGTGCTGGAACTGCCTCAGGAATGGCAGGCGGCCTTTAAACCGGCCTATGAGGCGCTGCAGGGGCAGGTCAGGCTGCTGCTGACTACCTATTTCGATAGCATTGGGCAGAATCTGGAGGTGATACGTCGCCTGCCGGTACAGGGGTTACATGTCGATCTGGTTCATGGTAAAGATGATCCGGCGGCGCTTAATGCGGCGCTACCCGCCGACTGGCTGCTGTCGCTGGGAGTCATTAATGGTCGTAACGTCTGGCGCGCCGATCTGAGTAGCTGGTTTAGCCGCCTGCAGCCGCTGATTGCGCAGCGTCAGCAGCTATGGATAGGTAGCTCCTGCTCATTGTTGCACAGTCCTATCGATCTTAGCGTGGAAACCCGTCTTGATGATGAGGTGAAAAGCTGGTTTGCTTTTGCGCTGCAAAAATGCGCTGAGCTGGCATTGCTGACCCGGGCGCTGAACAATAACGATCCGGCCTCACTGGCGGCGTGGAGTGCGCCTATCCGCGCCCGTCGCGACTCCAGCCGGGTACACAATGCTGCTGTGGCTAAACGCCTGGCCGCGATTACCGCCAGAGACAGTCAGCGTGCCAGTGTCTATCCGCTGCGTGCGCAGGCTCAGCGCGACCGTTTTCAGCTGCCTGCCTGGCCGACCACCACTATCGGGTCGTTCCCGCAGACCACCGAAATTCGCGGTCTGCGTCTTGACTTTAAGCAGGGGCGCATTGATGGCGGTAACTACCGTACCGGCATTGCTCAGCATATTAAACAGGCGATCGTTGAGCAGGAGCGCCTTGGTCTGGATGTGCTGGTCCATGGTGAAGCTGAACGTAATGACATGGTTGAGTATTTTGGCGAGCATCTGGATGGCTTTATCTTTACGCAAAATGGCTGGGTGCAGAGCTATGGCTCCCGCTGCGTTAAGCCACCGGTCATTATTGGTGATATCAGCCGCCCTGAACCCATTACGGTCGAATGGGCCAAATACGCTCAGTCGCTCACCGATAAGCCGGTTAAAGGCATGCTGACCGGTCCGGTCACCATCCTTTGCTGGTCTTTCCCGCGGGAAGATGTGAGCCGGGAAACCATCGCTAAGCAGATTGCGCTGGCGCTGCGTGATGAAGTAGCCGATCTGGAAAACGCCGGCATTGGTATTATTCAGATTGACGAACCTGCGTTGCGTGAAGGTCTGCCGCTGCATCGTTCAGACTGGGCGGCGTATCTGGCATGGGCGGTGGAAGCCTGCCGTCTTAATGCGGCCGTTGCCAAAGACGACACGCAGATTCATACCCATATGTGTTACTGCGAATTTAACGACATTATGGATTCGATTGCAGCACTGGACGCAGATGTGATTACGATTGAAACCTCACGGTCGGATATGGAGTTACTGGAGTCGTTTGAAGAGTTCGAGTATCCCAATGAAATCGGGCCAGGAGTCTACGATATCCATTCACCGAACGTTCCGGATGTTGCCTGGATGGAAGCGTTGCTGAGAAAAGCTGCGCAGCGTATTCCGGTGGAACGCTTGTGGGTGAATCCGGACTGCGGTCTGAAAACCCGCGGCTGGACGGAAACCCGTCAGGCCCTGGCAAATATGGTGAAAGCGGCGCAAAACCTGCGCACCAGCGTCGGTTAAGTTAGGCGGTTAACCTGAAGCATCCTGAAAAAGGGCATCCAGCGGATGCCCTTTTTTTAGCGTTTTTTCAGACGCAGTGCACTTAGCCGGGGAACCGCTTGCTGTGCCATCTGATAGAAGTCAGTATCAATTTCAATCCCGGTGCTGTGGTAGCCGACCGCGCTGGCTGCCGCCAGAGTGGAACCTGCCCCCATGAAAGGGTCAAGGACTTCACCTTGCTGTAGCGGCAGCACCGCCTGCACCAGCTGACGCATAAAATCCTGCGGTTTCAGCGAGGGGTGTGGGGCGATGCGTTTTTCACTGGCAGGCGTAGGATGCGAGCGGATGAGATCGCCGAACGGTTTATCGGCGGCAGGACGACGAAATCCGCCAGTATGCCAGCGTCGCAGATTATCCTGTACTCTGCCTTCCAGTGGTTTTCGTAGTAACACCCAGGGTTCCCATTGGGAGCGCGGTAATACCGAAACCATATCAAATTCATCGTGGGCATTTTTTGGCCGGTCGCCACCGCGCATGGTCATCACCTGACGAGCCAGATAGCCGCGCAGTTCCAGGCCAGAAGCGGACATGGCCGATGCCACCAGATGACAGAGTAAGGGATTGGAGGCCACCACGACATTGGCTCCGGGAACAATAACGCGCTGCAGGCTGGTGGCCAGTCTGGCAAAAAAGCACCACAGCTGTTCACGATCTGCCTCATTGAGCACGGTAAAGCGCGGGAGCGGGGCGCGCTGGCGGCCATCAAAAGATGGTGGCAGGCGCCAGATACCGCCTTTTCCCGCGCGAAGCTTGGCGGTTTCGGCCGGACTGTATTCCAGCAAGCTATAAGGCGGATCGGTGACAACTGCCTGAAAACGATTCTCCTGCTGCTGTGCCAGCCAGTGAAAACAATCGGCATGGATTAAACGCGCCCGGCCTATCCGGCTCTGGGTAAACCCGGGGTGGTCGCTCAGTGCGACGTCTGGGGATAAACGGTAGTGCCCCCGGGTGACCCGGATAAACAGGCCGGGCGTGTTCAGATTAAGGTAAGATCGTACCGATGACGAGGCCACCGGCCCAATCAGACGGCTGACGCCGAGCGTAATATCCCGGGTCGATGCTTCATGCTGCTGCTGCCTCAGAAAGGCGATAATGGCATCGCGAACAACGCCGGCGGCATAGGCCATGGTGGTATTCCCCTTGTGTGCGGGGATGATGTTAGAGCCAGGACGTCGTTGGGTCAACGCTGCGGCCGGCGTGGTCGGGGAAAATGTTCTGAATAATCGCTATGTGCCCTTCAGCGCGTCGGACAAGTGATTCCGACGCGGCTGTGGCGGTTTAACCTGATATCAGGACAAGACGTCCGCTGCAGTGTGCGGGGCGACACCGTTTTGCCGGAACCAGTCGAGCATACGTTGCCAGCCGTCTTGCGCGGAAGCCTGATGATAGCTGGGGCGATAATCGGCATTAAAAGCATGTCCGGCATCCGGATAAACCACGATTTCAGCTTTGGCATTAGCCGCACGCAGTGCCTGACGCATAGTTTCGATCGTTTCCTGGGGAATACTGTCATCCATGCCGCCATACAGACCCAGTACCGGTGCATTAAGGTCAACGGCCACATCTATCGGATGTTCAGGTTGTTTAATCGATTTTTCCCCCATTAGTTTGCCGTACCAGGCCACACAGGCTTTAAGCTGTGGGTTATGCGCCGCATAGAGCCAGGCAATACGGCCACCCCAGCAGAAGCCGGTCACCGCCATTTTGCGCATGTCGCCCTCGTGGCGTGAGGCCCAGTTAGCGACGTGATCGAGGTCGGCCAGCACCTGGGCATCCGGCACTTTACTGACCAGTTCCTGGAGTAGTTTGCCAATGTCGCTGTACTCTGTCGGATCACCCTGACGAAAATAGAGTTCAGGGGCGATGGCAAGATAACCTTCACCCGCCAGCCGGCGGCAAATATCGCGGATGTGTTCGTGGACGCCAAAAATCTCCTGAATGACTAATACTACCGGCAGCGCCTTGCCCCCTGTCTCCTTAGGCCGGGCGTAAAAGGCTGGCATGCTTTCACCCTGCGTGGGTATGGATGTTTCGCCTGACTGTATTGCCGGGTTACGAGTGATAATTGTTGACGAAGCGACAGGTGATACGGCCGGAGCAAACCCGCTGTGACCTGGCTTTTGGCTGACGTTTTCTTCGGTTTTCATCGGTCTCTCCATGTATGTCTTGAGCGCAATTTTTAACTATAGCCTGTCTTCACTGTCATGAGCAGCCCGCCTGCTCAGTTACTCTCTGCCGTCGTCACAAAGCGCACATCTTGTGTCAAACCGAAGCGGTATAACCGTTATATGTGATATATATCACGAGATAATTCTTAGGTTGCATTGCAAATATCATGGCCAGTGATTGTTATCACGTTTAACAATTATTCGTTCGCGTAGAGTACTGCGCCTGTACCTTTATCCGTGTCGACAGGAGTGTGATGTGGCACAGTCTGACGTTTTTCATCTTGGGCTTAGCAAAGCCGATCTCCAGGGGGCTACCCTGGCCATTATTCCGGGCGCGCCGGAGCGTGTTAAAAAAATCGCCGCACTGATGGATAATCCGGTGCCACTTGCTTCACATCGTGAGTTCACCTCATGGCGCGGGCAACTGGGACAGCAGTCGGTGATTGTGTGTTCGACCGGTATTGGTGGGCCTTCAACCTCAATCGCGGTGGAAGAACTTGCCCAGCTTGGTATCCGTACTTTCCTGCGGGTGGGCACCACCGGGGCGATTCAGCCGCATATCAACGTTGGCGATGTGCTGATTACCACCGGCGCGGTGCGACTGGATGGTGCCAGCCTGCACTTTGCGCCGATGGCGTTTCCGGCGGTAGCCGATTTTACCTGCACCACGGCGCTGGTGGCTGCGGCGCGTGATGCGGCTGCCAGCATGCACGTAGGTATTACGGCCTCGTCAGACACCTTCTACCCAGGCCAGGAACGCTATGATACTTATTCCGGTCGCGTGGTCAGACATTTCCAGCATTCTATGGCTGAATGGCAGCAGATGGGGGTAATGAACTACGAAATGGAGTCTGCTACGCTGCTGACCATGTGTGCCAGTCAGGGCTTGCGTGCCGGTATGGTCGCTGGTGTGATTGTGAACCGTACCCAGCAGGAAATACCCAACGAAGCAACCATGCTGCAAACGGAGAATGACGCGGTGAAAATTGTGATTGAGGCCGCGCGCAGACTGGTTTAAATCAGCAGTAAGGCACGCAATGTCACACACCTCCTGCCGGTTTGGCTTATTGAGACTGCTGTAGTTAAGCGACTTTCAATAAAAGGGACTAATTATGGCGCTTTTGTCATCTGTGAAGCCACAGCAAGGGATTAATTTTCGCGATATGGCGGGGCTGCCTGGCCGCGATGGCCGCCGGATTCGTGCTGGTTGCCTGTTTCGTTCCGGGGCGCTGAATGAACTGAATGAGGAAGACCTTGTTCAGCTGGCAGCTTTGCCTCTGATCCACGTGGTCGACTACCGTGATCACGTTGAAAGTGAACGGCATCCCGACCGTCTCTGGACCGGTGCTATTTACCACGCGGTGCCTGCTAATCCGCTTCATGCCACGGTGAGCGCCAGTCTGGACTCGCTGGTCAGCGAAGCCATTCATGATTTTGACGCCGTGGCGTTTATGCTGGAGCTGTATCGCCTGTTACCCTTCAAAAATCCTGCCTACCAGCATCTTTCTGCCCTGCTGCGCGATCCTGCCACCACCTCCCTGGTTCAGCACTGTGCCGTTGGCAAAGATCGCACCGGCATCGGCAGTGCACTGCTGTTGTTTGCCCTCGGTGCCAGTAAACAAACGGTGATGGAAGACTATTTGCTGACGCAAACAGCGCTGGCACCGTTTCGCGAACGCATGTTGTCAGGTTTTGCCGGCAAGCTGGATGAAGACAGTCTTGGCAAACTCAATTACGTCCTGTCAGTACACCCATCCTGTTTGCAGGTCGCAATTGACGAAATAGAGCGTCAGTATGGCTCAATTGACAGCTGGCTTGCGCTGGAATATCAGCTCGATGACGTCGCCTGCGCCGCGTTGCAGCAGCGCTTTTTATTGCCCTGATAGCACCGTAGAATGGAATTGTCTGGACATTTATACAGTGTCGCTCTACCTTTTCCGCTTAGCAGGGGATCGGGAGAGTCAGATGGATATAACGGTAATTTATATGATTGCAGCGGGTTTGACCGGGCTGGTGGCCGGTGTGCTGGTCATTTATCTCTACTATCAGCGGCGGCTGGCGCAGCTACAAAGCGAGCAGCGGGTACTGGCGCATAGCGCCCAGCTGTCGGAAGCAGAACGTCAACGGCTGCTGCAACTGTATGAAGCACAGCAGCTGGAACTGCGTCAGATACATGCGGCTCTCAGCGCTGCACAGGAAAAGCTCCATCATGCTGACCACTGGCGTAATGAGTGCGAACAGCTGAGCCGTGAACTGCGTAATCAGCTGGAGGTTAACAGTGCGCAGGAAGCCGAATTGCGTGAAGTCACTATTCGCCTTGAGGAAACTCGCCTCGCCGCGGAAGAGAAACAGCGGCTGCTGGTCAACAGTGAACAGCGCCTTAACGCACAATTTGAAAATCTGGCGCATCGTATTTTTGAAAACAGCGGCCGGCGGGTAGATGAACAGAACCGCCAGAGTCTTAATGCGCTGATAACGCCACTGCGTGAACAGCTGGAAGGATTCCGTCGCCAGGTGCAGGAGGGGTTTGGCCAGGAGGCGCGTGAACGCCATACCCTGACCCATGAGATTCGCCAGTTGCAGCAACTTAATGCCCGCATGGCCGAAGAGGCAGTCAATCTGACCCGGGCATTAAAAGGAGACAATAAAACTCAGGGAAACTGGGGCGAGGTGATTCTCAATCGGGTGCTGGAGGCATCCGGGCTGCGGGAAGGTTATGAATATGATACTCAGGTTGCTATTCAGCTGGAAAATCAGGGGCGTATGCAACCGGATGTGATTGTTCATTTACCGCAAAATAAAGACGTTGTTATTGATGCCAAGATGACACTGGTTGCCTATGAACGCTATTTTAATGCGCAGGATGACGCGACACGCGAGCTGGCAATGAGTGAACATGTCACTGCCATCCGCAGCCATTTACGTCAGCTGAGCCGGAAAGATTATCACCGCTTGCCGGGGGTTCGTTCCCTTGATTATGTGCTGATGTTTATTCCGGTTGAACCGGCGTTCCTGCTGGCCCTGGATCGCCAGCCGGAACTGATTAATGAAGCGTTGCAGCAAAATATTATGCTGGTCAGCCCAACCACGCTACTGGTGGCTTTACGCACTATCAGTAATCTCTGGCGTTACGAACATCAGAGCCGTAACGCACAGCAGATCGCGGAGCGGGCGTCCCGGCTCTACGATAAAATGCGCCTGTTTGTCGATGATATGAGCGCTATCGGCCAGAATCTGGACCGGGCCAGTGATAGCTATCGTCTGGCCATGAAAAAGCTCAGTGAAGGGCGCGGTAACCTGATTGCGCAAAGTGAACGTTTTCGACAGCTGGGCGTCGAAATTAAGCGCCCGATCGATCCGCGACTGGCACAGCAGGCGATGCCGGAAGAAGATGCAGAAAGTCTGGATGAAACCGATGAGGTTGCTTCAGCGCCTGAGGCGCTGCGCCGGCTTCAGCAATAGCCTGCGCTCAGGGTGCCAGGCAGGATGGACTCTGGTACACTGCTACAATACGTGAATAGCAAATAATTCAGCAGGTAAAACGCATGGCAGATAACAACGAGGAAACGACACATTTCGGATTTCGCACCGTGGCGAAAGAGGAAAAAGCCGGAATGGTTGCCGATGTTTTTCACTCTGTTGCGGCAAAATACGATTTGATGAATGACCTGATGTCGCTGGGTATTCATCGGATATGGAAACGTTTTACTATCGATTGCAGTGGCGTGCGGCGTGGGCAGAAAGTGTTAGATTTAGCTGGAGGAACCGGCGATCTGACGGCAAAATTTTCCCGTATTGTCGGGGAGTCCGGTGAAGTTGTGCTGGCAGATATCAATAGCTCCATGCTGAAGATGGGCCGGGAAAAACTCAGAAATAAAGGCGTACTGGGGAATGTCAGCTATGTGCAGGCAAACGCTGAGGCCCTGCCGTTTCCGGATAATACCTTTGATTGCATTACTATTTCGTTCGGTCTGCGTAATGTGACGGACAAAGATAAAGCGCTGGCCTCAATGTTTCGGGTGCTGAAACCGGGCGGACGTTTACTGATTCTGGAATTTTCCCGGCCACTTTTTGAGCCCTTGAGTAAAGCTTATGACGCCTATTCTTTCCACGTATTGCCGCGTATCGGTGAACTGGTGGCTAAGGATGCCGAAAGCTATCGTTATCTGGCCGAATCGATTCGTATGCACCCGGATCAGGAAACGCTTAAGCAAATGATGGGGGCAGTTGGCTTCGAAAACATCAGCTATCACAATCTTACCGGCGGTATTGTCGCTTTACACCGTGGATTTAAGTTCTAAGCAGGAAGGCTCATGACTATCATGCCGCTGTTGACCGCTGGACTGGAAACGGCGCTCAATTATGTTCTCTACCGCGATCGTGGTCTTAAGGCAGCGCGCCAGCGCCTGACCGGACGTAGTCTGGCTCTGGCGCTGCACGGCTTTTCCCATCCGTTAATTTTGTTGTTCAGCGAACAGCAGGTTGATGTTATCAGTGCCTGGCAGGATCAGGCCGATTGTACTGTGCGTACCCACCTTTCCACCCTGAGCCGGCTGCGCGACCGTCAGCAGCTGGCCACGTTAATTCGTCACGGTGAACTGGAAGTGGAGGGCGATCTGCAGGTGGTACAACAGTTTGCTGCGCTGATAGACCTTGCTGAGCCTGACCCGGCGGAATATCTCGCCCCCTGGCTGGGTGATGTCGTCGCGCATGGCGTGGGGACGATGCTAAAAAAACAGCTGGGATTTATCCAGCGCGATGCCGTGCGAAAGCAGCGTTATTTATCTGAAGCGATCACCGAAGAATGGCGTCTGGCCCCTGGCGCGCTGGAAGCAGCATGGTTCGCGGAAGAAGTGGAGGCGCTCGGACGTTCACTGACAGACCTGGATAGCCGACTCGACAAGCTGGAGGCGAAATGACCCCGGGCGAAATTCGTCGTCTCTACTACATCATCAGCGTTTTTCTCAGCTACGGCCTTGATGAACTGATTCCCAAAACCCGTCTTACGCTGCCGTTACGTTTGTGGCGTAAATGTCTGTTCTGGATTAAAAATAAGCATGCGAGCAAACCCTTAGGCGAACGTTTACGCCTGGCGCTGGAACAGCTGGGGCCGGTCTGGATTAAATTTGGCCAGATGATGTCGACCCGGCGTGACCTGTTTGCGCCGCAGATTGCTGACCAGCTGGCAATGTTGCAGGATAAGGTTGCCCCTTTTGAGGGATATAAAGCTCAGCAGCAGATTGAACTGTCACTGGGCATGCCTGTCAGCGCCTTATTTGATGATTTCGAGGTGACGCCCCTGGCATCGGCTTCTATTGCCCAGGTGCATACCGCCACGCTGCGCGAAAATGGTCGTGAAGTGGTTATCAAGGTTATCCGTCCTGATATTGTGCCAATCATCAAAGCCGATATGAAACTGATTTACCGGCTGGCACGCTGGGTACCGCGTTTGTTACCGGATGGCCGTCGGCTGCGGCCACTGGAAGTTGTCGCCGATTATGAAAAAACCCTGATGGATGAGCTGAATTTGCTACGCGAAGCGGCTAATGCTATTCAGCTCAGGCGTAATTTTGAAGCGAGCAGAATGCTGTATGTTCCGGAGATCTTCTCAGACTATTGCAGTGAGACGATGCTGGTTATGGAACGTATTTACGGAATTCCTATTTCTGACGTAACGGCGCTTGAACAGCATGGTGTTAACCTCAAGCTGCTGGCTGAGCGCGGAGTACAGGTGTTTTTTACTCAGGTGTTTCGCGACAGTTTTTTCCATGCGGATATGCATCCGGGGAATATTTTTGTCAGCTATGAACATCCGGAAGACCCGCAGTATATCGGTATTGATTGCGGCATTGTCGGCTCATTAAATAAAGAAGATAAACGCTATCTGGCGGAAAATTTTATCGCTTTTTTTAATCGTGATTACCGTAAAGTGGCGGAGTTGCACGTTGATTCTGGTTGGGTTCCACCGGATACCAATGTGGAAGATTTCGAGTTTGCTATTCGCACCGTTTGCGAACCTATTTTTGAAAAACCGCTGGCTGAGATTTCCTTCGGACACGTTTTGCTTAACCTGTTTAATACCGCGCGTCGTTTTAATATGGAAGTTCAGCCTCAGCTGGTGCTGCTGCAAAAAACGCTGCTGTATGTGGAAGGGGTCGGGCGTCAGCTTTACCCGCAACTGGACCTGTGGAAAACGGCAAAACCTTTTCTTGAAGAGTGGATTAAGGATCAAATTGGTCTGCCTGCGGTGCTGCGCGCCCTGAAGGATAAGGCGCCATTCTGGGCTGAGAAGCTTCCCGAGTTACCCGAGCTATTTTATGATAGCCTGCGGCAGCATAAGCTGTTACAACATAGTGTTGATAAATTAGCCAGTGATCTGAGAGAAGAACGCACGCGACATAATCAGTCACGCTATCTGTTTGGCGTGGGTGCCACGTTGTTGTTAGGGGGAGCGGCTCTTCTGCTGAAACGTCCTGAATGGGATCTGCTCCCGGCTTTGCTGATAGCAGGTGGTCTTGTTTCCTGGCTGGTGGGCTGGCGACGGACTGAATAATTGTCATAAAGCGTAAATAACCCATATCAACCCCTTCTGAACGTATTGATGCCATCGTCAGCGAGGTCTGAGCTGTTATATACTGCAAACAACATCCTTTATATATAGGGGCGAATGATGTTAGGTGGTTTAAGTTTTGGTCATTTACTGGTTGTTGCGATCATAGTGGTGTTGCTGTTTGGCACTAAAAAGCTGCGTACTCTGGGTTCCGATCTTGGTGCGTCACTGAAAGGTTTTAAGAAAGCCATGAGTGACGATGATGAAGCCGGGAAGAAGAACGGCCAGGATGCCGATTTTAACGCGCAGGTGACGCATAACCCGCCGCAGGGCACTGATGTTAAAGACGAGACTAAAAAAGATAAAGAGCAGGTGTAAACCGTGTTCGACATTGGTTTTAGCGAACTGCTGCTGGTCTTTATTATTGGTCTGGTGGTGCTTGGACCAAAGAGATTGCCGGTAGCGGTAAAAACCGTTGTGGGCTGGATCAGGGCGATGCGTTCACTGGCGGCCAATGTTCAGAATGAGCTGGCGCAGGAGCTGAAACTGCAGGAACTGCAGGATAGCCTGAAAAAAGTTGAACAGGCGGGGAAAGACAGCTTGTCTCCGGAACTGAAAGCCTCTATGGACGAACTCAGGCAGTCCGCCGAATCGCTCAAGCGTAGCTATCTGCACGATGCGGAAAAAGATCATGACGAACAGGCGCACACTATCCATAATCCGTTGATCAACGATCCGGCGGTCTCCCATGATGGCGTGACACCCGCCAGCGCCGACCATCAGGCAAGCGCCCCGCAGCAGGTGCCGGAAACGGTGACGCAACCTGAGTTATCCAAACAAACTGCGGATAAAAATAGCGCCGCCCGTCGCGCTTCGTCCCCTTCAGATGTCAGTGATGAACGTTAAATATGGCCGTTGAAGATACCCAGCCGCTCATCAGCCACCTGATTGAGCTGCGTAAACGCCTGCTTAACTGCATTATTGCGGTGGTAGCGATATTTTTCTGTCTGCTTTACTTTTCCAACGATATTTATCATCTGGTTGCCGCACCGCTGATCCACCAGATGCCGCATGGCGCAAGCATGATTGCGACCGGCGTGGCGTCCCCATTTTTAACCCCCATAAAGCTGACGGTCATTGTGTCAGTTTTTCTTGCCGTACCGATCATCCTTTATCAGGTCTGGGCATTTGTCGCCCCGGCGCTCTATCGTCATGAGCGTAAACTGATTATGCCGCTGTTATTTTCCAGCACGCTGCTGTTTTATATCGGGGTGGCATTCGCTTATTTTGTGGTGTTTCCTATCGCTTTTGGTTTTTTTTCCAAAACGGCTCCGCAAGGCGTTACCATTGCAACGGATATCAGCAACTATCTCGATTTTGTCATGACACTGTTTATGGCCTTTGGCGTTTCGTTTGAGGTGCCGATTGCCATTGTTTTGCTGTGCTGGACCGGGGTGACGACGCCGCAGGATCTCAAACAAAAACGTCCCTATGTTCTGGTTGGTGCGTTTGTGGTCGGTATGTTTCTGACCCCACCGGATGTTTTTTCTCAGACATTACTGGCTGTACCGATGTATCTGCTGTTTGAGGTTGGCGTGTTTTTCGCCCGTTTTTATGTTGGTAAAGGGCGGCAGAATGATGATGAGACGCAGCCGGAGCTATAATACGGACGCGCGCTTACCCGGTGTGGGTCGCGGGATGCGGCGGTGTGTTAAATAACCGCCCAGCAGGGTGGTTAATCTCTGGAAGCGTTATGTTTGATATTGGTGTTAACCTGACCAGTTCGCAGTTTGACCGGGATCGCCAGCAGGTCGTGACGCGCGCGCAGGCAGCGGGCGTTACCGGCCTGCTCATTACCGGAACCAATGCGCTGGAAAGCCAGCAGGCACAAGCGCTGGCGGCGGAACATCAGGGATATTGCTGGTCTACGGCTGGCGTGCATCCCCATCATGCCAGCGAATGGTCAGCGCAAGCGGAAGCGATATTGCGCCAGCTTACTCTGCTGCCCCAGGTGGTGGCGATTGGTGAGTGCGGGCTGGATTTTAATCGCAATTTTTCCCCGCCTGAACAGCAAATTGCTGCTTTCCATGCCCAGCTGGCACTGGCAAGCGAACGGCAAATGCCGGTTTTTATGCATTGTCGTGATGCCCATTCACGTTTTATGGCGGTGCTGGCGCCTTGGTTGCCGCAGCTTTCCGGTGGCGTTGTACATTGTTTTACCGGCAATCGGGCTGAACTGGACGAGTGCCTTGCCGCCGGCCTTTATATTGGTATTACCGGCTGGGTATGCGATGAACGACGCGGTCTTGAACTGCGTGCCTTGTTACCACACATACCTGCCGACAGACTGCTATTGGAAACTGATGCTCCCTGGCTGCTACCGCGAGATATGCAGCCGCCACCGGTTTCCCGTCGTAATGAACCCGGTTATCTGCCCCATATTGTTCAGCAGGTTGCCCGCTGGCGTGGCGAAGCGGCCGAAACAATAGCACAGAGAACCGAAGAGAATACGCGCCGACTTTTTCAGCTTTGATAAGGCCGGGCCTTTTGTAATCCGGAGAAAAGAAAATGAGTTATGTGTTTCCTGGTACCTTTCCCGGACGTCGCCTGCGTCGCATCCGTCGTCATGATTTTAGCCGTCGTCTGGTGGCAGAAAACCAACTTACCGTCAGCGATCTGATTTATCCGGTATTCGTGATGGAAGGACACAATATCAGGCAGGAAGTCCCTTCGATGCCGGGCGTATACCGTATGAGCATCGATTTGTTGTTGCAAGAAGCTGAACAGGTTACCCGGCTTGGCGTTCCGGTGCTGTCACTGTTTCCGGTAATTGAAGCAGATAAAAAATCATTACGCGCAGATGAAGCCTTTAATCCTGACGGTCTGGTGCAGCGCAGCGTCCGGGCTCTGAAAAATGCGTTACCGGAGCTGGGTGTGTTGACTGACGTGGCGCTCGACCCCTATACCACCCATGGCCAGGATGGTGTGATTGATGAAGATGGCTATGTCATCAACGATGTCACCAAAGAAATTCTGGTTCGTCAGGCGTTGTCACATGCGGAGGCCGGTGCTGAGATCGTGGCACCCAGCGATATGATGGATGGCCGTATTGCGGCGATTCGTGAACGACTGGAGGCCGACAAGCAGGTTAATACCCAGATTATGGCCTATTCGGCAAAATATGCTTCCTGCTATTACGGCCCCTTTCGTGATGCAATTGGCTCGGCAGGGAATCTGAAAGGTGGCAATAAAATGACTTATCAGATGGACCCCGCTAACAGTGATGAAGCCCTGCAGGAAATCGCACAGGATTTGCAGGAAGGGGCAGATATGGTGATGGTGAAACCGGGGATGCCTTATCTGGACGTTATTCGCCGGGTGAAAGATACCTTTGGCGTGCCGACTTTTGCTTATCAGGTATCCGGTGAGTATGCCATGCATATGGCCGCTATTCAGAACGGCTGGCTGGCTGAAAAACCTGCGATAATGGAGTCGCTGCTCTGTTTTAAACGGGCGGGGGCAAACGGTATTCTGACGTATTTTTCCAAACGGGTTGCCCAGTGGCTGCATGATGAAAGGATGCAGCCGCGTTAACTTTGTCGCCGCCCGACTGGTTTACTGGCCCAGCTTCTGGAACTGATTATTTTCCATGCTGCGGGTGACCTGTTTATTAAGCAGGTTCAGCAGCAATATTGAGCGCGCTTCACCGTCTGGTTCGGTGAAAATTGCGCGCAGTCCCTCAAAGGCGCCGGTGGTAATAATCACTTCATCCCCCGGCTGCGGCAGGGCCGCGTCAACGCCGGTTGCAGGGGTGTCTTTTTGCAATGCGTCAATTACATCCAGCGGTACGGTGGCCGGATTGTTACCAAAACGAATAAAATGGCTGACACCACGGGTAGCGCTGATCGTGGTGGTGTGAATGGTTTCCGGATCAAATTCTATAAAAAGATAATTGGGAAACAGTGGCTCTTTAACCTGAGTACGCTTTCCACGTACCAGTTTGTCCATGGTAATCATCGGACTCAGGCAGTTCACGGCCTGACGCTCAAGATGTTCTTTAGCGCGCTTCAGCTGGCCACGTTTGCAGTATAAAAGGTACCAGGATTCCATATATATCGCTTTTCACCTGTCTGGTAGCTAAGAATAGCAAACTCGCAATGATAGTTATAGCCATGGTTGCTGGCAACTTCTCTCTAATGGCGGGGTGAGGCTGATGCAAAACGGCTTTTACCGTTTGCTGCCGCGAAGGTATCGCGTCAGGAAATTGGATCCTATAATGGTGTCCCCATAGAGAGTAAAAAGAGAAGTCATGAAATACCACGACTTGCGCGATTTTATTGCCCTGCTTGAACAGCGCGGGGAGCTGAAAAGAATTAAGCAGCCGATTGATCCCTGCCTCGAAATGACTGAGATTGCCGATCGCACATTACGCGCTGGCGGTCCGGCGCTGTTATTTGAAAATCCTAAGGGTTACCACATGCCGGTGCTGTGCAATTTGTTCGGCACGCCGGGACGTGTAGCACTGGGTATGGGACAGGAAGATGTTACTGCGTTGCGTGACGTTGGCAGGTTGCTGGCTTTTCTGAAAGAGCCAGAACCGCCGCGCGGGTTTCGTGATTTTTTCGATAAAATTCCTCAGTGGAAACAAGTGCTGAATATGCCGACTAAACGGCTGCACAGTGCACCTTGTCAGCAGCTGGTGTGGCAAGGCGATGATGTTGATCTCCAGCGTATTCCAATCATGAAATGCTGGCCGGAAGATGCGGCACCCCTGATTACCTGGGGATTAACCGTCACCCGGGGGCCGGCTAAAGAGCGTCAGAATCTGGGCATATACCGTCAGCAGCTTATTGGCCGGAATAAGCTGATAATGCGCTGGCTGTCTCATCGCGGTGGCGCGCTGGATTTTCAGGAGTGGTGCCAGCAGCATCCCGGTGAACGTTTCCCCGTGGCGGTAGCGCTGGGTGCCGATCCGGCAACCATTCTCGGCGCGGTGACGCCGGTTCCCGATACGCTTTCTGAATATGCTTTCGCCGGCTTATTGCGTGGTACCAAAACGGAAGTAGTGAAGTGTATTTCCAATCAACTTGAGGTGCCGGCGAGTGCGGAAATTGTGCTTGAAGGCTATATTGACCCCACTGAGCTGGCACCGGAAGGCCCTTATGGTGACCATACCGGTTATTACAATGAAGTCGACAGCTTCCCGGTGTTTACCGTGACCCATATTACCCAGCGCAGTGATGCGATTTATCATTCCACCTATACCGGACGTCCGCCTGATGAACCGGCGGTATTAGGTGTGGCATTAAATGAAGTTTTTGTGCCGATTTTGCAAAAACAGTTTCCGGAAATTGTAGATTTTTATCTGCCGCCAGAGGGGTGTTCATACCGCCTGGCGGTGGTCACGATGAAAAAACAGTATGCCGGACATGCAAAACGCGTAATGATGGGCGTCTGGTCTTTTTTACGGCAATTTATGTATACCAAGTTCGTTATTGTTTGTGATGATGACGTTAATGCCCGTGACTGGAATGATGTTATCTGGGCCATTACAACCCGGATGGACCCGGCCCGGGATACGGTTTTAGTGGAAAACACGCCGATTGATTATCTGGATTTTGCCTCGCCGGTTTCCGGTCTGGGGTCAAAGATGGGCATGGATGCAACCAATAAATGGCCTGGTGAAACCACGCGCGAGTGGGGGCGTCCGATCCGTAAAGATCCTGATGTTACCGCACGCATTGATGCTATCTGGGATGAACTGGCAATTATGACTACGTCCGCTGCTAAAACGGACAAACTGATTTAATCATGACCCTGCAGAGCGAACGCATGACAACATTGAGCTGTAAAGTGACCTCGGTTGAGGCGATTACGGATACCGTGTACCGGGTACGCCTGGTGCCGGCCGCAGATTTTAGTTTTCGTGCCGGCCAGTATCTTATGGTGGTCATGGAAGAAAGTGATAAACGGCCTTTCTCGCTGGCATCGACGCCGATGGAAAAAGATATTATCGAGCTGCATATCGGGGCTTCTGAACTTAATCTGTATGCAATGGCAGTGATGGACCGTATTAAGCAGGATCGGGAGATCACGGTTGATATTCCCCATGGCGACGCATGGCTGCGTGAGGAAAGCGAGCGGCCACTTATTTTGATTGCCGGCGGTACCGGGTTTTCTTATGTACGTTCAATTCTGCTGACCGCGCTGGCGCAGCAACCCGATCGCCATATCGCTCTTTACTGGGGCGGGCGGGAATTAAAACATCTTTATGACCTGGATGAACTTAATGCACTGGCTGTGCGTCATACCCGTCTTAATATTATTCCGGTTGTTGAGCAGCCTGAAGCAGACTGGTCTGGACGTCACGGCACGGTACTGACGGCAGTGATGCAGGATTATGCCTCCCTGGCGGGTCATGATATTTATATTGCCGGCCGTTTTGAAATGGCCAAAATAGCCCGCGAGCGCTTTTGCGCCGAGCGCGGTGCGGAAGAGGCGACAATGTATGGCGATGCGTTTGCCTTTATCTGATCGCTGACAATGAAAAAACGCCGGACCAGCGCCGGCGGAAATCTTCAGCAAACATACGGCCACTTCGACATATTTAGCGGCTAATGGCAGGTTAAACCCGTTCAAATACCGTGGCGATCCCCTGGCCGAGTCCAATACACATTGCTGCGACACCAAACTGTACGTCGCGGCGTTCCATCAGATTCAATAGCGTGGTGCTGATGCGGGCACCGGAACAACCTAGTGGATGGCCGAGGGCAATCGCGCCACCATTAAGGTTGACCTTTTCGTCTAGCAGCCCGAGCAGCCCGAGGTCTTTAATACAGGGAAGTGTTTGTGCAGCGAATGCCTCATTCAGCTCAAACAGACCGATATCATTGACACTCAGTCCGGCGCGTTTTAAAGCCAGCTGGGTTGCGGGTACTGGCCCGTAGCCCATAATAGAGGGATCGCAGCCAACCACCGCCATTGCACGAACGCGGGCGCGAGCTTTTAGCCCCAGCGCCTTAGCACGCTGTTCGCTCATGATTAGCATGGCTGCCGCACCATCTGACAGTGCTGACGAGCTGCCGGCGGTGACCGTGCCATTGACCGGATCGAAGGCCGGTCTGAGAGCAGCCAGGCTGTCTGTTGTGGTTTCCGGGCGAATCACTTCATCACTGACATAACGTACCAGTGTCCCTTCTGCATCATGGCCGCTGGTGGGGATGATTTCCGCAGAAAAATGGCCGGCTTGTGTTGCGGCCCAGGCCCGTTGATGAGAACGGGCGGCAAAGCTGTCCTGCATCTCCCGGCTGATGCCATGTATGCGAGCCAGCATTTCGGCAGTCAGTCCCATCATACCGGCGGCTTTTGCCACAGTACGGCTCAGACCGGGATGAAAATCTACGCCGTGGTTCATCGGAACATGCCCCATGTGTTCAACGCCACCCACCAGACACTGATGTGCGTCACCGACCATAATGGCTCTTGCGGCATCATGCAGGGCCTGCATTGATGACCCACACAAACGGTTGACGGTTGTGGCGGGAACCGAATGAGGTATTTCAGCCAGCAAGGCGGCATTGCGGGCTATGTTAAATCCCTGCTCAAGGGTTTGCTGTACACAACCCCAGTAAATATCGTCAAGTTCTGCTGCTTCAAGGACCGGGTGACGGCTTAGCAGTGAACGCATCAAATGGGCTGACAGATCTTCTGCGCGTACCTGACGAAACGCCCCGCCTTTTGAACGGCCCATCGGGGTGCGGATTGCGTCAACAATGACTACCTTTTCCATGTTTTTTTCCTCAGGCCGTTTTTAAAATGTTGTCAGTCATCGCCTCAGGCAGCGGATACCACTGGCTGCCGCGAGCGGCTTTTTCGCGTAGTGCCTCAGGTGCCTGGTAGAGGGGGCCCAGTGCGACGAAGCGTTCGGTTAACGCCAGCACTTTTTCAGCACCCAGGGTATCCATATAGCGGAATGCACCGCCGTGGAACGGCGGGAAACCCAAACCATAGACCAGCGCCATGTCGGCTTCCGCCGGTGTGGCGATGACATTTTCTTCCAGGCAACGTATCACTTCGTTGAGCATAGGGATCATCATCCGGCTGATAATTTCTTCGTCGGTAAATATCCGGCGTGGCTGGCAGACCTGTTGCAGTAGCTGGTCAACCTGCGGATCACTTATCTTCTGCTGTTTGCCTTTTTTATCGGTTTCCCACAGATAAAAACCACGCTGATTTTTCTGGCCATAACGTTTTTCCTCAAACAGGACTTCGATAGCATCGCGATATGTTTTTTGCATGCGTAATGGGAAGCCTTGTGCCATGACCTGTTGGGCATGGTGTGCGGTGTCAATGCCGACCACGTCCAGCAGGCGTGCCGGGCCCATCGGCCAGCCAAACTGTTTTTCCATCACCCGATCAATCTGGCAAAAGTCCGCGCCGTCACGCAACAGCAGGCTGAACGCGGAAAAATAAGGGAACAATACACGGTTTACAAAGAATCCCGGACAATCGTTGACAACAATGGGCGTTTTGCCCATTTTGCTGGCCCAGGCGACCACTTTTGCCACGGTGCTGTCTGCGGTTTTTTCGCCACGGATCACCTCAACCAGCGGCATACGTGGTACCGGGTTGAAAAAATGCATACCGCAGAATTGCGCCGGACGCTTCAGGGCTTGTGCCAGCTGGCTGATGGGAATGGTCGAGGTGTTGGATGCCAGGATAGCCTCTTCCGGCAGGGCGGCTTCAGTCTCCGCCAGGACCTTCATTTTTACCGCTGGATTTTCAACCACGGCCTCTACCGCAATGTCGGCGTGCTGAAATTCGCTGTAGTTCAGGGTTGGCCGGATGCTTCCCATAATTTGCGCCAGTTTCAGTCCGTCTATTTTTCCGCGCTCAAGCTGCTTGTTAAGCAGCTTAGCCGCTTCGTTCGTTCCTAATGCCAATGCGGCGGAATTGATGTCTTTCATGATGACCGGCACGCCTTTCCATGCTGACTGCCAGGCAATGCCACCGCCCATAATGCCTGCGCCTAATACTGCCGCTTGCTGAGGGAGCGAAATCCCCTGCGTCAGTTTTTTCGCTTTATTTTTAACATATTGATCGTTGAGGAAAATTCCTACCAGCGCTCGCGCCTGACTACTGCGAGCCAGTGCGACAAAGCGGGCGGTTTCCAGTTTCAGCGCCTCGTCACGTCTCAGGCCAGCGGCTGCTTCGATGGTTTCAACCGCGCTCAAGGGTGCCGGATAATGTTTTCCGGCAGTTTGCATCACCAGCCCTTTTGCCATGGTAAAACTCATGGCCGCTTCCACCTGATTCAGTTTCAGCGGAGCCAGCTTAGGTGCCCGCCGGGTTTGCCAGTCCAGTGCTCCGTTGATGGCAGCTTTCAGCATTTTCAACGCCGCCTGATGCAGATTATCGTTGGAAACCACTGCGTCAATCAGCCCCAGTTTCAGTGCTTCATCGGCAGAAATATCTTTGCCAGCAGCAATAATTTCCAGTGCGCTATCGACACCCAGTAAGCGGGGCAGGCGCACCGTGCCGCCGAAGCCTGGTATGATCCCGAGTTTGGTTTCTGGCAATCCAATACGGGCATCCGGCGTTGCCAGCCGCAAGTCGCAGGCAAGGATACATTCGCAACCGCCACCGAGGGCATAGCTATTTATTGCTGACAGCGTGGGGACCGGCAGGTCTTCAAGGCGTGAAAAAATGCGGTTGGCATGGTTCAGCCAGCCGGTCAGTTTTTCGGCTGGTGCATCAAATAAAGAGAGAAATTCTGTAATATCAGCACCGACAATGAATGCCGCTTTACGTGAACTGAGTAGTACCCCTTTGAGGTGGGGTTGTTGCTCAAGTACCTGAATGGCCTCGTGCAGACAGCTTATCGTTAGCGTATCCAGTTTATTCACTGAACCGGGTGCATTGAATACTAACTCTGCAATGCCCTCGTCAATCCATTCTACAGAGAGGGTGTCGCTTTGATAAAGCATGGTGTTCTCCTGAATCTACCCAAAGGATCTGGTCTTACCAGTTGAGGTAAGTGTGAGATTGATGTTAATAAAATGCAAAAAAACATCTGTAAATTGCTGTAACGATCACATCGACCAGAGAGGGCTAATGGCGTGCGGGCTATGATAAGATGCTGGCAACAGACTGAACGGGAGGTGTGTGATGGATTCACTGGTGGCGCTGTATCAGGAGCATCTGCAAGTTTTACAGCGCAGAGCGCAACAGGCACTGGCACGTGCATCGCTGGACGCGATGTTGATACATTCTGGTGAACTGCTAACGGTTTTTCTTGACGATCATGACTATCCATTCAAAGTAAACCCACAGTTTAAGCACTGGATACCGGTCACAGATCTGGCTAACTGCTGGTTGTGGGTTGATGGGGTGAATAAACCCAAACTGTGGTTTTATTCTCCGATTGATTACTGGCACAAAGTGCAGCCAGTGCCACAAGATTTCTGGACGGCTGAAATCGATATTATGGTGCTGCGTGATGCCAGTGAAATTGGCCGTTTACTGCCAGCCCAGCGTGAAAATATTGCGTATATTGGCCCGGCTGTGTCGCGTGCCTCTCAGTTGGGATTGCCTGCTGAACATATCAACCCACAGGGGCTGATTGATTATCTGCATTTTTATCGTGGGTATAAAACTCCCTATGAACTGACCTGTATGCGCCAGGCGCAGAAAATTGCCGTACTTGGACATCAGGCAGCGAAAGAGGCTTTTCTGTCGGAAATGAGTGAGTTTGATATCAACATGGCCTATCTCAGTGCGACGGGGCACCGTGACACTGATGTGCCTTACGGTAATATTGTGGCATTGAATGAACATGCAGCCATATTGCATTATACCCAGCCTGAACAGCAGGTTCCCCGACAGCTGCGGAGTTTCCTGCTGGATGCAGGGGCTGAATATAATGGCTATGCGGCGGATATTACCCGCAGTTATGCCGCCCAGCCGGACAGTGAGTTCGCGGCACTGGTAGCGGACATGGATGGCGAGCAACAGGCATTAATCGCCGACCTGAAAACCGGTGTGCGTTACAGTGATTATCATCAGCAAATGAATCAGCGTATCGCCCGCTTGCTGATCAGGCATGATTTGGTGAAAGGGTTAAGTGAAGAGGCGCTGGTGGCGGAAAATATCACTGCTGCTTTTATGCCTCATGGTTTGGGTCATCCGTTAGGTTTACAGGTACATGATGTGGGCGGTTTTATGCAGGATGATTACGGCACGCAGCTGGCTGCACCGCGACAATATCCCTATCTGCGTTGTACCCGGATACTGGAACCTGGCATGGTACTGACTATTGAACCCGGTATCTATTTTATCGGGTCGTTGCTGGCGCCCTGGCGGGAAAGTCGTTTTAGCTCATTGTTTAACTGGGGGCGTATTGACACCTTTAAAGCCTACGGTGGTATTCGCATTGAAGATAACGTGGTATTCCATGATAACCGCATTGAAAATATGACCCGCGCGCTTAATTTGCACTGATGGACGCTTATGATATTCCTGCTGAAACGGTCAGTTTTAGCGAAGAGATAAAAAAAAGCCGCTTTATTACGCTATTGCAGCATACTGAAGGCGTGATGGCCGCGCGTGAGTTTGTACAACATATTCGTCAGCAACATCCGGATGCCCGGCACCATTGCTGGGCCTGGGTTGCCGGTGCGCCAGACGACTCACAACAGCTGGGTTTTTCCGATGATGGTGAACCGTCGGGTACTGCCGGTAAGCCTATGCTGGCACAGCTGATGGGCAGCGGTGTAGGGGAGGTTACCGCCGTGGTAATACGTTATTACGGCGGTATTCAGTTGGGAACGGGCGGACTGGTAAAAGCATACGGAAACGGTGTTCAGCAGGCATTAAAGCAACTGGTGCGCCAGCGGAAAGTACCGATGCTCACTTTCAGGTTATGCTGTGATTACGCACAATTGTCTGATATTGAAAGGCTAATTCAATGGGCGTCGGGCACGCTGCTTGCCTCTGAGTTCACTGAGCAGGTCACATTGCGACTGGCATTGCCTTACGGTCAGATCGTCGGTTTTACAATGCGCCTGAGCGATCTCAGCCGTGGCGGGCTCAATCTTGAGCCGTTGAATTAATGAGTTAAGGAACTCTCATGCATTTTCGTGCCATCACCCGTATTGTCGGTTTGCTGGTTATTCTTTTCTCTGGGACCATGATCGTACCAGGTCTGGTGGCGCTTATTTATCGCGACGGTGCCGGAAGGGCTTTTACCCAGACTTTTTTTATGGCGCTGGCGATTGGGTTATTGTTGTGGTGGCCTAATCGTAAGCAGCGTAGTGAACTGAAATCCCGCGAAGGGTTTTTAATCGTCGTGCTTTTCTGGACGGTGCTGGGTAGCGTGGGGGCGATGCCCTTTATTTTTTCCGAGCACCCCAATCTGTCTATTACCGATGCATTTTTCGAGTCTTTTTCCGGGCTGACGACGACGGGGGCAACCACTCTGGTTGGGCTGGACTCTTTACCTAAAGCCATTTTGTTTTATCGTCAGATGCTGCAGTGGTTTGGCGGCATGGGTATTATCGTTCTGGCGGTGGCTATTCTGCCTATCCTCGGTGTAGGGGGAATGCAGCTTTATCGTGCAGAAATGCCCGGTCCGTTAAAAGATAATAAAATGCGTCCACGAATTGCGGAAACGGCGAAAACGCTCTGGCTTATCTATGTGCTACTGACCGTTGCTTGCACCCTTTCACTTTGGCTGGCTGGAATGTCTTTCTTTGATGCGATAAGCCACAGCTTTTCTACTATCGCGATAGGGGGATTTTCCACCCATGATGCCAGTATCGGTTATTTTGCCAGTCCGACGATTAACACCATTATTGCTATTTTTTTACTGATTTCCGGCTGTAATTATGGCCTCCATTTCGCCTTGCTGAGCGGGCGCAACCTGAAAGTTTACTGGCGTGATCCAGAGTTTCGCATGTTTATTGGCGTCCAGCTGACGCTTGTGCTGGTCTGTACGCTGGTACTTTACTTCCACAATGTCTATGTCAGCGTCGGGCAGACAATTAATCAGGCATTTTTTCAGGTAGTGTCGATGGCAACCACCGCAGGTTTTACCACCGACAGCATTGCCCGCTGGCCTCTGTTCTTACCGGTATTGTTACTATGTTCTGCGTTTATCGGTGGCTGTGCGGGCTCAACCGGTGGCGGTTTGAAAGTGATTCGTATTCTGCTGTTATTTAAGCAGGGATATCGTGAATTAAAGCGGCTGGTGCATCCGAATGCGGTATATACCATTAAGCTGGGGCATCGTGCACTGGGCGAGCGAATTCTTGAAGCCGTATGGGGGTTTTTCTCTGCCTATGCGCTGGTATTCATTCTTAGCATGCTGGCCATTATTGCGACTGGTGTTGATGACTTTTCGGCCTTTGCCGCTGTTGCTGCAACGCTGAATAATCTTGGCCCTGGATTAGGCGTGGTGGCGGATAATTTCACGTCAATGAATGATGTTGCAAAATGGATTCTTATTTCAACTATGCTGTTTGGACGACTGGAGGTTTTCACGTTGCTGGTACTGTTTACCCCGACCTTCTGGCGTGAATAACAGGGAGTATAAATATTGAAAACGCTGATTATATTTTCCAGCCGTGATGGACAAACTCATGCAATCTCTGCGGCAATTGCTTCGGAAATTAAGCATATCCAACCTTGCGATATACTTAATATCATGCACGCCAGCAGTATTGAATGGGAACAGTATGATCGTATATTGATTGGTGCCTCAATACGTTATGGACACTTTCATCCCGCGCTGGCTAAATTTGTTGCCGCTAACCTTACGGCTCTCCGTGAACGTGTGAGCGGTTTTTTTTCCGTCAATCTGACGGCGCGGAAACCTGAAAAACGTAGCCCACAAACGAATGCCTATACCCGTAAATTTCTGCTCAGTACCCCCTGGGCGCCAGACTGTTGTGCTGTTTTCGCCGGTGCATTACGTTATCCGCGTTATAGCTGGTATGACCGTATTATGATCCAGTTCATCATGCGCATGACCGGCGGGGAAACTAACGCCAGTAAAGAAGTAGAGTATACCGACTGGCAACAGGTCAGGCGATTTGCTCAGGATTTTGCCGCCCTGCCAGGTAAAACGGCCTGAAAATAAACAGGCTGGTGAAAATTAAAACGGTCAGCGTTATTTTCGCAATTAGCACTTGTCAGCGCGTCTGAAGTCCCTATAATGCGCCTCCACTGACACGGCATGGCGGTAACGCAGGCCGGGTTAGCGGGGGATGAAATCGATAGATTTCCCGCAGATGAGACGGGAGAAAATCCTTGACTCTTCAGCGGCAAAGCGTAATATACGCAACCCGCGCCACACGAGAAAGTGGCACTGCTCTTTAACAATTTATCAGACAATCTGTGTGGGCACTCGCAGGATTGATATGGCAAAACTATTTGTAGTATCAAGTCTTGAAGAGTGAACGCGTAAATTCATTACGTAACCGTCGGGTTTAAATACCGGACGGAGAGTTTAATTCTTTGAGCATCAGACGCTTTTAAATTGAAGAGTTTGATCATGGCTCAGA
>NZ_MOMB01000078.1 GCF_002752165.1 Erwinia sp. OLFS4
TTATTAGATTTACTAAAAGGATAATATATGAGCGAGGAAAACATAAAGGCTAAGATTAATCATTTATGCAAAAAAAGCAAAAAAGAATTTGCATTCCCTAAAATATATATAGATGAAGACAATGACCTGCACTATAACTCTCTAAATAACATATTCATATCGAGTTGTTATATTGAGAGAAACGGTTTATTTTATAACAATAATGAGGTGTTAAAAGATATAGTTGCGTATAAAAAAGAATTAGATATTAGCGATCTATATTTAGAGTTTGATGGCCGGGATTTATCAGTTGTTATATCACCTGAGTATAACAGCATAAGCGAAGATTATTTTAAGGAACTTTGTGCAATGTCATTTACTATCGGTATGATAAATAAGGTTCAACGCGAAACTGATCAGTTAGTTCGTTGTCAAACTACGTTAAACTATTTGAAGCTATTAGATGTTAAGAAAGCATTTATATTAATTCAGTATATTATATTTCACAACTTGATGACAATTTCTGAGGTATTGAATATTTTTAAATTATACCTTTGTCATCTTGATGAAGTATCTGAGTTTTCGAATGTAAATAACATTATGTTTTTGCAAAAAGCTTTATTTTGTCAATTTTCAATCAATGATATATATTTCTTTAGCCCAATAACACAATGAAACTTACTCATATCCTATAACTGTTCAAGCAATCATTGTCTTGATGTTACCTTTGGATTGTGATAACTGCCCCGTTACTGTAAAATTAGTTGTAAGAACACGATTGTTTATAAGAGTGAAGGATAAATTGAACAAAATCAAGGCCATAGATCTTTTTTCAGGTGCGGGAGGCTTTTCGTTAGCCGCTCTGGATCTGGGTATTGAAATTTTAGCTGCAATAGAACTTGATAAAGATGCTTGTGATACGTACAGCAAAAATTTAATTCATAAAAGAGAAAATAGCATAAAATTACTAAACAAAGATATTATGACTATTTCACCTGATGAGTTAATGGATAGCTTACAACTGAAAGAAAAAGAGTTGGATCTAATCATTGGTGGACCACCTTGCCAAGGTTTTTCATCACATAGAATAAAAAATGCTGGTGTTAATGATCCAAGAAACGAATTACTTATTCGCTATTATGATTTTGTTAAAATTTTTCAGCCTAAGATGTTTCTTGTTGAAAATGTGCCAGGTTTGCTTTGGGAAAAACATAAAGACTATTTAAACAACTTTAAAAGGCTTGCCGCTAATAGTGGATATAAAATCGTAGGTCCATTAAAGTTGAATGCAAAAGATTATGGAGTCCCTCAGAACAGAAACCGGGTATTCATTTTAGGTCTCAGAGATGACATTTTTATCAATGAAGGTGATTGGCCACCTTCTCCTACTCATTTTAAAGATAAAAAACCTTATTGGGTTAATGCTTCCGAAATCTTTGAAAAACCTGCACCTTCGATTATTGAAAGAATTACGGCTGTTTTAGGGAAAGATATTGCAGAAAAGTTAAAATTTAAAAAAACTCTTAAAGAAAATAAGAGTGATCCAAATAATATACATATGAACCATGCTGATTATATGATTGAAAGGTTCAATTTGACACCAATCAATGGCAGTCGGGAAGATGTTGATTTTAGATTGCCTTGTCATTCTAATGGCTATGTTGGTCATAAAGACGTTTATGGTCGGATAAGGCTATCATTACCAGGTCCAACAATAACGACTGGTTGTTTTAATCCTTCAAAGGGTCGTTTTCTACATCCGTGGGATAACCATGGAATTACCGTAAGGCAGGCTGCTAGATTTCAAACATTCCCCGATGATTACATTTTTTCTGGAGGCATAATTAGCCAAGGGAAACAGGTTGGAAATGCTGTTCCTGTGAATCTAGGGAAAATTCTTCTGAAATCTTGTGTTGAAATAATAATCAATAATTCTCAAATGGATGCTAAAAATGCAGATGAGATCTCTTAGCTTTAAAGCGAGAGCAAGGACAATTGAACATCTCGGTAAGGGGCAGATTGCAGATTGCCCAACTGCTGTAAGTGAGCTTTGGAAAAATGCATATGATGCTTATGCAAGAGATGTGGCATTGTACACACTAGATGGCGATTACCCTTGCGGAGCCCTTATAGACAACGGTTGCGGGATGTCCTTGCAACAAATTATTGATAATTGGCTTGTTGTTGGTACTGAATCCAAAACGAGAAAGAACACTTTAGAAGAAAATGAGAGATTCGGATTAAGTATTCGAAAAACTCAAGGAGAAAAAGGGATTGGGCGATTATCTGCTGCTTTCCTGTCTCCCGTAACTTTTCTTGTTACTAAGAAAATGGATAATAATTATGTTGCCTTGCTAATTGATTGGAGGCTTTTCGAAAACCATTATCTTTCATTTGACGATGTCACTGTACCATACAGAGAATTTGAAAAAATAGATTCTCTGTCTGATATTTTATCTGATCTGATCAATGAACTTAAGCAAAATGTATATTTTCCCAGTGAAGATGAAGATGAAGATGAAGATGAAGTCCATCATTTGAATCATCTTCTCATAAAGTCAGCTTGGGAAAAATTCTCAGAAGATGAGAAAACTATAAATGGGAAAAGTGACTTTGTTACTACGCAAGAAAAGATAATTAATTTTTGCGATGACTTTAAAGTTAATTCTGATGTGTTCGTTCCTTGGGAAGAAATCTTAATCAAAGTTGAAAAAATTGACGGTGATAAGCATGGCACTGCTCTTTTTTTACTGGAGCTTGGGAGAGACTTATCATTATTGACTAATGCTGGAGATCTGGCTAAAGATAATGCAGAGTTATCTGATGTCGAACAAAGTTTAGTTGATACTTTGAGGGCTTTTGTTAATCCTTATATTTTAGACGATCTTTCGTTTTCTTACGAGATTTATACAATTAAGGCAAATGGTTATCATAGGCAAATTTTAAAGCAATCAGATGTTTTCAGTAAAAGTGATTTTGATGCTTTAGAGCATACGGTTGTAGGTTATGTTGATGAGAAAGGTTGGTTTAGGGGGCGTGTAAAAGCTTTTGGCGAGGATAAGGGTGAAGTAGTTATCCCTGCCAGTATAAGTGTCAATCCTAATTCTGGAGTCGGACCATTTGAAATTCAAATTGGAACGTTAGAATTTATGGCACAAAATACATCTCATACCGAAAGAGAGCATACTCATTTTGACCTCAAGGCAAAAAAATATGCCGGACTTATGGTGTTTCGAGATAATCTAAGAGTGTTGCCATATGGACGAGTAGATAATGATTTTTTCCAGATTGAGGAAAGACGATCATGGAATGCAGGACGATACTATTGGTCCAATCGAAGGATTTTCGGATTTATTAGCATCACGCAATCAAAAAATAAAGAGTTAAAGGATAAATCTGGAAGGGAAGGTTTCATTCGGAACCAAGCGGCTAGAGAATTAAAAACATTAGTTTCAGATCTATTAACATCTTTGGCCGATAGATTTTTTGGTGGAAAGTCAGAAGATCGTAAAGAGCTTCTTGAACAGGTTAAGCGAGAAAAAGAATTAAGGAAATCAGCACAGCAACAAGCTCGTAAATCTACTCAAAAAAGTTTTTCTGAGGCATTAAAAGCGCAAGCCCCCGTTTTAGATGCTTCACTCGAAGCTGCAAAAAATTTGAAACATAAATTAGAAAATGATCATAACAAAAATGATTATAACTATATAAAAGAAATTGATGCAGATCTTACTAATTTAGAATCATTAAGAACGGAAATAAAGACTCCAACTAAACCACCTAAAATTGGTGTGTTTGAGGAAAGATATAGAAATTATCGTGATAAATACAATGAATTCTCTGCATATATATTAGAGATGAAATTGATTGTTAATAAATTAGATTCTGAATTAAATAAGTTGGAACCTTCGTTAGTAGGTAAAAATCATCTGGATAAAAATCAGGGTGTCATAAATGCCAGATTAACTAAATTTAATAACAACATAAATGAAAAAACAAATTCTCTCTTAAATAAATGGGGGGAAGAGATTAAAAGTGATAGAGGTATTTATTACTCTAAAGCCATAACAATAGTTGATTCAATCAACAACAATACTGAAATTGAGAATGTTTTAAATTTACTTGATAGTATTTATATTGAAACTATTGACTCACTTACCTTCAAATATCAGTCAATAAGTAAAGGATTAGATAGATTATTTGAAGGTGTAAATTTAGACTCTGCCTTTTCTTTATCTGAAGAAGAAAGAGAATATTTCGAAGATAAAGCTAAGAGTCTCAATGCTCTAGCTCAGTTGGGTATCAGTGTCGAAATACTTTCCCACGAGCTTGAAGAAATGGACTCGATGGTTACTAGAGGACTAAATTCTTTACCTTCAATAGCAAAGGAACACCCAGGGTTCACATTGGCTTTAAATGCTCATAGATCATTAACGCAACAAATCAGATTTTTATCACCTCTTAAAATATCGGGATATCAATCGAGACAAAAAATTACCGGAAAAAACATAATGGATTATATCCTGAAATTTTTTGGTGACCGTTTTGAAAGACAACGTATTTCCATTGAGTTTGGTGATGATTTCAAAAAGATATCAGTTAATGATATACCATCACGTATATATCCTGTATTTACTAATATTTTAAACAATGCGATGTACTGGGTAAGCTTGGCGGATAAACGTATTATAAAAATAGATTTTGTTAATTCTCTAGTTATAATTGCTAATTCAGGCCCTGCCATAGATCCTGATGACATTTCACGATTATTTGAGTTGTTTTATAGTAAAAGAGCTAATGGTCATGGTGTTGGGCTTTATTTATGTAGAGAGAATTTAGCTGTAGCACATCACAAGATTTGGTATGCAGATCCTAATATTGAAGATGACTATTTAATTAAAGACGGTGCTAATTTTGTAATTCAGTTCAATGGAGTGGAGTCATAACATGGCTATAACAACTTATAATTCCCTTGTGCAGAAAACATTCTGTGATAATGCTATTCGCTCTGTCGTAATGATAGATGACGACTTCATTACTTATTCTGATTCTATAAAAGCTCTGAACAGAGAGATTGAGTTAGATCCAGCGAAAATAGATTCATCTAAACGAGCAGCAACTCTTGAGGGCTATTTTCAATCCAAAAATATGATCTGTGATATTGACAATGGTTCAGTTAACTTTGATGTTGACCGTATCCGTAAGTCAGATCTGGTTATAATGGACTATCATTTAGATAATAACGCACCAGATAAAACTATTTCTATATTAAAAGAACTAAAAAGCTCTGATCATTTGAATATGATTGTTATTTACACAAGAGAAGAGCTTGAAACAGTTTGGATGCAGATAGCTTCTTCTCTGAAAGGAACTGTTAAGATTAACGATAGAATAGTGGATACAAACAACGATGATTTAATTGATTATTGGGAAAATACTATCTTACCTGATCTTGCTCAAATTGGAGATAGATCTTTAAAAAGAGAAGAGACAATTGAATATATCCAGACTAATCGCCTGTGTAAACGGATTAAAGAATTAATTCGGAACGATGGATTTCTTACAGAGCAAGATGATATCAATTTCATTGCTGAGATGATTGCTGAATATGCAATTGCCAAAAATGCTGTAATTGCAGATGATAGTGAAAAAAGTATTGTGGTAGGTGATGCTGCCGGTATTAAGTGGATTCAAAGTGGTAATATTTTCATTAGCGTTTTCCACAAAGATAAGAGTGGGCATGATAATGATGGTGAAAAAATCTGGAATACACTAAATGAATCCTTAATCGAGTGGAATCCATCTTACTACCAAATTATTAAGTCTGAGATTCAAAACACCATCGAAGCAGAAGCACTTTCATTCAATAATCATTTGGAAAATGATGACTATGGGCAGGCTGGTTGGTTAAATCAAATAATAAACTCTAATTCTGCCGAAGTTAAAAAGAAAAATATTGACTTTGTTTTTAGTAACCTATCTGAAGAACTATATGAAAGGTTAAAAGGAAATCGAACTTTAGTCGGTTTCATTGATGATGTTTTTGAAACATATTCACATGATTTTAAAACCAATGGTAAAGGAAATTCCTTAGAGTATTGTTCTAAAAAAATGAGTTTACCTGCAAATGCCAATTCGTATAATGAAATGTATCACGCCTTGAATATGAACCTCTCTTCTAAAAACTTTGAAGAGGGTCATATTTCTACTGGTACGATTTTCTTTGATACAAATTCTGAAAAATGGTATTTATGTGTTTCTGCAGCTTGTGACCTTGTTCCTACTCAAGGGAATGACCCTCATCATAAAAGATTAAGTCCTCATCGCTTAATAAAAGTATTAGAGCTTTTCAACTCTAAACAAAATAAAGCCTTGCCTAACGCAGAGCAATCTAAGTATATCTATGTCATCCATAAAAAAACCAGAAAGTATTTTTCTATATTTGAAGGTGATAAATCTTTACCAGTTGTTGATTACATGGTCGTTTTAAATCACGGACGTGTTGTTCCAGGCGAGGAAAAAAATGTTCTTTCAGCAGTATTCTTAAGTAGCATGGATGATAATGTTCAAAATGTACCTGTTAAACTGAAATTAAAGTCCCAGCTTCGTAGTGGTTATGCTGAACGATATCAAGCTATTGCGTCACAATACAGTTCCAGAATTGGAGTCGATTATGTATCCATGATTCCTTAAAACGTGAAAAGCTGATATGATATAGGAAGTAAGTCATATCGGCTTTTTTATAGTATAGAGTATTTTTAATACTCTACCGGCATGTAATTATTATTGTTATCTCTGCTTTAATCTTCTAAGTTTCATCGACTCAAGAGAAAATAATAATAAAGTTGTGCTATAAATGAATCCTGAATTACTTAGCAACTTGAGATTTAATGCCTCTGGTTGCTCACTTAAAAAATGAAATGCATATACTAAATAAACAGCTAATGCTGCCGTTCCAATTGTAGGTCCAATATCGCCTTGATCATGAGGTTCTAGGGTGATATTGAATCTAAATATTAGCCATTCAAATCCCCATGTTAAAAAGGCGACCATTATCATTGCAGATAAAAGATATAGTATGTTTTCTATGTTAGGATTTTTTAATGCTGACTCTTTCTGGAATAATTCACATGCTGATAAACCAAAGAAAATAAAGTAAAGGGGTCTTGAACTAAATTTTTCAAAAATCTTAAACAAAGTATCCATGCTCGTTTCTCCAGATAATATATTTA